>NZ_JBIVCV010000001.1:0-112049 GCF_044746765.1 Pseudomonas sp. NPDC090203
CTCAAGGAGTTACTTCAGGAAGCAGGACTGCTTGAGCAAATTGCACGTTGCCGGTCCATTGAAGGCATTGGTTTTCTGACCGCTACTGCCTTAGTAATGGCTTTTATCCGGGGTGAATTCAAGAACAGCGATGCCTTTGTCGCATTTCTGGGGATGGACTTGCGGGTGTCTGATTCGGGTCAGAAAACGGGACGTCGCCGCTTAACCAAACGAGGCTGCTCCGAGACGCGGCGCTTGCTGCATAACGCCTCGATGTCAGCCAGTCGCTCGACCGCTTGGAAAGATGTGTATGAACATTATCGGAGCGAGGGTAAGGCTACGACTGAATCACTGGTGATTCTGGCTCGCAAGCTCGCCCGCGTCGCATTTTCCCTGATGCAGAACAAGGACGCATACCAGGCAGGAAAGAGGGCTAAAAAACTTTGCCCTCAACCATAGAATCTCCCACAGCGAGGTGGGTGTTCACAGCATCGTGCTGCTACAGGTGGGATCCGGGCCCTGTTCAATTCACCCAGAAAACCAGCAACGCCACGTTGGCCGCCGAGATCAGGCTGAACAAGCCCCACGCCAGCACTTTTGTCACAGCGTTATTGGCAAAGGGGCCCATCAGTTGCCTGTCGCTGGTAAAGCGAATCAACGGCCACAGCGCAAACGGCAGTTGCAGGCTCAACACCACCTGACTGAGCACCAGCATCTTGCCCACCGCGCCATCGCCGAACCAGATCACCCCTGCCAGCGCCGGAATCAGTGCCAGTGCCCGGGTAATCAGGCGTCGCTGCCAGCAAGGAATCTTCGCGTTGAGAAAGCCTTCGAGCACCACCTGACCGGCGATGGTGCCGGTAAAAGTCGAACTCTGCCCCGCCGCCAGCAGTGCAACGCCGAACAGCACACTGGCAAGCGCGCCGCCCACCAGCGGATCGAGCAGGTGATAAGCGTCCTGGATTTCCACCACATCGGCATGCCCCGTGCCGTGGAACGCAGCCGCCGCCAGGATCAGGATCGCCGCGTTGATCACCAGCGCCATGCTCAGGGAGGCAATGGTGTCCACCCGCGCATAGCGAATCGCGCTGGCCTTGCTTTCAACGGATGAACCGTTGACCCGGGTCTGCACCACCGACGAATGCAGGTACAGGTTATGGGGCATGACCGTCGCCCCGAGAATGCCGATGGCGATGTACAGCGGCTCCTGATTGCTCAACACGTCCCACGAGGGCTTGAGCCCTGCGGCGACGTCCGGCCAGAAGGGTTTGATCAGCACCAGCTCGATGAAAAAGCAGGTGGCGATGGTGGCGATCAGGCCCAGCACGATGGCTTCCAGGCGGCGGAAGTTGGCCCCCTGCAAGGCCAGGACAATCACCGTGTCGAACGCGGTCAGCGCCACGCCGGTGGTGATCGACACCCCCAGCAGCAGATGAAACGCCAGGGCCGCGCCCAGCACTTCGGCAAGGTCCGTGGCCAGGATCGACAGCTCCGCCAGAATCCACTGGCCCATGCCCACCCGGCGGCCGTAGCGCTCGGCGGACAATTGCGCCAGGTCGCGCCCGGTCGCGATGCCCAGCCGCGAACAGAGGTTCTGCAACACCATGCCGGACAGGCTGGCCAGCACCACCACGAACAGCAACGCGTACCCAAAGCGCGAGCCGGCTTCGATGGCCGTTGCCCAGTTACCGGGGTCCATGTAGCCGATGGAGACCAACAGACCCGGCCCCACGAACAGCATCATCTTGCGCAGGAACGAGGCATTGGCCGGAATGGCGACGCTGTCGGTCACCGCCGAGGGGCAGAACGGCGCGGTGGCCGTGGTCGGGAGTCTGTATTTCACGGGGATCCGGGAAGTGATTGCGATCAGCCCTGAAGCTTACCTCGCACGGAAATATTTTGTCTTGAATCTATTCAAAAGCTCTAACATGCGGGGTCCCACGGTTTCGAAAAAAGAATCGGAAAACAATAATGTCTGCCCTTTCCCCCTCCTCTGACCCTGCACATTCACCGGCCGACGGCCTGGACCCGGTGCGCGCCGCGCACATTTCGGCACGTATCGACCGCTTGCCCGCTGTCGCCACCTTGTGGAAACTGGTGGCGTTGCTGTCCATCGGCGGCTTCTTCGAACTCTACGACCTGTTCCAGACCGCCTACATCAGCCCCGGGTTGATTCGCGCCGGTTTGTTCGCCACCGGCGCCGAAGGTGTGTTCGGCTTCTCCGACCAGGCCGCGTTCGCCTCGGCGACCTTCCTGGGCCTGTTCCTGGGCGCCAGCCTGCTCAGCCCCATCGCCGACAGGTACGGCCGGCGGGCGATCTTCACCTTCGCGCTGGTCTGGTACACCGTCGCCACCGTGCTGATGGGCCTGCAGACCTCGGCCCTGGGCATCATCTGCATGCGCTTTCTGGTGGGCATCGGCTTAGGGATCGAGCTTGTGACCATCGACGCCTATCTTTCGGAACTGGTGCCCAAGCGCATGCGCAGCTCGGCGTTCGCCTTTGCGTTTTTCGTGCAGTTTCTGTCGGTGCCTGCGGTAGCGTTGATGTCCTGGTGGCTGGTGCCTCAAGACCCGTTCGGCTACAGCGGCTGGCGCTTCGTGGTGATCGCCAGCGCGGTGTTCGCGCTGTTCATCTGGTGGCTGCGCTCGCGCCTGCCGGAGTCGCCGCGCTGGCTGGCGCAGCACGGGCGCTTTGCCGAAGCGGAAAAGATCATGGATGACCTGGAAGCCCGCTGCATCAAGGACCATGGCAAGGCGCTGGACATGCCGGAAACCCACAACGTTGCGGTCGAAGGCAAAGGGCGTTTCGCCGATATCTGGCAGCCGCCCTATCGCCGTCGCGCCCTGATGCTGATCGTCTTCCACGTGTTCCAGGCCATCGGTTTCTTCGGCTTCGGCAACTGGCTGCCGGCGCTGCTGTCCGGCCAGGGCGTGAGCGTGACCCACAGCCTGGCGTATGCGTTCATCATTACCCTGGCGTACCCGCTGGGGCCGTTGCTGTTCGTGAAATTCGCCAACCGTTTCGAGAACAAGTGGCAGATTGTCGGCTCGGCCCTGGGCGCCATGATCTTCGGTACCCTCTTCGCGCAGCAGACCACGCCGGTGGGGCTGATTGTCTGCGGGGTGATGATCACCTTCTGCAATGCCTGGCTGAGCTTCAGCTATCACTCGTATCAGAGCGAGCTGTTTCCCACCAACATCCGCGCCCGGGCGGTGGGGTTCTGCTATTCGTTCAGCCGACTGTCGACGGTGTTCAGCAGCTTGCTGATCGGCTTGTTTCTCGACCACTTCGGCACGCCGGGGGTGCTGACCTTTATCGTCGTCAGCATGCTGATCGTGATCATCACCATCGGCGCGTTCGGGCCCAGGACCCGCAACCTGGCGCTGGAGGACATTGCTCATCGGTGAGCCGCCGTTTACGCAGATCGATGAACACCCTGTAGGAGCGCGCTTGCCCGCGACGGCGATCTCAAGGACGCCAGCGCCGGCAAGCCGGACTGCTACGGTGTGAGGTCGCTCTTCCTCAACGAATTCCCAACCGTTTCGCCAGCCGACTGAGGTTGGCCCGGTCCACATTCAGCTCCCGGGCGACTTCGGCCCATTTGCCCTGATACCGAGCCAGCGCATCTTCAATCAGCACCTTCTGAAAGGCATCGACGGTTTCCTTCAGCCCTTCCCCAGGCCTTACCACCGGTGACGCAAGCCCCGCCACAGACACAGGCCCCGCATCGATCCGCACCTCTTCATCGAGCCCCAGCATCGGCGCCTCGATGGTCAGAATGCGCGACCGCTCGGGGTGGGCCGACAGCGCCTTGAGCACCGCACGGCTGATCAGGTGCTCAAGCTCCCGCACGTTGCCCGGCCAGGGATACGCCACCAGCACCTTCTGCGCCTCGCTGCTCATGCGCAGGCTGCGCAGGCCCATGCGCGCACGGTTTTCCTCCAGAAAATAGCCCGCCAGCAGCAACACATCGCGCCCACGCTCACGCAACGGCGGCACCACCAGCGGGTAGACGCTCAAGCGATGGTAAAGGTCAGCACGAAACCGCCCGGCACGCACTTCTTCGGCGAGATCGCGGTTGGTCGCGGCGATGATCCGCACGTCCACCCGGTGCTCCTGATCGGAACCCACCCGCTGCAGTTGCCCGCTCTGCAATACCCGCAGCAGTTTGGATTGCACCGGTAGTGGCAACTCCCCCACCTCGTCGAGAAAAATCGAGCCGCCGTCGGCCAGTTCGAACTTGCCGCTGCGCCCGCTCACCGCCCCCGAGAACGCGCCTTTGACGTGGCCAAACAGCTCGCTCTCGACCAACAGTTCCGGGAGTGCCGCGCAGTTGAGGCTGATCAGCGGCTTCTGCGCCCGAGGTGAACTGAGGTGAATCGCCTCGGCCACCAGTTCCTTGCCGACCCCGGTTTCCCCGGTGATCAGCACTGTGAGCGGGCTGTTGCCCACCAACTGGATTTCCTGCTGCAAACGACGATGCACCGCGCTCTGACCGATCAGCTCCCGAGGCCCTCGCCCGCCCGCCGCGCGCTTGTAGACCTCGGCCAGTTGCCGCTGGTCTTCGAAATTGCGCGCCAGTTGATTGATCCGCTCGCTGGCCATGACCGTCGCCGCCGCCAGGCTCGCGAAAGCCTGCAGGTTGTCCAGGTCGACGCTGCCGAAGCTGGCCGGGTTCAGCGAATCAAGGGTGATCACGCCCCACAATGTGTCCTGCACGTACAGCGGACAGCCCAGGCAATCGTGAACTTCCAGATGCCCGTGCACCCCGTCCACCAGCCCGTCATAGGGGTCAGGCAGGTCGCAGTCGGTGGAAAAGCGGGTCGGCTCGCGGTGCTGCAGGATGATGTCCAGCCGCGGATGCTCGCCCAGACGAAACCTGCGCCCCACCGTGTCGGGGCTCAGGCCTTCGACCGACAGTGGCACCAGCACATCGTCTTCAAGCTTGAGCAACGCCACCGCATCGCACGGCAGCAATTGGCGCAAGGCTCGCAGCAGGCGGCGATAGCGTTCGTCATCCGGCAGCTCGCGGGACAGGTCGGCAACCAGTGGAACCAGCGCCAACAGCAAAGGGTTAGTCATGAAGACTCCGGGCGTAATGATCCGGATCGCGTCGCGGAAAATGCGGTCATTATGACCACAGTGCCCCTCGAAAGACTACAACAGAGCGTTGGGCGCAATGCTGCGCATCACCACAGGCGCGCCATCAACCGGTCGCCAACTAACCGGCGCGGTTTGTTTCATGCCTGAAACGCCCGTAGTCGAACATTATATTGAGTTGACTATTTAATTCTGGCGCCAAGCAGTTGCCGTAGTTACTGACGCACTTTGATTTAATTAAGTCTTTACCGGAAATATTTTGTTTATATTCGAGATGCACTCGAACGGAGCACTCGATATGGCAAGAATTCAGGGACGAGCTCTAGAGGACTTCCCCCCCTTGGTGGTGGATCTGGACGGCACGCTGCTGCGCACCGATCTTCTGATGGAAACCGCGATGGCTTTCATCAGGAGCCAGCCACTGAAGGTGTTCAAGCTGCTGGGCTGGCTGCTCCGGGGCAAGGCTGCGCTCAAGGAAGGGCTGGCGCTGGAGACCTGGATTGACGTCTCAGTGCTGCCCTACGATGCCCAAGTCATCGAGATGATCAAGACCGAACAGGCCAGCGGGCGGATGATCGTGCTGGCCACGGCAAGCCATGTAAGCCTGGCCGAACGCATCGCCGAACACCTGCAACTCTTCGATCTGGTATTGGCCTCCAACGCCAACCGAAACTTGTCCGGTAATAATAAGCGCGACCTGTTAGTTGCCCACTTTGGTGAAGGTGGTTTCGACTACGTCGGCAACTCCAGGGACGACCTGCCGATCTGGAAAGTGTCGCGCAACGCCCATGTAGTCAACCCTGATCGCGGTGTCGAATCGCGGGTCAGCGCCATGAGCGAAGTCCAGCCGACGTTGCACACCAACACTATCAAACTGCGCGACTGGCGCAAGGCGATGCGCCTGCACCAGTGGCTCAAGAATGCGCTGATCTTCGTGCCGCTGCTGGCCTCCCACCGTTTTACCCAATTCGAGCTGATGCGCGACGGCGTGTTTGCGTTTTTCTGCTTCGGCCTGTGCGCCTCCAGCGTTTACATCCTCAACGACATGCTGGACCTGGGCGACGACCGCCACCACAAGACCAAATGCAACCGACCGTTCGCCAGCGGACGCTTGTCGATCAAGGCCGGGCTGATCGCCGTGCCGGCGCTGCTGATCCTGGCCTTCGGTGCGGCGCTGACCCTGCTGCCCTGGCAGTTCTCGGCGGTCATGGCAGCCTACTACGTGGTGACACTGGCCTATTCGCTCAAGCTCAAGCGGCTGATGGCGGTGGACGTGATCGTCCTGGCGATGCTCTACACCGCGCGCATCATCGCCGGGGTCGCGGCATTCAGCCTGACGCTGACCTTCTGGATCCTGGCCTTCTCGATGTTCATCTTCCTGAGCCTGGCCATGGTCAAGCGCTATGCCGAACTGCGCGATGCCAGGGTCCGGGAAGTCACGACCCTGGCCCGAGGGCGCGGCTACTACCCCGGTGACCTGGACATGATCGCCTCGCTCGGCGCCTCCTCGGGCTACCTGGCGGTGATGGTGCTGGCGCTGTACATCCAGGATGTGAAGACCACCGAGCTGTACGTCACGCCCCATGTCATCTGGCTGGCCTGCCCGCTGCTGCTGTTCTGGGTGACCCGGGTCTGGATGCTCACCCACCGCGGCGAGATGAACGAAGACCCGGTGGTGTTCGCCATCCGTGATCGCATCAGCCAGATGATCGGCGCGGTGTTCCTGCTGATGTTCTGGATTGCCGCATGAGCACCGACCTGTATTCATGGGGCCGCTTCCCCCGCGCCCCGCAGCACGGTCACCGTTGCGTATGGCTGGACGATCTGCCGGCGCACTTGCAGCGCGTGGTGGACGACCACGCCAGCAGTCTGCCCTACGGCAACGGCCGCAGCTATGGCGACAGCTGCCTGGCCGCCAGCGGCGAAGTGCTGGACATGCGCTCGCTGGATCGGCTGATCGAAGCCGACTGGGAGCATGGCCTGCTCAAGGTCGAGGCCGGCATCACGCTGGCGGAGGTGTTGAAGGTGGCGATCCCCCGCGGCTGGTTCCTGCCGGTGACACCCGGCACCCAGTTCGCCACGGTGGGCGGCGCCATCGCCAACGATGTGCACGGCAAGAATCACCATGTGCGCGGCACCTTTGGCCGACATGTACGCAGTTTCGGTTTGCTGCGTCACGGCCAGGCGCAAATCACCTGTTCGGCGAGCAGCAACACCTCGCTGTTCGCTGCCACCATCGGCGGGCTGGGCCTGACCGGTATCGTGCACTGGGCGCAGATTCAGTTGATGCCCATCCGCGCCAGCCAGATCGATACCACCACCGTGCGCTTTGCCAATCTGGCCGAGTTCTTCGCGCTGTCCGATGAGCTGGATGAAAAGCACGAGTACAGCGTGGCCTGGATCGACTGCCTGGCCAAGGGTGCCAACACCGGGCGCGGCGTGTTCATCGTCGGCGACCATGCGCAGTACGGCTCGCTGGAAACCGGCCAGCGGGCCAGGTTCAGCATGCCGGTCACGCCACCGGTCTCGCTGATCAACACCCTGTCGCTGGGGGCCTTCAACAACCTCTATTGGCGTTTGCATCCCGCCCAGCGAACCCTGGGCCGCAGCGCCTACGAACCGTTTTTCTACCCGCTGGATCGCATTCTGCACTGGAACCGCATCTATGGCCGCCAGGGCTTCCAGCAGTATCAGTGCGTGATCCCCGGCGCCAATGCCGAAGCGGCCATGGGCGAACTGCTGCGGGCCATCGCCGAAGCCGGCCTGGGTTCGTTCCTGGCCGTGCTCAAGCGCTGCGGCGACATACGCTCGCCTGGCCTGCTGTCGTTTCCGATGCCGGGCACGTCCCTGGCCCTGGATTTCCCCCAGAGCGAACACCTGCAAAGCGTGGTTTTCCCGCGTCTGGACGAGATTGTCCGGGCCGCGGGTGGCCGGTTGTATCCGGCCAAGGATGCGCACATGACGGGCGCGGATTTTCGTCGCGCCTACCCCGCGTGGGAGCAGCTCGAAGCGCTGCGTGACCCCGCGCTGATGTCCCGGTTCTGGCGCCGCGTCTTGGCATAAAGGAGCTGTTCATGAAGGAGCGAATGGATTGAACACCAAGAAAGTCTTGATCATCGGTGCCACCTCGGCCATCGCCAGCGCCTGCGCCCGTCTCTGGGCCAGCGAAGGCAGCGATTTCTTCCTGGTGGCGCGCAACGTCGACAAGCTCCAGCAGACCGCCGCCGACCTCAAGTCCCGGGGGGCGAAGAACGTCACGCTGCACGAGATGGACGCCACCGACATCCAGGCTCATCCCCTGATGCTCGGGCGCTGCCTGACGGCACTGGGGCAGATCGACATCGCGCTGATCGCCCACGGCACCCTGCCCGACCAGAAAGCCTGCGAGCGTGACGTCGATCTGGCCCTGCGCGAGTTCGCCAACAACGGCACCTCGGTGATCGCGCTGCTGACCTCCCTGGCCAACCAGTTCGAGACCCAGCGTTGCGGCAGCCTGGCGATTATCTCCTCGGTGGCGGCCGATCGCGGGCGCCCTTCCAACTACCTCTATGGCAGCGCGAAGGCGGCGGTTTCAACCTATTGCGAAGGGCTGCAGGCGCGATTGTTCAAGGTCGGCGTCCACGTGACCACCATCAAGCCGGGCTTCGTCGACACGCCCATGACCCAAGGCCTGTCGCTGCCCGCGGCCCTCCTGGCGCAGCCGGCACAGGTCGCCCAACGCATCGTCAAGGGCATCGCCAACAAGGTGCCGACCCTGTACGCGCCGGGTTTCTGGGGGCTGATCATGCTGGTCATCCGCTCGATCCCGCAGCCGGTGTTCAAGAGGCTGAACCTGTGAACAGCGAACCCGCCGCGCTGCATTTGTCGGGCTGGCGCTATAGGGCGGTGATCCTGTCCGTGGTGGGCTCGGCCCTGGGCTATCTGGGTTTTTCCCTGTGGGGCGGCTGGCAGGCAGTGGGCGCGGCGGTCGGCAAAGTCGGGCTGCTGGGCATCGTCATCGCGCTGGCGATGTCGGGCATCAACTACGGTTTGCGGTTCCTGCGCTGGCAGTGCTACCTCAAGGTGTTGGGGTACCCCATGCCGTGGCGGCCGAGCCTGAGCATTTATCTGGCCGGGTTCGCCCTGACCACCACCCCCGGGAAGGCCGGCGAAGCCCTGCGCGGGGTGCTGCTCAAACGCTGGGGCGTGCCCTGGCCGCAGAGCTTTGCTGCGTTTTTCAGCGAGCGGCTGTCGGATCTGTTCGCCGTGGTGCTGCTGACCCTGTTTGGCCTGTCGCTGTACCCGGAGGCGATGCCCATGATCGTGGTGGGTGTCGCTTTGGTGATGATCGGATTACTGGTGCTGTCCCAGCGCCGGCTGCTGGCTCGGCTGACCCTGATGATTCCCGTCGAAGGCGGCAAGGTGACCAGCCTGCTGCGCCATCTGCTGCAAGTGCTGGGGCACGCCCAGCAATGCCATCGCCTTCATTTGATGCTTGGCCTGACGCTGCTCAGCGTGGTGGCCTGGAGTGCCGAGGCCGTGGCCTTTCACTGGATTCTGCAATGGATGGGCGCTGACATCGAGCTCACCTTTGCGGTGTTCGTCTACGCGCTGGCGATGCTCGCAGGCGCGGTGAGTTTCATGCCTGGCGGGCTGGGTGGCGCGGAAGCGGTGATGGTCGGGCTGCTGGTCTACAAGGGCATGAACGGCGCCGACGCCGTGGCCGCCACCGTACTGATTCGCCTGGCCACGCTGTGGTTCGCCGTGGCCATCGGCGCCGTGATGCTGCTGCGGCTCAAAGGCGCAAACGCGCCCGAACCGCAGGCCGCTCGATAACCTTCACAACAACGCGCGAACAGGGACAGGAGTGCATTTCATGGTGGCAGAAGTCAGGATGCGGGCGTCGGTGGTGATACCGCTGTTATTGGTGATCGGCGCGATCCTCGCCAGTTTTCATGCGTCCAGCGGGCCGATCCAGTGGATGGACAACGGCATGTTTCTCGCCGACGCGTCCCAGGGCAACTACTTCAGCCAGACCCTGGGGCCGCTGGATCATCCGCTGTACCTGTTCGTCACCACGGCGCTGTTCTCGGCGTTCGGGCCGCTGTTGCTCAGCTTCATGAACTCGTTGCTGCTGATTCCGCTGGCCTGGGCCGTCTACCGGCTGGCGAAGAACGCCGGCGCCAACCCGCAGATCGCCCTGCTCTGCGCCGCCGCCGCAATCCTCTGCCACTGCGTGTTCTGGGTATCGACCAAGGCCGAGGTGTACCTGCTGCACACACTGCTGGTGACACTCGCCTACATGCTGCACCTGGACCCGCAGTCGCGGTTTGGTGTGCTGCCCAGGCTGTTTCTGATCGGCATGCTCACGGGGCTGGCCGGGGCGATTCATCAGCTCACCTTCATCGTGCTGTTCCCGCTCTACGTACAACTGGTCTGGCAATACAAGGCTCGAACGCTCATCACCCTGCCCGGCTTTGCCCTGGGCTTCAGCGTGGCCTTCCCCGGCATCTACCATGAGCTGCAAAACGGTCTGGGCCTGATCGACATCGGCCATCGTTACCTGATCGGCATCCCCGACAAGACCACCGAACAGAGCTGGCAGGGTTCGCTGTTCCGCTTCGACGACATGTGGCACGAGAAGAACTCCGTCGGCCTGCTATTGCTCTCCCTGCTCGGCCCGCAGGTGCTCGGGCTGGTGCTGCTCCCGCGCAACCCGAAACTGCGGCTGCTGTGGGTGGCGGCGATGATGAACTTCGTGTTTGCGGTGTCCTACAACGTCACCGACCGCTTCACCTTCTTCCTGCCCGGCGCGGTACTGCTCAGCATCATCGGCGTGATGCAATTGCACGCCCTGCTGCCACGCCGCGCCGCGCCGCTGCTCAACGCCTCGCCCCTCGGCGCACCCGCGGTGATCCTCAGCGTGTTCGCGGTGTACGCCAGCGGCCTGATCGGACTGCCCACCCACAAGGAGGCACTGCCGTTCAGGGACGACATTCATTACTTCATGGCCCCCTACCTGCCGGATCGCTCCGCCGAACAGTTCGTCATGAGCTACGAAAAATCCGCCCCCCAGGGCGCCCTCATCATCGCCGACTGGACCCCCAACGGCGCACTGCGCTCGGCCCAGGCCAGCGGCTTGCTCAAAGACCGCACCTTCGAACTGTGCGAAGAAGTCGCCAACATCGACGCCTACCTCAAGGGCCCGGGCGCCTACCTGGCGCGCACCAGCTACTGCGCAGGGGTCGCGGACAGGTTCGACCTGCAGGCGATGGCGGTGGGGTTTGAGTTGCGCTTGAAATAAAAAAACAACACGCTTGTGCCTCGGAGTAAATGACAGGCATAAGCGTGTGAGTCTTTCGAATGTCAGGGAGCAGGGTTGTCTTGCCGATAGGTATGATCCGGAGGAGAAACCCAGCGTTGGACTTGCCCCTTTAACTCGTCACTGTGATAGAGATCCAGACACTTCAGCAGATCGAATCGAACGCCCTTTACTTCCGCCTCCACAACGGGGTTGTGATAGTCACGATCCAGATAATCCTTCACCAGGTCATGAATAGCGTGCGAGGCCTCGTCAATGTCGTAGTAAGTCCAGTCTCGCAACGCACTCACGCTACTGCCCGCGTCTTTGGCAGCATCGGCATCACCTCTGTAGGCAGTGGCGATACAAGTAGCCAGAACCATATCCCGGTAATTTTGGGCGTAAGTCCTTCCACCTGCTTGAGGGGAGTTTCTGATCTGATCCGAAGCCGACGAGACAGAAGTACCGACCCCGATCATCAAAACGCTCAAGACGACAGTCCAGCGCTTGTTCATCGCAAGCTCCAGAAATTTGCCTTGTCCGTGCGGTACAGAGCCTCTGGCTGGTTGAAGTAGCAGTGGTCGTAGCAAGTACGTCCGTTAAACAACGTCGCGTGGCCTTGCGCATCAGACCATCCTGAAATTTCAAAAAGTATCAGGCCTTTCCTATCCCCCATGCTCTCTGAAGACGTCGGATACTTGATGATTTCGGGCTGCCCCCAACGCCTTTCGAGAAATGTGATCAGATTCCTGACCCGGTAGAAATACTGCCGTTTGTCTGCACCGGAAACTGTCTCTTTGAGAATGGGTGGGATCACCATACCGGATTCATTCAAGATGTAACTCATACGGACCGCGCAAGTATTGGTCCACCGCAGTGCTGGATCAGGGCTGTCGATGTTGAACGCTACGTTTCCGCCAATCATCTGCGCGACTTTAGCGCTTGAATTGGAAGGGTCATAGATTCGTTGAGATGCTGCCCAGGCAAAACTGAAAAGGGGTCGCATTGTCGGCCATCCTTGATGCTGAACATTGATAGAGCCGACAACCTATCAAGCATCTGGGCGTGCAAAAGAGGCGAGAAAAAATCAGGAGAGGACTTACACTCTCGCGATATATCTTCCTACAACGCCATTTATCAAATCCCACATCCGGTCAAACCTTCTCCAGCGCCTCCTCCTTGTGCATCGCCAGGTGGCCGGTCTTGTCGCTTTTGACTTCGTACTGCGGCTGCTCTTTGGAGGCGTGGCGCTGGCGGCCCATGAATTCGACATCGTGGGTGATCACCCGGGTGACGACGCCCACCACATGCCCGACATCGGAATTCCACCGCACGTGGTCGCCCTTCTTGAATGCGTGACTCATGATGCTGCTCCTTCAACCGTTGTCGCGAAAGCCTGGGTAGAGGCTCATGCCGCCGTCAATGAACAAGGTTGCGCCGTGTATGTAATCGGAGGCATCGCTGGCGAGCCAGACCACCGCGTTGGCAACATCCTCGGGCTCGCCGACCCGGCCATAGGGGATCAGCTTGAGCAGCTTGTTCTCAGCGTCGCCAGAGGTGGCCTTGGTGTTGATCGCCGTGCGGATGGCGCCCGGTGCGATGCTGTTGACGCGGATGCGCCGCTCGCCGACTTCCTGAGCGATGCTGCGCATCAGCAGATCCACCCCGCCCTTGGACGCCGCATAGTTGACGTGACCGGCCCAGGGGATGACCTGATGCACTGAGCTCATGTGGATGATCTTGCCCAGGGCGCGGGAAATGTCGGGACGGATCTCTTGCGTGGCGAACTGGCGCAACGCCGCGCGGGCGCAGAGGAACTGGCCGGTGAGGTTGACGTTGATGACCGTGTTCCATTGTTCCAGGGTCATCTGGTCGACGGCGGCGTCCTGTTGCAGGCCGGAATTGGCCAGCAGGATGTCGAGCCTGCCGAATGCCTCGATGGTTTTCTCGAAGAGCTGCTCGACCTCCTTTTCCTTCGAGACATCGGCGCCCACGGCAATCGCCTGGCCACCGGCTGCGCGAATTTCATCGACGAGCTTTTCAGCAGGCCCGGCCTGGGAATGGAAATTCACCACCACCGCCGCACCGGAGTCCGCCAGCCCCTTCGCCGCCGCCGCGCCAAGACCGGAACTGGCACCAGTGACCAGCGCGACCTGGCCCTTCAAGGAAATCTGCATGGGGTATTCAGCCTTGTGATGAGCGTGTAGATGCTGACTGATGGCGCTCAACCTAAGTTCAGAAAACTCCCACCGTCGCGGCTCGGCTTGGCGGTGGGCGTGATCTTACGACCGCCATCGTCCGAATGCGGCCCAGACCAAGCGCGCTCCTACAGGATCGAAGTGACACACCCGTAGCAGCACGGCTTGCCGGCGGGGCGATTTTGAGTACGCCCCCGCCGGCAAGCCGTGCTGCTACGGGACGGTGGCGTGTTTTAGATTTTGATCTTGATCTTGATCTTGATCTTGATCTTGATCTTCGTACGCGATGGTGCAGGCGCCGCAGAACGCGACGTTAAGGCGCCAGGCCGAGCGCAGGTGTCGTGCAGGGGGATGAGCGGCAGGAAGCCGCGAAAGCCGTGCGGGCCAGGGACGGCCCATCACGGCGTGCCCCCGGAACGGCGCCGGAGTCGAGGGAACCCGACGCAGTCGGGCCCAGCCTGTCGCAAATGGTTTGGTTACTTTGCCGAAACAAAGTAACGCGCCGTAAGGGCGCAAAGGTGAATCAGCATCACCGCCGCGAACGGATATGCGCCTCATCCGCGCATCACCCCAAGACGCGGAGCGTCAAGACAGCCGTTACCACGCAGAGCGTGGGAACGATCATCAGATTTTGATCTGGCTTTTGATCTTCGTGCGCGATGGTCCAGGCGCCGCCGAACGCGACGTTAAGGCGCCAGGCCGAGCGCAGGCGTCGTGGAGGGGGATGAGCGGCAGGAAGCCGCTAGCCTTGCTGGCCATGGACGGCGCTCAGATGGACGGGACGGCGTGCCCCCGGAACGGCGCCGGAGTCGAGGGAAGTCCGAAGGACCCCAGCCTGTCGCAAATGGTTTGGTTACTTTGCCGAAACAAAGTAACGCGCCGTAAGGGCGCAAAGGTGAATCAGCATCACCGCCGCGAACGGATATGCGCCTAATCCACGCGTCACCCAAGACGCGGAGCGTCAAGACAGCCGTTACCACGCAGAGCGTGGGAACGATCATCACGCGGAGCGTGGGAACGATCATCAAACCGGCGGGTTCACAACCCCACACTGGACGCCAGCAGACCGCCCTCCATAAACTGTCACCCATCATTTCGCCGGTTCTGCTGAAAAACCGGCCGGCAACGGGGACGTTTTATGAATCGCAATGAACTGCGCAAGGCCGATATCAACCTGATGGTGGTGTTCGAAACCTTGATGCAGGAGCGCAACGTCACCCGTGCCGCCGAGAAACTGTTTCTCGGCCAACCCACCATCAGCGCTGCACTCAATCGCCTGCGCGCACTGTTCAATGACCCGCTGTTCATCCGCGTTGGCCATCGCATGGAACCCACGGCCCGCGCCAACGAAATCATCAATCACCTCTCGCCAGCGCTGGACGCAATGTCCGTGGCCCTGAGCCTGACCCGGGATTTCGATCCGGCCAGCAGTGACATGACCTTCCGCATCGGCCTGTCCGACGACGTCGAATACAGCCTGCTGCCGCCCCTGCTGCGGGCGATTCGCCAGGAGGCGCCGGGAATCGTCATCGTCATCAAACAGGTCAACTACTGGAATATCTCGGAATTGCTGATGTCCGGCGAGATCACGGTGGGCGTCTGCCTGACCCGCGAATTGCCCGCAAACGCCAAGCGCAAGCTGCTGCGCACGGTGGCGCCGATGGTGGTGCGGGCGGACAAGTCTCCCGAGCCCTTGACTCTCGATGAATACTGCTCGCGCCCCCACGTGGTGGTGTCCCATGTGGCGAACATCTCAAGCTTCGCCGATGAGTGGCTGGCAGCGATCGGGCGCAAGCGCACGGCGGTGCTGTCGGTGCCGCAATACAGCACGTTGCCGGCGTTGATGGAGGGGACGGATCTGTTGTGCAACCTGCCGGATCACCTGACCCTGGCGATGAACAAGACGGGATTGCTGAAGGGCGAGCCGTTGCCGTTCATCACGCCGAACCTGGAGTTGTCGATGGTCTGGCTGAGCGTGATGGACACCGACCCTGCCGAGCGCTGGCTGCGCAAGCGGCTGGAACAGTTCATGGGCGACCACAGCACCGTGCCCCCTGTCCCGTTGGGTTGAGCCAGTCATGGAATCCGGCGGCAAGGTCAATAATCTGTGGGAGCGGGCTTGCCCGCGAATACGTCCGCACTGACGATTTGGTGGTGGTCCATCCACCACCTTCGCGGGCAAGCCCGCTCCCACAGATCCAGGTCAGGCAACCTCGCACAGGACCCGTCCCAATAGCAAAAAAGCTTGCCAGCGGGGTCGTCATCATGATCGTCCCGCGGGCAAGCCCGGCTGCTACAGGTGACGGCGTCCTTGCCGTCGCTGGGGTTCGGCCTTAACCGAAACGACCGGTGATGTAGTCTTCGGTCTGGGTCTTGGTCGGCTTGGTGAAGATGGTGTCGGTGTCGCCGTGTTCGATCAGTTCACCCAGGAACATGAACGCGGTGTAGTCCGAGCAGCGTGCCGCCTGTTGCATGTTGTGCGTCACGATGACCACGGTGAACTGCTCTTTGAGTTCGGTGATCAGCTGCTCGATACGACCTGTGGAGATCGGGTCGAGGGCCGAGGTCGGCTCGTCCAGCAGCAGCACCTGCGGACGCAGGGCGATGGTGCGGGCGATGCACAGACGCTGCTGCTGACCGCCGGACAGGCTCTGGGCGCTCTGCTTGAGCTTGTCCTTGACTTCATCCCACAACGCCGCGCCACGCAGAGCTTCTTCCACGCGCTCTTCCATCTCGCGACGGGACAGCTTCTCGTGGTGCTTCACTGCGTACGAGATGTTGTCGTAGATCGACATCGGGAATGGCACCGGCTTCTGGAACACCATGCCGACGTGGCTGCGCAGGCGGTTCATCGAGTAGCCAGGGGCCAGGATGTTTTCGCCGTTGAGCAACACTTCGCCCTTGGCTTCCAGTTTCGGGTACATCGAGTAGATGCGGTTGAATACACGCAGCATGGTCGACTTGCCGCAACCCGAAGGCCCGATGATCGCAGTGATGCGCTTCTCGGGGATGTTCATGTTGATGGACTTCAACGACTGGTGGCCGTTGTAGTAGAAGTCGAGGTTGCGTACCTGGATTTTGGTTTTTTCGTCGGCCAGAGAGAGGTTGTTCATCAGGACGCCCTATTGCGCAAAAGAAGGAGACGGGAGCTGAGGCTCAGCACCAGTACAAACAGAGTCATGATCAAGGCACCGGCCCACGCCAGGGAATGCCAGTCATCGAACGGGCTCATGGCGTACTGGAAGATCACGACCGGGATGCTGGCGATCGGCTTGAGCAGGTTGCCGCTCCAGAACTGGTTACCGAATGCCGTGAACAGCAGCGGTGCGGTTTCGCCGGTGATGCGGGCCAGGGCCAGCAGGATACCGGTCACGACGCCGGCACGTGCGGCACGCAGGACGATCTGCAGGGTCAGTTTCCACTGCGGTACGCCCAGCGCCAGCGCGGCTTCACGCATGGTCGCCGGCTGCAGTTGCAGCATTTCATCAGTGGTACGCACCACGACCGGGATCACCAGCAGGGCCAGGGCCAGGGCACCGGCGAATGCCGAGAAGCCGACCTGGTGGTTGGTCAAGGCACTGACCGGCAGGATCACCGCGGTGTAGACAAACAGGCCCAGCACGATGGACGGCGCCGACAGCAGAATGTCGTTGATGAAGCGAACCGCGTTACCCAGCTTGGTGTGGCGAGCGAACTCGGCCAGCCAGATGCCGGCCATCAGGCCGATAGGCGTGCCGATCAACAGGCCAATGCCGGACATCAGGATGCTGCCGTAAAAGGCGTTGGCCAGCCCCCCCTCAGAGCCCGGTGGCGGGGTCATGTCGGTGAACAGGCGCAGGTTCAGTGCCTGGAAACCGTTGACGATGGTGGTGATCAGGATCCACACCAGCCACAGTAGACCGAACAGGGTCGCGCCGCAGCTCAACACCATCGCGAGCTTGTTTTTCAGCGCCCGCATCCGGTACAGGTTTTCGTTATCGACCTTGCTCATACACCCTCCTTGCGCGACAGACGAGACAGCATCAGACGGGCAATTGCCAGCACGATGAAGGTGACGACAAACAGCAGGAAGCCCAGGGCGATCAGCGAGGAACGATGCAGGTCGGTGTAGGCCTCGCTGAATTCGTTGGCGATCACCGAAGCAATCGAGCTGCTTGGCATCATCAGCGACGCTGAGAAGTTGTGGGCGTTACCCAGAACGAAGGTCACCGCCATGGTTTCACCCAGAGCACGACCCAGACCCAGGAAGATACCGCCGACCACCGCTGTGCGGGTATACGGCAGGACGATGTCCCAGACCACTTCCCAGGTGGTGCCGCCCAGAGCGTAGGCAGACTCTTTCAGAGCCACCGGAACGGTGCGGAACACTTCGGTCATGACCGAGGTGATGAACGGGATGATCATGATCGCCAGCACGATACCGGCGGTCAGCATGCCGATACCCAGAGGCGGGCCCTGGAAGACCGGGCCGATCAGAGGCAGTGCGCCCAGATTGTCGTTGATCCACGGAGCCAGGTAGGCCGCCATGAACGGACCGAACACGAACAGGCCCCACATGCCGTAGATGATCGAAGGAATGCCTGCCAGCAGTTCGACGGCAGAGGCAATCGGCATCCGCAACCACGGCGGCGCCACTTCAGTCAGAAAAATCGCGATGCCGAAACTCACGGGAACCGCGATCAGCAGCGCGAGAAAGGATGTCACCAAGGTGCCGTAGATCGGAACCAACGCGCCAAAGTGGCCGTTGACCGCATCCCATTCAGTACTGGTAAGAAATTCGAAACCAAAAGTCTTGAACGCCAGGGCTCCGCCCCAGAGTGTCGAGCCGGCGATGCTCGCCAGCAACAGCAGCACCAACAGAGCCGCTCCCATCATCGTGCGCCTGAACCAGGCGTCGTGTCGGTGATCGCGGGCCGCGCGTTTTTCGCTCTCGGAAATCGCATCCGGAATGACAGCGGACATATATTGGGTGTTTTCAGTCATGGTGGGTCCACTCGAAAGGAAACCCTGTCACCGAGCGCTCGGTGACAGGGGCAAGCCGGATAACGTCGAGTTCTTATTTGAACTCGGACTTCCAGTAGGTTTCGATCTTGGCGACCAGCTCTTTAGGCAGTGGTACGTATTCCAGCGACTCGGCGTGAGCCTGACCGTTTTCCAAGGACCATTTGAAGAAGTCGAAAGCAGCCTTGCTTTCTTCAGCCTTCTTCGGCTGCTTGTACATGATGATCCAGGTAGTCGCAGTGATTGGCCATGCTTCAGCGCCAGGGGCGTTGGTCATGATCAGGTTGAAGTCCTTGGCGCTTGCCCAGTCAGCGGTGGCAGCAGCAGCGGCGAACGATTTGGCGCTAGGCTCGACGGTCTTGCCGGCAGCGTTTTCCAGCTTGGCGTAGGAGATGTTGTTGGTCTTGGCGTAGGCGAATTCGACGTAGCCGATCGAACCTTTGATCTGCTTCACGTAAGCAGCCACACCTTCGTTACCCTTGCCACCCACACCGACTGGCCACTGAACGGCCGAACCTTCGCCAGGACCTGCTTTCCAGTCAGGGCTGACTTTGCTCAGGTAGTTGGTGAAGTTGAACGAAGTACCCGAACCGTCCGAACGGTGAACCACGGTGATCGCGGTTTCTGGCAGCTTCAGGCCCTTGTTCAGCGCAACGATCGCTGGATCGTTCCACTTGGTGATTTTGCCCTGGAAGATGTCAGCCAGGACTTTGCCGCTCAGTTCCAGCTTGCCGGTTTCAACGCCTTCAACGTTGATCACTGGAACGATACCGCCGATGACGCTTGGGAACTGACCCAGGCCACTGGCCTGCAGGTCTTCAGCTTTCAGAGGGGCGTCGGAGGCACCGAAGTCAACGGTGGCTGCCTTGATCTGAGCGATACCGCCGCCCGAACCGATCGACTGATAGTTCACCTTGTTGCCGGATTTTGCGCTGTACTCGGTCGCCCATTTGGAGATGACTGGGAACACGAAGCTCGAACCAGCACCAGTGACGTCCGTAGCGTGTGCCATTCCGGACAGGGCCATCGAAGCCAGCAGGAGTGACAGGCGTGTTTTTGTCAGCAGATTCACGGCAATACCTCAACAAAGAGAATGTGTATTTGTGGTCGCACTTGAAGACCCGATGCAGATTTAAAACCCGAAACATTTCTGTTTGATGACAGTCCGGGGACAGACCGCCAAATCTGGATATTTTCGTAGGCAATTTCCTACAGCCTGTAAACGCAAAACCCCCGGTTTCATTGGAGAAACCGGGGGTTGTCTAGTTTTCGAGAAATTAATAGCAATGCGCCACATTTCGTCATTCAGTGGGCATTTCAGAGGTGACTTTTCGCCTGTTTATGACAGTTATGTTTCTTGCAAGCCACGGCTGGCGGGGCTTGCAGGACATTCACCGTCATTTGACGAACACCTCGTTCCGCTTAAGTGTGTCGAAGTTTTGCAGCCAAGCTGATCGAGCGTGGAAAGCCCCCTGCCTCACTCCCCGTAAATATCGAAATCGAAGTACTTTTTCTCGATCTTCGCGTAGGTGCCGTTGGCACGGATGCTGGCCAGGGCCTGGTTGAAGCGCTCCTGCAACGGATCGCCCTTGCGCACGGCCACGCCAATGCCGGTGCCGAAATACTGTTCTTCGGTGAACGCAGGGCCCACGAAGGTGTAGTCCTTGCCTTCAGGCTTCTTCAGCAACGCTTCGTCGATAGCCACCGAGCTTGCCATGGTGGCGTCGATGCGCCCGCCCAGCAGGTCCAGGAACACTTCGCTCTGGGAGGCGTAGCTGACGATGGTGGCACCGGCGGGAACGAATTTGTCGGTCACGTAGCGCTCGAAGTTGGTGGAACGCTGCACGCCGATGCGCAGGCCTTTGAGCTGGGCAGGAACCTCGGTGATGCCGCTGTCCTTGCGCACCACCAGACGTGCCGGAATGCGGTAGTAGCGGTTGGTGAAGTCCACCGATTTCATCCGCTCAGGGGTGATCGACATCGAAGAGATGATCGCATCGACCTTCTTCACCTTGAGCGCCGGGATCAGCCCGTCGAACTCGTTTTCCTTCCACTCGCACTTCACCTTCATCTCGGCGCAGAGGGCCTGGCCGATGTCGTAGTCGAAGCCCACGATCTGGTTGTCGGCGGTCTTGGAGGCGAATGGCGGGTAAGCGGCCTCGATCCCCAGCTTCAGAGGGGCGTCAGCGGCATGGGCGTTGAAGGCCAGCACAGAGGCCAGGCTCAGGGTACCAATGAGGGTCTTGATGTTCATGCAAAGCTCCAAACGATGTTGTTCAGGTCGGGCACGCCCCGGGATTCAGGACAGCGCCCGTTATGGCAGCAGCAATGTGAACGGTGGGCGGGCGTTCTTGATTCCCGAAGGACGACGCCCTGCCCTGCAACGCTTAAAGCGCCGCGGTGACGATGATCTCCACGAGAATTTCAGGGTCGTCGAACTGCACCTGGCAGGTCGCCCGTGCCGGGGTCTGGGTGGCATCGACCCAGGCGCTCCAGGTTTCATTCATGCCGGCGAAATCGGCGGTCATGTCTTTCATCCAGATCTGCACGCTGAGCAGGCGGCTCTTGTCGCTGCCAGAGGCCGCCAGCAGCTCGTCGACACGGGACAGCACCTGACGGGTCTGGCCACGGATGTCCTGGGTGCAATCGGCGGCGACGATGCCGGCCAGGTAAGCCACGCCGTTGTGCACCACGCTGCGGCTCAGGCGTGGGTTGCTTTCGATGCGTTGAATCGGGGTGCTCATGACGGAATCCTTTTCAAGGGTGAAAAAACAGACAGATCGAACTCACGCTCGCCCGCCATCTGGCCCAGGGTGATGGGTTTCAGAGGGGGACGAATGCGGTAGTAACCCACTTGGCCGGCAGCGACCTTGCGGTGCTCGGCGATGATCTCGGTGACGCTCAGCCCGCACTGCCGGCCCTGGCAAGGGCCCATGCCGCAGCGGCCGAAGGCCTTGGTCTGATTGGGGCCCAGGCAGCCGAGGTCGACATAGCTGCGAATCGCGCCAGCGCTGACTTCTTCGCAGCGACAGACGATGGTGTCGTCCTCGGGGATGCGGTTCGGCGATTGCGGGCGATACAGGGCATCGATCAACGGGCGCGCCGCGATTTGTCGGCGTAGCCGCCGCTGCCAGGGCTGGGCGAGTGAGGTCAGCTTCAGTTCATCGAGCCTGTGCAGGCGATGGGCGATGGCCAGCGCCGCCAGACGCCCCTGGCTCGCAGCCGCCTTCGCACCGCCAATCGCTGCGCCATCACCGGCAATGAAAATCCCGGAAACGCTGGTTTCGCCCCAGCTGTCACGGCGAGCGACCCAACACAGCTGCTGCTCGTCCCAGGCGTGTTCAGCGCGCAGGGACTGGCTGATCTGGGTATTGGGCACCACGCCCTGATGCAGCAGAATCAGCGAGGCCCAGACCTTGTGCGACTGCCCTTCGCTGTCGAAGCTCAGCGCCTCGGCGCGCCGTTCGCCCTCTATCCGCAAGTTGCGCGCAGCGCGATAATGCCGCACGCCCGCCCACTTGAGCCTGGCCAGCAACGAAACGCCTTTGAGCAGATCCGGCCAGCCGGCCAGTGCTGCGCGCAGTTGCCGGCCGTGCCTGAAGGCTTCGCGGCGGCCACTGGTGTCGACCAGGGCTTCGATGTGAATCCCGGCGCGCAAGTACTGCACCGCCAGCAAATACAGCAACGGCCCGCAGCCGGCCAGCACCACGGGCCCCTGGGGCACCATCGCCGCGCTTTTCAAGAGAATCTGCCCGGCGCCTGCGGTCATCACGCCAGGCAAGGTCCAGCCGGGGATGGGCATGGGCCGCTCCATGGCGCCGGTGGCGATCAGGATCTGGCGACCTTGCAGCACCCGGGCATTGCCATTGAGCAGCACATGCACCCGATGCTCGTCCGTCACCTGCCACACTGCGGCATTGGGCACGTAGCGCACCTCACTGGCGAGCAATGCCTGCACCAGTTGCTTGCCGGCCCTGTAGTCCGCGCCGAGTATCTTGCGGATGCGCTCGTCGGCCTGCCCGACATTGCGATAGATCTGCCCGCCGGGCTGGCGTTGCTCATCGAGCAATATCACCTTGAGCCCCTGGGCTGCGGCCTCGAGTGCCGCGCTTATGCCGGCAGGGCCTGCGCCGATGACGATAAGGTCCACCCGTGAATCACTCATCGACCACCTCCTGGTCCGGCTGCGGATCGATCATCAGATCCCGCGCCCCACGCTGGCGACGGACCGACATGCCGTCCGCCACTTCAATCAGACAGGCCTGTGCGTTGGCCTGACCGTCGACCTCCATCAGGCATTCGAAACACACGCCCATCATGCAATAGGGCGCGCCGGGCCTGCCGTTGACCGCGCTTTCGCGGGTGTGGCCGATGTCATGGAGCAACAGCGCAGCGGCCAGCGAGATATCCGCCGGGACGTTCAACGACCGGCCTTCGAATTCGATGCGCACCTGCCGTCCGCTCTGCTGCATACGGCGAAACAAGGCGTCAGTGGGCATAGCGCACCTCGCGTAAATCCTTGAAACGGGCCAGGTTGAAGGGTGCGATGGCCGGCTCGTCAAGCTCGCCTGCGATCCACGGCGCCAGCCGCAAGGCGTGAGCGGCGGCCAGGGTCACGCCGCTATGGCAGGTCACGACGAACGCGCCGGGGCTGTCATGGGCCGCTTCGTAGATCGGGTAGCCATCGGCGCTGAGCACGCGCAACGCGCCCCAGGCCCGGACCATCCTGACGTTCTCAAGGCGCGGGAAGCATTTGACGGCGCGGGCCGCGATCTCGGCCATTACCGGGCTGCTGGTGCGGTCATCGAAGCCGGTGGCCTCCAGCGAGTCGCCCAGTTGCACCGTGCCCTCGTCAGTCTGGCGTACGTATGTGGTGGGGTAATGCAGGAACGGCTGCAAGCGTTCGGTAACCAGGATCTGCCCGCGATTGGGCCGCACCGGCACCTCCATGCCGAGCATCGCGCCCAGCTGACGGTTGCCCAGCCCTGCCGCGAGCACCAGGTATTCGGCATTGAAGCGATGTTCGGCGGTGCGCACTTCAAACCCGTTAACGCACTGGTCGATGGCGTTCACGCTCTGGCCATTGACGATGACCACGCCACGGGCGCGGCACGCTACATATAATGCGCGCAGCAGTTTGAGCGGGTTGACGTGGCCATCCATGGGCGAATAGCAGGCGCCCACGACACCCGGTCCGACACCGGGCAGGCGCTTCTTCAACTGTGCGGGGTCCAGCAATTCGAAGGGATAGGCGCCGCCAAAGGCATCGCGCAACCAGTTCAGGCGCCGGGTTTCTTCGGCAAGCTCGGCATCGTCCATGCACAACTGAAAGCCGCCAGGCTGACGCAGGTGCAGGTCGATGCCGGTGTCAGCGTGGAGCAGTTCATTCAGACGCGGCCAAAGTGCCACGGATTGACGGGTCCAACTGGCATACGGGCTGTTGCGATAGCCCTTGCCCTGAACCCAGAGCAGGCCAAAGTTGCCACGGGCGGCGCGCAATGCGTCATCACCTTCGTCAAGCACGGTGACGCGGCGTCCGGCCAGGGCCAGTCCATACGCAATGGACATACCCACCAAACCGCCACCGACGACAATTACATCTGTCTTGTCCATGTACAACTACCCGGCCTGCCTGGCTGTGAATTCCGACACCACCGATCCTAGTGGCCAGACAATGGCGTGAAAAATGCTTTATTGTCTGCCGGTCATGTTCTTTTGTTATGGAATTCAGGATGAATCTACGACAGCTGGAAGCTTTTCGTGCAGTGATTCTCGGTCAGACCGTCACCCGTGCAGCCGAGATGCTGCACATCTCGCAACCCGCCGCGACACGACTGATCGCAAGCCTTGAAGCGGACATCGGCTTCGAGCTGTTCGACCGGGTCAAGGGCCGGCTGCAGCCCACACCGGAAGCCTTGACGCTGTACCAGGAAGTGCAGCGCTCACTGATCGGCGTGGAACGCATCGCCCGCACTGCCCAGGACATTCGCAGCCTCAAGCGCGGCTCGTTGCACATTGCCTGCGCCCCGGCCATGGGCCTGATCTTCATGCCCCGCGTCATTGCCTCGTTCATGGCCGAACACGAGGGGGTGCACGTTTCCCTGGTCGTCCACTCCTCGGCGCAGGTGATCGAGCTGATGGTCGGCCAGCGCTGCGACCTGGGCATCATCGTGCTGCCCAACACCTACCCCAACCCGCGCTCGGAACAGTTGATCGCCACCCGCATGCTGTGCGCCCTGCCTGCTTCCCACTCGCTGTGCGAGAAGCCGGTGATCGTGCCCGAAGACCTGCGCGGCGAGGCGTTCATCTCCTATCCCCACTCCATCGGCTCGCGCCAGCAGATCGACACGATCTTCGCCGCCCATGGCGTCGAGCGCGAACTGCGTCTGGAAACCCAGTTGTCGCAGCCGATGTGCGAATTCGTCGAGCATGGGCTCGGGGTTGCCCTGGTCGATGCCCTGAGCGCCGTGAATTATCGTGGCAGCGGTATCGTGTTCAAGCCGTTCGAGCCTGCCATCGAGATGGATTTCGCGATGCTGCTGCCGGTTCACGGTCCGGTGTCCAAGCTGCATACGGCGTTTCTGGAGCACACCCAGGCGTTCATCGAGCGTCATGTGCCCAAGGCGTACCGCTTCACGGCGTGAGCTGACCGTCTGTCGGTATGACTGCACGTCTGGGCGGGAACGTTAGACCAATGTGTATCCATGACCAAAAAGGGATTCACATCATGATCACCAAAAAACTGACTGCCTTGACCCTTGCCGGCCTGCTGAGTGTTGCGGCGGGTTCTGCATTCGCAGGCTCAACCGGCCCTACTGATCCGGTGGACAACAACAGTCCGCGTACCGGGAGTTCGAGCATGGGGCAGAACACTGACGGCTCGACGACTTCACCGAAGACTTCCACGCCTGGGACCAAGGGCATGGGCGGGAATAACGGCACTAATGGCAGCACCAGCCAGGGTGGCGGGATGAGTAATGGCAACGGGATGGGTGGTAGTGGCGGTGGTGCAGGTGGTAGCTCGGGTTCGGGTGGTGGGAGTGGTGCCAAGTAAGGAACTGTAGCTGCAGGTCCGGTGCTGGTTCCCACGCTCCGCGTGGGAACATTGCTCTAGACGCTCCGCGTTGTTGGGTGACGCTGCTGTCGGGTGTATATCCGGTAGTGTCTGAGGTGCGAAGGGTGGCTTCCGCCCTTACGGCGGGTCACTTTTTCCAAGAGCTGAAAAAGTAACCAAAAAAGCCCTGCGACAGGCTGGGGTCCTTCGGACTTCCCTCGACTCCGGCGCCGTTCCGGGGGCACGCCATCCCGTCCATCTGAGCGCCGTCCATGGCCAGCACGGCTAGCGGCATCCCTGCCGCTCATCCCCCTGCACGACACCTGCGCTCGGCCTGGCGCCTTAACGTCGCGTCCTGTGTCGACTGGACCATCGCGCACGAAGATCAAAATCAAAAGCCGTGGTTGTACACCGTCCCGTAGCAGCACGGCTTGCCGGCGGGAGCGATCTCAAAGGCGTCATCGCGAGCAAGCTCACTCCTACAGGGGTGAGGTCAGGCACATCCGTAGCAGTCCGGCTTGCCGGCGTCGGCGATCTTGTGGACGCTATCGCGGGCAAGCGCGCTCCTACAAGACCAGTACAAGTCATCCGTAGCAGTCCGGCTTGCCGGCGCCGGTGATCTTGTGGACGCTATCGCGGCAAGCGCGCTACTACAGGGTTGAGGTGACTACATCCGTACCAGTCCTGGGCATGGATGGCCCATCATGGCATGCCCCCGAGTGGCGCCGGAGTGGAGGCGTGAAAACAAAAAACCGCCCCTGAGGGCGGTTTTTCTGTTTAGGCATCAAACCTTGCGAATCAACGCTCCAGCAGGATACGCAGCATGCGGCGCAGCGGTTCGGCCGCGCCCCACAGCAGCTGGTCACCCACGGTGAACGCGCCCAGGTACTGCGAACCCATGTTCAGCTTGCGCAGACGACCCACCGGAATATTCAGCGTGCCGGTCACCGAGGTCGGGCTCAGTTCCTGGATGCTGGCTTCACGGGTGTTCGGCACCAGCTTGACCCACGGGTTGTGCTGGCTGATCAGCCCTTCGATGTCAGTGATCGGCACGTCTTTGTTCAGCTTGATGGTCAGCGCCTGGCTGTGGCAACGCATGGCGCCGATGCGCACGCAGATGCCGTCCACCGGGATCGGGCTCTTGAAGCGGCCCAGGATCTTGTTGGTTTCCGCCTGGCCTTTCCACTCTTCGCGGCTCTGGCCGTTCGGCAGTTCCTTGTCGATCCACGGGATCAGGCTGCCGGCCAGCGGCACGCCGAAGTTTTCGGTCGGGAAGCTGTCGCCGCGCATGGCTTCGGCCACCTTGCGGTCGATGTCCAGGATGGCGCTGGCCGGGTTGGCCAGATCGTCGGCCACCGACGCATTGATCGCGCCCATCTGCTTGATCAGTTCACGCATGTTCTGCGCACCGGCACCGGATGCCGCCTGGTAGGTCATGACGTTCATCCACTCGACCAGACCGGCTTCGAACAGGCCGCCCAGGCCCATCAGCATCAGGCTGACGGTGCAGTTACCGCCGATGAAGTTCCGGGTACCGGTGTCCAGTTGCTGGTCGATGACCTTGCGGTTGACCGGATCGAGGATGATGACCGCGTCGTCCTGCATGCGCAGGGAAGAAGCCGCGTCGATCCAGTAACCCTGCCAGCCCGCTTCACGCAGCTTGGGGAACACCTCATTGGTGTAGTCGCCGCCCTGGCAGGTCAGTACCACGTCAAGGGTCTTGAGCTCATCGATGCTGTAGGCATCCTTGAGCGGCGCAATGTCCTTGCCCACCGACGGGCCTTGGCCGCCGACGTTGGAGGTGGTGAAAAAAACCGGCTCAATGAGATCGAAATCCTGCTCTTCCAGCATGCGCTGCATGAGCACGGAACCAACCATACCGCGCCAACCGACCAGACCTACACGTTTCATCGCAACTACACCTTAGTTAAAAGTGGGGCCCCTTCTTGCACGGAGCCGAAGCTCGACATTGCAGCAGTGGGCCCGAGATATTACAGATTGCGCAGCGCGGCGACTACGGCGTCACCCATTTCCTGCGTACCGACTTTGGCATTGCCTTCGGACCAGATGTCACCGGTGCGCAGGCCCTGGTCAAGAACCAGGCTGACGGCCTTCTCGATGGCGTCTGCGGCGCTGTGCTGATTGAAGCTGTAACGCAGCATCATCGATACCGAGAGGATGGTCGCCAGCGGGTTGGCGATGCCCTTGCCCGCGATGTCCGGCGCCGAACCGTGGCAAGGCTCGTACATGCCCTTGTTGTTCGAATCCAGCGAGGCCGATGGCAGCATACCGATGGAACCGGTCAGCATCGAAGCTTCGTCCGACAGGATGTCGCCGAACATGTTGTCGGTGACCATCACGTCGAATTGCTTCGGCGCGCGGACCAGCTGCATGGCGGCGTTGTCGACGTACATGTGGCTCAGTTCGACGTCCGGGTAGTCCTTGGCGACCTGCTCGACCACTTCACGCCACAGCTGGCTGGAAGCCAGGACGTTGGCCTTGTCCACCGAGCACAGCTTCTTGCCACGCACGCGGGCCATGTCGAAACCGACACGGGCGATGCGGCGGATTTCGCTTTCGCTGTACGGCAGGGTGTCGAAAGCCTGGCGCTCGCCGTTTTCCAGCTCGCGGGTGCCACGTGGCGCGCCGAAGTAGATACCGCCGGTCAGCTCACGGACGATGAGAATGTCCAGGCCCGAAACGATTTCCGGCTTCAGGCTCGACGCCTCGGCCAGTTGCGGGTACAGGATGGCCGGACGCAGGTTGGCGAACAGGCCCAGTTGCGAACGAATCTTCAGCAGGCCGCGCTCTGGGCGGATGTCACGCTCGATGGTGTCCCATTTCGGGCCGCCCACCGCGCCCAGCAGCACGGCGTCGGCAGCGCGGGCACGCTCCAGGGTCTCGTCGGCCAGCGGCACGCCATGCTTGTCGATGGCAGCGCCGCCGATAACGTCGTGGCTCAATTCGAAACCCAACTGGTACTTGTCATTGGCCAGTTCCAGCACCTTGACCGCCTCAGCCATGATTTCCGGACCAATGCCGTCACCAGGGAGAATCAGAATCTGCTTGCTCATAAAACCCTCGTTTCAAAATTGCTGTCGGCCCCATATACGGAGCCGACTCGGGAGCGGCAAGCTTCGAGCTGCAAGCTGCAAGAAAAAGCAGCCGCGCCACGGACAACTTGCCGCTTGTAGCTTAAAGCTTGAAGCTGCTCGTCAGCGGAAGAGCCAGGGTTGTGCTGCGCGGTGCTTGCCCTCGAACTCTGCAATCGCGTCGCCGTCCACCAGGGTCAGGCCGATGTCGTCCAGGCCGTTGAGCAGGCAGTGCTTGCGGAACGCGTCGACTTCGAAGCTGTACACCTTGCCATCTTCGCCGGTGACTGTCTGCGCCTGCAGGTCGATCTTCAGCTGGTAGCCTTCCTTCGCCTCGACCGCCTTGAACAGCTCGTCAACCTCGCTTTCGCTCAGAATGATCGGCAACAGGCCGTTCTTGAAGCTGTTGTTGAAGAAGATGTCGGCGTAGCTCGGCGCGATGATGCTGCGGAAACCGTACTCTTCCAGCGCCCACGGCGCGTGCTCGCGGCTCGAACCGCAGCCGAAGTTCTCACGGGCCAGCAGCACACTGGCGCCCTGATAGCGCTCGTGGTTGAGCACGAACTCCTTGTTCAGCGGACGCTTGGAGTTGTCCTGATACGGCTGGCCCACGTCCAGGTAACGCCACTCGTCGAACAGGTTCGGACCGAAACCGGTGCGCTTGATCGACTTCAGAAACTGCTTGGGAATGATCTGGTCGGTGTCGACGTTGGCACGATCCAGCGGAGCGACCAGGCCGGTGTGTTGGGTAAATGGCTTCATGCTGGGCTCCTTAGTGCTGGCTCATGGTGCGAACATCGACGAAACGACCGTTGATCGCTGCCGCCGCAGCCATCGCCGGGCTCACCAGGTGGGTACGACCACCGGCGCCCTGACGGCCTTCGAAGTTGCGGTTGGAGGTGGATGCGCAATGCTCGCCACTCTCCAGGCGGTCCGGGTTCATCGCCAGGCACATCGAGCAGCCTGGCTCACGCCATTCGAAACCGGCTTCGATGAAGATCTTGTCCAGGCCTTCCTTCTCGGCCTGTTCCTTGACCAGGCCCGAGCCCGGCACCACGATCGCCTGCTTGATGGTCGAAGCCACCTTGCGGCCCTTGGCGATATCTGCGGCGGCGCGCAAGTCTTCGATCCGCGAGTTGGTGCAGGAACCGATGAATACGCGATCGAGCTGGATGTCGGTGATCGCCTGATTGGCGCTCAGCCCCATGTACTTCAGGGCGCGCTCTATGGAGCCACGCTTGACCAGGTCGGTTTCCTTCGCAGGATCCGGCACGTTCTGATCCACAGCCAGAACCATTTCAGGCGACGTGCCCCAGCTCACTTGCGGCTTGATCTGCGCAGCGTCGAGCTCGACCACGGTGTCGAACACCGCGTCGTCGTCGGACACCAGGTCTTTCCAGGCTTCGACCGCTGCATCCCACTGCTCGGCAGTCGGTGCGAACGGGCGGCCCTTGACGTAGGCAATGGTCTTTTCATCGGTGGCCACCAGGCCGACGCGGGCGCCTGCCTCGATGGACATATTGCAGATGGTCATGCGGCCTTCGACGGACAAGTCGCGGATCGCACTGCCGGCGAATTCGATGGCGTGGCCGTTGCCGCCGGCGGTGCCGATCTTGCCGATGATGGCCAGGACGATGTCCTTGGCGGTCACGCCGAACGGCAGTTTGCCTTCGACCTTCACCTGCATGTTTTTCATTTTCTTGGCGACCAGGCACTGGGTGGCGAGCACGTGCTCGACCTCGGAGGTGCCGATACCGTGAGCCAGAGCGCCGAATGCGCCGTGGGTCGAGGTGTGGGAGTCACCGCAGACCACGGTCATGCCCGGCAAGGTGGCGCCCTGCTCCGGGCCGATCACGTGAACGATGCCCTGACGGGTGTCGTTCATCTTGAATTCGGTGATGCCGTACTCGTCGCAGTTGTCGTCCAGGGTCTGGACCTGCAGGCGCGACACCTGGTCGGCAATGGCTTCGATGCCGCCCTTGCGCTCAGGGGTGGTCGGTACGTTGTGGTCCGGGGTCGCGATGTTGGCGTCGATGCGCCAAGGTTTGCGACCGGCCAGACGCAGGCCTTCAAACGCTTGCGGCGAAGTCACTTCATGGATGATATGACGGTCGATGTAGATCAGCGCCGAGCCATCGTCGCGCTGTTTGACCAAATGCGAATCCCAGAGCTTGTCGTAGAGCGTTTTGCCAGCCATCAGACGGTTTCCTCATCAGCGTGTTTCTGTGCCTTGGGTCGGACATCTCGATGACATCTCTTAAAAACCCCTTGGCTTGTGAGGGAGATGCTATGGAATATGCTTAAATAACTCAAATTCATAATTTTCATGCTTTGGATAACCAACAGGAATTCGAGATGGACCTGGCCAACCTCAACGCCTTTATTGCCATCGCTGAGACCGGCAGCTTCTCTGCAGCGGGCGAGCGCCTGCACCTGACCCAACCGGCCATCAGCAAGCGTATCGCAGGGCTTGAGCAACAATTGAATGTGCGCCTGTTCGACCGGCTGGGCCGCGAGATCAACCTGACCGAGGCCGGCCGGGCGCTGCTGCCCAGGGCCTACCAGATTCTGAACGTGCTGGACGACACCCGCCGGGCGCTGACCAACCTCACCGGCGAGGTCACCGGGCGCCTGAGCCTGGCCACCAGCCATCACATCGGCCTGCACCGCCTGCCCCCACTATTGAGGACATTCACCCGCACCTACCCCAATGTCGCGCTGGATATCGAGTTTCTCGATTCGGAAGTCGCCTACGACGAGATCCTCCACGGCCGCGCCGAGCTTGCGGTCATCACCCTCGCACCCCAGCCCCACTCATCGGTCAAGGCGGTGGCGGTCTGGGACGACCTGCTCGAATTCGTGGCCGCCCCCGAGCACCCGCTAGCCAACATCGAAAACGTCAGCCTGGCCGATGTCGCGGGCTATCCGGCGGTGTTTCCCGGCGGCAACACCTTCACCCATCACATCGTCAGTGGCCTGTGCGAAGCCCAGGGGATCAAGCCCAATATCGCAATGAGCACCAACTACATGGAAACCATCAAGATGATGGTATCCATCGGCCTGGCATGGAGTGTGCTGCCCAGAACCATGCTGGACGAACAAGTTGCACGTATTCCGTTGCCGGGCATACAGCTGCGCCGCGAGCTAGGCTACATTGTCCACACGGAACGCACGCTGTCGAACGCGGCAAAGGCGTTCATGGCGCTGCTGGATGCCCAGGCGAATGTCCTGAGCGGTGAAGCTCACTGATCGACTTACCGGCTTTATGCCTTCAAGGCTCGTGATCACATGCCCACAACCGCAGACAACTCGATGTTTCAATTGACCGGCCTGGCCCTGACCGCAAAAGAGTCGGAGAAACACTTCGCCACTCTTTTCAACCTCAGCCCCAACGTCGTGTTACTGACCCGCTTCGAAGACGGGCTGATCTGCAATGCGAACAGGCATTTCGAAACGACCTTTGGCTGGCCGCTCAAGGACTGCGTGGGCCGCACCACCCTCGACATCGGCCTGTGGCTGGAACCTGCACAACGCCAGCTGGCGCTGGACAAGACCTTTGCCTCGCCGCTGCCGGCCAATCTGGAAACCCAGTGGCAGGGGCGCCAGGGCAGCGCCCATGACTGCACCCTGTATACCCAGAAGATCGAGCTGAGCGACGGCCTGTACCTGCTCAGCACTTTCATCGACACCACCGAACACAAGCGTGCGCAGCAGGCCCTGAAGGCCAGCGAGGAGAAATTCGCCCGGGCCTTTCACTCAAGCCCGGACGCCATCATCATCACCGAGAAAGCCACGGGGCGTTACATCGAGGTCAACGACGGCTTCTCCCGGCTGTCGGGCTACAGCGCCAGCGACGTGATCGGCCACACGGTGTTCGAATTCGTCATCATGGCCGACATCACCCAGCGCGAACGGTTGATTCAGGAAGTCCAGGACTATGGCCGGGTGCGCAACCGCGAGCTGTTGGGGCGCAACAAGAATGGCGAGCTCATCACCGTTGACGTGTCCATCGACCCGCTGGAGCTCAACGACACCGCCTGCCTGCTGATTACCGCGCGGGACATCAGTCAGTTGAAGAACGCCCAGGCGCAGATCCAGCACCTGGCCTACCACGACCCCCTGACCAACCTGCCCAACCGCGCCCTGCTGATGGACCGCCTGAGCCAGCAGATCGCCCTGCTCAAGCGCCACGACTTGCGCGGCGCCCTGCTGTTTCTGGATCTGGATCACTTCAAGCACATCAACGACTCCCTCGGCCATCCGGTGGGCGACAGCGTGCTGAAAATCATCACCGCGCGCCTGGAGGCCAGCGTGCGCATGGAAGACACCGTCGCGCGGCTGGGCGGCGATGAGTTCGTGGTGCTCATCAGCGGCCTGGAAGGCACCCGCGACGAGGTGATCGATCAGGTGGCGCGTCTGGCCGACACCTTACGCGAGCTGCTCGCCGAACCCATGTTTCTCGATGGGCACCGGTTGCAGGTCACGCCCAGTATTGGCGTGGCGCTGATTCCCGATCATGGCTCGACCCCGGCCGACCTGCTCAAGCGCGCCGACATCGCGCTGTACCGCGCCAAGGATGCCGGGCGCAACGCCACGCAGATGTTCCACGACACCATGCAAAAGGCCGCCAGCGACCGGCTGCGCCTGGAAAACGAACTGCGTCAGGCCCAGGCCCGGGGCGAATTCAGCCTCAGTTACCAGCCCCAGGTGGACACCCGCGGCAACCGCATTGTCGGCGCCGAAGCCCTGCTGCGCTGGCAGCATCCGGTGCTGGGCAACCTGCCGCCGAACCAGTTCATCAAGGTCATGGAAGAAAGCGGCATGATCCTCGAGGTCGGCAACTGGATTCTGGAAGAGGCCTGCAAGACCGGCGGCGAACTGATCCGCAAGGGGCTGATCGACGGCCATGACTTCAACCTGTGCGTGAACATCAGCCCCAGGCAGTTTCGTCAGATCGACTTCGTCGAGCGCGTCGAGAACTGCCTGCGCACCTGCGAACTGCCCCGCGACATGCTAAAGCTGGAGATCACCGAAGGCATCGTCATCCAGAATCTGGACGACACCATCGCCAAGATGCTGCAGCTCAAGGAACTGGGGGTCAGTTTCGCCATGGACGACTTCGGCACCGGCTACTCGTCGCTGACCTACCTCAAGCGGCTACCGGTGGATGCGCTGAAAATCGACCAGTCCTTCGTGCGCGACGCCACCACCGACCCCAACGACGCCGAGATCGTGCGCGCCATCGTCGCCATGGCCGCCAGCCTGAACCTGTCCATCATCGCCGAAGGAGTGGAGCAACAGGAGCAACTGGATTTCCTGACCCAGCTTGATTGCCATCTGTATCAGGGGTTTCTGTTCAGCGAACCCCTGAGCGTGACGGGGTTTGAAGGGTTGTTGTTGTCGCGTGGAAAACACCCCCTGTAGGAGCGCGCTTGCCCGCGGCCGCGGTGTGTCTGTGACGCATCTGTCGTCTGACACACCGCGGTCGCGGGCAAGCGCGCTCCTACAGTCGGTAGTGGGCAGGCACAAAAAAGGCACCCCGCAGGGTGCCTTTTTTCGTATCAACCTGAAATCAATGCGCCAGGGTTTTCTGGCCGTTGATCTGGATGCGCTTTGGCTTGGCCTCTTCAGGCACCAGGCGCAGCAGGTCGATGTTCAGCAGGCCGTTGGCCAGCGCTGCGTTTTGCACTTCGATGTGGTCGGCCAGGCGGAACGACAGCTTGAACGCGCGCTGGGCGATGCCCTGGTGCAGGAAGGTAACGCCTTCGGCGGCCTTGTCACGCTTGCTGCCGGTGACGGTCAGCACGCCCTTCTCGACCTGCAACTCGAGGTCTTCTTCCTGGAAACCCGCAGCCGCGATGACGATGCGGTATTGGTCATCTGCGTGTTTCTCGACGTTGTAGGGAGGGTAGCTGCTGGCCGACTCGTTACGGGCGGCCGATTCGAACAGGTCGTTGAAACGGTCGAAGCCCACGGAAGAGCGGAACAGTGGAGCCAGGGAAAATGCGGTAGTCATGTGAATCTCCTGAATAATCAGCAAGTGTTTGTATCCGCGACCCGACTTCGGCATCGCGTAATCCCTAGATAAGGACGGTCACTTCTGTTTCAAGAGTCGCTATGAAAAATTTTCTCAGGCCGCCTCAGGCTGCGTAACGCCGAGCATCTGGCTGATGCGCTCGCAATCGGTCTCCCGGCGCAGCGAATCGAACAGCACCGTGGCTTCGGGGTAACTCTTGGTCAGCAACACCACCCACTGCTTGAGCCGGCCCGGCGCCTGGACGCGGGTCATCTTGGCCATGGCCTGCAGCCAGAAATGCCGCAGCAGCGGTTGCAGCTCCTGCCAGGTCATCTCGACGACTTCACGCCCCGCCTCGGCCGCCGCGATCTGCCGGCCCAGATCAGGGCGCGCCACCAGTCCGCGACCGATCATGATGTCCCGCGCACCGCAGATCTCGCGGCAGCGGCGCCAGTCGTCCACGGTCCAGATCTCGCCATTGGCGATGATCGGGATCTTTACCACGTCCTGGATCTTGCCGATCCATTCCCAATGCGCCGGCGGCTTGTAGCCATCGACCTTGGTGCGGGCGTGCACCACGATGTGCTCGGCGCCGCCGGCTTCCAGGGCACGGGCGCAGTCCAGGGCAGGTTCGGTACTGTCGTAGCCCAGGCGCATCTTCGCGGTGACCGGAATGTGCGCAGGCACGGCGCGGCGCACATGGCTGAGGATCGAGTGCAGCAGCTCCGGCTCTTTGAGCAGAACCGCGCCACCCCGGGACTTGTTCACCGTCTTGGCCGGGCAGCCGAAGTTCAAGTCGATGACCGGCGCCCCCAGCTCGGCGGCAAGGGCCGCGTTCTCCGCCAGGCACACAGGATCAGAACCCAGCAACTGAACGCGCAGCGGCACGCCGGCGCGGGTTTTCGCGCCGGTGAGCAATTCGGAGGCGAACTTGTGGAAGTAGTGCTCAGGCAACAGCCGCTCGGTGACGCGGATGAATTCCGTCACGCACCAGTCGATGCCGCCTACTTGAGTCAGCACATCGCGCAGAATGTCGTCGACCAGGCCTTCCATCGGCGCCAGGGCAATTTGCATGGGTCACACTCGAAAAAAGTCCGGCAGTTTACGCAGTGGCGCGTCGATTGGAAACGATCTCGACGCGCCGGGCGTCAGGAAACGGCCATCTGCAGCGCAGGGGCATAGCCCTCGATGAACTCGGTCGGCATGCGCTTGGGCTTGCCGGTGGACAGTTCGATGCAGACAAAGGTGGTTTGCGCGCGCAGCAGCGTCACGCCGTCGCTTGGCCGCCGGAGCTGGAAACGACGGGTCATCTTGAGCTTCTGGTCCCAATCGACGATCCAGGTGGCCAGTTGCAGCTCATCTTCCAGATAGGCGCTGGCCAGGTAGTCGATTTCATGGCGTACCACGGCCATGGCGCGGTCCAGGCGTCGATATTCGGTCAGGTCCAGGCCCAGCTGCTGCGAGTGGCGCCAGGCGCAGCGCTCAAGCCAGGTCACGTACACCGCATTGTTGGCGTGCCCCAATCCGTCGATGTCGTCGTCGCTCACTTGCAGATCGATGACGAATGGCGTTGCCAGATCCCAGACCATGCTCGCTCCTGTCCTCAAGAATTGATTCGGCGGACAGTGTAACGAAAAGCGCTGGTGGATGGCCCGGATCTGTCGCTAACGCCTTACTGCACGGCCGACTTGGCCGCTCGCAGCACCCGGTCGGACATTTCGCACGGCCCCAGCGCACGGGCCAGCGCCAGGCCGCCCAGCATCAGGGCGATATCGGCCAGGGTCTTGTCGGTTTCTTCGGGGCTTGCGGCCAGTTGCGCGACCATCAGTTCAATGTGCTCGGCCAAGGCGTCGCGAAAATCATCCGACAGCCGCGCCATCTCCCCTATCGCCGTCGGCAGCGGGCAGGCGTGGTCTTCGGCGTCGCGGTGTTTGCGCGAGAGGTAGAAGGCAGCGAGCAAGGCCCGGCGTTCATCGCCCGGAAGCTGGTCGTCGATGGTGGCGACCATCTGGCGCCGCTCGCTGAGCAATTGATTGAAAGCCTCAAGCATCAAGGCTTCTTTGCTGTCGAAATGGGCATAGAAGCCACCGACCGTGAGCCCTGCCGCGCCCATGATTTCGTTGACGCTGGGCTCGACCGGACCGCGAGCGATCAGCGCCGCACTGGCAGCACCGAGGATACGTTCGCGGGTTTGTGCTTTTTTGTCGTTCATGTCCGCCTCCCGGATGATGGCAGTAATATTATCTGCATCATGGGGGAAGGCAAGAGGGAGGTGCACCACGACCCGGGATCGGGGGAGACAGGGAAATTAAAACCCCAGAAAAACAAAAGGGCCATTCAATAATCGAATGACCCTTGGTCTCGCAGAGCGAGTAATCGTGGCGTCCCCTAGGGGACTCGAACCCCTGTTACCGCCGTGAAAGGGCGGTGTCCTAGGCCACTAGACGAAGGGGACGCAAAACCTTCTGTCAGGTTCGTTCAAACAACACAACGAACCCTGGCGAAATTGGTGGAGCTAAGCGGGATCGAACCGCTGACCTCCTGCATGCCATGCAGGCGCTCTCCCAGCTGAGCTATAGCCCCAGATTTAGCGCCTCGCGGCGGAGATCAACCTTGCGGCATCACTCGGTGAAACGTGGCGTCCCCTAGGGGACTCGAACCCCTGTTACCGCCGTGAAAGGGCGGTGTCCTAGGCCACTAGACGAAGGGGACGTAACCCTTGTGTACCCTATCGGCGCTGGTTCCGATTCGCGGTACAAACTTCAAGGCAGTGTAGCCAACCTTGAAGCTTCTAATTTGGTGGAGCTAAGCGGGATCGAACCGCTGACCTCCTGCATGCCATGCAGGCGCTCTCCCAGCTGAGCTATAGCCCCACATTACACTCTCGGATCACGCTGCGTTGCCGCTGTGTTTTCCGTGTTGCCGTGTGGACGGGGCGCATATTAAGTGCGACCCGGGTACCTGTCAAACTTTTTTTAAACAAATTTCAAAAAAAATTTCCGGGATAACAATCACTTACCGCCCTCCCCCGGCTTTCCCCAAGAAAAGCAGGGGGTTGCCGCCCCTGTCGCAGCGCACGGCTGCGAGGCAACAGGGGCGCTCACCACTCAGGCAATGGCGCCGAGCAGCTTTTCCCATTCCTTGTTTTCTTTCTTGGACACGCCGCCCAGCAGGTCCAGGGCCTGGCGCAGACGGTAGCGCGTCAGGTCCGGGCCGAGGATTTCCATCGCGTCGGTGACCGACACGGAGTTGGCTTGCCCTGTAATCGCGGCGAACATCAGCGGCATGGCGTCGCGGAGTTTCAGCTCCAGGTGATCGACCACCGCCTGGATGCAGCCCATGATGCGGTCCTTCTCCCACTGACGCAGGGATTCGAGCTTCCACAGGATCAACTGCATCACCTGACGCACCTGCTCGGGCGACAGCTTCTTGTGCTCGAACAGCTTCACGTCCGGCGTCACGCCACCGGCAAAGAAGAAGCCGCCCAGCGGCGCTACCTGGCTGAAGGTTTCGACACGGCCCTGCACGTGGGGCGCGATCTTCATCATGTAGTCGCTGTTGAACGCCCACTTCTGCACGCGCGCGGCAAACTCCTGAACCGGCAGCTCGCGCAGCCACTGGCCGTTGAGCCAGGACAGTTTCTCGATGTCGAAGATCGGGCCGCCCAGGGAGACGCGGTTCAGGTCGAAGTTGTCGACCATTTCCTGCAGCGAGAACTTCTCGCGCTCGTCCGGCATCGACCAGCCCATGCGGCCCAGGTAGTTGAGCATCGCCTCGGGCATGAAGCCCATGCGCTCGTAGAAGGTCACCGAGGTCGGGTTCTTGCGCTTGGACAGTTTGCTCTTGTCCGGGTTACGCAGCAGCGGCATGTAGCACAGTGCCGGCTTTTCCCAGCCGAAGTATTCGTAGAGCAGGATCAGCTTGGGCGCCGACGGCAGCCATTCCTCGCCGCGCAGCACGTGGGTGATGCCCATCAGGTGGTCATCGACGACGTTGGCCAGGAAGTAGGTCGGCAGGCCGTCGGTCTTCATCAGGACCTGCATGTCCATGCGGTCCCAGGGGATTTCGACTTCGCCACGCAGGATGTCCGGCACCACGCACACGCCTTCGCTCGGCACCTTCATGCGGATCACATGGGGCTCGCCAGCGGACAGGCGGCGCTCGACTTCTTCCTTGGACAGCAGCAGCGCGCGGCCGTCGTAGCGTGGGGTTTCGCCACGGGCCATCTGTTCGGCGCGCATCTGGTCCAGTTCTTCGGCGGTGCAGAAGCACGGGAAGGCGTGACCGGCATCGACCAGTTGCTGGGTGTATTTCTTGTAGATGTCGCCGCGTTCGCTCTGACGGTACGGACCGTGGGGGCCGCCTACGTCCGGGCCTTCGCTCCACTCGATACCGAGCCAGCGCAGGGCGTCGAAAATCTGTTGTTCGGACTCGCGGGTCGAGCGCAGCTGGTCGGTGTCTTCAATGCGCAGGATGAATTCGCCGCCGTGCTGCTTGGCGAAGCAATAGTTGAAGAGCGCGATGTAAGCCGTGCCAACGTGGGGGTCGCCGGTAGGCGATGGCGCGATGCGGGTACGAACGGTGGTCATGAAAAATCTCGAGCAGAATGGATCAAGGGGCGGATGGTAGCAGGCCACCCCTTGGCACTCTAGCCGGTTCGCGTGGTTTTACCTGCACGGTGCTGTCGATTGATCGGCCTGGTTGTACTCAAAAAGGAAATCCTCACTGGGCGTGCGCGGCGGCAGCACTTTGATCAGAGGAAGCAGTACGCCCCCTCCCGTCGCGGAACACAGAAAGTCGTGCTGAATACGTTGGCCGTCCGCCAGTCCATTGGTCAGACCGTTGGTGCGATACCAGAAGGCCTTGATCGGAAGCGAGTGGCCAAGGCCTGCCCCCCATACTCTGAGCATCATCTCGTTCCAGGTGTTGAATGACTGATTCTGGTGTTGGCTGTTCAATAGCGCCATTGACGCCAATGCCGTGTTGAAGGTGGGTCCGGCATGCTGATTGGCGCTGTCGGGCACACTGAACGCACACTGGTGACGGTACCTGTCAGTGACGCCGCCTTTTAAGTAATGAGCGACCCATTGAGGCGCAGTGCTCACCGCAGGTTGCAATCTGTGGCAGCGGTCACTGTCTGCATAGTTCGGAGACCGCCCACAACCATGATCTTTTCTGACATCGGTTGCTCCGTCCATGGGGAACAGACATTCAATCATCAAGGGCATCTTATTGGTAGGCCGTTCAAACTCCGGGTATATCATGTAGCCTTTGGTGAAGCCGGGATACATCAGAAACTTCGAGTCTTTTCGGATATAGATAAATGACACGCCGCCTTTTGAAATTTGCGTGGGGCTGGGATCCCAGGCGTGAAAGCTGGTTGAATAATCCGCATCCCGCATGATGATGCCGCTGCACAGAAAGCCGGGCCGTGTGTCTGATCCGCAATTGACCGGGGCGCTTGCGTACAGGCGGCGTAAATCGGCAAGCACTTGTGGCCCATTGTTTACTTCGGGCGCCTGATTCAATGACGGCTCAGGTGAAGTTGCGCATCCTGCCAATAACAACAACAAGAACACAATATGATATCTGGTCATTTGATCGCTCCGGAAAATTCCATTTAACCCAACCAGACACTACACCCACTTAGTTCAGCACCACAACTGTCAGAAATGACAGTCAGCCCATGTTTTCAACACGCAAACGATGAGTTTCATCACCCTCTAGCAATTAGAAATCTTTTTTAATCGCGAAATACTCTAACAACATTGAACCGCGCTACAGCGATCAAAAGTTCAATAAGCGGCTGGGTGACACGGATGTTTAACTTATCGCTGACTGTGCATCGGTCAGTGGCCACTACTAGGGCAGAGAGAAGCGGATTACCAGCCATTAACGGCGTGAATGCCGCTTGCCGGTAACTCTCGTCCCGTTGATGATCCATCTTTTGGCTCCCTGCCTGCCGCCTTCGACGGATCGACCATGCCTGCCCAACTCAAACGCCGCCTGTTCATCTTTCTCGTGGTGGTCCTGCTGATCGCCCTCGCCTTTTTCGCCCAGTGGTATTTCAAGGGGCGGTTCGTCGAAACCACTGACAACGCCTACGTGCAGGGCGAGATCACGCGGATTTCCAGCCAGTTGGGGGCGCGTGTCAGCGAGGTGCTGGTGCAGGACAACCAGCACGTGGACAAGGGCCAGTTGCTGGTGCGCCTGGAGCCGGACGATTTCCGCCTGGCCGTCGAACGGGCCCAGGCCACCCTCGCGACCCGTGAAGCCGAGCGGGTGCAGGCACAAAGCAAGCTGACCCAGCAATCGAGCCTGATCGCCGCCAGTGACGCGCAGGTGCAGGCCAACCAGGCCACCCTGGGGCGCACGCAACTTGACCTGGCGCGCCTGCAAAAGCTGCGCAAGCCGGGCTTTGTGTCGGAAGCACAGGTCACCACCATGACCGCCGACAGCAGCGTCGCCCGTTCTCAGGTCAGCAAGGCCCAGGCCGATGCCCAGGGGCAGCGCCAGCAAGTGATGGCCCTGAGCGCCGAGATCAAGCGCCTGGACGCACAGATCGCCAGCGCCCGCGCCGATCTCGCCCAGGCTGAAATCAATTCCCGTCGCACTGAAATCCACTCGCCCATCAGCGGCATGATCGGCCAGCGCGCCGCGCGCAACGGCCAGTACGTGCAGGGCGGCGCCTACCTGCTGTCCATCGTGCCCGACGAGGACATCTGGGTGCAGGCCAACTTCAAGGAAACCCAGATCGAACACATGCAGATCGGCCAGCGCGCCGAGCTGACCTTCGACAGCTTCCCCAGCACGCCGATCCAGGGCCGGGTCGACAGCCTGTTCGCAGCCTCCGGTGCGCAGTTCAGCCTGCTGCCGCCGGACAACGCCACCGGCAACTTCACCAAGGTCGTGCAACGCATACCGGTCAAGCTCACCTTTGCGCCGGACAACCCGCTGCACGGCAAGATTCGCCCCGGCATGTCGGTGACCGTCGCGGTGGACATCAAGCCTGCGCACGAGGCCGACAGTGGCCGGTGACGAGCTGATCCGCCCGGTCGGCGAACCGACCCGGCGCGACTGGATCGCGGTGATGAGCGTGATGCTCGGCGCCTTCATGGCGGTGCTCGACATCCAGATCACCAACTCCTCGCTCAAGGATATTCAGGGCGCGCTGTCAGCCACCCTGGAAGAAGGCTCGTGGATTTCCACGTCCTACCTGGTGGCGGAAATCATCATGATCCCGCTCACCGCCTGGCTGGTGCAGTTGCTCTCGGCCCGCAGGCTGGCGGTGTGGGTGTCGCTCGGGTTCCTGGCCTCGTCGCTGCTGTGTTCCATGGCCTGGAGCCTGGAAAGCATGATCGTATTCCGCTCCATGCAGGGCTTCACCGGTGGCGCGCTGATTCCGCTGGCGTTCACGCTGACGCTCATCAAACTGCCCGAACATCATCGCGCCAAGGGCATGGCCCTGTTCGCCATGACCGCCACCTTCGCCCCGTCCATCGGCCCGACCCTGGGCGGCTGGCTGACGGAAAACTTTGGCTGGGAGTACATCTTTTACATCAACGTGCCACCGGGGCTGGTGATGATTGCGGGACTGATGTACGGCCTGGAGAAGAAAGCGCCGCACTGGGAGCTGCTCAAGAGCACTGACTACGCCGGCATCGTCACCTTGGGTGTGGGATTGGGCTGCCTGCAGGTGTTTCTCGAAGAAGGCCACCGCAAAGACTGGCTCGAATCGAGCCTGATCGTCACCCTGGGCAGCATCGCCCTGCTCAGCCTGATCGCCTTCGTGATTATCCAGTTCTCCAAGGACCGGCCGCTGATCAACCTGGGCATCCTCGGCAATCGCAATTTCGGCCTGTCGAGCATTTCCAGCGTCGGCATGGGGGTGGGATTGTACGGCTCGGTCTACCTGCTGCCGCTGTACCTGGCGCAGATTCAGGGCTACAACGCCCAGCAGATCGGCGAGGTCATCATGTGGATGGGGATCCCGCAGCTGTTCCTGATCCCGCTGGTGCCGCAATTGATGAAAATCATCCCGCCCAAGGTGCTGTGCACGCTGGGGTTCGGCCTGTTCGGCGCAGCGAGCTTTCTCTCGGGGGTGCTCAACCCGGACTTTGCCGGGCCGCAGTTCAACCACATCCAGATCGTCCGCGCGCTGGGCCAGCCGATGATCATGGTCACTATCTCGCTGATTGCCACGTCCTACATCCAGCCTCAGGACGCAGGTTCGGCCTCCAGCCTGTTCAACATCCTGCGCAACCTGGGCGGCGCCATCGGCATCGCGCTGCTGGCCACCTTGCTCGATGCACGGACCAAGACCTACTTCGACTACCTGCGCGAATCCATCTCCCCGGCCAACCCGCAGGTCGCCGAACGCCTGGCGCAACTCACCGACCGCCTGGGCAACGAAACTGCTGCGCTGGGCAAGCTCAGCGAAATCACCCACCAACAGGCCGCGATCATGGCCTACAACGACGCCTTCCATTTCGTCGCGCTGGCGTTGGGGATCAGCATGGTGGCGGTGATGCTGACCAAGAAATTGCCTGTGGGGATCAAGGCGGGTGAGGCCCACTGAAGGAGCCATGGGGGTGTGCGCAGGGCTTTTTGTATCGCTCTGTGTACAGCCATTCCAGAGATACATCCACCCGCATTCACGCCCGATCCCGGACACAGACCCGATACACCTGCACGGTTTACTAGGCACGTCGAACAGCGCAGCCCACTTCAACGGCGACGCTAACCAAACCTTGAAAACCCATTGCAGGAGTTCACACCATGAAACGTCAGATCCTTCTCAGCATCGCCCTGTCTGTCCTGGCCGCCAACGTGTTTGCCGCCGATGGCGCAGAGCACCTCAAGCAGTACCAGGGCGCCCAGATCAGCGCCCCGGTCACACAGGAGCAGGTCGCCGCTGATGGCGCCGATCACCTGAAAGCCTTCCAGACCGCATCGGTGACCTTCGACGCGAAGAACGCCGAAACCGTGGCCGAGGTGCGCTCGGAGTTCGGTTCGCAATTTCAGCGGTATTGATCGAGCTTGGGCGGCGACCTCCAGTACGCCCCCGCCGGCAAGCCGTGCTGCTACGGGTTTGCGGTGAACGCTACCTGCGCGACTCTGTAGCAGTCCGGCTTGCCGGCGTGACGACCTCAAGATCGCTGTCGCCGGCAAGCCGGACTGCTACGGGTTATGCGGTGAACACGGCCCCCCCTTCCCCATCAACTCGCCGACACCAGTTTCAACCCGATAACACCCGCCAGAATCAGCAGGATGCACAGCACGCGCAACGGAGCTGCGCTGTCGCCGAGCAGGGCCATGCCGACGATCGCGGTGCCGGCCGCGCCGATGCCAGTCCAGACGGCGTAGCCGGTGCCCACCGGTAGCGTGCGCAAAGCCATCGACAGCATGATCACGCTCGAAACGCCTGCGCCCACGGTAAACAGCGCCGGGGTCAGGCGAGTGAAGCCTTCAGACGCTTTCATCGCCAGGGCAAATCCGATTTCCAGAAGCCCGGCCAGACTCAGTAAAACCCATGCCATGTTCGTATACCCGCAAGGCGACCCGCCGGGCACGATGCCGGCGAGCGATGGAAGGTGCGGTGACCACACACAGGCGGTGCGATCACCCAGGTGTCAGGCGTTGACCGCAGCCGGTGCCGGGCGGAAAGCCACGCCGAAGCGGTTGAAGGCGTTCATCAGGCCGATGGCATAGGTCAGGTCAGCCAGGCCCTTGTCGCCGAACTCGGCCAGCGCCGCCTGGTAGTCGGCATCCGGAACGCCGGTTTCGGCGACGCGAGTGACGGTTTCGGCCCAGGACAGTGCAACCTGCTCACGCGCGGTGAACAGTTGGCCGGCGTCATGCCAGATCGGCACCAGCACCAGTTTCTCCACGCTCAGGCCTTGCTTGAGCAGGTCGCGGGAGTGCATGTCGATGCAGAATGCGCAGCCGTTGATCTGGGATACGCGCAAGTAGACCAGGTCAACCAGTTCCTTGGCCAGCCCACACTGCAGCACTGAACCGTAGACGTTGCCGAAGGCTTTGTAGATGTCTGGCGACACGGCGGAATAGTTGATGCGATTGCTCATGAAATTGCCTCGAAGGGGCTGAATGGAGGCGCCATGTTCGAGTGTCTTGGCCCAGCGCTAAAGGTCCAAGATCTGCATTTCGGACTGGTCCATTGATGCCCGGACTTGGCCCAGTCGATCTGTCGGTTCTTGGCTCTTTTGGCTGGGGCATGGGCCGCTTACCGTGTAGGTCCGATTTACCTCCATCAAGAGTCAGACATGAACATCCTGCACGTAAGCTGTAGTCCCCGGGGACCTGCGTCCGAGAGCAGTCGCCTGGCCCGCAACATCATCGAGCGCCTGTTGAACCGCGAACCGTCGGCCCAGGTGGTAACCCGGCTTGTCGGCGGCGAGAACCTGCCTCATGTCGATGGCAGCTACGCGACGTCCCAGCAGTCCACCGCCGATGTGTCAGAAGGCGGTTCCCTGGCGTTGTCCGACCAGCTTATCGCCGAGGTGGAACAGGCCGATGTGCTGGTCATCAGTACCCCGATGCACAACTTCAGCCTGCCATCGGCCCTGAAAGCCTGGATCGATCACGTTGCCCGGGTGCGCCGTACGTTCACCATCAGCGCCCAAGGCAAGACCGCCCTGCTGCCGGACCGGCCCGTGTACATCGCCATCGCGTCCGGAGGGCGGTTTTCCGGAGAACGTGCGCGACAGCCGGACTACCTGACGCCGTATCTGCGCGACGTGCTGAACATGATCGGCCTGCACGATTTGAGACTCTTCTCGGTACAAGGCACCGCAATGGGACCCCAGGCCATCGACGAAGCCAGGAACCAGGCCGATGAAGCACTGCACGCACACTTCGCCTCGTCCCGATATGCCTGATCGAAACTGGCCTGCATTGGCGCAAGCGGTGCCGGTCGCCCACAATGGGATGCCGTGCAGCCTGCCCACGACACGCCTGTGAGTACGCCATGACATCGTCCGCCCAGCGTTTTTCGCCCCTTGACCCTGCGTCCACGGAGCCGATCTACCGGCAGATTTACTGGCGCGTTCGCACCGCCATCGGTGAAGGCGTGCTCAGCCCCGGCGAGCGCGTGCCTGCTGCCCGGGCATTGGCCAAGGAACTGGGACTGGCCAGGGGCACCGTCGATTCCGCCTATGCCCTGCTGACCGCCGAAGGCTACCTGCAGACTCGCGGGCAGGCCGGGACGGTGGTCAGCGCAGGCGTGGCTTCACAGGTGCTCAAAGCATCGCAACAGGTCCGGGCTGCCTACGAAAGCCCGTCAGTACGGGACAGGCCGCCACTGCTCCCGTTTCAGATGGCAGTGCCGGCGCTGGATGCATTCCCGCGCAAGATCTGGGCGCAGATCGGCGCCCGCTGCGTGCGCGCCACCCGCTTGCAGGACATGGCCCACCCCACCGCGTATGGCCTGGAATCCCTGCGCACGGCCATCGCCGGTTACCTGCATATGTCCCGAGGCATCGACTGCACCTCGGCGCAGGTATTCGTGACCGCAGGCTATCGCAACACCCTGACACTGATCGCTCAGGCGTTGCTCACACCCGGCGACAAAGTGTTCGTCGAGGATCCGGGGTACCTGCCGACCCGGCAATTGCTCGGCCACTTGGGCATGCAGCCGGTACCGATCGCCGTGGACGGCGACGGCCTGATCGTCGCCCAGGTCGTGAGCGCGCCACTCATGGCCCGGGCTGCCGTGGTGACGCCCGCGCATCAGAGTCCGCTGTGCGTTTCGCTTTCCCTGCCCCGCCGCCTGGCGCTGCTGGACTGGGCCCGCGAGCACGACGCCTGGATTGTCGAGGATGACTATGATGGCGAGTACCGCTACGTCAGCCGTCCGCTGCCGGCGCTCAAGAGCCTGGACCGTCACGCACGGGTGCTGTACGCAGGAACCTTCAGCAAGGTGCTGTTTCCCGGAATTCGTATCGGCTATCTGGTGGTCCCTGCTGCACTGGTCGAACGCTTCGAGCAGGTCGGTCAACTGTTTCTCGGCCACTGTCCGGAGCTGACCCAGGCCATCGTCGCCACCTTCCTGACCGAGGGGCACTTCGCCCGGCATATCCTGCGCATGCGCAAGCTTTACGCCGAGCGTCGGGAGGCCACGGCCAGAGGCCTGCAGAGCGTGTTGGGCGAGCAGATCCGGATCGACGCACAGCCCGGCGGCATGCATCTGATTTTGCGGTTTAACGGGGATCAGTCCGACATAGCCTTGGCCGAACGCCTGCGTCAGGCAGGGATTTATGCCGAGGCGCTGAGTGAATGGAGCATCGCCAGCACCAGGGCACAAGGCCTGTTGCTGGGCTTCGCCAACATCGAATCGCAGGCTGCAGCCGAGCAACTGGGCGAGCGCATTCTGGCGCTGCTGTCACAGACCCCTTCCGAACCCTGAGCAAGGATCATCATGAGCCTCAAGAGCATTGCAGTATTTTCCGGTTCCAACTTCGGTTTCAGCCCGGCGTATGCCCAAGGGGCGCAAGCGCTGGGCCGGGAGATCGCCCGACGTGGCCTGCGCCTGGTCTACGGCGGCACCGACAAGGGGTTGATGGGGGTGATGGCCGACACGGTACTGGCCGAAGGCGGCGAAGTGGTCGGTATCATCACCGAGCGGTTGTTTGGACTCGGGCACCTGCACAGCCGATTGACCCGCCATGAAGTCACCCCGGACATGCGCAGCCGCAAGGCCCGCATGAGTGACTGTGCCGACGCCTTCATCGCCCTGCCGGGAGGCCTTGGCACTTTCGAAGAGCTGTTCGAGGTAGCCACGCTGACCCAACTGGGCGAGCACAGCAAAGCCTTGGGCTGCCTGAACGTCAATGAATTCTTTACCCCGGTGCGCACCCTGCTCGCGCATTCGGTCAGCGAAGGTTTCATGAAGGTCGAGCACAGCGAGATGCTGATCTTCGCTGCCGAGCCCAGCGCATTGCTCGACGCCCTTGAGCAGTGGCAGGCCCCTACCGTGAACAAATGGATCGATCCGGCTTGCGCAGCGATCTAGAGGACGCCCCCGCCGGCAAGCCGCGCTGCTACGGGTCCGCTGTGAACCCTACCTCCACGACTCCGTAGCAGCCGGGCTTGCCCGCGGGAGCGATCTTGAGAACGCCTCACCCGTAGACCTCAGCGCGCCGGTTGCCAGTCATCCGGCACCACGGCGATCACGTCGATCTCCATCAGCCACTGCGGTTGCCCCAACCCGGAAATCACCAGCCCCGTGGAAATCGGGAACACGCCCTTGAGCCACTTGCCGATCTCCTGATACACCGGCTCCCGATAGCGCGGGTCGATGATGTAAGTGGTGGTCTTGACGATGTGCGACAGGTCCGAGCCCGCCTCTTCCAGCAACTGCTTGACGTTCTTCATCGCCTGCTCGGCCTGGGCACGCGGATCACCCAAGCCGACCAGGTTGCCCTCGAAATCGGTGCCGATCTGGCCGCGCACGTAGATGGTGTTGCCGGCGCGAACCGCCTGGCAAAGGTCATTGTCCAGCGACTGATTGGGATAGGTTTCCTTGGTGTTGAACATGCGAATGCGGGTATGGGTCGGCTGTGCCATGTGAGATTCCTTGAACAGGTGATAATCGCCGCGCCGGGGTTAACCTATGAGCGCGGATGACAAGATTCAGGCGCTGACGACGGACGCCACCACTGGAACAACCTCCAGCGCCTTGCGCTCGGCTGCATCGCGATAGGTCAGGTACTGGCGCTGGGTGGCGATGTGGTCGGCCACGTATTTGGCGTCGTGCCACACGCCCCAGATAAACGACGACCCGCGCCGCGACTGCCATGGCAGGCCGAGGAAATAGATGCCGGGTTCAGTCGACACGCCGCGCTGGTGCTGCGGTTTGCCCTTGGCGTCGAACGCATCGACCTTCAGCCAGCTATGGTCCGTGGCAAAGCCGGTCGCCCAGATGATCGTGGTGATCCCGGCCTTGGCCAGGTCCAGTTCAAGCAGCGGGTTGCGCACGCATTCCGGATCCGGGAACACGCGGCGCGCTTCAGGCTCCAGGGGCAGGTCCAGGCCGTTGCGTTCGATGTAGGCATCGGCTGCGTCAAGCACGGCCAGGTAGTTTTCGTCGCCCCGCGCCAGGTTCTCGGCCAGGTCCGGCTGAAAGCTGACCACGCCGTTGTCGAACGAACGGGTCACGCCCACCAGCTTCATGCCGCGCTGGGCCAGCTCGCGAAAGTCCACGGTACGCCCGCCGTGGGCGCCACTGACCGCGATGGTCACGTGCTCCCTGCCCGGCTTCATCGCCGCTTGATCCCACTCGCCAAGCACCCCCAGCCACCAGCAGAAATCCCGGTTGCGATAGGCCCGCGGTGGCCGGTCATGCTGGCCCACCGAGAGATAGACCTGTCTGCCGGCGCGCTGCAATTCATCGGCGATCTGCGTTCCGGAAGATCCGGCCCCGACCACCAGCACCGCGCCTTCGGGCAGTTGCTGCGGGTTGCGGTATTGCGCGGAATGAATCTGCGTCAGGCGTTCGTCCTTGGGGGCAATGGCCGGGATCACCGGGCGCTGGAAAGGCCCTGTGGCCACCACCACGCGACTGGCGGCAATCACGCCTTCGGACGTCTCGACCGTGAAACCTGGCCGACCGACATTGCGCGTCACCTTGCGCACTTCGACACCTGTGCGGATGGGCGCCTTGAACTTGCGCGCATAGGCTTCGAAATAAGCGGCGACCCGCTCCTTGGACGCGAAGGCATCAGGACTCAGGTCGTCGAATTCCAGCCCCGGAAAACGATCGTGCCAGGCCGGCCCGTTGGCGACCAGCGAATCCCAGCGCCCGGTGCGCCAGGCTTCGGCAATCCGGTTGCGTTCAAGGACCAGGTGCGCAATGCCCAGTTTGCTCAAGTGCTCGCTCATGGCCACGCCAGCCTGACCTGCGCCTACCACGAGCGTATCGATGTCTATGTTTGCAGCTGTCATACCTGTGTCCTTCACGAAGGCGGGTGTGGGCGCATTCTGTGCAGGATCAGGGGATAGCGAAATTATGATTTTTGTCGTCGCAGAGCAGGAAAAAGCTAGGGGGATGGGCCGCACACCCGACGCAGCCTCGCGCCGGGCGTTCTGCCTGAACGTTACTTTCGCGCCTCCAGGATCAGATTGAAGGGGGTCTCGGCCGCACGCCTGAAGTGGGTGAAACCTGCCTGGACAAACACACCACGCAGCCGGGTCTCACCGGCTTGCGCGCCCAGCCCGAGGCCGACCTCCTGAGACAGCGAATTGGGCGTGCAGATGAAGGTCGAGGCGGCGTAAAACAGGCGCCCGACGGGGTTGATGTTCTGATCGAGGCTGTCATTGGCGTAGGGCTCGACCAGCAACACCGTGCCGTCCGGCTTCAGCGACTGGTAGGCGTGCCTGGCTGCACCGACCGGGTCGCCCATGTCGTGCAGGCAATCGAAATAGCACACCAGGTCGTAATCCTTGCCGGGGTAATCCTTCGCCGTGCCCTGGGCGAAGTTCACGCGATCGCTGACACCGCCTTCTCTGGCGCGGTCCGTGGCAGTGGCGATGGACGGCTCGTGGTAGTCGAAGCCGTCAAACTGCGAGGCTGGAAAGGCCTTGGCCATGACGATGGTCGAGGCACCGTGGCCACAGCCGATATCGGCCACTTTCGCGCCCGCTTCAAGCTTGGCAACCACGCCGTCCAGCGCCGGCAGCCAGTGGCCGACCAGAAAGCTTTTGTACCCCGGCCTGAAGAAGCGCTCGGTGCCGCTGAACATGCACGGATGGTGATCGCCCCAGGCCAGCGCGCCGTCACCGCGCATGGCGGCCACCAGTTTGTCCTTGTCGTGGAACATCGACGCCACCACCATGATGCCGCCCGCGACGTACACCGGAGAATCCTCGATGGCCAGGGCCAGCGCCTGTTCTTCGGGCAGCACGAATTGCCCGTCATGATGCTCCATGTAGCCCGATGCCACGTGGGCACTGAGCCATTCCTTGATCAGTCGGGGGTTGCAGCCGGTGCGGCTGGCGAGCGTGTCGGGTGTCACCGGCTGGCTGTCGGCCATGGCCTTGTACAGCCCCAGTTCGTCGCCGAGGATGACATTGGCGAGCATCGCCGCAGCGCCCATGTCGGACACCAGCCTGCCCATGAATTCCTGAAGTTTGGCCTCGTCCATTTCCTGCCCTCCTGTAGGAAGGCCATCGTCGGCACGGGCATTGGCGGACCTGAAAGCTGCTGGCGGTGGCCAGATGATCTTGGCCCCGGTTGGGGAAGGCCTGTAAGTCTAGACCCTGAGCGAAGGCAGCATAGACCTGCGGTCAGCTCACTCGCTCAACATGCCATGGCAGATCAACCCCAACACACTGCGCATGTGCCTGGCGTGGGCCTCGCGGTCAGGTTCGCCCTCGGTCGCCAGACGAATGAAGGCCAGGTTGGCGTACTGGTTGAACAGGGTCGCCGCGACCTCGACGTCAACTGACGGGCGAACCTTGCCCAACTGCTGGAAATGCACCAGCAACGACCGAGCAGCCTCGACCACCGCCGCGTTCCATGGCCCGAAGGCTTCGGCCAACTCGCCGGTGAACAGATACGGCGCCAGCTCTCGCCAGAGCGAGGCCGGCATGGCCTGGAGCTGATAGCGCGTCATCAGGCCTTCGAGTTCGCACAGGGCCTCCAGCGGGTCTGAGTTTTCACCCAGGTTGGCCCGCGCCTCGCTCATGGCCTGCTCGTCCGGGGCCTTCAGCAGTGTGAGCAGGATCTCCTGCTTGCCGCCGAAGTAGTTCACCACCGTAGGCGCCGACACCCCTGCCTGGCTGGCGATCTGCTCAAGGGTCGTGGCGGCGAAGCCATTGGCCTTGAACAAGGCAAGGGCGGCCTGGGCGATGTCGTGGCGACGCTGCTCTTTCTGCCTTTCTCGCAATCCGGTCATGGGGGCTCTGGCATGGGGAATCGTAGCGGTCAGGTTACGGAATCCGCTTTTTCTCCACAAATATTTTCTTTACAAAAATATTTTTAGCTGACAAAACTTATTACACAACACAGCCCGCACCCCTACCGAAGGGCGCCGTCAGCCAGGAGAAGCGTCATGTCCATCGAACTTGATACCGAACGCAACAGCAGCCGCAGCACAAGCGACTATCAGGCGTCCGATGCCGCCCACCACATTCACGCATTCGTTGACCAGAAAGCCCTCAACGAAGAAGGCCCGCGCGTGATGGTCAGAGGCGAACGGCTGGCGCTGTGGGACAACGATGGCAAGCGCTATCTGGACGGGATGTCGGGCCTGTGGTGCACCAACCTGGGTTATGGCCGCAAGGATCTGGCCGCGGCGGCCAGCGCCCAGCTTGAGCAACTGCCCTACTACAACATGTTCTTCCACACCACTCACCCGGCGGTGATCGAGCTGTCCGAGCTGCTGTTCAGTCTGCTGCCGCCCCACTACAGCCACGCGATCTACACCAACTCCGGTTCCGAGGCCAACGAAGTGCTGATCCGCACCGTGCGCAAGTTCTGGCAGGTGATGGGCAAGCCAGAGAAGAAGGTCATGATTGGCCGCTGGAACGGTTACCACGGCTCGACCCTGGCGGCGACGGCGCTGGGCGGCATGAAGTTCATGCATGAAATGGGCGGCACCATCCCGGACGTCGCTCACATCGACGAGCCCTACTGGTTCGCCCACGAGGGCGACCTGAGCCCCGAAGAGTTCGGCCTGCGCGCGGCTCGCCAACTGGAAGACAAGATCCTGGAACTGGGCGCCGACAAGGTCGCCGCCTTTGTCGCCGAACCCTTCCAGGGCGCAGGCGGCATGATCATCCCGCCTGCGACCTACTGGCCGGAAATCCAGCGCATCTGCCGCAAATATGACGTGTTGCTGTGCGCCGATGAGGTGATCGGCGGCTTCGGGCGTACCGGCGAGTGGTTCGCCCACCAGGCCCTGGGGTTCGAGCCTGACACCCTGTCCATCGCCAAGGGCCTGACCTCGGGCTACATCCCCATGGGCGGCCTGATACTGTCGCGGCGCATGGCCGAGGCCCTGGTGGAGAAAGGCGGCGTGTTCGCCCATGGCCTGACCTACTCCGGACATCCCGTGGCTGCGGCTGTGGCCATCGCCAACCTCAAGGCCCTGCGCGACGAAGGCGTGGTCACCCAAGTGAAGAACGACACCGGACCGTATCTGCAGACCTGCCTGCGCGAGGTGTTCGGCAATCATCCGCTGGTGGGCGAGGTTCAGGGTGTGGGGCTGGTGGCGGCGTTGCAGTTCGCCGAAGACAAGGCCACGCGCAAGCGCTTCGCCAACGAGAACGACATCGCCTGGCGCTGCCGCACCATTGGTTTCGAGGAGGGCATCATCATCCGCTCGACCCTGGGCCGCATGATCATGGCCCCGGCGCTGATCGCCACCCGTGCCGAGCTGGACGAACTGGTGGACAAGACCCGCATCGCCGTGGACCGCACCGCCCGGGAGTACGGCCGCCTTTAATCCTGCTGAGAAGTTTTTAGGTAATCAGGCTCCACAAAAAACCTCGTTTCGCAGGCGCCAGCGCATCTGGAGAATGCAGCCATGTCCCATTCCGCGCCCCGGCAGATTCAGTTGCACTGCCGGAGCGCGGGATGGCAGGTCAGGACGAAACAGGACGAACACACCATGACGTTTTCCATCGTCGGCCGCTGCGCCGAAACCGGTCAACTGGGCATCGCCATCAGCTCCTCCAGCATTGCCGTCGGCGCCCGCTGCCCCTGGCTGCGGCCTGGGGTCGGCGCTGTCGCCACGCAGAACATCACCCTCCCGGCCCTCGGCCCGCAAGTGCTGGATCAGATGGAGAGCGGCCTGTCGCCCGCCCAGGCGCTGGACCAGGCACTGACCCGCAATGGCTACAGCCAGTTTCGCCAGCTCACCGCCATCGACCACCTGGGCCAGACCGCGCACTTCAGCGGCAGCCAGACCCTGGGCACGCACAACGCGATCTCAGGGGATCAATGCGTAGGCGCAGGCAACATGCTGGCTGACCGCGCCGTGATCGAAACTCTGGTGCAGACCTTCGAAAACAGCGGCGGCCAGCTCGCCGACCGGTTGATCGCAGCCATGCAGGCTGCGGTGGCCGCCGGGGGTGAAGCAGGCCCGGTGCATTCGGCGGCCCTGGTGGTGGTGGGTGAGCTGACCTGGCCGATCATCGATTTGCGCGTCGACTGGGCAGACCAGGACCCCATCGGCAAGCTCGCGCAGTTGTGGGCCGACTACCGCCCGCAGATGCAGGACTACATCACCCGCGCACTGGATCCGACCAAGGCCCCGAGCTATGGCGTGCCGGGCGATGAGTGACGTCATCCGCAGCAAGGAACTGCTGGCCACCCTGGTGGGTTTTGACACCACCAGTCGTGAGTCGAACCTGCAACTGATCGAATTCGTGCGCGATTATCTGGCGCAGTTTGATGTGCCCTGCGAGCTGATCTACAACGACACGCGCAGCAAGGCCAACCTGTTCGCCACCATTGGCCCTGCGGATCGTCCGGGCATCGTGCTGTCCGGCCACACCGATGTGGTGCCGGTGGACGGTCAGCCCTGGACGGTGGCGCCGTTCGAATTGAGCGAACGTGACGGCAAGCTGTTCGGACGCGGCACAGCGGACATGAAAGGCTATATCGCCTGCGTCCTGGCAGCGGTGCCTGCCCTGCTCGCCGCGCCGTTGCGGATGCCGGTGCACATTGCGCTGTCCTATGACGAAGAGGTCGGCTGCCTGGGCGTGCGCTCGCTGCTCGCCGAGCTTGAGCGGCGCCCGGTCAAGCCACTGCTGTGCATCATCGGTGAACCTACCGAACTCAAGCCCGTGCTCGGGCACAAGGGCAAGCTGGCGATGCGCTGCGACGTGCATGGCGCGGCCTGCCATTCGGCGTACGCGCCCCAAGGGGTGAATGCCATCGAATACGCGGCCGAACTGATCGGCGAACTGGGGCGCATCGGCACCGGGCTGCGCAGCCCTGAGCGGCACGACGCTCGCTTCGATCCGCCCTTCACCACCGTGCAGACGGGCGTCATCAGCGGCGGCAAGGCGTTGAACATCGTGCCTGCCGATTGCCGCTTCGATTTTGAAGTGCGCGCCCTGCCCGCCGACGATCCGCTGCAGGTTGCCCGGCAATTGCAGCAATACGCGACAGAGCAGGTGCTGCCGCGCATGCAGGCGGTGCACCCCGAAACCGATATCCGCTTCACGCAGTTGTCGGCCTATCCGGGTCTGGCCACCGATGCGAACAGCCAGGCGGCGCAGTTGATCGCACAGTTCTGCGGCTCGGACGCCTTCACCACCGTGGCCTTCGGCACCGAGGGCGGATTGTTCGACGCCATCGGCATTGCGACAGTGGTCTGCGGGCCAGGGAGCATGGATCAGGGCCACAAACCCGACGAGTTCGTCAGCGTCGCGCAGCTTGAGGCGTGCGATGCGATGCTGCAGAGAATCATCGAAAGCCTCCAGTCCCCCGCAATCCCGTAGCAGCCGGGCTTGCCCGCGGGGGCGGTGTGTCAGGCACCGCGATATCGAATGATCCACCGCTCCCGCCGGCAAGCCGTGCTGCTACGGGCTGCGGTGGTCGGTCATTTCGGCGCCAGTTCTTCCTGACAATAATCCACGAACAACTGCGCCGGCTTGGTCAATTGCGCGCGGCGCAGCCAGGCGGCCGACAGGCCCGACCCGGTGACCTGTTCGGCCAGCGGTACGCACACCAGTTTCTGCCCGTCATAGGTGTAGTCCGACGTAGGCCGGGTCACCAGGATCGAGAAGCCAAACCCGCGCCCCACCATGCCCCGGACCATCTCGATGGACGGCGAGCTGAACTGGATGTGCGGCGTCAGCCCGCGCTCTTCGAAGATGCTCACGAAGTACGTACGGCTCGGTTGCACATCCAGCAGCACCATGGGCTCAAGCACCAGATCATTGAGCGACACCTTTGCCTGATGGGCGAAGCGATGGCCCTCGGGCAACAGCGCGTAGGGCTGCTGCGGCGCCATCAGCGACACGGTGTCGATGGTGCTGTCCAGATCGTGCTCGTAGAGAATCGCCAGGTCGATGCTGCCCGACGTCAGCGCCTGCACCAGCTCCTGTTGCTCGCCATCGCGAATGCGGATTTCCACCCCGGGCCAGCGGTCCCTGAAGCCTGCGATCAGGCGCGGCAAATACAAGGGCGCAACGGTCTCGAAACAGCCGATGTCGATCTGCCCGGCCACCACGTCGTTGTCGGCCAGGGCATTCTGTTCGAACTCGTGAGCCACCCGCAAAAGCTCCTGCGCCTTGCGGTAGAAGCGCGCGCCGCTGGGCGTCAGCGACACCCCCTGGGCGTGGTGGCGGATGAACAGCTGCACGGCAAAGCTTTCTTCCAGGTGCTTGATCGCGGTCGAGACCGACGGCTGGGCGATGTAGAGCTTGCGCGAAGCCTCGGCAACGCTGCCGCACTCCACCGTGGTGACGAAATACTTGAGTTGTCGCAGGTTGTAGGCTGCCATTGCTACCTCAAACTTGATTGAACCGTGACCCGGATCGTGCGTTATTCTGCGACGTCAGAGGTTTGGGAGAAACAAGCAAATTCCTCACCATTGAGGCTAAAAAACCTGCCCCGCCCTGCTGTAAGAATGTGGTGCACGACAGCACCAGCGTAGTGCGTAACTGGCGAGTTTTTTTATCGATAGCGAAGACATTTTTCCTCATTTCCTGGCCTCCCCACATCCTCCACTATCGGCACCACGGATAACTGACATGGCCCACAGAGGCCATCGGGGAGTGAGCAGTGACGGACTTGAAAAGCTGGCAGCGCCTGGCACAAAACCAACGCTTGATCGATACGGCCAACATCGCGGGCAAGAGCCACCAGGCGCTGAGCGGTGAGACCTTCGCCGTGATCAACCCGGCCACCAACGCACTGCTGGCCAAAGTTGCGGCCTGCGCGGACGCCGATGTGGACCTCGCCGTGCGCGCCGCTCGCAAGAGCTTCGCCACTGGCCCCTGGGCACGCATGCAGCCACGGGAGCGCAAGGCGACGCTGCTGCGCTTGTCCGAGCTGATTCTGGCCCATCGTGCAGAACTGGCGCTGCTCGACTCCCTGAGCATGGGCAAGCCGGTGATGGACGCTTTCAACATCGACGTGCCCGGCGCTGCCCATGTGTTCGCCTGGTACGCCGAAAGCCTGGACAAACTCTACGATCAGGTCGCGCCGACCGGCCCCGGCACCCTGGCCACCATCACCCGGGCGCCGCTGGGGGTGATCGCCGCCGTGGTGCCGTGGAACTTCCCGCTGGACATGGCCGCCTGGAAACTCGCACCCGCGCTGGCAGCGGGCAACAGCGTGATTCTCAAACCTGCCGAGCAATCGCCGTTCTCTGCTCTGCGCCTGGCCGAACTGGCGCTGGAGGCCGGGGTGCCCGAAGGCGTGTTCAACGTCGTCACGGGCCTGGGCGAGCAGGCAGGTCGCGCCCTGGGTCTACACCCGGACGTTGACGCGCTGGTGTTCACAGGCTCCACCCAGGTCGGCAAATACTTCATGCAGTACGCCGGGCAATCGAACCTCAAGCAGGTGTGGCTCGAATGCGGCGGCAAGAGCCCGAACCTGGTGTTCGCCGATTGTCAGGACCTGGATCTGGCCGCCGAAAAGGCCGCGTTCGGGATCTTCTTCAATCAGGGTGAGGTCTGCTCGGCGAACTCGCGGCTGCTGGTGCAGCGTTCGATTCACGATGAGTTCGTCGAGCGCATAATCGACAAGGCCAAACAATGGCAACCCGGTGACCCGCTGGATCCGGCCAGCAAGATGGGCGCTATCGTCGACGCCACTCAGGCGGCACGGGTGATGGATTACATCACCGATGCCGGCGCCAGTGGCGCTCAGTTGGTGGCGGGCGGTGATCGGGTGTCGATCAACGGGTCGGACAATTTCATCCAGCCCACGCTGTTCACCGGCGTGACCTGCGACATGCGCCTGTCTCGCGAAGAGGTGTTCGGTCCGGTGCTGGCGATCACTCCGTTCGATGATGAGGATCAGGCGGTGCAGATGGCCAACGATCACATCTACGGCCTGGCGGCGTCGGTCTGGAGCGACGACCTCAACCGCGCCCACCGCGTGGCCAGCCGCCTGAATGCAGGGACGGTGTCGGTCAACACGGTGGACGCGCTGGACGTCTGCGTGCCCTTCGGCGGCGGCAAGCAATCGGGCTTCGGCCGCGACCTGTCGCTGCACTCGTTCGACAAATACACCCAATTGAAGACCACCTGGTTTCAGTTGCGCTAATCCCCGTAGCAGTCGGGCTTGCCGGCGTCGGCGATCCCAAGGACGCCGTCGCGGGCAAGCGCGCTCCTACAGGGTTGAGGTCCGACCTATACCCGTAGCAGTCCGGCTTGCCGGCGTCGGCGGCCTCATGATCGCCGTCGCCGGCAAGCCGGACTGCTACGCGAATGGCGGCGCGTTTCAACTTCCGAGTACCCCACCATGAACACCGAATACGACTACATCATCGTCGGCGCCGGGTCGTCCGGTTGCGTGTTGGCCAACCGGCTGAGCGCGGATCCGTCCGTGCGCGTGTGCCTGATCGAAGCCGGCGGCCATGACAACAGTCTGCGCATCCAGACGCCCGCCGGGACCATCACGCTGTACAAGAGCCGCAAATACAGCTGGAATTTCTTCTCGGCGCCGCAGAAAAACCTCAACGGCCGCTCCCTGCACACCCCGCGTGGCAAGGCGCTGGGCGGCTCTAGCTCGATGAACAGCATGATCTACATCCGTGGTCACGCCAGCGATTACGACCGCTGGGCACAGGCCGGTTGCCCCGGCTGGGACTGGAACGGCGTGCTGCCGTTCTTCAAGAAGTCAGAGAACAACCGCCTGGGCCAGGACCCGCGTCTTCACGGCACCGCCGGCGAGTTGCATGTCGAGGCGGCGCGAGATCCCAATCCGGTGTCGCGGCTGTTCGTCAAGGCGGCGCAGCGGGTGGGCATTCGGCACAACGACGACTTCAACGGCGAACATCTGGAAGGTTGCGGCCTCTACAACCTCACCCAGAAAAACGCCCGACGGCTGTCGAGTTATCGCGCGTTCGTCGCCCCCGTGCTGGAGCGCCCTAACCTGACGATCATCACCGACTGCACTGTGCAATCGGTGATGATCGAGCAACGGGTCGCCAAGGGCGTGAAGGTGGTGTGCGACGGTCAGCCGATGGCATTGAAGGCTCGGCGCGAAGTGATTCTGTCGGCAGGCTCCTTAGGCAGCCCGAGTCTGTTGCTGGCCTCGGGGATAGGCCCGGCGAGCGATCTGCGCAACGCAGGCATCAGGGTCGAGCATGACCTGCCGGGCGTCGGCAAGAACCTGCAGGATCACCTCGACGGACTGGTGACCGTACGCTCGAAAAGCCCGGTGACGCTGGGGTTTTCCCTGGGCTCGCTGCCGAGCATTCTGCTCTCGCCGTTGCGTTACGTGGCGCGCAGGAAGGGCTGGCTGACCACCAACTACGTTGAAGCCGGAGGCTTCGCCCGCACGCCATTGGCTGACTCGCTGCCCGATGTGCAATTCCACTTCGTGCCGGGCTATCGCAGCCATCGCGGGCGGCTGTTCGAATGGGGCCATGGCTATGCCGTGCACACCTGCGTGCTGCGCCCCAAGAGCATCGGCGAAATCCGTCTGGGGCGGGATGGGAAGCCAGTGATCGACTTCAATTTCCTGTCCGATCCCGAGGACGCGAAGGTATTGGTGGAGGGGTTGAAGCTTGCGCGCAAGATCCTCGCCGATCAGTCGTTCGACGAGATACGCGGCAAGGAGATGCTGCCCGGCGCGCAGGTGCAGACCGATGAGCAGTTGATGACCTACGTGCGCGACTACTCCGCCACCGTGTTCCACCCGGTGGGCACCTGCAAGATGGGCACCGATTCGATGGCGGTGGTCGATCCCGAATTGAAGGTGCATGGCATCCAGGGCTTGCGCGTGGTCGATGCCTCGATCATGCCGACGCTGATCAGCGGCAACACCAACGCGTCGTGCATCATGATCGGCGAGAAAGCCGCGCACATCATCCTGCGCCCCGCATCCCCGGCCACGTCGCACGACAATCACATCCTCGCCACCGCGCCACAAACCCCGTAACAGGTCACTCATGAAAATTTCTGTGGGAGCGGGCTTGCCCGCGAATGCGTCCGGTCTGATACATCGAGGGTGATCGAACCACCACCATCGCGGGCAAGCCCGCTCCCCCAGAATTTCATACACCGCGTGTTTATGGGGCATTTCAACCCGCTCTCGCCCCACCTTCGCGCACGATTTTTACCCCAGTTTTTTCCTCATCAGGGACCACATATTTACTAATTTTCCTATCCCTCGACATCGGCCAACATCAACTTCGCCCCACAGAGGCAAAAGGTCCGTCAGAGGCCACAAGCGTTGTCTGTTTTTGGCGTCTAGCCCCACTGCCCCGTGAATAACGATTTTAAAAAACACCAATCCGGGAGTGCTCCATGATCAAGTCTTTCGTATCGCGTTGTGTGCGTCCGCTGGCCGTGACGGCCCTGGCTGCCGGCATTGCCAGCGGCGCCCAGGCCGGCACCCTGTCCATCGGTCATACCACCTGGGTCGGCTACGGCACCCTGTACCTGGCTCAAGACCTTGGCTACTTCAAGGAACAGGGCCTGACCGTCGAACTGCCGACCATCGAAGAGGCCTCGATGTACATGGCCGCCCAGGCCTCCGGCCAGTTGTCCGGCTCGGCCTCCACCATCGATGAAATCCTCAAGTACCGCCCGCAATTCTGCTTCAAGGCCGTGGCCGCACTCGATGAAAGCCACGGCGGCGACGGCGTGCTGGTGGGCAAGGACGTGACCAGCCTCAAAGACCTCAAGGGCAAGGCCGTGGCCGTCAACGAAGGTTCGGTCTCGCAATTCTGGCTCAACTACCTGCTGAAAAACGCCGGCATGAAGATGAGCGACCTGACCATCCAGAACATGACCGCCGACGACGCCGCCACCGCTTTCATCGCCGGGCGCGTGCCTGCCGCCGTGACCTGGGAGCCGCACCTGACCGGCGTGCGCAACAAGCAGCAAGGCAAGGTGCTGGTGGACAGCAGCTCGACCCCCGGCGTGATCGTCGATGTGGTGGCCCTGAGCTGCGAGGTCATCGAGAAACAGCCACAAGACGTCAAGGCCCTGGTGGCCGGTCTGTACAAGGCCGTGCAATACACCAAGGACCATCCGAAAGAGGCCTACGCGATCATGGCCAAGGGCGTCGGTGGATACCTGGCCGATCCGAAGGAGCTGGAAGCCGCGGCCAAGGGCGTGCGCTTCTATGACCAGGCCATGAGCGAAAAACTGCTGGGCAGCAACGGCACCAGCGGCGATGCGGCGGACGTCATCAAGCTGGCAAACGAAACCGCCAGCGAGCTGCAGGGCAAGCCGTTCAACGTCAGCTTCAACGAGCTGGTCGACAACCGTTACATCAGCCCGAAATAATTTCAGGAGCACGTCATGTCCAAGCGCAATTCGTGGCTCAACCGCTGCCTCACGCCCAAGACCAGCCTGCCGGTGCAGGTGATCTGGAGCGCCAGCGGCCTGGCCTGGGCCCTGCTGATCGGCCTGTGGGCGATCCTTTCCTACGGCGGCGTGGTGCCGGCGATGTTCCTGCCCACGCCCGGGGCTGTGTTCGACGCAGCCATGCGCCTGGCCCATGACGGCACCTTGGGGCCGCACGTGTGGGCCAGCGTCGAGGTGGTGATGGTCGGCTTCATCATCTCCTCGGTGGTGGCCGTACCCATCGGTCTGATGATGGGCAGCTTCCGGGTGGTGCAGGCGTTTCTCGAACCGTTGGTGAACTTCATCCGCTACCTGCCCGTGACCTCCTTCGTGCCGCTGTTCATCCTGTGGATCGGCATCGGCCTGGAGCAGCGTGTCTCCATCATCATCTTCGGTGTGTTCTTCCAGCAACTGGTGATGATTGCCGACGTCTCCAAGGGCATCTCCAAAGACCTGATAAACGCCTCCTACACCCTGGGCTCCAGCCGCACCGATGCCGTGCTGCACGTCATCGCGCCGGCCTCACTGCCCGGTGTGCTCGACACCCTGCGGGTGACCATGGGCTGGGCCTGGACCTACCTGGTGGTGGCCGAACTGGTTGCGGCTTCCAGCGGCCTGGGCTACCTGAGCCTCAAGGCCATGCGCGGCTTTCAGGTTGACGTGATTTTCCTGGCGATCGCTGTCATCGGCCTGTTGGGCCTGATTACCGATCAACTTTTCCGACTTCTTCGCCTGAAGGTGGCCGCATGGGCTCAGTAACCGCAACCTCACCGCTCCGTCTGCAGCCGATGCCAGTGCCAGCGCCTGCCACGCCGCGTCTGCGGGTGGACAACGTCACGCTGCAATACAAGACCCCATCGGGCAGCACCTTCACCGCGCTGGACAAGGTCAGTTTCGATGTGCCCGACCAGCAGTTCGCTGTGCTGGTTGGCCCGTCGGGCTGCGGCAAGTCGAGCCTTCTGTACCTCACCGCAGGCCTTGCCGAACCGACTTCGGGGGACATCTATGTCGGCGGCCAGCAGGTAGACGGCCCCGGAGCGGACCGCGGCATGGTGTTCCAGGGCTACACCCTGTTCCCCTGGCTGACCGTGCGCAAGAACATCGAGTTCGGCCTCAAGCGCCGTGGCATGCCTGCCGCCGAACGCAAGGAGATCGTCGAGTTCTACCTCAACGAAGTGGGCCTGCTGCGCTTTGCCGACAACTACTCCAAGCAACTGTCGGGGGGCATGATGCAGCGCGTGGCCATCGCCCGCGCTCTGGCCAACGACCCGCAGATCCTGTTGATGGACGAACCGTTCGGCGCCCTCGACAGCCAGACCCGCCTGCACATGCAGCAATTGCTGCTCAAGGTCTGGGAGCACAGCAAGAAGACCGTGCTGTTCGTCACCCACGACATCGACGAGGCCATCCTGCTGGGCGACCGCATCTTCGTCATGGGCGCGCGCCCCGGCCGGATCAAGGAAGTGCTCGACGTGCCCATGGGCCGTCCGCGCAACCTGGACATGGTCATGGACCCGGAATTCATCCGCATGAAGCGCAACATCTTCCACCTGCTGCACGACGGCCCCGAAGAGCATCTGGATTGAACCCGACGGGCGCAACGGACGCGCCCTCTCCGACACTTTGGTATGACCGCGCGTAATGCCTCGCAGTGCTAGAGTTGCGCATCACTCTCGCCGTTCACGAGGTACATCGGATGAAAATCGGTTTCCTGGGTCTGGGCAACATGGGTCAGGCCATCGCCACCAACTTGCTCAAGGGCGGCCATCAACTGCTGGTCTGGAACCGCTCGCCCAAGGCCACTGAGCCTTTGGTGGAACTCGGCGCGCAGGCTGTCGCCGAGCCGGCCCAGGCGTTCGCTGCCGACGTGGTGTTCAGCATGCTGGCCGACGACAAGGCCCTGCGTTCGGTGCTGATCGATTCCGGGTTGCTCAAGCAACTCAAGGCGCCGCTGATCCACGTCAACCTGGCGACCATCGCCGTCACCTTCGCCGACGAACTGGCCGGGCTGCATCAGGCCCAAGGCGTCGAGTACATCGCCGCACCGGTGATGGGCCGCCCCAATGTCGCCGCTGCCGCGCAACTGAACATCCTCGCGGCCGGGCCTGAAACAGCCATCGACAAGGTACAGCCGCTGCTTGATCTGATCGGGCGCAAGACCTGGCGCTTGGGCGAGAAAGCCTCCGCCGCCAATGCAATGAAGCTTGCGACCAACTTCCTGCTGGTGTCAGCGGTGCAGGCCATGAGCGAGGCGTCGGTGCTGGTCACCCGCCACGGCCTGAAATCGGCGGATCTGGTGGACCTGGTGTCCAGCACCATCTTTACCGGGCCGGTCTATTCCGGCTACGGCGCGCTGATCGGTGAACGCCGCTACGAACCCGCCGCATTCAAGGCCGTGCTGGGCCTCAAGGACGTGGACCTGATCCTCGCCGCCGCCAGCCAGGTGTCGGTGCAGATGCCCAGCGCCGACATGATCCGCGCCAACCTCAAGGATGCCGTCGATCACGGCGACGGCGAGAAAGACCTGGCCGTGCTGGCCGAGGTCGAGGAACGGCGCAACCCGGTTTAGCTCAGGCGTCGTCGTCCTTCTCGCTGTGCACGACCACCAGCAGTTGCGCCTGCACCTCGCCCACTGAGCGCAGTCTGTGAGGTTTCTGCGCGTTGAAGTGCAGTGCGTCGCCGCGTTCGAGAATCACCCGTTCGTTCATGAAGTCCACCTCGACGCGGCCTTCGTGGACGAACAGAAACTCCTCGCCCACGTGCTCCTTGAAGGTGGTGCCGGCGAATTCGGCGGGCGGCGACATCATGAACGGCAGCAGGTTGCGGTCACTGACCTGATGGGCCAGCACCGCATAGCTTGAGCCCTGCTCGCTGTTGGTCAGCAGGCGGCGCTGGTCGTGGCGCACCAGGCTGTAGCCATCGATGTTCGCCTCGCTCTCGCTGAACAGGTCCTCGACATTGACGTGCAGGGCCTTGGCGAGCTTCAGCGCAGCGGCAATCGAGGGCGTGTTCAGGCCACGCTCGACCTTGGACAGGTAGCTCTTTGTCATGCCGGAGCTTTCAGCCAACGCCTCCAGCGTGACCCCCATTTTCTTGCGCAGCAGCTTCAAACGAATGGACATGGATAAAGACTTTTTCCGTCGAACGGCAAAATTATGCATTGCCAATGACACTTTGTGTCATTAGGATTGTTTTGTGTCATTTCAAACCCTGAAAGCCCTCTCACCGGCCTTCACCCGAATGACCCCGACCTTAGCTGCAGAGGACCCTGCAATGGCCACCACTCTGGAACTCTCGAAAGAACACCTCATCTCGCGTTCCAACGCAAAGATGGATACTACGTTAAAAGACAACACCTGGACGATCCGCCAGAAGCTGGCGCTGACCTGCCGCATCCTGTTCGACAACGGACATGACTCAGGCCTGGCCGGCCAGATCACCGCCCGCGGCGAGCAACCGGGCACGTTCTACACCCAGCAACTGGGCCTGGGCTTCGATGAAATCACCGCCAGCAACCTGCTGCTGGTCAACGAAGACCTCGAAGTGCTCGAAGGCCACGGCATGCCCAACCCGGCCAACCGCTTCCACACCTGGGTCTACCGCGCCCGCCCGGACGTGCAGTGCATCATCCACACGCACCCCACGCACATCGCTGCATTGTCGATGCTCGAAGTGCCCCTGGCCGTCTCGCACATGGACCTTTGCCCGCTCTACGACGACTGCGCCTTCCTCAAGGACTGGCCCGGGGTGCCGGTGGGCAACGAAGAAGGCGAGATCATCTCCGCCGCCCTGGGCGACAAACGCGCGGTGCTGCTCTCCCACCACGGCCAGTTGTCCACCGGGAGCACCGTGGAAGAAGCCTGCGTGATTTCGGTGCTGATCGAGCGCGCTGCCAGGTTGCAGTTACTGGCGATGTCGGCGGGTGAAATCCAGCCCATCCCGCCTGCCCTTGGCAACGAAGCCCATGACTGGATTTCCCGGCCACGACGCCACGCCGCCGCTTTCAATTACTACGTGCGCCGCACCCTGCGCCAGCACGTCGACTGCCTCGCCTGACCCCATCGAAATCTGGAGCACTGCACATGTCTACCCCTGATATCCACGGCATCATCGGCTACACCATCACCCCGTTCAGCGCTGACGGCACCGGCCTTGACCTTGCCGCCCTGGGCGCTTCCATCGACCGCATGATCGAAGGCGGCGTGCACGCCATCGCGCCACTGGGCAGCACCGGCGAAGGCGCCTACCTGAGCGACGCCGAATGGCAGGAAGTCGCCGAATTCAGCACTGGCTACGTCAACAAGCGGGTACCCGTGATCGTCAGCGTGTCCGACCTCACCACCGCCAAGGCCATCCAGCGGGCCCGTTTTGCCGAAGCCCGCGGCGCCGATGCGGTGATGGTCTTGCCGGCCTCGTACTGGAAGCTCAGCGAGAAGGAAATCCTGCAGCACTACCAGGCCATCGGCGACAGCATCGCAACGCCGATCATGCTCTACAACAACCCGGCCACCAGCGGCACCGACATGTCGGTGGACCTGATCCTGAAGATCGTGCGTGCGGTGGAAAACGTGACCATGGTCAAGGAGAGCACTGGCGACATCCAGCGCATGCACAAATTGCAGCAACTGGGCGAAGGTCAGATACCGTTCTACAACGGCTGCAACCCGCTGGCGCTGGAGGCTTTCGTGGCCGGGGCCAAGGGCTGGTGCACCGCGGCGCCGAACCTGATTGCCGCACACAACCTCGACCTCTACGACGCCATTCTCGAAGGCGATCTGTCGCGGGCGCAGGAATCGTTCTACCGGCAGTTGCCGATGCTGGAGTTCATCCTCAAGGGCGGATTGCCGGCGACGATCAAGGCCGGCCTGGGCATGACCGGCCTGGAAGCCGGCGCCCCGCGCCTGCCGGTGTTCCCGCTCGAGGAACAGGCGCGCTCGCAACTGCAAAAACTGCTGGCTGACCTGCGCTGACAGCGCGGCTGGATGCCCGGCTGACGAGTCGGGCATCCGGCACGCTCAGTTGCCCAGGTCGTCCCAGTACGGCGGCGAGCCAATCGCCTGCAGGAAGTAATCCCAGACCGCCCGGGTCTTCTGCGACCGCAGGCGGTTCTCGGGGGAAATCAGGTGAATGGGGCTGGGGATTTCTTCCACCGAGCCGCACCACTGGGGCAACAGCCTGACCAGTTCACCGCTGGTGAAATGCGCCTTGCTGAACAGCCAGGTGGGGAAAAACACCAGCCCCCTGCCCGCCAATGCCGCCTCCACCAGCACCTGCGCGTTGTTGCTGCGCAGCGGCCCGTTGACGTCGATGACCTGCGCCGCGCCCCCTGCGGACTTGCGCAAATGCCAGCGCTGCGCCCCGCTCGACCCCTTGTACACCAGGCACTGGTGATTGCGCAGATCCTCGGGAGTCTTCGGCTCGCCATACCGCTGCACGTAGGCGGGACTGGCGCACAGCACGAAATGCTGATCGCAGATCTTGCGCCCGATCAGCGCCGAATCCTGCAGATGCCCGACCCTGAAGGTAAGGTCGAATCCTTCCTGCACCGGGTCGATGTAGACGTCCGACACCGTCAGTTCCACGGTCAATTCCGGGTAGCGCTCGTACAGGCCGTCCAGCAGCTTGACGATGTGCAGATGCCCCAGCGCCACCGGCGCATTGATCCGCACCAGACCCCGAATCCCGCCGCCCTTGCCGGTGACTTGCTCGTCGGCAGCGTCCAGCAGGTCCAGCACTTCGCGGATTTGCAGGTAATAGCGCTCGCCCGCCTCGGTCAGCGTCACGGCGCGGGTGTTGCGGTACAGCAGTTGCTGCCCGACTTCACGTTCCAGCGCTGCGATGAAGCGCGAAACCGAAGACGCCGGCACCTGGAAGTGCCGCGCGGTGGCGGAGAAACTGCCGGTCACGGCCACCATGGCGAAGAAACGATGGGCTTTGAGGTGCATGCCGAGGCTCCCGTGCGATTGCTGAAATCGCAATGGTCTTTTGCGAATGCACTGCATTGTGGCTGTTTCAGCAAGCTTCTACCATCGCTGCATTCTTCATTACCACCTGCCATCGCGCAGCCGGAGCCCCTTTATGATCGACCTGTTCGCCCCCTATGACCTCAACGGCCTGACCCTGAACAACCGTTTCGTCATGGCACCGATGACCCGCTCGCGGGCGCCGCAAGACATCGCCACCGCGCAGATCGCGCTGCATTACACCCAGCGCGGCACCGCCGGGCTGATCGTCTCGGAAGGCACGCCGATCTCCCGCGAAGGCCAGGGCTATCTGTTCAACCCCGGCATTTTCACCCAGGAGCAGATCGCAGGCTGGAAACTGGTCACCGACTCGGTGCGCAGCGTCGGCGGACGCATGTTCGCCCAGCTGTGGCACGTGGGCCGCGTGTCCCACACCTCGATCCAGATCGACGGCAAGGCCCCGGTCAGCTCCACCGACAAACCGGCCCAGGGCGCCATCGCCTTCGGCTACACCGATGACGGCGAGCCCGGTTTCGTCGCGACCTCGACACCTCGTGCCCTGGCCACCGAAGAAGTCGGCCGCGTGGTCGAAGACTTCGCCCAGGCCGCGCAGAACGCCATCGACGCGGGCTTCGACGGCGTGGAAATCCACGGTGCCAACGGCTACCTGATCGAGCAGTTCCTCAACCCGCTGATCAACGATCGCAGCGACCGCTACTCGGCCCAGACCCTGGAAGGTCGCCTGCGCTTCGTGTTCGAAGTGGTCGACGCCGTCATCGCCCGGATCGGCGCTCATCGCGTCGGGATTCGCGTGTCGCCCTACGGCCAACTGTTCGACATGCCGATCTATCCGGAAATCGACGAAACCTACTCGGCGCTGTGCGCCGGCATGAGCCAGCGCGGCATTTCCTACGTGCACGTCATGGACCAGTCGCACTTCTTCCTCGCCCAGGAAGGCGCCGACGCCCAGGAACAGGCGCTGCGCACCCTGCTGCAACACTGCAAGGAACAACTGGGCGACACCGCGCTGATCCTCGCCGGCGACATGACCCTGGAACGCGCGCAGGACCTGGTGGACGCCGGCCTGATCGACCTCGCAGGTTTCGGCCAGCCCTTCATCGCCAACCCTGACCTGGTCGCCCGCCTGAAGAACGGCTGGCCCCTGACCACGCCGGATCGCGACACCTACTACGGCGGTGATGCCAAAGGGTATGTGGACTATCCGCCGTACGCGGCAGTCTGATCGAATAGATCACCGATCCGTAGCAGCACGGCTTGCCGGCGGGAGCGATCTTGACGACGCCCCCGCCGGCAAGCCGTGCTGCTACGGGGTTTCGGGAGGCTGGCAGACCGGATGACAACGCCCAGCGGCTGGATTACCCCCCATCACTCCCGGTACAGAAACTCCCTCGGCGACTCCCCCATCACCCGCCTGAACATCGCACTGAACGCACTCTGGCTGGCGTAGCCCAGATCCCGCGCAACCCTGCCCACCGCCTGTCCCTGTTCCAGCCGGTCGATGGCCGTGGCCAGCCTGACCTGTTGCACCCAGTGCCGGAACGTCAGCCCGGTTTCCTTGATGAACAGCCGAATCAGCGTGCGCGAACTGGCGCCGACCTTGTCCGCCCAGAACTCCACCGAATGCGGTTGTTCAGGGTGCTCCAGAATCGCCTTGCACACCGTCACCAGCCGCCGGTCCACGGGCCAGGGTATTTGCAGCGGCAGGCTTTGCGCCGAGGCGATCTCATGGAGGATCAAGGCGACGATGTGCGCGTTGCGCCCCTCCTGGGGGTATTCGATAGGCTGGTCGGCCAGCGCCAGGATCAGCTCGCGCAACATGACAGAGACTTCGACGATCTTGCAGCTGTCACCAAAGCCCTCGGCCAGATGCGGCTCGATGTACACCGAGCGCAGCTGCACGGGGCTGAGCATCAACTGGTCGTGGACGATCCCGGGCGGAATCCACAGCGCCCGCCGGGGCGGCAGGAACCACAGGCCGTCCTCGGTCACCGCGCGCATCATGCCGCTGGCGGCGTACAGGATCTGGCCGTGGCGGTGGTCATGGGGCGCGTTGTATTCGCCGGTCTGCTGATCGCGCACCAGCACGGTCATCGGCCGCGCTACGTCGCGATAATCCTGATAGTCGACGCTGCGCCCGGCATTGACGGCGTGGGTTGGGGTGGGTTTTTTCATGCTTGGGGCTCATCGGTCGCCAGCGGATATCTCGCCCGTCCTCGGGAATGCCGTCAAGCAGATCTGTCACTTTCTCGATAATATCTGGCATTCGTCGCATTCCAACCATCATTAGCATTTCCCTCATTCATCACTTGCACGAGGGTTTGCACATGAGCAAGTCACCCGGTTCACCCGCCACCCGGCATACGTTGGCAGCGGTCATTGGCCTGCTGGTCCTGTCCATCGCCTTGCGCCCGGCCATCGTGTCCATCGGGCCGATCCTGTTGCTAATCCAGCAGCACTTCGACCTGAGCTTCACCCAGGCGGCACTGCTCACATCGATTCCTGACCTGTGCATGGCCGTGTTCGCGCTCATGGCGCCCGACCTGGCGCGGCGCTTCGGTATCGACCGTTGCGTGGTGCTGGCGTTGGCCTTGCTCGGCTTGGCTACGGTATGTCGAGCATTGTCGCCGGGGCCATTTCTGCTGCTGGCCAGCACCTTTCTGGCGAGCGTCGGCATCGCCATTGCCGGGGCGCTGATCGGTGGCTGGATCAAGGCACACTTCCCTCACCGTGCATCACTGTTCATGGGCATCTATGCGGCGGGGCTCAGCCTTGGCGCCACGCTGGCGGCCGTCTTCACCGCACCGGTTTCGCAACTGGCGCAGGACTGGCGCGTGGGTGCCGGCATCTGGGCGGTTTTGTGCATCACCGCGATCATCAGCTGGCGGTGGATGGCCCGGCGCTTCGCCACGCGCACGGCGCCATCCAGACCCGCAACGCAGCGCGCACGCCTGCCGTGGGGCAATCGCCAGGCGTGGCTGGTGGCGTTCAACTTCGGTGCCGGGCAGTTCGTGGTGTACGCACTGTTCGCCTGGCTGGCGCCTGCATCGTCCGAGACCGGGGTGACCTCGCTGCCGTCGGGTGTGTTGCTGGGGATGTTCACGGCGGTGTTTGCGATTGCCAGTGTGGGCGCAGGGTTGATTCCGGGCCAGGCTCACGACCGTCGGGCGCTGGTGGGCCTGTCGACACTGCTGGCAGCGCTGGGCATCGCCGGGATGGCCTTTGCGCCGAACTGGGCACCAGCGCTTTACGTGGTGCTCGCGGCCATTGGCCTGGGGATGGGCTTCACCGTGGCCATGACCCTGCCGCTGGACAACGCCACCACCCCCGAGCAGGCGGGGGCCTGGACGGTGTTCATGTTGTTCGTTGGCTACCTGATAGCGGCGCTGGGCCCGATCTGTTTCGGGGTGTTGAGGGATGTCACTGGTGGGTATGGATTGGGGTATGAATTGTTGTTTGGGGTGCTGGTGGCGATGCTCGGCGTGACGCCGCTGCTCAGGCCTGAGCGGGAGGTGAAGCTGCAGGCTTCGGTGGCTTGAGGCAACACGGCATGCCGGGGGGAGCGGTCTTGCCATACCCGGAACCGTAGGAGCGCGCTTGCCCGCGAATGGCCGGTAAATTCGATGGAAAAGTGTCGGATGCACCAACGCCATCGCGGGCAAGCGCGCTCCTACAAGGTTGAGGTCATTCACGCGTAGCAGTCCGGCTTGCCGGCGGTGGCGATTTTGGGGGCGCCGACGCCGGCAAGCCGGACTGCTACGGGTCGGGGTTCAACCTAAGATCTTGATCTTGATCTTGATCTTGATCTTGATCTTGATCTTCATACGCGATGGCCCAGACACCGCCGAACGCGACGTTAAGGCGCCAGGCCGAGCGCAGGCGTCGTGGAGGGGGATGAGCGGCAGGAAGCCGCGAAAGCCGTGCGGGCCAGGGACGGCCCATCACGGCGTGCCCCCGGAACGGCGCCGGAGTCGAGGGAAGTCCGACGAAGGAGGACCCCAGCCAGGAGCAAATGGTTTGCCTACTTTCCCGAAAGAAAGTAGGTCGCCCGTAAGGGGCGAAACCCATAACCCCAACCACCGCGGAAACGGATATACACCCGACCTCAAAGTCCCCCAAGACGCAGAGCGTCAAACACTGCGTTACCACGCGGAGCGTGGGAACGATCAGGGCAAACGCAGGAGCGCGCTGCTGCGCCGCATCCCCACCTGATTTGTATCGCTGTGTATCGCCCCCCTCCCCCAATACGTTTCGTTGCTTTACCCCCCGTGCCACGACACATCCGGGATACGCGGGCGGCGTTAAATACATTCCATCGAGGCCACACACAGCGCCTCCCGGCAAACCCCATCACGACCTTGAGGATACACACATGAACACCAAACTGACCGTCGCCGCCTGCCTGTTCGCCGCTCTGAACATCTGCACCTTCGCCGCCCGCGCCGAAGCCGCCACCCAAGACACCACCACCTGCGGCCTGGTCACCAGCCACATCACCTACAAGGACAGCAGCGGCAAGACCCAGATGCTCGACTACCTGAAAGCCGTCGACAACTGCCACAACCAGAACGGCTGAACCCGCCCTGAAAAACCGCGCCCGATCCGACCTTCGGAACGGGCGCAAAAGCCTCAGCCTCCTGCCAGTTCCCGCGCCACATGCAAACGGTGCAAGGTGATCTTGCGCACCTCCTGCTTGCTGATCTCGATATGACTTCTGAGCAACTGCTGCGCCAGCTCGACACGGCGCTCAAGCAGTGCTTGAAGAATCTGCCCGTGCTCGACGTAGGTCGCCTCGATCCGCGGCCCCTGAGTGAAGTCCAGACGCCGGATGATGCGGATCTTCTCGGTGATTTCCAGGTGCATGCGCGCCATTTCCGCATTGCCCGCCGCCTCCACCAGCGCACAGTGAAAGCGCTCGTCCAGCGCCGACACCTGAGCGGCATCCTGCAAGCGTTCGCTCTCTGAGACCTGCCAGGTCTCTCGCAGGATTTCGATCTGCTCGTTGGCTTGCAGATCCATCTGTCCCAGCCGTGCCAGCGCTGCCGTTTCCAGCACGATGCGCACGTCATACAGCTCTTCGAAGTAATTGAAATCGAACGCCCTCACCTGCCAGCCGCTGCGAAAATGCACCAACAGGTAGCCTTCGCGTTCGAGCCGGTACAGCGCCTGACGCACCGGCGTGCGACTGGCCTGCACGCGCTCGGCCACCTCGCTCTCGCTGAAACGATCACCTGGCATCAGGCGAAACTCGAAGATGTCGTCCTTGAGTTGCCGATAGATCCCCTCAACCATGTTGTCGGGGCGATCCCTGGTTTTTTTCGCTGGAGCGATTTGCATGCTTGCTCTCGAATGATGAATTCCCTTACATGACCGGTCACCTCCATACCCCGTAGCAGCACGGCTTGCCGGCGGGAGCGGTCGACCTGTCGCAGTTGCGTCGCCTGACACACCGCCCCCGCCGGCAAGCCGTGCTGCTACGGAGAGGGGATCAGGCCGGATCAGGCTTTATTCAAACTCCCGATGTAAGCGCGCCAGCCGCCGAAGGCCGTGATGTCCTGCGCATCGGCGAGCGCCCAGGGCTCGCAGATAAAGCCCTTCACCGTGCGCCCGTCGATCAGGGTGAGATTGCCAATGCCCAACGGCGGGGGAATCTCGGCGACGAACTCACCGAAGCGCGCCAGCGGAATATCCCACAGCTCGACGATGATCGACTGCCCGCCCTGCGCCCTGGCCAGGCCCGGCTTGGGCGGCACGGTGCCCTGCAGTGCATAGAGGCGGTACTCGCGCTCGGTCAGGGTCTGTTCGACCAACACCGCATCACGGCCGGTGAGCTGAAAATTCAACGGCATGCCGGTCAGATGCGCGCCGACCACAGCCACACGCACGCTGCCTTTGGCCGCAGCGGCCACAGTCCTGCATGCCGGGAGCGCTCGCCCGGTGGCGCCCATCGTCAGGTTTTGTTGAGCCTGCCAGCGTTTGCCAAAGCTCGCCAGCGCCGTGTCGTGCCAGGCCGGGGCGATCAGGGTGATGCCGGCAGGCAGGCCATCGGCCCGCAGCCCGGCCGGCAAGGCAAGTGCCGAGAGGTCGGCCAGGTTAGTGAAGTTGGTGTAGAAGCCGAATTGCGAGTTGTACCGCACAGGCTCCTCGGCCATTTCAGCAAGGGTACGAATGGTGGCCGAGGTCGGCACCACCAGCGCATCGAAGCCCGCCAGTGCCTCGTTGATCTGGCGGCTCAAGCTGGCGCGCAGGTACTCCGCCTTGTAGGCATCGCAGGCGCTGTACCCCAGGCCGTTTTCGACGATGCCGCGCACCACCGGGTTGATCGCATCCGGGTTGCTCGCAAGCACCGGCTCAAGCGCCACCGTACGTTCGGCCACCCACGGGCCAAAGTACAACTGCTCGGCCAACGCCTTGAACGGCGCGAAGTCGATACGGCTGATCTCGGCGCCCATCTTGCTCAAGGTCAGCAGCGCCTGCTCGTACACCGCCTGATTCTGCGTGTCGCCGAAGAACTCGAGGCTGTCCGGCACCGCGAGCTTGAACCCTGCACTGAACGCGACCGGCGCACTGGCCGGGTTCTTGCGCGAATAGGCATCCTCGGCGTCATAGCCTTCGGCGATCCCGGCCACGCATTCGGCGTCCTCGACGGTCAGCGCGAACACCGAGATGCAATCGACGCTGCGACACGCCGGCACCAGCCCGGTATTGGGCAAACGGCCCTTGGTCGGCTTGAGCCCGACGATGTTGTTGAAGCCTGCCGGCACCCTGCCCGAGCCTGCCGTATCGGTGCCCAGCGAGAACGCTACCAGCCCGCGAGCGACCACCGACGCGGAGCCTGAACTGGAGCCGCCACTGACGTAATCCGGATTGAAACTGTTGGGCACCGCGCCATAAGGCGAGCGCGTGCCGACCAACCCTGTAGCGAACTGATCGAGGTTGGTCTTGCCCATGAGGATCGCACCGGCTGCGCGCAGTCGCGAGACGACCGTGGCATCGCGGCTGGCGGTGTAGGCAAACTCGGGGCAGGCGGCGGTGGTTGGCCAGTCGGCGGCGTCGATGTTGTCCTTGATCGCGAAGGGCACGCCGTACAGCGGCAACTGCGCCAGATCGCCTTGCGCAGCGTCCAGCCGCCGGGCCAGTTCAGCCAGTTGCGCATCGAGTTGCGCGGGGGTTACCAAAGCGATCCAGGCGTTGTCCTGTGCGGGGTAGGCCTTGCGCAGATCCCGCAACGCATCAGGCGTCAGGCCGTCCTTGCGATAGGCGTCAAGCCATTCATTCACGGTCCAGCCGAACTGCGGGTGTTGGTCGTTTTGCATGGTGGATTCCATCTTGTATCCAAGTTTGAATCCTGCAAAAGCAAAAGCCGGGCCACGGGAATTCAGGCGTTATTTTTCAAGGGTTTCAACGCAGCTCCGAGATGAAATGCAGACTGCAATGCCCGCTGATGGCGCACCGACGCGTGGTTTTGGTGCCCAATGCCAACTCGGGACCTATGGGAGCGAATTCATTCGCGGGAGGCCGGTACTGCCGATAGATCTATGTCGCTTGAAATATCTTTCGCGAATAAATTCGCTCTCACAGAGGTATGTGCCGGACTACCTTCCCAGCCCCCGCACCACCTCGGGCGTCACATAATGCGGGCCGTCGAACAGGTACAGGGGATAGCCGCGATACGCTGCGATCTGTGGCTTGAGTTCATCGACCGTGGCCGGGCGAAAGCCGCCGCCGACTTGTGGGCGGAAGGCTTCGACGATGATCTTCACCCGCTGCTTGCCCAGCTTCTTGCGCAGGGCGTCGGCGTAGGTTCTGGCCACAGGCGCGGTGCGGGCATACACACCGACGCCGTCCTGGAAGAACACGCCGATGTCGTCGGGCAGCCAGGTCTTGAGCCAGTCCGCCGTGGCTTCGGGGCCGATGTTGGCGCCGTCGTAGACGCTGATCCACAGCGGCCTGGGCAAGCGGGCGAGCAGCGCGGGCAGCTCTTTGGCGCGGGTCCAGCTGGGGTCGACCTCGGCCGGGAAATACCAGCCGGTGACGTTTAGCGGCGTCTTGACCTTGGCCATGCGCTCGGACAGCGTGGCCAGCTCTTCGATGTTGTCCCGCGAGCGGTTTTCACTGAAAAACCCCGCCAGCCCGACGATCACATCCTGCGCCCAGGGCTCTTTGGCAATGCGCGCCCAGTCCGGCAACTTCGGCACCTCGGGCAGGCCGGAGCCGGCCACGAATGACTGGCCGTCCACCGCCGTCCACTGCACCAGCAATTGGTGGGCGCCAAGAGTGTCCCACTCGCCCTGAATGTCCACGGTGGCGTTGTCCGGCTGCCAGACGATGCCGGCGATGTCGGGGCGCATGCCCTGCCCCAACTCGTACAGCGCATCGATTGCCAACCCCAGCGCGCCGATCAACAGCGCGGCGAGGGAAGTCTTCAGCAGCCGTGACATCACAGATCCGTCCAAGCCATCACCACGAGTAGGTCATGCGGGCGAACACGCCCTGGGCGCTGTCGTCGCCGAAAATCTTCTCGCGGTACTGCACGGAGAAGTCGATGTAGGACTGCGGCGCCTTGTGTTTGGTTTCGCGGAACCAGTAGCGCACGCCGATCCCGACACCGGCGCCGCCGGCGCTGTCCGATGAGGTGTGGTTGCGCCCCAGGGCATCCACCTGACTGTGCATTTTCGAGTCGTAGTTGGCCGCCGCCACCACGTGGGGAAAGATCACCAGCCTTGGGCTGATGCTGTCCAGGCGAATGCTGCGGCCCAGTTGCCACTCGCTGTTGAAGTAGTTGCGTTTGTCGCGCAGGTAACGCCCGCCTTCGGCGTAGAGCTGCGAGGTCCACCAGCTCTTCTTGTCCACCCGCAGGTCGGTGCCGATGCTCGAACCGTAGCCCAGGCGCACCAGCCAGTCGCCGCTGACGTTGCTGCCCGCCAACGGAAAGGTGCGCTCGAACGCGGCCATGACGTTGTATTCGGTGAATGGCTTGATGCGGATCCCGACCGCGCCCTGCAAGGCGTCCAGGCCTTTGTCGTTGCCACTTTCCTTGTTCCACAGGGTATCGGTGACGCGCCCGTACAACTCGACGAAACGCGCGTTGCGATAGCCTTCGGGGCGCCAGAACACCTCGGTGCTGTTCTGCAAGCTGTCATTGCTGCTGCTCGGCGCGCCGCTCAAACCGTTGCTGGTACTGGCGCCGCGGTAGGTCGTGGTGTTGGTCACGCCCCACACCCGGGACAGGTCCGAGACGGCGCGGCGGGTGTCGAACACCTGCTGATCGGGCATCTGCAAGTCACCGGTCTGCTGATAATCCAGCACCCGTTTGAAATACGAGATGGCCTGCACGTCGTCCGGCGCGCGCATGGCGCTGTAGGCGGCGTCCTGTGTCTCTTTGGGAGTCAGCCCTGTGCTGCGATCGATACGCTTGAACTCCGCCAGCGCACCTTTATCGTCGCCGGCCTGGCTGAGGAAATAGGCGATCTGCACCTCATCGCCGGGCTTGAGCTGGCCCTTGGCGCGGGCCTGTTGCATGCGTGCCAGAGCTTCCTTGGGCTGGCCGAGCGCCGCGTAGAGCGACGCCTGATCGCGCAATGGCAGCGTACCAACCGCCAGTGCCTGGCTGAAGTCCTGCTGGGCGCCGCTCTTGTCGCCCAAGCGCATGCGCATCTGGCCGCGTTGAGCCAGCAGGGTCGCGTCGTTGCCCTTGAGCGCCAGGGCCTCGGTGGCCGCCGAACGGGCCGCCGAGTATTGCTCCTGGGCGATCAAGGCGCTGACCAGCAGGCGGCGGTAAGCGATTTCCTGAGGGTACTGGCGCACCACGTCGCGGGCGTAGCTGACGGCAGCATCGTTGTCGCCACGGGCCAGGGACGCATAACCGGCGGCGGCGATGTTGACCGCCCTCTGCTCGTGAACCGCCTGCAGACGGCGGCTCAGTTGCGGCGTCTCACCCAGCACCGCAACGGCGTCGCTGATCGCCTGCTCCGCCTCATCCAGATGCTGCTGACGCTGCAGCGCCTCGATCAGCATCATGCGGTAATCGGGGTTCTTGGGCGATTCGGCGATGGCCCTGCGGGCGTACTCCTCGGCGCGGTCGTAGTCGCCGTTGGCGTAGGCGCGCAGGGAGCGGTCGCCATTCTGGAAACCCTTTTTGTTGCCGGGGTAGCGCTCAGGGTGATCGCGCCGATCCTTGTCGCGCTCGGCCAGCTGGATCAGCTTGCGCAAGCGATCCACGTCGCTGCGCTGACGCAGGGCTTCCTCGGCCTTGGCAATCGCCAGGTCGTAGTCCTTGTCGTTGTAGGCGGCGTAGGCCTGGTTGGCGATCTCGTAGGCCGGGCCGGTCAGGGCCAGCGGCAGGATCTGCGGTTGCGTGGTCGAGTTGAACTGGGCCTGGCACAACGCAGGCAGGACGCTCAGGCTCAGAAAAATCGGAAGTCTCATGAGGGCTGCTCCGTGGGTGCGTCAGGTGAAGAATGGCGGTGTTGCCGGGCCACGGCCTGCTCGATCGTCTCGCGCGACAGCACGCCGATGTCCACCAGGTAGTCGCCGATGCGGCCGTGCATGTGCGGGCGGTAGCCGAGCATGGCGCGGTTGAAGGTCGGGCGATCCAGCAGGCCCTGATCGATCAGCAGCTCGCCCAGCAGTGGCGTCGCGGCCGGTAGCGGCTGGCCGGCGACTGCGTCGAGCTTGCGCAACTGCTCGACGATCTCGCTTTCACGGGCGATCAACTGCACCGGTTCCACGCCCAGCTGTTCGCTGATCTGCTGCAGGCCGTCTTCGGACAAGGGGCTGGCGACCGCGATTTCCGGGCGCCCGTCGATGTCCAGCGCCAGCGGCACCACGCGCCAGCGCAGGCAGAATTCATCAGCCAGCGACGACTGCGGCGACACCTTGGCGGCGATGTCGAACACCCGCGGCAAATCGTTCTGGAAGGCGATGGCCTCGGCCAGGGTTTCGTCGTCGAGCCAGCCACGGCTGAGCAGGATGCGCCCCAGGGGCATCTGCCGGGTCTGTTGTTCGTCCAGCGCGCTTTGCAGCTTCTCGTCGTTGATCGCCTGCCACGACAGCAGCACGCTGCCCAGCTTGCGCGGAGCACGGGCGACCAGGTCGGTGGAGGGGAAATCGTGCATGGTCTTGTCCCAGACCAGCTTGCGATTGAGCACCTTGCCCACCAGGAACAGCCGCCACGCCCTGGCCGCAGCCATGAAGTTGACGAAGTTGCCGATCACCATGCGCGGCATCGACAACAGCCCATGCTGCCAGCCGTAGATGATGGTGGTGAAGTACCAACGGTGCGCCATGCGCCAGAGCAAGGCGACGCCATTGGCCGCCAGCAGGAAACCCACCAGGCCGTTGGTGTCGAACGGTGTCGGGAAGCTGGTGTTCCACAGCCCGCTGGCGCGCAGCACGATCAGCGCCAGCAACTGCGCCAGGATCAGGTAGGCGATGATGCTGACGAACGAGGTGACAATCCCCTTGCGGTCCCGAAACAGCAGGTAACGATTGGCCAGGGAGCCGTTCCAGCCCATCTGCTCCCAGCCTTGCAGGCCGATGCCAAGGGTCCAGCGGGCCTTCTGGCGGAACGCGGTGCGGAAGGTGTCAGGGAAGAATTCGCGCACGCACAGCGGCATTTCCAGGATCGATTCGTAGGGCTCGCGGAACCAGGATTTGCGCAGCACCCGGTACTGCACCGGGAAGCGCACGAAGATCGCGCTCATGCCGTAGCGGGCCAGCCTGGCACCGACGTCGTAGTCCTCGGTGAGGCTGTCGGTGTTAAACGGCTGGTTACTGGTTTCGTCGGCCAGCACCTGCAACGCCCGGCGCGAAAAACAGGTGCCGACGCCCGCCGAGGGCACGCTGTCGGTCATGCTCTCGCGCACCACCAGGTCCTTGCCGTGCCATTCGGCGAACTCGTCCATGTAGGTACCCGCGACCCACTCGTACCAGTTGCGCTCCAGCGACACCACCGGCAACTGGATCATGTCCTTGCGCGGCAGCAGGTAGTTGAACAGGCGCATTTCCAGCGGGTGCAGCACGTCTTCGCTGTCGTGCAACACCACTCCTGCGAAGTGCACGCCGTGAGTCTGCTCGTAGAGGAAGATCGCCTGGATCACCCAGTTCAGGCAGTCCGCCTTGCAGGTCGGCCCGGCGTGGGGCACTTCCACGCGATGCAGCTGTTTGTAGCGGCGGCGCATGCGCTCGACTTCATCGATGGTGCGCTGATCGTTGACGTAGGTGCCGACGAAGACCACGTAGTTCTGGTAGTCCAGGGTCGAGACCATGTTCTCGATCATCGGCGCGATGACGTCGTATTCCAGCCACGCCGGCACCATGATCGCCAGCGGCTGTTCGTCGCGGGCAATCAGTTGCTCGGCGGTCAACGGGCGGTAGCGCCGTTCGGCGGTGAACTTGCGATAGATGCGCCGGGCCCAGTACCACAGGTCAATGAACAGGTCATCCAGGCTCGACACCAGGATGATGGCCGCGACCACGATGGTCGCGACCTCAAGGGCGCTGTAGTAATGGGCCAGCCAGTACGGCCAATAAAGCGAGGTCATCGCGGCTCCCGTTACTGACGGTTGCGACGGGCGCGACGGCCGGCCAGCAACAACACGAGGAAACCGATCACGGCTGCGGGAATTAGCCACAGCGCCGAGGGCTTGCGCCACGCATCCAGGCCCTTGGGCTCATCGTCATCGATCATCTGGCTGCCGGTGGGGTCTTTCGCGTCGAAGGTGGTCAGCGGGCCGTTGTCCCCTAGTACCGTGACATTGCCGCGCTCCAGCAACACCGGCCGTGCGAAGTTCGGCGCCTGCCCGCCCAGGGTGCGGTAGACCATGCCGTGCTGGCTGCCGGACTCGACCACCTGCAGCGCCGCCAGGTGATTGAGCGACTTGAGGTCCAGCAACGTCTGCTCCTTGTGATGGATCAGCAGATGGCCCTGGGCATCGACCTGCAGCGATTCGTCGCTGCCCTTGATCGGCACTTCGAAGGCCAGAAATGACGTGTCCGGCGACAGCGCGGTGCTAGCGTCGTCGCTGACCTTGAGGTCGGCGCGCAACGGCGACACACCGCTGGCGCTGGCGACGCGAATCAACTGTGGCAGGCTGCCCGCCGGACGCTCCAGATAGCTTTGGGGAATCAGCACCTGGGCGCCCGTGGCAAAGCGTGCGGCCATGCCCGAAAAGTCGCCGTCCAGCGCGCTCTTTTCCAGAGTCACATGGCTGCTCGGCAACACCGCCACCGGGAACGCCTGAGGGGTTTCGCGGCACAGGTCACTGACCGGCTGACGCTGGAACGACACGCGCAAGGTGTTCTGCGCCGCCAGTGCGTAGCGCGGAATGCGGGCTTCGATGCGCTCTTTCTGGCCATTGGCATCGAGCTGCATGGCGCCGATGAGGTAATCGTTGAGGAACAGGCTGGCAATCGGCGGCGTACCGGATGCACCGGGCGCTGCGGAAACGTCCACCGCAGCGTGGGTCGGAATGCGCCCGTCGTAGGCCACGCTGCCCAGGGGGAAGCTTGCGCTCCAGTCGGTCTTGGCCAGCACGTCGACGCTGCCCGGCTTGCCACCCAGACGGCTCAACGCCACGCGGCCGTCATCGCTGAGCGGCATGTTGGCTTCTTCGCCCACAGTCAGCTGGCGCGTGCGGGCGAGTTTGTTCCAGGCCGCAGTGAACAGGCCGATGGCCTTGCCCGCCGAGTCCTGATTGATCATCAGCAGCGGGTGCGCGCCCAGCATCGCCAGGCGCACGTTGTCGCTGCCCGTCGCGGCGAGCGCGCCGTTGACGTGGCGTTCACGCCATTGATTGAACGCATTGCCCGCCGCCGCATCGAGCCCTTGTACCTGGGCCTGCAAGGCATCCAGCGACTCGTTGACCGCCTTGAGCAGTTGCGGATCGCTGACTGCAAGGTCGGCATTGAAGGCGGGAGTCTGGCCGAGCATCAGCAGTGCGCCGATCTGCGCCGCATCGTCGATAGTGTGCAGGCCCTTGCCGTCGAGGCTGGCGAAGGCCGGAATCTGTTTGAGCTCGGCCGGGATGCTCACGCCGGTGAGGTCGATGCTGTCCTTGACCTGCGGGAACTGCACGATGCGCGCTTGCTTGCCGATGCGCTCCAGCGCCACGCCCAGGCGCCAGGCTGCGTCGTAGCTGGCCGTGGACAGCTTGCCTGGCGCCAGCAGAATCCCCGGTTTGCCCGGCAGCGCATTCCACGCAGCACCCACATCCTGCAACTGGCTGGCGTCGAAGCTGTAGCTCAGGCGCGTATCCGGTGCGATGCGCAGCACGTTGCCGATGGCGCGTTCGTCTTCGCATTGAATGCGGGAAATTATCGACGACCAGGCAATCCCCAACCGCACCGAACCGCTGTCGCGAGGCGCCTTGTCGACGCCCAGCGTGGCGCTGGCATCGCCCTCGCCTTCGTTCAGCCCCAGTGCCCGCACGGGGTAGCCGTCCAGCGACAGCAGCAGCGTGTTGCGACCGGATTCGCCATTGAGGTAACTGGCGTCGAAGTGCAGCGTGGCATCGGTCAGCGGCACGTCCGCCGGCACCGGCAGGTACAGTTCGCGGCGCGCGTCGGTGGCGTTGAGGATGATCGGGCGGTCGATGCCCAAGTCCTTCAATTCGATGACCCGCTGCTGACGGGTGTCGGCGTTCAGGCGACTGATCGCCTGGCTCAACGGGCTCTCGGCGGCAAAGGCTGGAGCGACGGCCAGCAGGCTCATGCCGCAGGCGAGGACGTGCAACGCCCCCGTGGGAACGGTTACGGAAGACTTCATTCAGGCAGATCTCGGTCAAAGCAAATGTGGCGTGGGAGAGCGGCAATCGCAGGCATCGGTCGGCATGACCAACCGGCCTCTTCGCGGATGAATCCGCTCCCACAAGATGTCCGGCAGGGCCTGCGACCGAAGTGACGGGCCCGGCGTTCGCAGCCGCCGCTAATGCAGGCGGGAGACCGAACGCAGTGGCGCGGCCGGGCGTTGCGCCTCGGTCGGTGCGGGTCGCCTTGCCGGCGGCTCCACGACGAACTCGTCCACCGGCCGGCCCATCAGCGCATCGACGATGCGTGAACAGGCCTTGCCATCGCCGTAAGGATTGGCGGCCTGAGAGATCCGGCGCCACAACGCATCGTCGTCGAACAGCTCGCACACCCCGCGCACGATGGTGTCGGGATCGGTCCCCACCAGGCGCACGGTGCCTGCGGTCACGGCCTCGGGACGTTCGGTGACGTCGCGCATCACCAGCACCGGTTTGCCCAGGGACGGCGCTTCTTCCTGCACGCCACCGGAGTCCGTGAGGATCACATGGGCCAGTTGCATCAGGCGCACGAACGACAGGTAGTCCAGCGGCTTGATCAGGTGCACGTTGGGCAGATCGCCGAGGTGCTCGGTGACCGGCCCCAACACGTTGGGATTGAGGTGGACCGGGTAGACGATCTGCACGTCATCGCGGCGGGCCAGGGTGCGCAGCGCCTTGCAGATGTCGAGGAAGCCTTCGCCAAAGTTCTCCCGACGATGCCCCGTCACCAGCAGCACCTTGCGACCGGGCACCAGGAAGTTGAACTGGCGATCCAGCGCCACGCGCAACTGGCGATTGCGGTCGATGCGTTCGGCGGTCATTTGCAGCGCGTCGATCACCGTGTTGCCGGTGACGAACGACTTGCCCTGCAAGCGCTCACCCAGCACGTTGCGCCGCGACGCTTCGGTGGGCGTGAACAGGTGATCGGAGATCAGGTCGATGTTGCGCCGGTTCATCTCCTCCGGCCACGGCTGGTGGATATCGCCCGTGCGCAGGCCGGCTTCGATGTGTGCCACGGGAATGCGCCGATGAAACGCCGACATCGCCGCGACCAGTGCCGAGGTGGTGTCGCCGTGCACCAGCACCTTGTCCGGCTGCACCTGTTCGAGCACCGGATCGATGGCGGCGTACAGCGCAGCGGTCAGGGTGTTGAGCGTCTGCCCGGGGGTCATGACGTCGAGGGTGTAATCGGCCTTGAGTTCGAACATGTCCAGCACCTGCTGGAGCATGGTCTGGTGTTGCCCGGTGATGCAGATGTGTGAGTCGATTCCGGGTTCCGCAGCCAGCGCCTTGACCAGTGGAGCCATCTTGATGGCTTCCGGACGCGTACCGAAAATCGACAGGACTTTGAGTCTTGGATGAGCTCGAGCCATTTACAGTTCTCCCGCGCATTTGCATGCGCCGCACGGCAGCGTACTTGTACCGGAAGGGCTCAAGTCGCTCGAAAGTTGGTGTAATGGTCGGACGGCTGTAATCGCAGAGTTGATTCGATCTTCACTTCAGTGTGACGACAGGACATTCCTTAGTGCCCGAAACAGGAAGGATTATTAGCAGATAAACATCACATTGCAAAAGATTTTATAACCATTTTAACAACTAATGTCATTTCTAAACTTTTGCCGAAAATGAAGGTCAATCTAAAGTTTTACTGGGGAAAAGCCCCGTTGCAGAGCCTTCCAGATACGTGACGAAGTGTGCACCAGTTGACACTCAAGTGTAAAGCGTGGAACTTTCAACTGGTGCCACTGTCATCCCGCGCCCAGCGGGCTGCTCATCAAAAGTTGCGACGACAACAACAGGAAATTGACGTCATGGATCCAACTTTAGTCCTGATTATATTGCGCTGCACGCGCTATCGGATATTTATGACAGACGGAATCTCACGTGGGCTAACTTGCCGCACCACCAGAAGTGATACGGCATCGGGATGCAGTTAGTTTCCCGTGAACGATAGCGCCAATACCCGGTTACGCCCGCCTTCGGCCAGCAGATAGTGACCGGGGCCTGTCGGCAACAACGCCTGTGGCGCACGCAGGTTTGAAAGAACGGCCTGCAACTTGCCGCTGTTGTCCAGCAGCCACAGGCGCGCCTGGTGGGTCTGGTCCTCGACGATCCACAGCCCGCGCTCGTCGCATAGCAGGAAGGTCGGCTCCTTCAGGCCATCCAGATACACGGGGTCAGTCTTGTCCTCGCTCAACTGGCGCACCACGCCCTGCTCCTTGACCGTGTAGAGCATCTTGTTGCCCGGGCAGATCTCGATGGACTCGGACTCGCTCAGGTTGTCCCTGAGCACCTCAAGGGCCTGGGTCCTGGCGTCGTAACGCATCAGCCGGCCATCGCCCTTGCGGTCCTCGATGGCGTACAGCAGCGGCCCGTCGGCCTTGAGGCCCTGGCCGTCATTGGCCATGAACAGCGTGGTCACCTTGCCATCCTTGAGCAGCGACACCGGGGCATCGCCGGTCTCCTGGCTGAAGGCAATACCGCCCATGAACGCCGTCAGGCCGTCAGGCTTGGTCAGGCCATCGAGCACCAGCGAGCGCTGGCCATCCGGAGCGATACGGCGCATCGCGCCCTGCTTCTTGCGCAACTCCTCGGTCACCAGAAGGTTGCCCTGCTCATCGATGGCCAGGCCTGCGGCCTTCGGCACATCGTCATGGGCCACCCTATAGTCCCAGCCGGTGGCGGCGCTGACCGGCGCGAAATGCTGCCAGGCAAAAAAACCGCCGGTGGCCAACAGCAGCAGCGACACCGCAGCCACCCCTCTGACCACCCCTTGAACAGCACCACGCTTTGCACCCGTCACACTCGTCATCGAAACTCACACACTCCAGTTCATGGATGACCGCCCGCATCGATCCGATGCCGCTCAACGGTCAGGGAAAAACCTCACACTCAGGTCCAGGTTTTCGGGTTCGTTGATCGCCGTCATGTATTGCTCGACGGTGATTTCTCCTACACAGGCACGCGCGCCGGGTTGCGGCACATAACCTTTGGACATTTTGCTGGCCAGTGCCACGGCGGCGCAGCTGGGAATCTCCGGGCCCTTGTCGCGGGTTGCCGTCAGTTGCGCGGTCATGCGCAGCGGCTGACCATCGGTGCCGATGCCCGTGACGTCGATGTACATCGCGCTCTTGCGATCACTGAAACGCTCGAAATACGTGCCCAGCCGATGCAGGCGTGCCGCCCAGCGCGAGCGATCCTTGATCAGCCCGGCACCAGCGGCCCTGGCGAACAGGTAGTTGGCCAGGCCGCCGAGCTTGAGCCCCGAGCCTGCCTTGAACGACAGGTTCTGCGCGCCGTAGCGCCCGACGAAAATGTCCATGTCCGGCGCATCGACGTTGGCCAACAGGCGGGTGCCCAGGCCGGGCATCCTGCGCAGGGTCAGGTCCTGCCAGCCGGGCACGTAGTGCGGCTGGCCGTTCCTGAACTGGCGGATCGGCTTGCCTGCATAGGCCAGCACGCCCTGCACGGTAGAGAGCCCCGGCATTTTCGCCGAGGAAGAAATGCCGTGCTCGATGGTGTCGATGCGCTGAAAACGCTGGCGGTTTTCGTCGATGATGGCAGCAGACAACGAAGGCACCGAACTGCAACCGCTGAGAACCGCAATACCTGCCTCGCGAGCGCGGCGATCGAGCACGCTGATACCGGAGACAAATTCACGGCAGTCCGAGAGGTCGCAGTAATGCACCCCGGCTTCAATGCAATTGAGCGCCACCGAATACGGCTGCCCCTGGAACGGCCCCCCGGTGTGAATCACCAGATCGATGCCCAGCGTCCGCAACGCCGAGGGCAGCTGCGGCCCCATGGCATCCCCGCACCATCCCTCGCAGTCGCTGCCAGACAGTGCCTGCAACGCCTGGACCTTGCTGCGCAGCTTACTGTCATCACGGCCGGCCACCACCAGGTGCACACTGGGCATGACGGCCAGATGTCGGCAAATGATGCTGCCGAAATTGCCGTAGCCACCCACCACCATCACCCTGAATACCATCGAGCGCTTCCCTGAAATCCGGTCTTCTGTTCACTGCAAGCCCGGGAGCTTCTTTGATATCGGGTGATGGCGCAAGCCCGGTGCAGACCTCAAGCCAGATACTTGTTGAACCACTCCAGCGTCCTGTCCCAGGCCAGGCGGGCGGCTGCGTCGTCATAGCGCGGGGTGGAGTCGTTGTGAAAGCCGTGGTTCACGCCGGGGTAGACGTAGGCCTGATAGGTCTTGCCCGCTGCCTTGAGCGCCTGCTCGTAAGCCGGCCAGCCGTCGGTGATGGGTTTGTCGAGTTCGGCGTAGTGCAGCAGCAGCGGCGCCTTGATCCGGGCGACATCTTCGGCCTTCGGCTGGCGCCCGTAGAACGGCACCGCCGCGGCCAGCTCCGGGTAGGCCACGGCCGCCGCGTTGGACACCCCGCCGCCATAGCAGAAGCCGGTGATGCCGACCTTGCCGGTGGAGGCGTTGTGCGCCATCAGCCATTCGATGCCGGCGAAGAAATCGTTCATCAGCTTTTCCGGATCGACCTGCTGTTGCAGCTCGCGACCCTTCTCATCGTTGCCGGGGTAGCCGCCCACCGAAGACAATCCGTCCGGCGCCAGCGCCACGAAGCCGGCCTTGGCCAGGCGCCGGGCGACGTCTTCGATATAGGGATTCAAGCCACGGTTCTCATGCACCACCAGCACCGCCGGCGCCTTGCCGCTCGCCTTGGCCGGACGCACCAGATAGCCGCGCACCTGGCCGTGGCCCTTTGGCGAGGGGTAGGAAATGTACTCGGCGAGGATGTCCGGGTCGGTGAACTCGACCTGCTCGGCCAGGGCGTAGTTGGGGCTCAGCGAAGCGAGGATCGCCGTGGCAGTCAGGCCGCCCAGGGTGAACAGCGCGGCACGGTCGAGGAATTCCCGGCGGTTGATCTTGCCGTGGACGTAGTAATCGTAGAGTTCGAGCAGCTCAGGGGAGAAATCCTTGGCGGTGAGACGGGTCATCGGTGCACTTCCTCATCGATTGTCGACAGGCGGCGTCAGCAAACGATCAGGTTCGCAGGCGCAGCAACGAACAATCATTAAAGCAGTGATTTGTGACCTTGACCGTGCTCTTTACAACGGAGGGGGATTATCCAGGTAGTCGTCCAATGTCCGATGCGACCGTGAGTGGCAATGTAACGACCCACTTCCCTGTATAAATACGCCATAGCTAACGCCGTGTGATTTCACACAAGCGCTACTTCACAACTGCGGCGCACATCCATTAAAACTGACAACTAAACTGCCAGTCCGCTTATATATCCGTCTCTATCCATGGACGAAATACGCCCACCTGACAGGGTAGTGAGCAATTTGTTTGCCAACTCCATAACCCACCCATGATTCAAGACCAACGTCATAAAAATCATGTAGTTACTATCACTAGCCAAACACCGACAACCCCCAAATCAGGGCAAAACCGTCCCCAACATTCGGGGACAAGCCCTAAATAGCACCGGTCTTGGATCCGCATTTAACACGCCATGAAGCGAACACTTACCGGCCATCACTTTATTCAAAAATATTTCTAAATGTATCTTCCATTTTTTTATGGCAGCGCTACAGTCACCCTCAGCAGCCCTCTGTCCTCAAAGACAGTACTTGCACCGTGCCGAACAACTAATCGTCGACGTGACATTCACGCTGACCGCCGTTTCTTTGCGCCCGGTTTTTACAAGAACAACAACGACAGTTGTCATCCATCACTCATCGAGAGTGCCCAGATCATGAATTACCCGATTAGCTTTCGATCTTTGCGTCTGAACGGCGGCCTCATTGCCGGATTGCTGATTACACCTGCTGTCTTCGCGGCGGCGCCGGTGGCGGTGGTCGATCCGGGCCCGGCGGCGGACATCCCTACCCTGCAATCGATGCGCGGGCTCACCCCGCCCGACCCGTCCGGCACCGAGGGCGGGCGCAAGGTCGACCTGATGGGCGACTTCGTGCTCAACCGCGATGCCGCCATTCGCCTGGGCAAGGCGATGTTCTGGGACCAGGATTTCGGCAGCGACGGCTACACCGCCTGCGCCTCCTGCCACTACCACGCGGGGGTCGATCACCGCATCACCAACCAGCTCAACCCAGGCGCGGCCCATACCAATCCCAACGTCGCCTCGCTGTTCAACAAGCCGTTCATTGCGCCGAACATTCCAGGTGACGTGCCCTCCTACACCACACTTTCCGGTGGCAAGGGCGGGCCGAACTACACCATGAAGAAAACCGACTTCCCGACCCACGTGCTGGCCGATCCGCTGGATCGCAACTCGGCAATCCTCTACTCGACCGACGATGTGATGGGCTCGGCAGGCGTGTTCGAGGCCAGCTACGTAAGGCCGCGTCAGCCGCGTTTCGACCGCTGCACCCAACAGATGGACCCGCTGTACACCGTGAACAAGGTCAGCGTGCGCCGCACTACTGGGCGCAATGCTCCGAGCGTGATCAATGCCGCCTTCAACGTGCGCAACTTCTGGGACGGCCGGGCGAACAACGTGTTCAACGGCTTCTCGCCGTTCGGCAACCGCGACCCGGACGCCGGCATCTACGTGACCACCGAACGCAACCCCGTCGCCACCAAGGTTCGCCTGGCCCTCAACGACGCCTCGGCAGCCTCGCAAGCCGTGGGCCCTCCCGGCAACGGCGTGGAAATGTCCTGCGGCGGACGCAACTTCGCCGACATCGGCCGGCGCATGCTCGACTCCCTGGTCCTCAGCCACCAGCGCATCGCCACCAACGACTCGATGCTGTCGTCAATGGCAGTGCGTCGTCCGACCTACCGCGACATGATCAAGGCCGCGTTCCATCCACGGCTGTGGAATGCCACCCAACCGGTGTCCCTGGGCGGCGTGGATTATCCGCAGATCGAAGCCAACTTCTCGCTGTTCTTTGGCCTGGCGATCCAGATGTACGAAGCCACGCTGGTGTCTGACCAGACGCCGCTCGATGCCTATCTGGCCGGCAACACCCAGGCCATGGACGCTCAGCAGATCGAAGGCATGAACCTGTTCACCGGCAAGGGCAAATGCGTGGCCTGCCATGCCGGCCCCGAGCTGACCAACGCCGCCACCCGCCTGCGCCTGGAGCCACGTGAGCGCATCGAACGGATGGTGATGGCCGACAACCTCATCACCCTGTACGACAACGGTTTCTACAACACCGGCGTGCGCCCGACCGAAGAAGACCTGGCCGTGGGTGGCAGCGATCCGTGGGGCAACCCGCTGTCTTTCACCCGGCAGTACAACAGCATCCTGCAGGGCCAGAACGTGCCGGATCCGTTCGACGTGGACGTGTGCAAGTTCGAGGCGCCGCTGAGCCCGGCCATTCCGTGCGACGCCACGCTCAAGCCCAACGTCAACTTCCGCGATTCGGTGGACGGCGCGTTCAAGACCCCGACCCTGCGTAACATCGCGCTGACCGGCCCGTACTTCCATAACGGCAGCCGTTCCACGCTCAAGCAGGTGGTGGAGTTCTACAACCGTGGCGGCGACCGTCGCGGCCAGGACGCCAACAACACCACAGGCTTCGACCATCCGAGCGTGAACCAGCACAACATGTCCAATCTGGACCCGGACATGACCAACCTCGAACTGACCCCGAGCGAGATCGATGCGCTGGTGCGGTTCATGGAAGTAGGCTTGACCGACCCGCGCGTGGCCTGGGAACAGGCGCCGTTCGACCACCCTTCGCTGACCATCGCCCAGGGTGAAGTCGGCGATGAAAACAGCGTGGTCACCCGGCCGGTGGATGCCCAGTCCAGTACACCACGGGCCAAGGATCAGGAAATCATGCTCAACGCCGTGGGCGCCACCGGACGTCGCCCAACCGATGGCCCGTTGATGCCGTTCGTCAACGATCTGCGGTAGATGTTCCAAGCCGACCGCGAGCACTTCGCGGTCATTGATGCCCTTCGGGCCTGGTCGCGGGCAAGCGCGCTCCTACATCTTTTGCAACGTGCCAGAATGCGGCACGTTTCAACAAATGTAGGAGCGCGCTTGCCCGCGACAGGCCTGAAAAGCATCCATGTAGCCATCTAAAGCCAGAGCCAACCTACAACGCCTCCAACCCCCACAACACCTCCAGCACATGCCGCGTCGAGCGCTCTACTTCCCCCGCACGATGGGCGATCCCCAGCTCCCGCCACAACGGCGGCTGCAGCGCTCGCATCAGGATCCGGCTGTCGGGCAGCGGCGTGGACGCTTCGTGGGGCAGTAACGTGGCGCCGTACCCCGCCGCCACCAGGCTTTTGATCGCGTCGTTGTAATTGAGCTGGATGCGCGGCGTCGGCTGTGGCCCTTCGGTGGCGAACCACTCCGCCACCTGGCGGGACAACCGCGTGGTGCTGTCGTTGAGAATCAGCGGCTGCCCCGCGAGCCAGGTCGGGGTGACCGGATCGGGGCATCCCCGGCGGGCCGGCACGAACGCCATGATCGGGTCGCGGCGCCAGGTCTGGATCTGCAAGCCCTTGACCGGTGCCTGGGGCAAGGCGATCACGCCGATGTCCAGGCTGCCGTCGGCCAGTTTCTGCAGGGTCTGCTGGGAGGTCAGTACAGCGACCTGCACGTCGATCCCTGCGTGTTGCTGCTCCAGGGTTTCCAGTGCCTGGGGAATCAGTTGGGCAATGACACCTGTCGACGCACCCAGCCGCACCCTGCCCGCGAGCCCCTGAACCTGGCGTTCGACATCCTCCAGCGCCTGTTCGGCATCGGCCAGCAGTCGCCGGGCGCGTTCGATGAGCGTCTCGCCGATGGCCGACGGCTGCACCCGCCCGCGGCTTCGCGACAACAGGCTGCCACCCACCCGCGCCTCAAGGTCAGCGATGTGCAGGCTGACCGTCGGCGGCGCCAGGTTCAGCACACGCGCCGCTTCGGCGAACGAGCCATGGTCGGCAATCGCCACCAGCGTGCGCAAACGGTCCAGGCTGATCTCTCGCATGGGCATCCTCAAGATTCAGAAAATCTGAACCTGATCGTTATTAAATTCAACTTTTCCTATCTTAACCTCTGCCTGAAGATGATCGCTATCGATCACTTCCAACGAGCACCCACCATGACCCTTCCTGTGGTTTTCATCGACGGCGACCAAGGCACCACCGGCCTGCAAATCCACCAGCGGCTGCAAGGCCGCACCGACCTGAAACTGGTCACGCTGCCCGCCGAGCAGCGCAAGAATCCGGTCAGCCGCGCCGCTGCGATCAACGCCTGTGACATCGCCATACTGTGCCTGCCCGACGACGCCGCCCGCGCCGCCGTGGCCAGCATCGAAAACCCCAACGTGCGGGTAATCGACGCCAGCTCGGCACACCGCACCGACCCTGACTGGGTGTACGGTTTTGCGCAGATGGGGGCCCAGCAGAAACAGGCCATCGCCAACGCCACGCGCATCACCAACCCCGGTTGCTACCCGACCGGTGCCATCGGCCTGCTGCGCCCGCTGCTGGTCGCAGGTCTGGTGCCGAAGGACTACCCGATCACCATCAACGCGGTGTCCGGGTATTCGGGCAAGGGCCGCGCAGGGGTCGACGAGTTCGAAGGGCCGGATGCGGCTCAGGCGACGCCCTTTCAGATCTACGGCCTGGGCCTGGCCCACAAGCACGTGCCGGAAATCCAGCAGTACAGCGGCCTGAGCGAACGCCCGGTGTTCATCCCGGCCTACGGCTCGTTTCGCCAGGGCATCGTGCTGACCGTGGCGCTGCAACTGCGTCTGCTGCCAGCGGGCGTGAGCGGGACGACGCTGCATCAATGCCTTGAGCAGCATTACGCAGGCAGCGAGTTCGTCGAGGTGCTGACGATGGAGCAGTCCGGCGCCTTGACCGGCCTGGATCCGCGGGTGCTGAACGGCACCGACAAACTGCGGTTGATGGTGTTCGAAAACGCCGGGCACGTGCTGCTGGCGGCGGTATTCGACAACCTGGGCAAAGGCGCGGCCGGGGCTGCGGTGCAGAACCTGGACTTACTCATCGCCGGCCACTGAGGCCATCAGCGATTACCCAAGCCCCAGCTCGACCCGCAACCAGTCGACCAGCAGGTTCGCCTCCTCCCGGCGAGCCTGTCCGTGGCGGCGATAGACCGACAGCGCCTGCTCAAGATGAACGCTCTGGGCGAAGGGCGCGATCAGCACGCCGTTGTCGAGCATGCGCTGGGAGGTTCGTCGCCAGCCCATCGCCAGGCCATGGCCCTCCACCGCCGCGTGCAGCATCAGTGAATAGCTGTCGAAAGCCAGCCCACGCGCCTGGCGCGGCAGCTCGTGGCCAAACTCGGCGAGCCAGGTGTCCCATTCCAGTTGATAGGCCGGTTGCGCATCGTGGTGCAACAAGGTGTGGCTGCCCAGCCGGTCCAGCGCAATCGGCACCTCGCGCCCTTTTAGATATGTGGGGCTGCACACCGGGAACACTTCATCGGATGCGTTGAACAGCAGCGGGTGCAGGCCGTGGTCACGGTTGCTGCTTTGCATCGCCACGTCGAAGTAACCCTGAAAGTCGGTCAGCGGCTGGGCCCAGGTGACCATCTTCAGTTCGATTTCGGGGTACTGCTGATGAAAATTCGACAGCCGTGGCATCAACCAGTGAAACGCCTCGCAGGGCTGACACAGCAGCACCACTTCGTTGCGCCCAGCGGTTCCGCGCAGGCGGTCGGAGGTGTTGGCGACATCGCGCAACGCATTACTCAGCGTAACGCTTAACTCCCGCCCGGCGTCTGTCAGGAACACGGCCCGGTTACGGCGCTGAAACAAGGCCAGGCCCAAGTCTTCCTCCAACGCACGAATCTGCCGACTCACCGCCGCCTGGGTCAGGTTCAGTTCTTCGGCCGCACGGGAAAAACTCAACAGCCGCGCAGCCGCCTCGAAGGGCAGGAGACTGGCCAGTGGCGGCAGGGATTTACCGAGCTTATTCATAACATTTGGTAATGCATCGAAACGAAGACATCATTTGTAGCACAGCCACCGGCGCAAGCAAGATAAGCCCAACGCAAATACCCGTAGCAGCACGGCTTGCCGGCGGGGGCGGCGTGTCAGGCAACACATGCGGCGCCTGATACACCGCTCCCGCCGGCAAGCCGTGCTGCTACGACGGGTTATTCTCGCCACGACGCTGAGTACTTCCATGACATCACCCCGCTCGATCATCATCCAGGGCGTCGCCTTCGCCGTAATCGCCACCCTCTGCTGGGCCTGCAACTTCATCGCGCCCTATGTGCTGCAAGGCTACGGCATCGCGGATTTCATGCTGGTGCGTTTCGTCATGGCCGGCGGGCTCGGCGCCTTTGTCCTGCCGCTGTACCGTCGGCAACTGCGGGGTTTGCAGGTGAGCCAGTGGCTGACCGGTATGGCTCTCGGCGCGCTTGGTTATCTGGCCTACAGCAGTTGCATCGCCGGTGGCGTGATCTACGGCGGGCCCTTGATGATTGCCGCTTTCATCGGCGCCGTGCCGGTGCTCCAAGCGCTGCTGGGCAACGCGCAGAACCGTGCGCTGCGCTGGAGCCAGTTGGCGATGCCGCTGGGCTTGCTGTGCCTTGGCCTGGTGCTCATCAACCTGCAAGTCCTCACCGATGCGCCCGCCGCCCACACACACCTGTGGACCGGCCTCGGGTTCTCCCTTGGCGCAGTGCTGTTGTGGTTGTCGTTCAGCGTGGTCAACCAGACAGCGGTCGAGCGTCTGCATACCGGAGCCACCGGCGCCTGGACCTGCCTGATGATGATCGGCGCGGGTCTTGCCGCGCTGCTGCTGACCCCGCTGGCCTGGTCGCGGGACCTGTTGCTGCTGCCGATTCAAGGATTCGCCACACCCGCCGCGCTCAAGCTTTACGCCTGCGCCGGGCTGATCGCCCTGCTGTCTTCGGTGATCGGCGCCTGGGCCTGGAACCACGCTTCGCGCCGCCTGCCGATGGTGCTGTCGGGGCAACTGATCGCCCTTGAGTCCTTCTTCGCCACCGTCCTGGGCCTGGCTTTTCATGGCCGCGCCCCCAGCACCTTCGAGGCCCTGGGCCTGGCGCTGATCCTGTTCGGGGCCGTCTATTCGGTGCGAATCATCATGAGCCCAGCCCGCACCGCCCCTTGCCCAAACGCTTGTCTGTGAACCCAGGAGCCTGACCCATGAACGCCATCGCCGACTACCGCACCTACCCGCTCATCAGCCCCTTGCTCAGCGTGCAGCAGCACCCGGACCTGATCGAAGTGACCTGGTCGGATCAGCGCCGCAGCCCCTTTCACCACCTGTGGCTGCGGGACAATTGCCCGTGCCCGGTGTGCGTCTACAGCGTGACTCGCGAGCAGGTATTCGAGATCGCTGACGTCGCGGAAAATCTCGCAGCGCAGCACGCCGAAATCGACGAATCCGGGGCATTGTCCGTGCGCTGGAACGATGGGCACCACAGCCGCTTCGACCCCGGCTGGCTGCGGGCCCACGCCTATGACGACCAATCCCGCGCCGACCGGGAGGCCAGCCGCCCACAAAAACAGCGCTGGGTCGCAGGCTTTCAGTTGCCGGTGTTCGATTACCAGGCGGTCATGGAAGACGACGCCACCCTGCTCCAGTGGCTGCTGGCCGTGCGCGACACAGGGCTGACCCAGGTGCGCGGCGTGCCCACCGAACCGGGTTCATTGAGCCAGGTGGCCAGGCGCATTTCGTTCATCCGCGAGAGCAACTTCGGCGTGCTGTTCAACGTGCAATCCAAGGCCAACGCCGACAGCAACGCCTACACCGCTTTCAACCTGCCGCTGCACAGCGACTTGCCGACCCGCGAGTTGCAGCCGGGGTTGCAGTTCCTGCATTGCCTGGTCAATGACGCCAGCGGTGGCGACAGCCGTTTCGTCGATGGTTTCGCCATTGCCCAGGCCTTGCACGAGGAAGATCCGCAGGCGTATCGCTTGCTGTGCGAGGTGGCGGTGGAGTTTCGCAACAAGGATCGCCACAGCGACTATCGCTGCCTGGCGCCGGTGATCGCGCTGGACGCCCGCGGCGAAGTGGCCGAGGTGCGCATGGCCAACTTCCTGCGCGGGCCGTTCAACATGCCGCCTGAGTTGATGCAGCCGTACTACCGGGCGTATCGGCGCTTCATCGAGATGACCCGCCAGCCGCGTTTCCAGTTCTGCCAGCGGCTTGAGGCCGGGCAACTGTGGTGCTTCGACAACCGCCGCACCCTCCACGCCCGCGACGCCTTCGACCCGGCCAGCGGCGCCCGGCATTTTCAGGGATGTTATGTGGATCGGGATGAGTTGTTGTCGCGGATATTGGTGTTGCAGAGGTAGGCGCCTACCGTCCCGCGGGCAAGCCCGGCTGCTACCGGGACGGGGGTGTCTGTAGGATGTGGATTCACCTCGGAACCGTAGCAGCACGGCTTGCCGGCGGGAGCGGTGGGTCAGTTACACATGTGGCGCCTGACACGCCGCTCCCGCCGGCAAGCCGTGCTGCTACGAGACAGGCTATGGCAGGTGTCACGGGCCAATCAGGAAATTCCCCGGCCGCTCGGCTTCACCCGCTTCCAGCACCGGCACCTGGGCTTCGTCCTTGAGGTTCACCCCCGACAACTGCCGGCGCCAGGCCTCGCGCATCAGGTACAGCAACTTGTGCGCCGCCATCGCATAGCTCATGCCTTCGAGCCGCACGTTGGAGATGCAATTGCGAGCCGCATCGTTCAGGCCCACCCTGGGCCCATAGGTGAAATACAGACCCAGACTGTCCGGCGAGCTGAGCCCCGGCCGCTCACCGATCAGGATCACCACCATCCGCGCCTTGAGCAGTTGCCCCACTTCATCGGCCACCGCCACCCGGCCCTGCTCCACCAGCGTCACCGGCGCCAGGCTCCAGCCCTCGGCCGTTGCCAGTTCATCGATCCGCTCCAGCATGGCCGGGCTGTGGCGCTGCACCGCAAGGGACGACAGCCCGTCGGCCACCACCACCGCCAGGTCAAAACCCTGGTCATGGCCCTGTGCGTACTCACGCAAACGGCCCGCAGATTCCTCGGATAAACGCCGCCCCAGATCAGGCCGTTGCAGATACACGTTGCGGTCCGGCGCCGAGCTGTGGACGGTCAGCACCTCGCGCCCACGCCCCTTGAGCTGTTCACTCAGGGCCGCGTGATCGAACGGCAAGTGCACGGCGTCCCGGGCCTGGGCGTGGGCAAACTGGAAGTCCAGTTGCGCCGCCGTCGGCAAGCTGGTGCCGGCGTGGCCCAGGGCGATGCGCGCCGAGGTCAGGGAACGCAGTTGACGCCAGGCGTCGGGCTGGGCGGGCGTCTTGTTGTCATCGTTCATGGCCAATCCTTCTTTCAACGGCTACTTCAACTGCGCCAGCGCCTTGCGGAACAACGGCGGCACACCCTGCCCCAGGCGCACGCCGCCGTCGTCCTGACGCAGGATATCCATGCGCGTGAGCCACTCCTCGAACTCCGGCGCCGGGCGCAGGCCGATGGTCTTGCGCGCATACAGCGCATCGTGGAACGAGGTGGTCTGGTAATTGAGCATCACGTCGTCCGAACCCGGAATGCCCATGATGAAATTGATCCCCGCGGTACCCAGCAGGGTCAACAGCACGTCCATGTCGTCCTGGTCGGCTTCGGCGTGGTTGGTGTAGCAGATGTCGCAGCCCATGGGCACGCCCAACAGCTTGCCGCAGAAGTGATCTTCAAGGCCTGCGCGGATGATCTGCTTGCCGTTGTACAGGTACTCCGGGCCGATGAAACCGACCACGGTGTTCACCAGGAATGGATTGAAATGCCGCGCCACCGCATAGGCACGGGCTTCGCAGGTCTGCTGATCGACGCCATGGTGGGCGTTGGCCGACAGCGCACTGCCCTGCCCGGTTTCGAAGTACATCAGGTTGTTGCCCAGCGTGCCGCGATTGAGGCTCAGGCCTGCTTCGTAACCTTCACGGAGGATTTCCAGGCTGATGCCAAAACTGCTGTTGGCCGCCTCGGTGCCGGCGATGGACTGGAACACCAGGTCCAGCGGCACCCCCTTCTCGATCGCCGCCACCGAAGAGGTGACGTGGGTCAGCACGCAGGACTGGGTCGGAATCTGGTAATGACTGATGACCCCATCGAGCATCTTCAGCAGTTCGCTGATGGCGCTGATGCTGTCGGTGGCCGGGTTGATGCCGATCATGGCGTCGCCGTTGCCGTAGAGCAGGCCGTCGAGCACGCTGGCGGCGATACCGGCCGGATCATCGGTGGGGTGGTTGGGCTGCAGGCGGGTCGACATGCGCCCGCGCAGGCCGACCCTGTTGCGAAAGCGGGTGACCACGCGGATCTTCTGCGCCACCAGCACCAGGTCCTGCACGCGCATGATCTTGGACACCGCCGCCGCCATCTCCGGGGTCAGCCCCGGCGCCAGGGCGCGCAGGCTGTCTTCGGTGGCGTCATCGCCCAGCAGCCAGTCACGAAAGCCGCCGACGGTCAGGTGGCTGACCGCAGCAAAGGCGGCGGCGTCATGGCTGTCGACGATCAGCCGGGTGACTTCGTCCTGCTCGTAAGGCACCAGCGCCTCGTTGAGGAAGCGCTTGAGCGGCACTTCGGCCAGGGTCATCTGTGCCGCCGCGCGCTCGGCATCGCTTGCGGCAGCGACCTCGGCGAGGAAGTCGCCTGAGCGTGCGGGGCTGGCCTTGGCCATGAGTTCGCGCAGGCTGTCGAAGCGCCAGACCATGCCACCGATGCTATGGGAAAAGCTCATACACACCCGTCCTTCGTCAACTCGCGTTTAACCGGCGACCGCTGCAACCGACTCGCGACCGCGTACCACTTTGCAGAACAGCGCACCCACCGCCATCAGGCAGATGAAGATGCCGCAGATTACCGCGTTGAACCAGACCATGGCGATCAGGCAGACCACCGCCAGCACCAGCGCGATGCCCGGCACGATCGGGTAACCCGGCGCAAGGAAAGTGCGTTCCAGGTTCGGCTCGCTGCGACGCAGCTTGAACAGGCTGAGCATGCTGATGATGTACATCACGATAGCCCCGAACACCGACATGGTAATCATCGCCGCGGTCAGGGTCATGCCTTGCAGGTTGACCAGGCCGTCGCTGAGGATCGCGGCGATGCCGATCACTCCACCGGCGAGGATGGCGCGATGCGGGGTCTGGAAGCGCGACAGTTTGGCCAGGCTCGACGGCAGGAACCCGGCACGAGCCAGGGCGAAGAACTGGCGCGAGTAACCCAGGATGATGCCGTGGAAGCTGGCGACCAGGCCGAACAGGCCGATCCACACCAGCATGTGCATCCAGTTGGAGTTATTGCCGACCACGGTTTTCATCGCCTGGGGCAGTGGGTCGTTGATGTTGGAAAGCGCGCGCCAGTCGCCCACGCCACCGGCGAAGATCATCACGCCGATGGCCAGCACCACCAGGGTCAGGATGCCGGCGATATAGGCGCGAGGGATGGTGCGTTTCGGGTCCTTGGCTTCTTCGGCGGCCATGGCCGCACCTTCGATGGCGAGGAAGAACCAGATCGCGAACGGGATCGCGGCGAAGATGCCGCTGATCGCTGGCAGGCTGAAGGTGTCGGAACCGGCCCAGCCGCCCAGTACGAAATTGCTGAAGCTGAAGCCAGGCGCAACCACGCCCATGAACACCAGCAACTCGGCGACCGCCAGCACTGTGACCACCAGTTCGAAGGTGGCGGCGATGCTGACGCCGAGGATGTTCAGAGTCATGAACACGAAATAGGCGCCGATGGCCGCGATCCTCGGATCAAGGGACGGGTATTGCACGTTGAGGTAGGCACCAATGGCCATGGCAATCGCCGGTGGCGCGAAGACGAATTCGATCAGGGTCGCGAGGCCCGCGATCATCCCGCCCGCAGGACCGAAGGCACGCAGGCTGTAGGCGAAGGGGCCGCCGGCGTGTGGGATGGCGGTGGTCAGTTCGGTGTAGCTGAAAATGAAACAGGTGTACATCACCGCCACCATCAGCGTGGTGACCAGAAAGCCCAGCGTCCCCGCCGCGCCCCAGCCGTAGCTCCAGCCAAAATACTCGCCGGAAATCACCAGGCCCACGGCCAGCCCCCACAGGTGCAGGGTTCCCAAGGTCGGTTTGAGTTGTGTAACAGTCATGTGTGTTTACCCCGCAAGCCAGATGACGGAATGTTGCTGACAGCGAGAATAGCCACGGATTGCTGGCCAAGGCTTGACCGCAAAGCGCGCGGGTTGTCCTGTGCGGTCAAATTTTTCGGCTGGTTGGCCGGGGTGCGCCATGGCAGCGCACGAATCAGGCGCCGTGCTTTATAGCGGGTCAGAAATGCCGGGCGATTTGGCACCTGACTACCCAGGGAGGTGGGTGGATGGGTAGCAGTCGCCGATATCACGCAGCCCGTTTGTAGGAGCGCGCTTGCCCGCGACGGCGGTGTGTCACTGGACAAATGGCCCGCAGGAACACCGCGGTCGCGGGCAAGCGCGCTCCTACAGTGGTCGTCGACTTAGTAACAAGGTATGACATTTGCTTGAATGAAATTCATACAGACCGTGAAGGCCATTCACTCCCATGTTTCAGAACCTCATTCCTCAGGGCGCACCGAACTCCGCAGCCGCGAGCAATCGCGGCGTGTTGTCGGCTGCCGCCAACGGACTGGACGGGTTCATCGTGCAACATGGCGGTGATCTGGATCGGGTGTTTGGCCGCTCCGGCATCGATCCCGAACAACTCCTGCACCCGACCCTGAGCCTGCCGCTGCCCAATTACTGCAAGGTGCTGGAAGAAGCGGCGCGCCAGACCGGCTGCGACAATTTCGGCCTGCGCTACGGCCAGCAGTTCCAGCCTCAGGCGCTGGGCCTGCTGGGCTACATCGGCCTGTGCTCGGCAACGCTGGAAGATGCGCTGGTCAACTTTTCCCAGGCCTTCCCCTTCCACCAGCACAGCACGCTGATCGAACTGGTGGATCAGGGCGAGTGTTACCGCTTCGACTATCAGGTGCGCCACGGCGCGATCAACGAACGGCGCCAGGATGCCGAACTGACCATGGGCATGGCGCTGAATCTGGTGCGCCATGTGCTGGGGCCGGACTGGGCGCCGCGTCAGGTGGCGTTCGAGCACGGCCGCCCGCAAGACTGGCAGGAACACCGCGACGCCTTTCACGCTGACGTGCTGTTCGGTCAGGGCTGCAATTCGCTGCTGGTGCCCAAGGCGGATATCATCGGCAAGGCGATGCCCGGCAGCGATCCGATCCTGTTGATGCTGATCAAGGACGCCATTCGCCAGTTGGGCGATACCGGCGGTGAGCCGCTTCTGCTGGAGCGCGCCCGCCAATCGATTCTCGCCACCCTGCACCTGGGCGAACCGGTGCTCGACGAGATCGCCCATCACCTGGGCCTGTCCGAATGGGCCCTGCAACGCAAGCTGCGCGACCTGGGCCTGAGCTTCACCCAACTGGTGGACCAGATCCGCCAGGACTCGGCCATCGCCCACCTCAAGCAAGGCCACATGAGCGTCACCCAACTGGCCTCCCTGCTCGGCTATTCGGAAACCAGCGCGTTTTCCCGCGCGTTCAAGCGCTGGTTTGGGGTGAGTCCCAAGCAGTGGCGCGGGGCAGTTGCGTCCATCTGACCCACCGCATTTCCCCTGTAGGAGCGCGCTTGCCCGCGATGGCGGTGTGTCATTGGGCGTCTACTTATCTGATCCACCGCATTCGCGGGCAAGCGCGCTCCTACACAGACGTCGCGGCGCAACCACTGGTCAGACCGGTAAGATCTTTCATGCCACCCTCTTGTTGAAACCGTGAATAAGCGCATAGACTGACCCTGCATTGGACATACCGGTAAGACCACAATAATTAAGTCCGGCCAGAGGCATCCGCGCCCGGTCAGGACACCGACTAGAGATCCTCATCATGCTTAAATGGTGCTCCCGCTCGATATTCCTTCAGGTCGTCATCGGATTGATGCTCGGCATCATCTGCGGCCTGGCCCTCCCCGAATTCTCCTCGCAGCTCAAACCCCTGGGCGACGGCTTCATTAAGCTGATCAAGATGCTCATCGGGGTGATCGTGTTCTGCGTGGTCGTCAGCGGCATTTCCGGCGCAGGCGATCTGAAAAAGGTCGGCCGCATCGGCCTCAAATCCGTGCTGTATTTCGAAGTGCTGACCACCATCGCACTGGTGATCGGCCTGATCGTCGCCTACGGCACGGGCCTGGGCAACGGCGCCAACATCCACCTGGATCAGCTCTCCGTGGCCGACATGGGCGACCTCACCGAGCGCACCAAGCAGATTCATGGCGCATCGACCTTCCTCATGGACCTGATCCCGACCTCGGTGATCGGCGCCTTTGCCGACAACAACATCCTGCAAGTGCTGCTGTTCGCCGTGCTGTTCGGCAGCGCCCTGAACCTGGTGGGCGAGTCGGCCAGCGGCATCTCGCGGCTGATCAACGAACTGAGCCACGTAGTGTTTCGCATCATGGGCATGATCGTGCGCCTGGCGCCCATTGGCGTGTTCGGCGCCATCGCGTTCACCACCAGCAAATACGGCGTGCAGTCGCTGCAGCACCTGGGCAGCCTGGTGGCGCTGTTCTACCTCACCTGCTCGGCGTTCGTGCTGATCATCCTGGGCGGCGTGATGCGCGCCTCGGGGCTGAAAATCCTGCCGTTCCTCAAGTACCTGCGCGAAGAATTGCTGATCGTGCTGGGCACCGCCTCCTCCGACGCCGTACTGCCACAGATCATGCGCAAACTGGAGCACATGGGCATCGGCAGCTCGACCGTGGGCTTGGTGATTCCAACCGGTTATTCGTTCAACCTGGACGGCTTCTCGATCTACCTGACCCTGGCCATCGTCTTCATCGCCAATGCCACCGGCACGCCGCTGGCGTTCACCGACCTGCTGACGATCCTGCTGGTGTCGTTGATTACCTCCAAAGGCGCCCACGGGATTCCGGGGTCGGCGCTGGTGATTCTGGCGGCAACACTGACCGCCGTGCCGGCGATTCCGGTGGTGGGCCTGGTACTGGTGCTGGCCGTAGACTGGTTCATGGGCATCGGCCGGGCGCTGACCAACCTCATCGGCAACTGCGTGGCCACGGTGGCCATTGCGCGCTGGGAGCGAGACATCGACGTGAAACGCGCCAACAACGTATTGGCCAGTAAACAGGGCTTTGTCTTTCAAGCGAAGAAAACGCCCAATCCCCTTCACCAACAGGAATTCTGAAGCGCCCGCAGCGGGCGTCCACAAGACGCCCTCTGACGCTTCACTGACCGATCAGGAACAACAGGATGACCAGTTCATCGACCGTGGTTAACGGCGTAGTAGAAAAATTGCGGGCGGCACTGGCCCGCGGGCAATGGCGCTCCGGCGACATGCTGCCGGGCCAGCGCGAACTGGCCGAACAACTGGGCATCAGCCGGCCGAGCCTGCGCGAAGCGGTGATCGTGCTGGAAACCCTGGGCCTGGTACGCTCAATGCCGGGCAAAGGCGTGGTGGTGCTGGACGAGCCGTCAGCTCAGACCACCCAGCCGATGGCCGCCAACGGGGTGGCCGACGCAACGCTGGCCGATGTGATGCAGCTGCGCTACACGCTGGAGCCCTTCATCGTCAGCCTGCTGGCGCAGTCGATCAGCCAGAAGGAAATCGCCGAGCTGCGCCTGACCCTGATGGACATGCGCGATGCCCTGGAAGACCAGGACAGCGAATCGGGCAGCAATGCCTACATCGCTTTCCATGAACAGCTGTTCGCGCTGACGTCCAACCCGATCTTCCACAACATGGTCCAGCAGACCAGCCAGGCCCTCAAGCAATGCGCGCCAACCCTGCGCAACACCCCGGAACACCTGGCCGCACGGCTCAAGGAAACCGAAGCGCTGGTGCGCGCCATCCGCAACAAGGACAGCGCCGGTGCCAGTGAGCTGATGCGCGAACATATCCTGCAGGAAGGCCAGCGCATGGAGATCGAGCTGGATATCCCACGGCAGGATTGACCTCACGCCACAACGCCCCGTAGCAGCACGGCTTGCCGGCGGGAGCGGTGGATCAGTCACATCTGTGGTGCCTGACACACCGCCCCCGCCGGCAAGCCGTGCTGCTACGGATAGAGGGTGACCTCAAGCCCCTGTCACCTTACGCTGCAACTCCAGCCGCCGCAGGCTGCCCATGCTCAGGAACGCCAGCGCCCCGACCAGCGCGTGGGCCGCCACCACGTACATCGCCCCGGAGAACGATCCGGTGGACTGCACGATGTAGCCGATCACGATCGGGGTGAAGATCCCCGAGAAGTTACCGAACATGTTGAACAGGCCGCCGGCCATGCCGGTGATTTCCTTGGGCGAGGTGTCCGACACCAGCGTCCAGTCCACCGCCACCACGCCCTTGCCGAAGATCGCCAGGGACATCAGCGCCGTCACCACCCACATCGATTCCGTGAAGTTGCAGAACACCAACGTGGCACCCATGGTCATGCCGCACACCAGCGGAATCTTGCGCGCCACCGACAGCGAGAAGCCCTTGCGGATCAGGAAATCGCACACCGCCCCGCCACACAGCGCGCCGAGCAGGCCACAGATACCGGGGATCGCGGCGATGGCACCCGCCTCCATGATGTTCAGCCCGCGGCCCTTGACCAGGTACACCGGAAACCAGGTCAGGAAGAAATACTGCAGCGAGGTGTCGCAGTATTTGCCCAGGTAAATCGACCACATCATCGGGCTTTTCAGCAGCACCTTGAGGTCCGAGAAACGCGGCACGAACGCGCCCTTTTCCCTGGGTTTGTCCATGTCCACCTGAGCGCCGCCTTCACGCAAGTGCTCAAGCTCGGCGCGGTTGACCGAGGGATGCTCGGTCGGGTTTTTCACGAACCTGAACCAGATCAGGCTGACCACTATCCCCAACCCGCCCATGAACCAGTACACATGCTCCCAACCGTAGCGGTGCGCGATGAAACCCATGGCCGGCGCGAGCAACACGACCGACATGTACATCGACGAGTTGAAGATCACCGTCGCCAATCCGCGTTCCTGCAACGGAAACCACGCCGCGACGATGCGGCTGTTGGCCGGGTACACCGGGGCCTCGATCAAGCCCAGCAGGAAGCGCAGAACGAACAGCGTGCCGATGGCCACCGGCACCGAGAAGAAGCCGATCATGCCTTGGGCCACGGTGATGGTTGACCAGAGAAACAGCGACAGTCCGTACACCCGCACCGAGCCGAACTTGTCGAGCAACCAGCCGCCCGGCAACTGCCCGAGCACATAGGCCCAGGCGAACGCCGAGAACATATAGCCAAGGGTGACGGAGTTGATGCCCAGCACTTCGGTTAGCGCAGAGCCTGTGATCGACAGCGTGGCGCGGTCGCCGACGTTGATTGCGGTGACGATGAACAGCATCGCCAGAATGCCGAAACGCACCTTGCTGCGCACGGCGGTTGCAGCAGCGGCAGCCGGGGCGGCTGCACTTGCGGTGTTGGTATGTTCCACATGAAAGCCCTCATCTTGTTGTTATAGATCGGCCACAAGAGCGCCCCACAGGAGGCGCTCCCGGTCATGCACAAAGGTTGTTGCCGGGTTCAGTCAGGGGCGAGAACCGACCTCGACGGTCTGTGCCGTCCAGGCCTTGACCTGCTCGCTGAGCGACAGCCCCAGGCCCGGACGGGTCGGCACCAGCATGCGGCCGTCGCGGGTTTCCAGGCGTTCGTTGAACAGCGGCTCCATCCACTCGAAGTGCTCGACCCACGGCTCGGTCGGGTACGCCGCCGCCAGGTGCACGTGCAGTTCCATGGCGAAGTGCGGCGCGAGCATCACACCGGCCTGCTCGGCCATGGCCGCGACTTTCAGATACGGGGTGATGCCGCCAACCCGAGGGGCGTCAGGCATCAGGAAATCGGCGCCGCGCAGTTTGATGAACTCGGCGTGCTCGGCCACGCTGGTGAGCATTTCACCGGTGGCAATCGGCGTGTCGAACTGCTGGGCCAGTGCGGCGTGGCCTTCGGCGTCGTAGCAGTCCAGCGGCTCTTCGATCCAAATCAGGTTGAATTCTTCGAAGCGGCGGCACATGCGCTGGGCGGTCGGGCGGTCCCACTGCTGGTTGGCGTCGACCATCAGCGGGAAGTCATCACCCAGGTGCTTGCGCACGGTCGCCACGCGGTGCAGGTCGATGGCGCAGTCGGGCTGGCCCACTTTCAGCTTGATGCCACCGATGCCCTTCTCCCGGGACATGTCAGTGTTGTGCAGCAACTGGTCCAGCGGCGTGTGCAGGAAACCGCCGGAGGTGTTGTAGCAGCGCACCGAGTCGCGATGGGCGCCCAGCAAACGCGCTAGCGAGAGGTTGGCGCGCTTGGCCTTCAGATCCCACAGCGCCACATCGAAGGCGCCGATGGCCTGGGTCGCCATGCCGCTGCGACCGACCGAAGCCCCTGCCCAGCACAGCTTGGTCCACAACTTGGCGATGTCACTGGGGTTTTCGCCGATCAGCGCCGGGGCGATTTCCTTGGCGTGGGCGAACTGGCCCGGACCGCCTGCGCGCTTGGAGTAGCTGAAGCCCAGGCCGCGATGGCCGTCTCTGGTTTCGATTTCAGCCACCAGAATGGCGATTTCGGTCATGGGCTTCTGGCGCCCGGTCAGTACCTTGGCGTCGCTGATCGGGTTGGCCAGCGGAAGGAATACCAGCGAGACCTGGACCCAGGAGATCTGGTCGTTGTCGCCGCTGTGGTTGTTTTCTTGTTGTACGAGCATGGATTCGCGCCCCTGATCTGTGTGTCGCATGTGAAAATGAAAGGCTATGATTGCGCAATCATCTGAGTCGGTAAAAAAGGCGATCGCACGGGAAAAGCGGATCACCATGGACTGGATCTTACACTGATTGCGCAATCATTCAAGGGTGCGTTGGTCGGCTGAAGGCAAAAATCGGGGATCAGGTACTGGCGCGGTCGATCAGCGTAAACCCGGTATCGACCCGCACGGCCGAGGCGCTTGAGCTGTGGTCCTGAAAACGGTCGAGCAAGGCCTGGGCAACCTGCAGGCCGATGCGGTTGCCATCGACTCGCACGGTGGAGAGCGCCGGGTACACCTGGGCGGCACTGCTCAGGTCACCGAAACCCATCACCGCCAGATCCTCGGGCACCCGCAGGCCACGGCTCGCCGCCTCGGCCAGTACGCCTTGGGCGACGGTGTCGGAACTGCACACCACCACATCGGTGGACACGCCACGATCAAGCAATCCGGCCAGCCCTTCCCTGCCCACCTGCAAGGTGGCCGGTGGCGCGAGGACCTCCATCGGCACATCGTCGATGCCGTGGTTCTTGAGTTCGGCGGTCAGGCTGTTCAAGCGGCGCAACCCACGGGGGTCGCCGATGGCGACGATGGAGAAGCGCTTGTAGCCTTTGCCCAGCAGATGGCGGGCGGTTTCTTCACCCACCTTCTCATGGGAGAATCCCACCAGCATGTCGATGGGGTCTTCGCTCAAGTCCCACGCCTCGACCACCGGGATGCCGGCCTGGGCCAGGCGCGCGCGGCTGGATTCGGTGTGCAGGGTGCCGGTCAACACGATCCCGTCGGGACGCCGGCCCAGCACCGCTTCGAGCAGCTTCTCTTCCTGATCGGGGTCGTAGCCGGTCAGGCCCAGCAGGGTCTGGTAGCCGGCCTGGGTCAAGCGGTCCATCAGGGCCTGCACGGTGTCGGCGAAGATCGAGTTGGCGATGGTCGGCAGGAAAATCGCCACCAGCCGGCTTTTGTTGCTCGCCAGGCTGCCGGCCATCATGTTCGGCACGTAACCGGTCTGGCGCACCGCCTCACGCACCTTGGCCCGGGTTTCTTCGGTCACCAGATCAGGCCGGTTCAAGGCCCGGGACACCGTCATGGGCGAAACACCCGCGACTTTCGAGACATCGATCAAGGTAAGGCTGGAGGCCTTCTTCGGCACAGTGGACGACGCGAGCCCGGCAGGCTTGCCTGGTTTTTTCGGCATGAAGGGTTCCGGTGACAGGGAGAACGCAAGGAAGGGAATTTAACAAAGCCTGAGGGGACAAGCACTCGAATACGTTCGCGGCGCCCGCAGGATCGCTCCCGCGGGCAAGCCCGGCTGCTACGGGGCGTGTGGATATCCCGGGATCATGGACCTGTAGGAGCACGCTTGCCCGCGACGGCGGTGGGTCAGGCACCGTTGAGGCGCCTGGTCCGACGTATTCGCGGGCAAGCGCGCTCCTACAAGAGCCCTTGCGCCGACTGCCGGACTGCTACGGGGTGGATTGGCGCCCCAGATCCTGCAGCCAGTCGCTCATGTTCCCCGGCAACAACAACTCGTGACGCGCGCGGGAGCTGGCGGTGTAGAGCAGGGAGCAGACGCTGGCCATCGAGTGGGTCGAGCCTGTGCGGGGTGGGCGCATGAGATCGCGGGACAGCAACACAGTGTCGAACTCCTGGTTCTTCACGTCTTCGACCCTGGCCAGCTTAATGATCGCCGCCGGATCGCTGCACCAGCGCTGCGCCGTTTCGACGAAGTTCTCCAGGCGGTTGCCCTGCCCCAGCCATTCGTGGACGGCCTTGAACTCATGGCTGCCACCCATGGCGGTCGCCAGCGCGTCCCAGTAGGCGAAGCGGAAAATCAGCCGGTGTTGCGGGCGCAGGTCCTCGCGGTACAACTGGTCCAGGCCTTTGACGAACAGGGTCAGCTGCTCAAGGGTGCTGGCCGGCATCTGCAGGCGCGCACCGGCGTCGGTCAGGCGCTTGAACCAGGCGAACAGACCCCATTCGTTGGCCACCAGAATCGTCGTGGGTTTTTCCGGGATCGGCATGACGCTGTGCCCGATGATCCGCGTCGGATAAGGCGCGCGCCCGACGAAACCTTCCTTGATGTCGCTGGGGTGCAACTGGATCAGCGGGTTGATGACATCGGCCATCTGCCGCCCGGCACGCATCGACTGGGTCATGAAGCGCTGGCGAACGAAACCGCTGTGGCGCGGGGTCCTGCCGCCCAGTTGCTGGAGTTCGTCGCCCAGGGTGATGACCGCCTGCGGGCTGCGGTCGAGGATCTGCACCATGGGCGCGGTCAGTTCGTGGCTTTCGTCGACGATGATATGGGTGAAGTGTTCGGGAATCACTTCGTCGGTCAACGACAGGAACTTGATGCGCTGGCTGTTGCGGATCGGCAGGCGAATATGCGGTGCGGACGGGCGAACCGTTTCACGCCACAACAGGCGCGTGTATTCCAGCAGCATGGCGATGTCCGCCTGATTGGCCGCGTAACCCAGCGAAGGCAGGTGACGCGCCTCGATGTCCTTCGAGGCTGACAGACAATAGCTGTGCAGCGTGCTGCGGCAGACCCGCGCGACGTCACGGGGCGCAAGCTTGCCCACCGCTTGCAGGCTCAGCCACTGGGCCACTTGCCGGTCATCCACCAGCGAGCTTGCGCCAGTGCGCTGCATGTCGCTGCTGCGCCAGCCTCGGGAGGTCAGGTCGCGGTTGAGCAACTGATTGGCAACGTGACCGAAGGTGTAGGCATTGAGGGTGCCGGTGGGCAGGCTCTGGCGGATGCGCGCCTGCAAGGCCACGACCTGGGCCGGAAAGGTCGCCATGAGCAAGGTGGTGCGCGGGTCGAGCATTTCGAAGAACTTGGCCAGCAGGTAGGTCTTGCCCACGCCGGCATAGGCCTGCAGATGAAACGACTCGTCGCGACAGACCTGGAATTCGTCGAAGATCCGGCTCTGCTGATCGGTCAGGCGCAAGAGATCACCGGTGGGCAGCACGATCTCGCGGGTCAGCGGTTCGAGCTTTTGCTGCTGACGCTTGCCAAAGCCAAAGTCCCACTGGCCTTCTGCGTCCAGATAGTCCTGATCCTGAACCTCATGTTCTTCGAGCAGGCTGACGCCGAGCACTTCCAGTTGCGCCATGCCCTTTGCCAACTGCTCAGCGCTGAACCGTCCGCGCAACAGATCGGCGAGGCTGCCACCGGCCTCCTCCATCGATTGCCCGGCGCGCATCACGTCGTCGAGCATGCGTTCCAGTTTTTCGATGGGGGTGTCGTGCGCGGCCAGGGCCTCGAAGTTGAGCAACAGCATGAGCGCCGCCAACTGGGCACGGCTGGCCTGGGTCAGGAAGTCGTCCAGCGGCTCGCCCGCGATCAGGGCCTTGAGGGGGTCTTCGGACAGCGGCAGGAACAGCGACGGCGGTGGCGCGAAATCGGAACTCATTGGCGCAGGATTATCCAGGGATACGCATAGGCCGTGGATAATAGGCCAAACGCGCCGCCACGTCCCGATCCCCGATCTGAATAACCCCGTAGCAGTCCGGCTTGCCGGCGTCCTGACCCACCGCCCCGTAGCAGCACCGCTTGCCGGCGGGAGCGATCTCAAGGACGCCCCCGCCGGCAAGCCGTGCTGCTACAGTTTATGCGCCACCAGAATCAATTATCGTTGGCGCAACCCTGAGCCACGGTCAGGTAGTTCAGGGTCTGCTTCTGGCCATGGGAATCGACGTAGTTCAGATGGCTGCCGACCACACCACAGTTAGGACTGGCATCGACTTCGGTGGACAGCGAACGGGCGATGTCCAGGTGCTCGCCGTACATGAAATTGTGCGCCTGAACACTGTCCTGAGCCTGGGCCGACAGGGCACCGAAACTCAGGGCGGCAAATACAGTGGCGATGCTGAGGGTCTTCATGTTCATGGTCGTCTCCGGGTCTTCAAAGGGCTGATTCAGTGATGGGTTCGAGGCGCTGTGCGTTGTCTCGATGGGTCCCATTGAACGCCCGGCAGGTATCCCGGATGTGTCGCCAAACGCCGGAAAGTAATCACTAAGTGTCATAGCGCTGCCTGGATACACAGCGATACATTCCCGCTGAAAAATCCGCTTTTTGCATCCGGATGTATGCGGCCCGGTGCCAGATACAGTGCAATACAAAAGCTGGCACGCAAGCCGTGCGCGGCTGGGTAAGATGCGTCACACGTCAATGAATACGGGGAGTCGAGGCAATGGAGCACGTAGATCACATTCTGATCGTCGATGACGATCGCGAGATCCGCGAACTGGTAGGCAACTACCTGAAGAAGAACGGCCTGCGCACCACAGTCGTTGCCGACGGCAGGCAGATGCGCTCGTTCCTGGAGTCCACGCCCGTGGATCTGATCGTGCTGGACATCATGATGCCCGGCGACGACGGCCTGCAGTTGTGCCGCGAGCTGCGCACCGGCAAGCACAAGACCACCCCGGTGCTGATGCTCACCGCCCGCAGCGACGAAACCGACCGCATCATCGGCCTTGAAATGGGTGCCGACGATTACCTGGTCAAGCCTTTCGCCGCCCGCGAGCTGCTGGCGCGCATCAACTCGGTACTGCGCCGCACACGCATGCTGCCGCCCAATCTGATCGTCACCGAAGCCGGGCGCCTGCTGGCCTTCGGCAAATGGAAGCTGGACACCACTGCCCGCCACCTGCTGGATGCCGAAGGCACGGTGGTCACCTTGAGCGGCGCCGAATACCGCCTGTTGCGCACCTTCCTCGATCATCCGCAGCGCGTGCTCAGCCGCGACCAGTTGCTCAACCTGACCCAGGGCCGCGACGCCGACCTGTTCGACCGCTCCATCGACCTCTTGGTCAGTCGCCTGCGTCAACGCCTGCAGGACGACGCCCGGGACCCTGCCTACATCAAGACGGTTCGCAGCGAAGGTTACGTCTTCACCTACGCCGTGGAAATTCTCGGGGACGCCGTATGAAGCTGCGCTTCGGCTGGCCACGCACCCTCGCGTCGCGGCTTTCGCTGATCTTCCTGATAAGCCTTGCGCTGGCCCACGGCATGTCCTTCGGCCTGCAGTTCTACGAGCGCTATCAAAGCGCGATGAACCTGATGCTCGGCAACCTCGAACAGGACCTGACCACCACCGTCGCGGTGCTCGAACGCCTGCCCGCCGACGAGCGCCAGGACTGGCTGCCGCGCTTCGCCCACCCGACCTACAGCTACATGCTGGGCAAGGGCCAGACGGGCACCACGATGAACATGGCCAAGGCCTCGAAATCGGTGTCCTCGATGCAGGCCACCCTGGGCCGCGAATACACCCTGACCTTCAACGACATTCCCGATGTGCGCCCGCACTATCAGGCACACCTGACCCTCAAGGACGGCACGCCGCTGACCATCGACGTGCGTCCGGAAATCAGCCCGCTGTCGCCGTGGCTGCCCTTGCTGTTGATCGCGCAACTGGTGGTGCTGGGCATCTGCACCTGGCTTGCAGTGCGCACGGCCATTCGCCCGCTGACAAGGCTTTCACAGGCCGTGGACAACCTGGACCCCAACGGCGAGGGCATCCGCCTGGACGAAAGCGGCCCTACCGAAGTGGCCTATGCCGCCGTGGCGTTCAACACCATGCAGCAGCGCATCGCCACGTACGTGAAGGAGCGCATGCAGTTGCTCGCGGCGATTTCCCACGACCTGCAAACGCCGATCACCCGCATGAAACTGCGCGCCGAGTTCATGGATGAAGGCGTCGAGAAAGAGAAACTGTGGAGCGACCTCAGCGAGATGCAGCATCTGGTGCAGGAAGGCGTGGCCTATGCCCGCAGCATGGATACCTCCACCGAAGCCAGCCGCCGGGTGGACCTGGACTCGTTCCTCGACAGCCTGATGTTCGACTATCAGGACATGAACAAGCAGGTGGATCTGTGCGGCAAGACCGGCGCGGTGATCCAGACCCGGCCCCACGCCCTGCGCCGAGTGCTGGTGAACCTGACCGACAACGCCCTGAAATTCGCCGGGGCAGCGGAAATCAAAGTGCAGGTCAATGCCGATCAAAGTCTGGCAGTTCAGGTGCTCGACCGCGGCCCGGGGATTGCCGAAGCGGAACTGCCGGAAGTGCTCAAGCCCTTCTACCGCGTGGAAAGCTCGCGCAACCGCGAAACCGGCGGCACGGGCCTGGGCCTGGCGATTTCCCAGCAACTGGCCCATGCCCTGGGCGGCTCGCTAAGCCTGTCCAACCGCGAAGGCGGCGGGCTGTGCGCGCAGCTGGATTTGCCGGCGAGTGTGAAGTAGGTATCTCCTCACCTCGTAGCAGCACGGCTTGGCGGGGGGGGGGGGGGGGGGGGGGGGTGGGGGGGGGGGGGGGGGGCCCCCCCCCCCCCCCCCCCCCCCCCCCCCCCCCCCCCCCGCTCCTACAGAACTGTTTG
>NZ_JBIVCV010000001.1:112059-178067 GCF_044746765.1 Pseudomonas sp. NPDC090203
CACCCCTTTGCCGCCGGGGTGCCGGGGGGGGGGGGTGTGCCAGACGAATATGGGCGGGCTCACACCCCCCCCCCGCCGGCAAGCCGTGCTGCTACGGGGTCATTTGTGTTGCTTAGAACTCAAGCTTCGCCCGCGCCACCAACTGGCGCGGTTCGCCGATGGAGATGGCAGGCGACCCCAAGCCGCTGGCCGAGGTGTAGTACTTCTCGTCGAACATGTTCTTGAGGTTCAACTGCAGGGTCAAATCGCGTTCATCGAGCTTCATCTTGTAGGAAACAAAGGCATCGGCCACTTTCGACGAAGGCAGGTAGTACTCCTTCCCGGCGCCGTCGTTCACGCCCCAGCGACTGGCGAAACGCGCACCGGCACCGGCGCGCAGGTCACCAATGCCCACATGGCCTAAGTCGCGGGTCAGGTACAGGGCGCCGGTGTGTTTCGACACGCCGTCGAGCGGCTGGCCCTTGAGAATCGGGTCTTCCAGCACCTTGGTGTCGGTGTAGGCGTAGCTGCCGGTCAGGCTCCAGAACTCGTTGATCTGCCCGGTGATGTCCGCCTCAAGCCCCCTCGAACGCACCTCGCCCGACACCCGGGTGCAGGTCTCGGTGCCACAGGGCTCGCTGGTCTGCACGTTCTGCTTGTTGATGTTGAACAGCGCCACGGTGGCGGTGATCGCATCGTTCTGGAACTTGGTGCCGATCTCATAGGCCTTGCCCTCCTCCGGCGGCAAATCACCGATGGGCGAGGCAATCGAGGTGTTGGGGCGGAACGACTCGGTGTAGCTGCCGTACACCGACCAGTCCGGCTGAATCAGGTACACCAGCCCGACACGGGGCACGACCTTGCTGTCCTTCACATCGGCACCGACCACGAACGGTCGGCCCTTGCCAGTCATCTCGTCGAAGGCGTCGTAGCGCAGGCCCGCCTGGAAGATCCACTGATCGTTGAGGTGAATGGCGTCCTGGACGAAGAACGCGTGGGTGCGCAGGTGATCGGTCTGGTCGCTGTTCGGCGCGCTGACCGTGCTCGGCTGCTGGGTCACGCCATAGACCGGCGCGTTGTAGTTGAAATCGGTGCGGTTGGCGCTGCGGTACAGGTCGCCCAGCTCGCGGTCGTTCTTCATGTAGTCGGCGCCGAACAACACCTCGTGGCGCATGTCGCCCCAGTACAGGTTGCCGAGCATGTTGACGGTGGCGGTGTGGGCGAACTGCACCGCGTCACGGGTGGCATCGCCACGGCGGGTCACCGCACCGGTGTTGTAATTGGCCGAGATGAAGCGCGACTGATAGTCGTTGTAGTAGTTGCGGCTGTAGGCGTAGCCGGTGCGCAGGGTCCAGGTGTCGTTGAGGCGGTGGTCCATGCGCAGGTCCATGGAATCGGAGCGCCCGGTGGTGACGTTGAACGGCTCGTCCAGACGGCGATTGCGCGGGATGTCCAGCACCTTGCCGGTCCTGGTGTTGATCTGCGTGCCACGGTCGAAGGGCACCGAATATTCCATGTGCTCATAGGCCACCGAGACCGTGGTGTCGTCGCCATACCAGGCCAGGGACGGCGCGATCACCGACTGGTCGATGCTGCCGAAATTGCGCCAGTAGTCGTAGTTCTGCTTGTCGGCGATGACGCGATAGGCCAGGCCGTTGGTGCCGATGGGGCCCGTCAGGTCGATCTGCTCGCCGCCGCCACCGAAGCTGGTGCCGAACGCGGAGATGGAATGGGCGGCCTCCAGTTGCGGCTTCTTGGTCACCACGTTGATGACCCCGCCCGGGTCCTGCACGCCATAGAGCATCGAGGCCGGTCCCTTGAGCACTTCGATGCGCTCGGTGGTCGGGGTGAAGTTGCGTGCCTGCACCGACTGCATGCCATCGCGCATGATCGAGTTGTCGCGGTTGGTGCCGAAGCCGCGCTTCTGGATCGCATCCTGGGTACCGCCCAGGGTGTTGCCCTGCTTGACCCCGCTGACCGCATTGATCGCCTCGTCCAGGCTGTTGGGCTGGCGGTCCTCGATGACCCGGTTGGTGACCACGTTCACCGTCTGCGGCACTTCGACCAGCGGCGTTTCGGTACGGGTGGCAACCGAGGCCTTGCGCGCCTGATAACTGGTGCGGCTGTGCTCGGTCTCGCTGATTTCACGCTGGGAGCTGGCGTCGATGTTGACGGCGTCCAGCTGCATTTCCGCAGCCTGGGCAACGGAACCCATGCCCAGCGAGCACAGCAGCGCCGTGGCCGAACAGACTCCCAACAGGGAGGCGGGACGAAAAGCGGGAGAAACGGATGAGGCTGTCATGAACGGAAAACCCTGGGTGTCGAGTAGTGATGGCGTTCGCTGGAAACGAATCTGATTCTCACTACACGGATGCCGAGGGGATTTACCTCACCTGTTTTTTTGAAAAAAAACCCAAGCACCCTTTGACACCTGTAGGAGCGCGCTTGCCCGCGACGGCGGTGTGCCTGTCACCGCAGATGTGCCTGACACACCGTCGTCGCGGGCAAGCGCGCTCCTACAGCTTGGCCACCATCAAAGTGCCATCAATCCCGCTTTCGAAAACAAGCTGTATCATTCGCCCCGCTCCACCCTCCTCCTGCGTAGCGAAATCAAGGATTGTTCATGCGTACCCGCTCCCTGACTCCTCTTGCATTGCTCATCGGTGCGACCCTCTGCGGCCAGGCTCAGGCCAGCGGTGACGACTCCTGCTACCCCAACTGGTCGCTGCTGCGCGACTCGCTGGATGTCTGCAACAACCTGGCATTCCTCACGCCCGGCAACGACAGCCGGGTCAACCTGCGGCTATTGCTCGCCGACCGCAAGGCGCTGGAGATCAAGCCCAATGCCTTGGGCGAAGACGAGCTGGCCGAGGGTTTCGGCCCGGTGCCATTCGCCGTGGCGCGGCTGGACATCGCACAGATCGAGGGTGACGAAAGCGAAGAGTCAGGCAAGGCCGCGCTGGGCGAGTTGCTGGAGAAACTCGGCATCAAGCGCGACTCCACCGACAGCGCAGGCCAGGCCTTCCTGCAAGGCGAAGGCAGCCGCTGCCGCAGCAACCGCGATGACAGCGCCGCGCAGTTCATCAGCCAGTTGCAGGCCAGCGCCGCCCTGCCCGATGCCGAACGCCAGAGCCTGGCCCGCAGCCGGGTGCAACTGCTCGACGCCTGCACCTGGGAAGGCGAGAAACTGGCAGCACTGCTGCCCACCGGCATCCAGTCGGCCGAGGGCCTGGGCTTTCTCATCTACCTCAAAGCCGCCTCGGACTTCTACAGCGGCCATTTTGCCGACGCCGAAAACGGCTTCGCGAGCCTCGCCGACAGCGCCCAGCCATGGCTCAAGGAAACCGCGCTGTACATGATCGCCCGCACCCGCCTGAACGATGCCCAGCAGGATGCATTCGACGAGTACGGCACGCGCAAGGACAACATGGACCCTGCGCCTTACGCCAAGGTCGCACAGGCGTTCGACCAGTACCTGAGCGCCTACCCGAAAGGCACCTACGCGATTTCGGCCAAGGGCCTGCTGCGGCGTGTGCACTGGCTGGCGGGCGAGAGCGAAAAACTCGCCGGGGACTACGACTGGCAACTGACCAAGGCCGAAGACCAGCAGCGCAACGCTTCGATGGACGCGCTGATTCAGGAGGCGGACAACAAGCTGCTGATGTCCGCGCCCGACAAGCTCGACAGTCCGCTGCTGACCGCGACCCATGACCTGATGCTCATGCGCCCGGACGGCGCGTCGAAAATGACCCGCGAACAATTGCAGGCGCACAAGGCGGTGTTTGCCGAGCAACCGGCGATGTTCGATTACTTGCAGGCGGTGTTCGCGTTCTATATCGAGAAGAACCCAAGCGATGCGCTGAAACTGTTGCCCAAGGACATTCCCGACAACCTCGATTATTTCGCCTTCAGCCAGCAGACCCTGCGCGGCCTGGCGCTGGAAGCGAGCAATGACCTGCCGGCGGCCCAGGCGCTGTGGCTGAAGTTGTTGCCGCAGGCCAAACAGCCGTTACAACGGGACCAACTGGAACTGGCCCTGGCGATGAACTACGAACACAGCGGCCAACTGGACAAAGTTTTCGCCGCCGACTCGCCGATCCAGTCGGCGCAAGTGCGTCTGATCCTGCTGGGCAAGGTTGCCGGCAACGAGTTGCTGCACCAGCAGATCACCCAAGGCATCAGCCCCACCGAGAAAGCCACCGCGCAGTTCGTGCTGCTGTACAAGACTCTGCTGTACGGCCAGTACGCAGCTTTCGCCGAAGCCCTCAAGGCGCTGCCGACCAAGGCTTCCGAAGAAAAGCTCGGCACCAGCCTGGGCTACGTCTACGGCGACGGGCAGAGCCTGCAACTGTTCCACTGGAACGGCGACAAGGCCGAGTCCAGCTACGCCTGCCCGAGCATCGGCGAAACCGCTGCCGCCTTGCAGGCCAACGGCAAGGACGCCAAGGGCCTGAACTGCCTGGGTGAGTTCATCCTGCGCAACGGCCTGGACAGCATGCCCCTGGACCAGCGCCCTGCCGCGCCGCAACTGGCAAGCAGCGAGCCGGGGTTCAAGGGACCTGTGTTCTCGCGTCTGGACGGCTATCAGGCAGTGATCGCCAACAGCGCCGCCACCCGCGACGACAAGGCCTACGCCCTGTACCGCGCCATCAACTGCTACGCGCCTTCGGGCTATAACAGCTGCGGCGGCAAGGACGTAGCGCAGTCGGTGCGCAAAGGCTGGTTCAAGCAGTTGAAGAGCACCTACGCCGCGACGTCGTGGAGCAAGTCGCTGCAGTACTACTGGTAATGAAGAGGCGGTTGATCGCGCTGCTGCTGGCAATGCTCGCCGGCAGCCCGGCTTGGGCGGCAGTGGATGCGCGGGACCACGATGCGTTCTGGCTGTGGAGCGGCGTCGCCTCGCAGCCGGTGCTGGATCAGGCGCGCACGCTGTATGTGTTGCAGGGCCAGATCTTCGCACCCCGTCGTGACCGCCAGCGGGTGGACTTCATCGCTCAGGGCATGGGCGTACGCCGCTTGCCGCAACAGGACCTGTGGATCGTCTACCGCGCCCACACCCTGCGCTGGCCGGAAGCCGTCTACAGCCAGTTGCTGGGGCAGGTATCGCGTTGGCAACAGGCAGGCAATGCGGTGACCGGCATCCAGATCGATTTCGACGCCCGCACCCGCTACCTGCAAGAGTACGTGACCTTTCTCAAGGACCTGCGCCAACGCCTGCCCGCCCGCTACAAACTGAGCATCACCGGGCTGATGGACTGGAGCAGCAACGCCGACCCGCAGGCCATCGCCCAGTTGCAGGGCGTGGTGGACGAGGTGGTGGTGCAGACGTATCAGGGCCGCCACAGCATCCCCGACTACGCCGCCTACCTGCCCCGCATGAGCCGGCTTGGGTTGCCGTTCAAGGTCGGTCTGATTCAGGGCGGCGACTGGACCGCGCCGGAGTATTTGCAGAGCAGCCCGTGGTTTCGGGGGTATGTGGTGTTTTTGCAGAATCGCCAATCCCGAGACTGACACTGAACCCTGCGGGGGCGCTCGCCCGCGACGGCGGTCCATCGGCTCCACCTTCATCAACTGACACACTGCATCACCACTGTAGGAGCGCGCTTGCCCGCGACAGGGCCGTGCCTGGGCCGGTGATATATCTGACACGCCGCCGTCGCGGGCAAGCGCGCTCCTACAGTGAATCTGTGCCATGGCGATGGATCTGCGTCATGCCAATTGATCTCGGTCAGACTTCGATCTCGATATCCAGCAACGCAGCCCCCAGCGCCTTGCCATGGGCATCCAGCGCCAGGGATCTTGTCACCCCGCCCTTGAGAATCCCCGGCAGCACGAAATTCAGCGCCTGCACGTTGGGCAGTTCATAGCGCCGTACCGCCCCTGCCTCTGGATTCAGCAACTGGGCAAAGTGGGCAGCCACACGCTCAGCGGTCAGTTGCTCGACCAGCCGTGGATAATCCTCGGCCCTGAACGCAACCACCGAAATATTCGAGGTATCGCCCTTGTCACCGGTACGGGAATGGGCCAGCTCGCGTAATTTGACTGAACTCACGATGCATCCTCCAGATGAACCTGCGGCGTGACCGCATCCCGGGGCAGCAACAGCGACGCCACCGCCACCACCTGCCGCACCCCTTTGGTCGCCCCGCCGCCGCCATAGGGGCCGTTGGTGTAGAGGGTTTCCACTTCGTTGCCAATCCGCACCGCCTGGGCCTTGTCTGCGCAGCGACCGGCCACCCGCAAGCGCACTTCCCACGGCTCACCACCTGCGCGGGAACCCAGTTCGGCGCCGTGCAGCGAGTCGACGCCCATCAGGTCGGCGCGCACTTCATCACAGACCACACCGGTGAGCTTCAGTCGTTCCAGCACCACCTCACGGGCCAGTTGCGCGCGGGCCAGCGCGCCGGGGCCGCCATAGGAAATCTGCCCCTCGCCGACCCAGCCATCCAGGTAACCCACCGACACCTTCAGCGTCGGCGGGCGGGCACGACCATTGGCGCCGTCGGCCCTCACCTGATTGGCGGCGATGGTGCTGAACGACACAGCGGAGAAATCAGCCGTGACGTCCGGCGTCAGGTACGCCGAGGGATCATGCACCTCGTAGATCATCTGCTCAGTGCAGGTCGCGGTGTCGATCCGCCCGCCAGAGCCTGCGACCTTGCTGATGACCGCCCTGCCCTCGGCGTCCACTTCCGCCAGCGGGAAACCCAGGCGTGCCAGATCGGGCACGTCCTTCACCCCCGGATCGGCAAAATAGCCGCCGGTGATCTGCCCCGCGCATTCGAGCAGATGTCCGATCAGGGTGCCGCGCCCCAGCCGCGTCCAGTCGTCATGAGCCCAGCCGAATTCGAACAGCTGTGGCGCGAGAAACAATGAAGGGTCCGCCACGCGCCCTGTGATCACCACATCGGCGTCGGCCTTGAGCGCTTCGACGATGCCTTCGGCGCCCAGATAAGCGTTGGCGGAAATCAGCCGCTCGCCCAGTGAACCGACCGTGGCGCCGTTGTCGAGCAACTGTTCGGGAGGCAGTTGCGCGAGCACGTCATCGCCGGTCAGCGCGGCCACGGTCAGACCGTGCAGCCCCAACTCGGCTGCAATGCGCCGCACTTCGCGCGCGGCCGACAGAGGGTTGGCCGCGCCCATGTTGCTGATGATGCGCAAGCGGCGCTGCCCGGCTTCACGCCCACGGGCCACGAACGGCAGCACCCGGCGCATGCGCTCGGACAACAGCGGATCGAAACCGGCCTCGGGGTCCGCCAGCCGCGCCTGTTGCGCCAGCGCGATGGTGCGCTCGGCCAGGCACTCGAAAACCAGGTAATCCAGCTCGCCCTTTTCGGCCAGTTCCACAGCGGGCTCGATGCGGTCACCCGAGTAGCCGGCGCCGGAGCCAATACGTAGGGTTTTCATTCAAAACACTCCCAGCAGCAGTGCGGTCAGGGTCATCAGCACCGAGGCGCCAAACAGGAACGGGATGGTGAAACGCTGATGGTCCGCCAGTTCGATCTTGCACAGGCCCACCAGCAGGAAGGTCGCAGGCGTCAGGGGGCTGACCGGGAAGCCCGTGGTGTGCACGCCCAGCAGCGACGCCTGGGCCACCTGCAGCGGGTCGATGCCCAGGGTGCGGCCCACCTCGGCAATCACCGGCATCACGCCGAAATAGAACGAATCGGGGTCGAATAACAGGCTCAGCGGCATGGACAGGAAGCCCACCACCATCGGAATCAACTTGCCGTGCCCGGCCGGAATCTGCGCCACCGCCACCTCGGCCATGGCCTTGAGCATCCCGGTGCCCTGCATGATGCCGGTGAACACCCCCGCCGCCAGAAGAATGCTGGCCATGGTCAGGGCGGTCTTGGCATGGGCATCGATGCGCGCCCGCTGGGCGTCGACGTTGGGGTAGTTGATACACAACGCAAGCACAGTGCCGACCATGAACATCACCACTGGATCGACCCAGCCGGCAATCATCACCGCCATGACCACGATGGTCAGCAGCAGATTGAGCCAGAACAAACGCGGACGGCGCAGCACTTCTTCCTGCTCGGTCAGCACGCGCTGGGGCACGACATCGACGTTCACGCCCTTGCCCAGGCCCAGGCGCTTTTCTTCACGACGGCCCAGCAACCAGGCACTGATAAATACGAAGGCAAGGCCGACGATCTGCACCGGAATCAACGGCTGGAACAGGTCCGCCACCGGCACGTGCAGGGCCGCCGAGGAACGCAGCACCGGGCCGGTCCAGGGCAGGAAGTTCACCCCTGCGGCCATCGCCGCGACACAGGCGAGAATCCTGCGGTCGATGCCCAGCCGGGTGTACAGCGGCAGCATCGCCGGAATCGTCACCAGAAAGGTCACGGCGCCGGAGCCATCCAGGTGCACCAGCAACGCCAGCAGCGCTGTCCCCACCACAATGCGAGTAGGCCGGGTGCCGACTGTGCGCAGGATGCGGTCGATGATCGGGTCCAGCATCCCGGCGTCGGTCATCACCCCGAAGAACAGGATGGCGAACACGAACATGCCGACCACGGGCGCGACGTTCTTGATACCGGTGATGATGAAGGCGCTGGTTTGCAGGCCGAAACCGCCGATCAATGCGGCAATGATCGGCAAGGCGATCAACGCGACCAGGGGCGAGAGGCGCTTGCTCATGACGGCGGCGAGCAAGCAAAGAATAGTAATGACACCGAGCGTGGCGGGCATGGACGGATCCTTGGTCATTCCTCTGCACAGTGCATGGAATGAGCTGTTGTTGTTTTCATCGAGTATCAAAACGGGGGTAAGATTTGTAAATTGAAATGTTTGCAGTCTCACATTCGGAAAATCCGAACATGAAAAACTCGATCCAACACATCCGCGCCTTCCTGGCCGTGGCCAACAGCGGCAGCTTTGCCAAGGCGGCGGTGGAGCTGAACCTTTCGCCCTCGGCGCTGACCGTGCAGATCCAGCAACTGGAAGACTGGCTCGGCGTCACCCTGCTCGAACGCAGCCCGCGCCATGTCAGCCTGACCGCCGCCGGGCAGAACAATCGCGGGCCGATGGAAAAGCTGCTGCTTGACCTGGACAACATCGTCAGCGGCTCAAGGGATCTTGCCGCCCTGCGCCGGGGCGTGGTGACCATCGCCGCCCTGCCCTCGATGTGTTCAGGCGCTCTGCCGCCGATCCTCAAAACCTTCCGCGAGCAGTTTCCGGGCGTCGAAGTGCGACTGCGGGACGTGGTGGCCCAGCGCATCGACGCGCTGGTGCGTGAAGGCGAAGTGGATTTCGGCCTGGGGGTGCGGGCCCGGCTGAGCCACGGGCTGGAGTTCGAGGTGGTGATGATGGACCGGCTGAGCCTGTTCGTGCCGCTGGATCATCCCCTGGCCGAGCGCGGTTCGATTGCGCTGGCTGAACTGGCCGGCCAACCGATCATCCTCACCGGCCGCGACAGCAGCGTGCGTGAACGGGTGGAACAACTCTTTGCCGACGAGGGATTGATTCTGACGCCGGGGCTGGAAGCGAACTACATGTCCACGGTCATGGCCCTGGTGCGTCAAGGGCTGGGGATGACACTGCTACCCGAATCCGCCGACGAAGGCCGGGGTGACCTGGTGCAGGTGCGCATTGAGCATGCGGGGGTGAACCGGGAGATCGGCCTGATAACCCGCACCGGCTTCAGCCTGAGCCCCGCAGCGACACGATTCGCCGATCTGATGAAGAAATCCCTGCCGACGATCACTACGTAGCAGCCCGGCCGGGCGGCGCTCCGCTTGCCGGCGGGAGCGGTGTGTCAGATACGCAAATTCTGGCTGATCCGCCGCTCCCGCCGGCAAGCCGTGCTGCTACGGGGTCCCGGCACAACGCAAATCCCTCTTGCAGCTTGCGGCTTTAAGCTTGCAGCTGCCCCATGGCTGAACGCCACCTGAACACCTGCACAAATCCTGAAAAAAGCAAAAAAACAAGTATGCTCATTCAATAATGAGTATCATTATGTTACACATTGGCTGAATGCGAATGGCTCCAGTACGCGTTCACGCTGCACACCCTATCAGATTTACTTCGGTGATAAATGCTTGTTCCATTCTTGATCATGTTGCGCGAGGGGATTGAGGCCGCGCTTATCGTTGGCATCATCGCCAGCTACCTGAAGCAGACCGGCCGTGGCGAGTGGATGCCAGCCGTATGGATCGGGGTCTTCCTCGCGGCAGCGCTGGCGCTGTTCGTCGGCGGCGGCCTGGAAATGGTCAGCGCCGAGTTCCCGCAGAAGCAACAGGAACTGTTCGAAGGTGTGGTCGGCCTGATCGCCGTGGTCATCCTCAGTTCCATGGTTGTATGGATGCGCAAGGTCGCGCGGTCGGTCAAGCATGATCTCCATCAGTCCCTGGACGCCGCCCTCGCCGGCTCCAGGAACCAGACCTACGCCCTGATCGCCATGGTGTTCTTCGCCGTGGCCCGCGAAAGCCTTGAAACCGTGTTCTTCCTGCTGGCCGTGTTCCAGCAGAGCGAAGGCGCATCCGGCCCGCTGGGCGCGTTGCTGGGCCTTATCATCGCGGTCGCGATCGGCATCGCCATCTACAAAGGCAGCATGCGCCTGAACCTGAGCATGTTCTTCCGCTACACCGGCCTGTTCATCCTCATCGTGGCGGCAGGCATCCTGGCCAACTCGGTGCGCTCGCTGCATGAAGCCGGGATCTGGAACTACTTCCAGGAAGTGGTCTTCGACATCAGCCCGATCCTGCCGATGGACGGCCCGACCGGCTCGGTGCTGGCCGGCATGTTCGGTTATCAGGACGCGCCAAGCGTCAGCGTACTGGTGGCCTACCTGGCCTATCTGGTCTTCGCACTGGTCCTGTTCTTCAAGCCGCAGGCCAAGGTGGTGAGTCTGCCCACCCGGCCTGCCCATGAACACGGCCACTCCACTTCAGTTTCGAACAAATAAGGGCAACCATGACCTCCAGTCCCAACGGCCTTCCGCCCAAGAAAGCCAAGCCACCTCGCGCCCTGCAGTTCGCCGTCGCAGGCTCGGTACTGCTGATGATCGCGGCAGGCGCCATGTTCTATTTCGCATCCCAGGCCGCGCACAAAAAGCGCGTGGCCAACAGCGGCAACGAAACCGTGGTCACCATCCACGCCAAGAACTGCGAGCCGAACGAAATCACCGTTCCGGCGGGCAAGAATGCGTTCCGTATCGTCAACGCCTCCGAGCGTGCCGTGGAGTGGGAAATCCTCGACGGCGTGCTGGTGGTCGAGGAGCGTGAAAACATCGTTCCGGGCCTGAGCCAGATCATCAACGCCAACCTGCAGCCGGGCGACTACGCCATCACTTGCGGTCTGTTGAGCAACCCGCGCGGCACCCTGCACGTGACCCCGACCGCCGAATCCGACGCTGCGGCCAAGGCCCGTCCTTCAATGGTGGCGTTCATCGGGCCGCTGTCCGAATACCGCGTCTACCTGAGCACCCGCAGCAGCGCGCTGATCCGCGCCGTCACCGACCTGCAGCAAGCCATCGAAAGCGGCGACCTGACCAAGGCCCAGCAAGCGTATGCCCCGGCCCGCGCTGCCTATCAGCGCATTGCCCCGGCTGCCCAGCGTCTGGCGGAACTGGACAACGCCATCAACGCACGCGCCGACTACTTCGAAAAACGCGAGCAGGACCCAGGCTTCGGCGGCTTCCACCGCATCGAATTCGGCCTGTTCTCGCAGAAGTCGGTCGATGGCCTGGCGCCTGTCGTGCAGAAACTGCAAAGCGACATCGCCTCCCTGAAAGAACAACTGCTGGCCCAGAGCATCGCCCCCGAGCAACTGGCGAGCATGGTGGTGCGCAACATCAGAAGCCTGGCCGAGATCCGCAGCAACGGCGAGGAAGAGCGCTACAGCCACGTCGATGTCACAGGTTTCGCCGCCAACCTTGAAGGCACGCGCAAGGTCGTCGACCTGCTGCGCCCTCTGCTGAGCAAGACCTCGGGCGACGTACTCAAAAAGATCGACGACGCGGCCACCGCCCTCGACGATCAACTGGTCATGCTCAAGACCGACGACGGCTACAAGCCGTACGACCAGGTCAGCAGCGAGCAGAAGAAACAGATTTCGGACAAGGCCAAGGCACTGGCCGATGCACTCGATGGAATCGATCCGGCCCTGGGCCTCACCGGCCTGTAAGCGCCCCCGGGCGGGTGTTCGACGCATCCGCCCGGCCCTGAAACCAGAGCGAAGTAAGCCTCCAACATGAAAGATTTTGATTCATCCAACGCGCCGATTTCCGCTGAACGCCGTCGTGTCCTGCTCGGTCTGGGCGCTGCTGGCGCTGCCATTGCCGGTGCCAGCCTGAGCGGCAACGCCCTGGCCGGCAGTACCTCGGGACAGCCTGCCCCTGCGCAAGTGACTGAAGCGCCGAAAAGCGAGAAGACCCAGGACCACAACGATTTCCACGGCGTCCACCAGAGCGGCATCGTCACCCCGCGCCCGGTGGCCGGGATGATGGTGTCCTTCGACGTGCTGGCCCAGGACCGCGAAGACCTGGAGCGCATGTTCCGCACCCTCAACGACCGCATCGCCTTCCTGATGACCGGCGGCCCGGTGCCCCAGGTCGATCCGAAGCTGCCGCCGCTGGATTCCGGCATCCTCGGCCCTGTAGTGACGCCTGACAACCTGACCATCACCGTGTCGGTGGGTGACTCGCTGTTCGACGAGCGCTTCGGCCTGGAAGCCGTCAAGCCCAAGCGCCTGCAACGCATGGTCGGCTTCCCCAACGATGCACTGGAAGCCGCCTGCTGCCACGGCGACCTGAGCATCCAGTTCTGCTCCAACGCGCCGGACAGCAACATCCACGCTCTGCGCGACATCGTGAAGAACCTGCCGGACCTGCTCATGGTGCGCTGGAAACAGGAAGGCACCGTGCCGGCCCAGGCCCCGCTCAAGCCGGGTCAGCAGCCGGAAAGCGCGCGCAACTTCCTGGGTTTCCGTGATGGCTCGGCCAACCCGGACTCCAACAACCAGAAGACCATGAACGAGCTGGTCTGGGTCCAGCCGGACAGCGACGAACCAGCCTGGGCGGTCAACGGCAGCTATCAGGCGGTGCGGATCATCCGCAACTTCGTCGAGCGCTGGGACCGCACGCCACTGCAGGAGCAGGAGTCGATCTTTGGCCGCACCAAGGCCGCCGGCGCGCCGATGGATGGCAAGAGCGAAACCGACGTCCCGGATTACAAGAAGGACCCGGAAGGCAAGATCACCCGCCTGGATTCGCACATCCGCCTGGCCAACCCGCGCACCGCGGACACCCAGAAGAACCTGATCCTGCGTCGCCCGTTCAACTACTCCAACGGCGTCAACAAGAACGGCCAGCTGGACATGGGGCTGTTGTTCATCTGCTACCAGCAGGACCTGGAAAAAGGCTTCATCACGGTCCAGACCCGGCTGAACGGCGAGCCGCTGGAGGAGTACCTCAAGCCCACCGGCGGCGGTTATTTCTTCACCCTGCCGGGCGTCGTGGACAACAACGATTTCATTGGCCGGTCGTTGCTGGCCGCTGCCGCCGCTGTAAAAACAAAAACTGCCTGACAACCCTTACCTCACAGGAAGAGCTCCATGAAAAAGTCGCCTCTCGCGCTGTTGGTTACCCTTGGCTTGTTGCAGACCCCATCGGTGTTCGCGGCTACCGCGCCACTGGATCTGGTAACGCCGGTTTCGGACTACAAGATCTACGTGTCGGAGCACGTCGACACACTGGTGGCAGAGACCCAGAAATTCACCGACGCCGTGAAGAAAGGCGATCTGGCAACGGCCAAGAAGCTGTTCCCGACCACTCGCGTTTCCTACGAGTCCATCGAGCCGATCGCCGAGCTGTTCAGTGACCTGGACGCCTCGATCGACTCCCGCGAAGACGACCACGAAAACGGCGTGAAGGCTGACGACTTCACCGGTTTCCACCGTCTGGAGCACGCCCTGTTCTCGCAGAACACCACCAAGGATCAGGCTGTGTTCGCCGACAAGCTGCTGGCTGACGTCAAAGAGCTGCAATCGCGCATTGCCGACATGACCTTCCCGCCAGAGAAAGTGGTGGGCGGTGCTGCCGCGCTGATGGAAGAAGTCGCTGCGACCAAGCTGTCCGGTGAAGAAGACCGTTACAGCCACACTGACCTCTATGACTTCCAGGGCAACGTTGACGGCTCGAAGAAAATCGTCGACCTGTTCAAGCCACAACTGCAGAAGTCTGACGCTGCGTTCGTCGCCAAGGTCGACAAGAACTTCGCCACCGTGGACAAGATCCTGGCCAAGTACAAGACCAAGGACGGCGGCTACGAGACCTACGACAAGGTCAAGGAAGCCGACCGCAAGGCCCTGGCTGGCCCGGTCAACACCCTGGCTGAAGACCTGTCGCAGATGCGTGGCAAACTCGGTCTGAACTGAGTCCTGCCGCGTTTGTGATATTGATCGTGCCCACGCTCTGCGTGGGCATGTCTCCCATGACGCTCTGCGTCATCCCGGCAAGAGACGCAGAGCGTCCCGGGCGGCGTTACCACGCGGAGCGTGGGAACGATCATCAACATCTCCCTCCAGCGGCTTAAATCCCGCTAAACCAGTTATACCCTTGATCCTCCCAATACCCGCCCGGGTAATCATTGGTCACGAAGATCTCGACGATGTGCTTGGGGTTCTTGAAGCCCAGCTTGGTCGGCACGCGAATGCGCAGCGGATAGCCGTAGGACGGTGGCAGCGCCACTTCGCCGAAATCCAGTGCCAGCAGCGTCTGCGGGTGCAGCGCGGTGGGCATGTCCAGGCTTGAGTAGTAGCGATCGGCACATTTGAAGCCGACGAATTTCGCCGTGGTGTCCGCCCCGACATGCTCAAGGAAGGTGCGCAACGGCACCCCGCCCCACTGCCCTATCGCGCTCCAGCCTTCGACGCAGATCAGCCGCGTGATGTCGGTGCGCTGTGGCAGTTTGCGCAGGCCGTCCAGGGTCCACGACGCCTTGTCACGCACCAGCCCTGATACGCCGAGCTTCCAGTCCGCCACGTCCAGGTCGGGGATGTCGTCCTCGGCGTAATAGGCGTTGAACGGGAACGGGTTGCGGATCTTGTCCTTGCTGAAGGTCGGCGCCAGTTTCTGCCCGCTGAACAGCCAGGCCTGGACCCGGTCGTTCCAGCGCGACATGGACCACAGCACCTTGTCCACCTGATCGCCGTCCTGCAGATTGCAGCCGCTGAGCATGGCCATGGCGCCGACGGTCAGGCCGCCTTTGAGGAAATGCCGCCGTTGCAGGTTTTCCAGTTGTGTCTGTTGCGCAGGTTCCAGGCGGATGCGCTGGATCGCGCGTTTCTTGGGCTCAATCATGTTCAGTCTTCCCGCTTTCCACTGGCCGCACCCCGCCGGTAATCATCGGCAACAGGGTCTTGGGCACCAGCAACACCAGCGCCAGATGCACCACCACAAAAGCACCGATCGCCGCCATCGCGCCGAAATGCACGAAGCGGGCGAAGTCATAGCCGCCGAACAGCGCAGTCAATTCCTGCAATTGGATGGGCTTCCAGATCGCCAGGCCCGACACCACGATCAGCACGCCCGCCGCCAGCACCAGCCAATACATCAGCCGCTGCACGGCGTTGTACACGCCCTTCTCATGCTTGAGGCGAAAGCGCAGGGCATCGAGCAGGTCGCGTTTGACCGCCGTCGGCGAGACGGGCAACAAGTCGCGTTTGAAGTGGCGGCTGAACAGGCCATACAGCACGTAGGCCAGGCCGTTGAACACCAACAGCCACATCACCGCGAAATGCCAGGCCAGCGCCCCGCCAAGCCAGCCGCCCAGGGTGAAATCACGGGGGAATGAGAAGGCAAACAGGGGTGAGGCGTTATAGATCGCCCAGCCGCTCATGAACATGCAGACCATGCCGAAGGCGTTGATCCAGTGCGTGAGGCGAACGGGCCAAGGATGAATTCTGGTTTTTTTCATTTTCAAGCCTCGTCACGGGCCAATAGCTGTAGGAGCGCGCTTGCCCGCGACTACGGTATGTCTGACGCGCATTCGGTGACTGACATGACGCCGTCGCGGGCAAGCGCGCTCCTACAAGAATGCGCCTGTTACATCGGCGGCTGGAACCCATCCTTGCCGACCGCTACACCGCGGGCGGTCTTGCCGTCTTCGGCCGGGAACACCACAACCTTGGCGCCCTTGACCAACTCATCGACCTTGCCTGCTTCCACGTACGCAATCGGCACGTCTTCCGGCACCACCAACTGCTTCTCGCCACCCTTGTAGCTTACGCTCAGGGTACGGCCGTTGGCGTTGGTCAGCTTGCCGACAGTGCCGTTAGTCATGGTGCCGGTGCTGCCATCGGCGTTCTGCCAGCCGTAGTGGCCTTCACCGCTACCTTTGAGGCTCGCTTCGAACACCGTCACTTCCAGCGCCTTGAGCGTGCCGTCAGCCTGCGGCGTGGCCGCCGAGCCGATGAAGCTGTCGGACTTGATCGAGGCGATGTCGGCCTTGGACACCAGACGCACGCCGGTCTTGTCGGTCAGCCCGATGCTTTGATGGGCGCCTGCGCGGGTGGTGAAGTTCAGGGTGTTGTTTTCGACGCTGTCGACCGTGCCGCGCAGTGGCTTGACCACCGGCATGTCGGCGGCGGAGGCCATGACCGCGGCGCTGAGCATCAGCATGCCAAAGGTGGTGGACAGTGCAGTCTTGATCTTCATCGATGCATTCCTTGAGGCAGGTTTCAGAACGAATGGGAATGTGTTGTCGCTGCGTAACTGATAACCATAGTTGATCGCCAACCGGTACTGGACCATGACCGGCCAATGACATTTTTGTCATTCGCCCGACGCCTGCGCCCATGACAAAAATGTAACCGACCTCGCCCCGCCAGTTGGTTACACTCCGCATTCCACGGGGCATCCAGCCGTACGGCCCCGGCCAAATTCTGCGAGCGTCACCTCTACATGCACATCCTGCTGATCGAAGACGATACCAAGACCGGCGAATACCTAAAGAAGGGCCTGAGCGAATCCGGCTACAAGGTCGACTGGACCCAGCACGGCACCGACGGCCTGCACATGGCCCTGGAAAACCGCTACGACCTGCTGGTGCTGGACGTGATGCTGCCGGGCATCGACGGCTGGCAGATCATCGAGATCCTGCGCGGCAAGCAGGATGTGCCGGTGCTGTTTCTCACCGCCCGGGACCAGCTTCACGACCGAATTCGCGGCCTGGAACTGGGCGCCGACGATTACCTGGTCAAACCGTTTTCCTTCACCGAACTGCTGCTGCGCATCCGCACCATCCTGCGCCGGGGCGTGGTGCGCGAGGCCGATCATTTCCATCTGGCCGATCTGGAACTGGACCTGCTGCGGCGCCGCGTCACGCGCCAGCAACAGGTCATCACCCTGACCAACAAGGAATTCGCCCTGCTGCACCTGTTGCTGCGTCGCGAAGGCGACGTGCTGTCCCGGGCGCAGATCGCCTCGGAGGTGTGGGACATGAACTTCGACAGCGACACCAACGTGGTGGACGTGGCGATCAAGCGCCTGCGCAGCAAGGTCGACCTGCCCTTCCCGGTCAAGCTGATCCACACCGTGCGCGGCATCGGTTATGTGTGCGAGGTGCGGCCATGCGAGCCCGACGCCAGCCATCCCTGACCCTGCGCTCGACCCTGGCGTTTGCGGTGGTGGCGATGCTCGCCGTGGCCAGTGCCGGGATGTACCTGTACGAAACCATGAAAGCCTCGGTCATGACCCGCAGCGATCACGCGGTGCTGGCGCGCCTGGATCACTTTCGCAAACTGTTGCAGTACGACCTGAGCCTGGAAACCCTGCGGAGCAGCCCGCAACTGTTCGAGAACATGCTCGACAGCGAGGACGACATCTTCATCATCGCCGAGCCCGGAAAGACCCCGGTCATCATGGTCAATCCGCTCAAGGCTGCCCTGCCCGAGATGCCGGTGGTCGGCGTCGGTCAGCCGTTGAGCACCGACGACATGCGCGGCGCCGCCGTGGGGCCGGACGAGATTCCCATGCGTGCTGCCACCGCCCAGGCCCTATCCGACGGCAAGGTGGTGAACCTCACTGCAGCGCACCTGGCAGTCAAGGAAATGGCCACCCTGGCCAACTTTCGCAACCGCATCCTGTTCGCCGTCGCGCTGGCCTTCGTCGTGACCGCCCTGCTCGGCTACCTCCTGCTGCGCCGTGGCCTGCGCCCGTTGCGGCGGATGGCTGCCCACGCCACCGCCATCACCCCGGCCCGGCTGGACAGCCGCATGGAAAGCCGCGACACCCCGGTCGAGTTGCAACAGTTGAGCGACGCCTACAACGCCATGCTCGACCGCCTCGCCGACGGCTATCAGCGCCTGACCCAGTTCTCGGCGGACCTGGCCCATGAAATCCGCACCCCGGTGGGTTCGTTGATGGGGCATTGTCAGGTCGCGCTGCGCCAGCCGCGCAGTGCCGATGAGTATCAGGCACTGCTGGCCTCCAACCTTGAAGAGCTGGAACGCATCTCGCGCATGGTCGAGAGCATCCTGTTCCTGGCTCGCGCCGACGACGCCCAGGCGGCGCTGAACCGTCAGCCGCTGGAGCTGGAGGATGAGCTGCAGCGGGTGACCGGGTATTTCGAGGGCCTGGCCGAAGAGCGGCAGATGACCCTGAACATCGCAGGCGACGGCCGACTGGATGCCGACCCCCTGCTGTTGCGCCGGGCGCTGAGCAACCTGGTGGCCAACGCCATTCGCTACGCCGACGAAGGCAGCCGGATTGACGTTCGGGTGGTCGATGCGGCTGATCGCTGCCAGATCGAGGTGGAAAACCAGGGACCGGTGTTGAGCGAATCGGCGCTGAGCAAACTCTTCGACCGCTTCTACCGCGCCGACGCCTCGCGCCACCAGAGCTCGGACTCCAACGGCCTGGGCCTGGCCATCGTCGCGGCGATCATGCAGTTGCATGGCGGCGAGGTCACAGTGAACCAGCCCGCGTCAGGGCGGATCTGCTTTTCCCTGATCTTCCCCAAACCCTGAATCCCTACGCACCGTAGCAGCCCGGCCGGGCGGCGCTCCGCTTGCCGGCGGGAGCGGTGTGTCAGGTAAAAATTTCTAGATGACACACCGCTCCCGCCGGCAAGCCGTGCTGCTACGGGATCAAGCTCACGCTTTTTTATCGTGGGAAATTTGCAACTTGTAAAACGTTGCCGCGCCGCCTTCAGTCGCGTACCCGGTGTTGTCCTGGGTGTAGACGCCTGCCTTGAAATACAGCTGCTTGCCATTCCAGGTCTGGTCCAGTCGGGTGCCCCATTGCATTTCGTGGGCGTTGACGGTCAGGTCGCCGCTGGGCGTCAGGTGGATGGTGTAGGTGAAGCGTTCCTTGAGCCGCACGCCGGTGGCGATCTGGATCACTTCGGGCTCCGAAGTCGGGGTCAGGCGAAACTTGGCGACGATATTGCCGGTCGCGGTTTTTTCCTTGTACTGGTACTCAAGCTTGATCAGCGGCTCGGTGCTGCCATAGCAGTGGATCTGGCCGATGACGATCTTGCCCGACGACGGCACCTGGTCCACGGTCAGCGCCGCACGCAGGAAATTGTCCGCCTGGGTGTAGGTCCAGTTGTGGACCGCGCCGTTGGCATAGGTTTCGCGCAGTTCAGTACGCGGGTAGATGGCGTTGTCGGTTTTTGAGCCGGTCACCGGTGCCCAGAAAAACAGCGTGTCTCCGGAACGGAAATACCCATCCTGATAACCGCCGACCAGTTTGGCGGTGTCGACAGTGACGGCGGGTGTGCCGACGGGTACCGAGAGATTCCAGGTGGCGAGATCGATCATGTTGCGCTCGTGGGTGCGCATTGCGCACCAGCAAAGGGATGTGTCTGGAACGAGGCTTTGAGCCGTGTTCCCTGTCGCCTTTGCTATCGGCTGAAACGGTTGATCTTTAGCCTCGGCCTCAGTCAAGAAACCGCCGGAATACCCCTGAAACTGGCCATGGCCATCATCACGACATCACACTATTCAAACGGATATTTGTGCGTTTTTTGATCAGACTGGCGAAAACCGGGCAGATGGTCGGTGTCAGTTTTTTGGAGGGTTGCCAGGAGGGATCAGCAAAAATACCCGCCGCCTCCGACAGACGGTCAAGGTTTTCATCACCCCGTAGGAGCGCGCTTGCCCGCGACGGCGGCGCGCCAGTCCATACCTGCGGCTCAGACATACCGGCGTCGCGGGCAAGCGCGCTCCTACAGCGGCAGTGCACCACCATTCATCCAATTTTCATTTGACTGAACAACTTTGTTACTGGATATTAATAGTTAGCAAGCTAATAATACAGCGACTAATCATTCACACCCTAACCAAAAGCTTTTCTCAATCGATCAACCAGTGGCACCTTCGATGACTCTAGACTCACTGCAAATGCACATCACCGGCGGCGTGGTCGCGGCTTCCCGTCAATGGCGCCGGGTGTGTCAGACCACGCTGATGAACAGCGGCGTGTCGGAGGCCTGTGCAGGGCCCCTGCTGATGATCGCGCGCCTGGGTGAAGGTGTGCGCCAGGTCACCGTGGCCCAGGCGTGCGGGCTGGAGAGCCCTTCGCTGGTGCGCCTGCTGGATCAACTGGGCAAGGCTAACCTGGTGCAGCGCACCGAAGATCCCACCGACCGCCGCGCCAAGGCCCTGAGCCTGACCGCCGAAGGTCGCGCCCTGGCCAACTCCATCGAGGCCGAGCTGATTCGCCTGCGCCGCGAAGTCTTCGCCGACATCGACCCTGCCGATCTTGAAGCCACCCAACGGGTGTTCAAGGCCATCGCCCGGGCCACGTCGATCACCCCGGAGTCGTCCTCTTGAGCGCGCTGTTCAAAGGCTTCTTCCAGGGCGTACCGCCATCCCGGGACTGGTTCTACGGGGTGCGCACCTTCGCCGCCTCCATGCTGGCCCTGTACCTGGCGCTGATCTTCGAACTGCCCCGCCCCTACTGGGCGATGGCCACGGTCTACATCGTCTCCAGCCCCTTCGTCGCGCCCACCAGTTCCAAAGCCCTGTACCGCGCCGCCGGCACGCTGCTGGGGGCTGCCGCGTCGGTGCTGGTGGTGCCGATGTTCGTGCAGACGCCCTTTCTGCTGGCGGTGGTGATTGCCCTGTGGACCGGCACCCTGCTCTTCCTGTCCCTGCACCTGCGCACCGCCAACAGCTACGCGCTGATGCTGGCTGGCTACACCATGCCGCTGATTTCCTTCCCGGTGGTGGACAACCCGCAAGCCGTGTTCGACATCGCCGTATCGCGTACCGAAGAGATCTTTCTCGGCATCGTCTGCGCCGCCGTGGTCGGGGCGATGTTCTGGCCGCGGCGCCTGGCCCCGGTGCTGGTCGACTCGATGAGCAAATGGTTCAAGGACGCCTCGACCTACAGCGACCTGTTCCTGGGCCGCAACGCGACCCCCGAGGCCGTCGGCGGGCTGCGTACCTCAATGGTCGGCACCTTCAACACCCTTGAGCTGATGATCGGCCAGTTGCCTCACGAAGGCGCGCACCCGCAGACCATGCGCAACATCCGTGAACTGCGCGGGCGCATGATTCATCTGCTGCCGGTGATCGACGCGCTGGACGATGCCCTGTGGGCGCTTGAACGCCGCACGCCAGAGCTGGTGGCCGATGTGGCGCCGCTGGTCATCGAGTGCCGCGACTGGCTGGAGAAAACCGCTTCCAGCGCCCCCGAGAAATACTGGCAGGCCCTGCACGACGAGCTCGACCGCTTGCAACCGACCGCCGCCCAGGTCGATGACCGCCGCCAGTTGCTGCTGTCCACCGTGCTCTATCGCCTGCGCGAATTCATCGACCTGTGGCAGGACTGCCGCACCCTGCAATGCGCCATCGAAACCGACGACCATTCTCCCTGGCGCGCCGTGTACCGCCACTGGCGTCTGGGCCGGCTGTCGCCGTTCCTGGACAAGGGCATGATGCTGTATTCGGTGGCCACTTCGGTCAGCGCGATCATCGTTGCTTCCGTGCTGTGGATTCTCCTTGGCTGGCAGGACGGCGCCAGTGCCGTGGCTCTTGCGGCCGTGTCCTGCAGCTTCTTCGCGGCGATGGACGATCCGGCGCCGCAGATCTACCGGTTCTTCTTCTGGACCCTGATGTCGGTGATCTTCGCAAGTCTCTACCTGTTCGTGGTGCTGCCCAACCTGCACGATTTCCCGATGCTGGTGCTGGCCTTCGCCGTGCCGTTCATCGTGGTCGGCACCCTGACCGTGCAGCCGAAGTTCTACCTGGGCACGCTGCTGACCATCGTCAACACCTCGTCGTTCATCAGCATCCAGAGCGCCTACGACGCGGACTTCCTTAACTTCCTCAACTCCAACCTGGCAGGCCCTGCGGGTCTGGCGTTTGCGTTTGTCTGGACCCTCATCGTGCGGCCCTTCGGCACCGAAGTGGCCGCCAAGCGCCTGACCCGCTCGGCCTGGCGCGACATCGTCACCCTGTGCGAAGACGCAACCCTGGCCGAACACCGGCGCATGGGCGTGCGCATGCTTGACCGGCTGATGCAGCATCTGCCGCGCCTGACCATTACCGCCCAGGACACCAGCATCGCCGTGCGCGAGGTGCGCGTGGCGCTGAACATGCTTGACCTGCTGGCCTACCTGCCGCGGGTGCAAGCGGTGCCGCATCAACTGCTGCGCCAGGTCATCGATGAAGTCGGCAGCTACTTCCGCGCCTGCCTCAAGGCCCACGAGCGCCTGCCTGCGCCCAAGGGCCTGTTGATGACCATGGACCGCGCGCGCCGCTCGCTGACCTTCGACTGGATGGGCGACGACCAGTCGCGCCTGCACCTGCTGCACGCCCTGAGCGGCCTGCGCCTGGCGTTATTGCCGGGAGTGGAGATCGTCGACGTGCTCGCCGAGCAAGAAGAACAACCGCCGTATGGCATCGATGGAGCGCCACTGTGATTGGTGATCTGGATATCAGCGGGATTTTCCTGCCGACCTTTCTGGTGCTGATGGGCATCGCCTATGTGATTTTCCTGGTGGTCCACGCCGTGCTGTCGCGTGTCCACTTCTACCGCCTGGTCTGGCACCGGGCTTTGTTCAACGTCGGTCTGTACGCCCTGCTGCTCGGCGTTGTGGATACCCTCAGTCGCTACCTGATGAGCTGAAATGAAAAAACCTCTACTGACTCTGGGCCGTGTGGTCCTGACACTGCTGGTCGTCATCCTCGCCGCCATCGTCGTCTGGCGCATGGTGATGTATTACATGTACGCGCCCTGGACCCGCGACGGCCATATCCGTGCCGACGTGATCCAGATCGCCCCGGACGTGTCCGGGCTGATCGAGAAAGTCTCGGTCACCGACAACCAGGCCATCACCAAGGGCCAGGTGCTGTTCACCATCGACCAGGACCGCTTCCGTCTGGCCCTGCGCCAGGCCCAGGCGACCGTGGCCGAGCGCAAGGAGACCTGGGAACAGGCCCAGCGCGAGAACAAGCGTAACCGTGGCCTGGGCAACCTGGTGGCCCGCGAGCAACTGGAAGAGAGCCAGTCCAAGGAAGCCCGCGCGCTGTCGGCGTTGAACGAGGCCCAGGTGGCGGTGGATGCCGCGCAATTGAACCTGGATCGCTCGGTGATCCGCAGCCCCGTGGACGGCTACCTCAACGACCGTGCGCCACGGGACCGCGAGTTCGTCAGTGCCGGGCGGCCGGTGCTGTCGGTGGTCGACAGCGCCTCGTACCACATCGACGGCTACTTCGAAGAAACCAAGCTGGACGGCATCCACATCGGCTCGGCCGTGGACATCCGCGTGATTGGCGACAACGCCCGCCTGCGCGGCCACGTGGTGAGCATCGTCGCCGGTATCGAAGACCGCGACCGCAGCAGCGGCTCGAACCTGCTGCCCAACGTCAACCCGGCGTTCAGCTGGGTGCGCCTGGCCCAGCGGATTCCGGTGCGCATCGCCTTTGACGAAGTGCCGCAGGATTTCCGCATGATTGCCGGGCGTACCGCCACGGTGTCGATCATCGACGAGGCCAAGGCCAACGACAAAGGAGCCGCGCAATGAAACACAGCGCGCGCCTGCTGACCGTCGGTTTAGGCATGCTCCTGTCGGCGTGCACTGTGGTTGGCCCTGATTACAAGCTGCCCAAGGACGCCGCCGTGAACCGTGCGGACTTGCAGGGCGAGATCGCAGGATCCTCGTCGAACGTGGTGTCGGCCCCGGTGCCAGCGGACTGGTGGCGGCTGTATCACGATCCGAAACTCGACGAACTGGTGCGTCAGGCGCTGGTGTCCAGCACCGACCTGCGCGTCGCGGCGGCCAACCTGCAGCGCGCCCGTTACCAGACCGACGAAGCCGATGCCGCCGGTGGTTTTACCAACACCGCCAAGGCCGGGGTGCAGCGCCTGCAGGAAGCCGGGCAGGCGTTTCTGTTGCCGGAGAAAGTACCGGTCGCCAACGTCGCCGACGTCGGCCTGACCACTTCTTACCAGTTCGACCTGTTCGGCGTGCTGCAGCGGGGTATCGAGGCGGCCCAGGCCAACACCGATGCGGCCCAGGCGGCGGCGGACACGGCGCGAATCACTCTGGTGGCCGATGTGGTGCGTTCCTACACGCAAATCTGCGCGGCCAACGAAGAACGCAACATCGCCCTGCACTCGCTGGACCTGCAAAAACAGAGCGTCGACCTGACCCAGCGCCTGCGCGATGCCGGGCGTGGCGACGAAACGCAGGTGACCCGCACGCAGACCCAGTTCAAATCCCTGCGCGCCGAACTGCCTCGCTATGACGCGGCGCAAAAGGCCGGGCTGTACCGCCTGTCGATGCTGCTGGCCAAGCCGCTGGAGCAACTGCCCAAGGGCGTGGCCGACTGCGCCGAGCTGCCGCATATCGCCCAGGTGATGCCTGTGGGCGACGGCGCCGCGCTGCTCAAACGCCGCCCGGACGTGCGTCAGGCCGAGCGCCGCCTGGCAGTGTCCAGCGCCGCGATTGGCGTGGCCACCGGCGAGCTGTATCCGGACATCAGCATCGGCGCGACCGTCGGCACCGTCGGCATCCTCAAGGAACTGGGCGAGCCCTCGACCAACCGCTGGGGCTTTGGCGGCGTGATCAACTGGACCATCCCGTCGAACGGCGCCCGCGCCCGCATCCACATGGCCGAAGCCTCGAACCAGGCGGCCCTGGCGCACTTCGACGGCGTGGTGCTCAACGCGATCCGCGAAGCCCAGACCAGCCTGTCGCAATACACCGCCCTGCTCGAACGCCGCGACGCCCTGGCCGATGCCGAACAGTCCGCCAAACAAGCCGCCGACCAGACCCACCGCTTCTTTGTGGCCGGCCGCGAATCCTTCCTGGCCGACCTGCAGGCCACCCGCACCTACACCGACGTCACCGCCCAGCTGTCAGCGGCCAACACCCAGGTAGCGATGGGACAGATCGACCTGTTCCTGGCTCTGGGCGGGGGTTGGGAAGGCAGCCACCGGTAGCGGCATGGCTTGCTTGCAACGGCGCCCTCAAAATCGCCGACGCCGGCAAGCCGGACTGCTACGGATGTCGTCACCTCAACCCCGTAGGAGCGCGCTTGCCCGCGACGGCGCCCTCAAGATCGCCGACGCCGGCAAGCCGGGCTGCTACGGATGTCGTCACCTCAACCTTGTAGGAGCGCGCTTGCCCGCGATGGCGTCCCTGAAGATCGCCAACGCCGGCAAGCCGCACTGCTACGGGTGTGGTCACCTCAACCCCGTAGGAGCGCGCTTGCCCGCGATGGCGTCCCCAAGATCGCTGACGCCGGCAAGCCGGACTGCTACGAGGCGGTGTACAACCAAGGCTTTTGATCTTGGTGCGCGATGGCACAGGCGCCGCCGAACGCGACGTTAAGGCGCCAGGCCGAGCGCAGGTGTCGTGGAGGGGGATGAGCGGCAGGGATGCCGCGAAAGCCGTGCGGGCCATGGATGGCCCATCATGGCGTGCCCCCGGAACGGCGCCGGAGTCGAGGGAAGTCCGAAGGACCCCAGCCTGTCGCAGGGCTTTTTTGGTTACTTTTTCAGCTCTTGGAAAAAGTGACCCGCCGTAAGGGCGGAAAGCGCAATCAGCACCACCCAAAGAAACGGATATACACCCTACCCTAGCGTCATTCCAAGACGCGGAGCGTCACTAAAGCCGTTACCACGCGGAGCGTGGGAACGATCATGTGCCGTGCCGCGCACATGCAATTGAACCCTCGCCCGCCTACACTGCCTCATCTCTCTATACCCACCCGGCAGGAGGCACCCCATGCGTACGTTGCAACTGGCAGACAAAACCGTCCCCGTCATCGGCCAGGGCACCTGGCACATGGGCGAAGATCGCGCCCAGCGACAGGCCGAAGTAGCCGCCCTGCAACACGGCATCGAACAGGGCCTGACCCTGATCGACACCGCCGAAATGTACGGCGAAGGCGGTGCCGAAGAAGTGGTCGGGCAGGCCATCGCCGGCAGGCGCGATCAGGTCACCCTGGTGAGCAAGGTCTACCCCCACAACGCCAGCAGCAAAGGCGTGATCGCCGCTTGCGAACGCAGCCTGCAGCGCATGAAAACCGACCACATCGACCTCTACCTGCTGCACTGGCCAGGTTCCTACCCACTGGAAGAAACCGTCGAAGCCTTCGAAGGCCTGCGCGTGGCGGGCAAGATCGGTCGTTGGGGCGTATCGAACTTCGACGTCTCGGACCTGCTGGAACTCGACACCATCGCCTCGGGCACGCCCTGCGCCACCAACCAGGTGCTGTACAACCCCGCCGAACGCGGCATCGAATACGACCTCATTCCCTGGATGCAAAACGCCCTGATGCCACTCATGGCCTACTGCCCCATCGGCCAGGCGGGTGACCTGCTGATGAACCCGGCGCTGATCCAGATCGCCGAGCAGCACAACGCCACTCCCGCGCAGATCAGCCTGGCCTGGGTAATCCGTCAGGAAGGTGTGATCGCCATCCCCAAGGCGGTGGATCCCCTGCACATCCAGCTCAACGCCGATGCTGCAAGGATCGAACTGAGCATCGAGGACGAGCTGCTGATAAACACTTCGTGGCCGGCACCGATTCGTAAAAAGCGCCTGGCGATGGTGTAAGACGTCGCCGGTAAATGAAATCGTAACCTTGCGATACAAACCGTCACAAAACTGTCAAAATCGCTTGCGATGATGCCGCTTTCAGCCCCGTGCCCCAGCGGCACGCATCGCCTGCGAGCCCTCATGAATCAAAGCATTGCCCGGCATCAGGACTCTGACATCTTCGGTCTGCTGTATGGATTCCGTTTCCGTATCGATGAGCCGGGGCGCGAGATTGATTCGGCCACTGCGCTGGAATTCCTGCGCAACCCCGCCGAGCCCGGTGAATTCATCTGGCTGCACCTGAACCTGGCCCACGCCAGTTGCGAGCGCTGGCTCAAGACGAATCTGGATTTACCCGACGAATTTCTCGAAGCGCTGCATGAAGGCTCGCGCTCGACCCGCATCGAGCACGTCGACTCGGCGCTGCTGGCGGTGGTCAACGACGTGGTGTTCGACTTCAACCGGGTCTCGACCGACATCGCCACGATGTGGGTCTGCGTACGCGGCAACCTGATGATTTCCGCTCGCCATCAGCCGCTGCGCTCGGTGGACAAGCTGCGCTCCTCGGTCAAGCGCGGCGAGACCTTCCGCTCGCCGCTGGAACTGCTGGCGCACCTGCTGCGCGACCAGAGCGAAGTGCTGGCGCAGTTCATGCGCAAGACCAGCATCAGCGTCGACAAGATCGAAGACCAGCTCCTGTCCCAGCGCCTGAGCAACAACCGCACCGAACTTGGCACCATGCGCCGGGTGCTGGTGCGCCTGCAACGCCTGCTGGCGCTGGAGCCTGGCTCACTGATGCGCCTGCTGCACCGACCGCCGCAATGGCTCCTGGAAGAGGACTTGCAGGAGCTGCGCCAGTCAACCGAAGAGTCGGCGCTGGTGATCAGCGACCTCACCGCCCTGGGCGAGCGGATCAAGCTGTTGCAGGAGGAAATCGCCGCCAACCTCAACGAACAGAGCAGCCGCACGCTGTTCACCCTGACCGTGGTCACGGTGCTGGCCCTGCCGATCAACATCGTGGCGGGTTTCTTCGGCATGAACGTCGGCGGCATTCCGCTGGCCACCGATCCCCATGGCTTCTGGGTGCTGGTGGCACTGGTGGCGTCGTTCACCTTCATCGCCGGGCGCTGGGCATTTCGCAAGAGTCGGGATTATTGACCTGGCGACAAGCGCCCACTCACATTGAGTCTTCCTGAAAGAAAAATGGCCCTTTGACGCCATTTTTTTGAAGCCCGTTAATCGCTTACAGCCAATAAATACGCGGTCTTGCTGACCTGCGTCGTATCTCTGTCACATTTTGTAATGAAGATATTCACCATCCCATCTCAACAGGATTGTGAATCATGGCGACCCCCTCTATGGCTCAAGGCTCACCGAGCCTTAGCTCCCAATTCGGCCGCAAGCCCGGCATCCTGACGATGGTGATCTTCTTCGCCGTCCTCGGCCTGGGCCTGCTCTACACGGCCTACAGCCTGAAATCGGACATGGATGAGCTGGGCACGGTCGTCACCACCTGGGTGCCGTTCCTGCTGCTGGGCGTCGCGCTGCTGATCGCCCTGGGCTTCGAGTTCGTCAACGGCTTCCATGACACCGCCAACGCGGTGGCAACGGTCATCTACACCCACTCCCTGCCGCCGAACTTCGCGGTGGTCTGGTCCGGTGCGTTCAACTTCCTGGGCGTGCTGTTTTCCAGCGGCGCCGTGGCGTTCGGCATCATTGCGCTGTTGCCGGTGGAACTGATCCTGCAGGTCGGCTCGTCGGCCGGCTACGCGATGATCTTCGCCCTGTTGATCGCCGCCATCCTGTGGAACCTGGGCACCTGGTGGCTGGGCCTGCCAGCATCGTCGTCGCACACCCTGATCGGTTCGATCATCGGCGTGGGCGTGGCCAACGCGCTGATGCACGGCCGTGACGGCACCAGCGGCGTGGACTGGACCCAGGCGACCAAGATCGGCTACTCGCTGCTGCTCTCGCCACTGGTGGGCTTCACCTGCGCCGCGCTGCTGCTTCTGGCCCTGCGCGCCTTCGTGAAGAATCGCGCGCTGTACAAGGCGCCGGAAGGCAACACCCCGCCGCCGCTGTGGATTCGCGGCCTGCTGATCGTGACCTGCACCGGCGTGTCCTTCGCCCACGGCTCCAACGACGGCCAGAAAGGCATGGGCCTGATCATGCTGATCCTGGTCGGCACCCTGCCGATGGCCTACGCGCTGAACCGCACCATGCCGGCCGACCAGTCGGTGCAGTTCGCCGCCGTGGCGCAAGTGACCCAGCAGGCGCTGACCAAGGCTGCGCCGTTGCCAGCCCCGGCCGACTCGCGCAAGACGCTGTCCGAGTACATCCGCGACAAACAGGCCACTCCCGAGCTGGTGCCGGCGCTGGCGGTGATGGCCGGCAAGATCGGCGACCAGGTCGCAAGCTACGGCTCGCTGGCCAAAGTGCCTGCCGAGGCCACGGCCAACGTGCGTAACGACATGTACCTGACGTCCGAAGCCATTCGCATCATGGACAAGAACAAGGTCGGCAACTTCGACGCCGACACCCAGGGCAAGGTGCAGCTGTTCAAGCAGCAGATCGACAGCGCCACCCGCTTCATCCCGCTGTGGGTCAAGATCGCGGTCGCCATCGCGCTGGGCCTGGGCACCATGGTCGGCTGGAAGCGCATCGTAGTCACCGTCGGTGAGAAGATCGGCAAGACCCACATGACCTACGCCCAGGGCGCCTCTGCCGAAGTGGTCGCGATGCTGACCATCGGTGCGGCCGACATGTACGGCCTGCCGGTGTCGACGACTCACGTGTTGTCTTCGGGCGTGGCTGGCAGCATGACCGCCAACGGTTCAGGCCTGCAGATGCGCACCCTGCGCAACCTGGCCATGGCCTGGGTCCTGACCCTGCCTGCGGCGATCCTGCTGTCCGGCGGACTGTACTGGCTGTTCACCCAGATTTTCTGATTTGCAGAGCTTCCGTGCTCTCCTTCACAGGCGCTCAGGCGCCTGTTTTTTTGCCTGCTGCATCGCTCCCGCCGGCAAGCCGTGCTGCTACGGGAACGGGGTGTCAGATCGACAACCCCTGAAAATGCGCCTGCAAAAACTCCACGCACACCCGCAGCTTCCCGGAACTGGCCAGCCGCGTCGGGTACACCGCCCAGACGTTGGCGGTTTCGGTGTATTCGGGAAGTACCTGCACCAGCCTGCCCTGCTCCAGAAAGGGCTTCACATCCCACAGCGAACGGTGCAGCACCCCGCGCCCGTCCAGCGCCCATTGCAGGACGATCTCGCCGCTGTTGGATGACAGCGGCCCGCTGACCCGCACCGTCTCCGGCACCCCGTCGCGCTCCACATGCCAGATGCCAAAGGCGTTGTCGCGTTCCTTGATGACCAGGCAATCGTGCTGTTCGAGATCGGCCAGTTGCGTGGGTGTGCCACGTCGGGCCAGGTAGTCGGGGGCTGCGCAAAGCACGCGGTGGTTGCTCGCCAACTGCCGGCCGATGTGCTGGCCGGGGATGTCGTCGCCGACGCGGATTTCCAGGTCGAAGCCTTCGCTGACGATGTCCACCACGCGGTCGAACAGGTCCAGGCGCACCTCCAGGTCCGGGTAGGCCCGGGCCAGTTTCGAGATCGCCGGGGCGACGTGGTTGCGGCCAAAGCCCAGGGAGCTGCACAGGTGCAGTTTGCCCCGTGGCGCCTGATGGGCCTCGGACAATTCGTCATGCAGCAACTGGAAATCTTCAAGGATCCGCACCGCCCAGCGCTGCACCCGCTCGCCGTCTTCGGTGAGGGCGATCTTGCGGCTGGTGCGATGCAGCAGGCGCGTGGCCAGGGTCGTCTCCAGAATCTGGATGCGCTTGCTGACGTAGGCCGGTGACAGGCCGAGTTCTTCGGCGGCGGCGGCGAACCCGGACTTGCGAATCACGGTGAGGAATACCCGCAGGTCTTCGGGCAGGGGTGCTGCTTCTTTTTTTGTGGTCATGCGGGTTCTTTTTGTCAGGATCTGAAAACAACCCCTGTAGGAGCGCGCTTGGTCTGGGCCGCAATCGGACGACGGCGTCGTGTCAGGCGAACAACGTCACAGGCCGATCGCAATCGCGGGCAAGCGCGCTCCTACAATCTGGATCGCGTCCAACAATACCACTCCTCGCGGGCCGTACGTTTCGAGATGTAACGCAAGGCATATCTCCAATAGTTCTAAAAATATGGAATTCAGTTCTTTTACGGAATAAATCGCAGCCTCTATAAATAGCCCCACTTATTCCAAAAGCCACTGATTCTGCTCGAAGGACTTCTCATGGATGTTTTCTGGTTTCTACCGACCCACGGCGATGGCCACTACCTGGGCACCACCAAGGGCGCGCGCCCGGTTACGCTCAATTACCTGAAGCAAGTGGCGCAGGCCGCTGACGACCTGGGCTACCACGGTGTGCTGATTCCCACCGGCCGCTCCTGCGAAGACTCCTGGGTGATCGCCTCGGCCCTGGTGCCGCTGACCGAGCGCCTGCGGTATCTGGTGGCGATCCGTCCGGGCATCATCTCGCCGACCGTTTCCGCGCGCATGGCCGCGACCCTGGACCGGCTGTCCGGCGGGCGCTTGCTGATCAACGTGGTGACCGGTGGCGACCCTGACGAGAACCGTGGCGACGGCAGCTTCCTCGATCACAGCGAGCGTTATGAAGTCACCGACGAGTTCCTCAAGATCTGGCGCCGGGTGCTGCAAGGCGAGGCGGTGGATTTCGAAGGCAAGCATTTGAAGGTGCAGAACGCCAAGGCGCTGTACCCGCCGATCCAGAAGCCCTACCCGCCGCTGTATTTCGGCGGATCGTCCGAGGCGGCCCATGAACTGGCCGCCGAACAGGTGGACGTGTACCTGACCTGGGGCGAGCCGCCAGCGGCAGTGGCCGAGAAACTGGCCGACATCCGCGAGCGCGCCGCCCGCAATGGCCGCACCGTGAAGTTCGGTATCCGCCTGCACGTGATCGTGCGCCAGACCAGCGAGGAGGCATGGAAAGCCGCCAACACCCTGATCGAACACATCAGCGACGAAACCATCGCCGCTGCGCAGAAATCCTTCTCGCGCTTCGATTCCGAAGGCCAGCGCCGCATGGCCGCGCTGCATGACGGGCGTCGCGACAACCTGGAAATCGCACCGAACCTGTGGGCCGGCGTCGGCCTGGTTCGTGGCGGCGCGGGCACGGCGCTGGTGGGCAACCCCGAGGAAGTCGCCGCGCGGATCAAGGAATACGCGGACCTGGGCATCGAGAGCTTCATCTTCTCCGGCTACCCGCACCTGGAAGAGGCCTACCGCTTCGCCGAGCTGGTCTTCCCTCTGCTGCCAGAACCGTACCGCAGCCTGGCCGGACGCGGCATCACCAACCTGACCGGGCCCTTCGGCGAGATGATCGCCAACGACCTGCCGCCGCAGAAATAACGAGCATCAAGAAAGCCCCTCGCCTGTAGGAGCGCGCTTGCCCGCGACGGCGGTGTGTCAGTTGCACATGTAGGTGCAGACAGATCGCAGTCGCGGGCAAGCGCGCTCCTACAGTGCAGGCGTCTGCTGAAAAGGAATCAACATGCAGCTACTGACCCTACCGCCCTCCCCGGCCCTGGCCACCTCGATCCGCGCCACCGCGCAGGTGTTCGAAGACCCCAAGTCGCGGGCGCTGCTGGCCCATGTGCAACAGGTCGCGCCCAGTGACGCCAGCGTGCTGATCATCGGCGAGACCGGCACCGGCAAGGAGCTGGTGGCGCGTCACATTCACAACCTCTCGGCCCGCCGCCACCAGCCGTTCGTGGCCGTGAACTGCGGCGCGTTTTCCGAATCACTGGTTGAAGCCGAGTTGTTCGGCCATGAGAAAGGCGCCTTCACCGGCGCCCTCACCGCCAAGGCCGGCTGGTTCGAGGAAGCCAACGGCGGCACCCTGTTCCTGGATGAAATCGGTGATCTGCCGATGGCGATTCAGGTCAAGTTGCTGCGCGTGTTGCAGGAGCGCGAAGTGGTGCGCCTGGGCTCGCGCAAGAGCACGCCGATCAACGTCCGTGTGCTGGCGGCCACCAACGTGCAACTGGAACAGGCGATCAACGCCGGGCATTTTCGCGAAGACCTGTTCTATCGCCTGAACGTGGTAAACCTGGTGTTGAGCACACTGCGCGAACGCCCCGGCGACATCATGCCGCTGACCCGCCACTTCATCGAGGTCTACAGCCAGCGCCTTGGCTGCGGGCCGATCCAGATCAGCGACGACGCCGAGCACAAGCTGCGCACCTACGGCTGGCCGGGCAATATTCGCGAGCTGGAAAACGTCATTCATCACACGCTGCTGATCTGCCGCAACGGCGTGATCCAGCCCAGCGACCTGCGATTGTCCAACCTGCGCCTGGAGCGTCAGGAAGAATCCGCGGTCGCCATCGACGACTCCACCGAAGCCTTGCTCAGCCGAGCGTTCCAGAAGTTGTTCGAGGAGCAGGCAGGCGCGCTGCATGAAAAGGTCGAAGACAGCCTGCTGCGGGCGGCCTATCGGTTTAGCCACTACAACCAGGTGCATACCGCGCAGTTGCTGGGCCTGAGCCGAAACGTGATTCGTGCGCGCCTGATCAGGATCGGTGAGCTGGCGGTGAACAAACGTCGCCCCGGCGAGCAGTTGCAGGGTGACCGAATGGTGCAATTGTCCGTGTGATCGATGCCGCCACAGGCCGCCTGTTCAGCGCGGCCCGACAATCTCCCCCACCTGTTCGTAGGCATTGAATGCCATCGCCGTGGTCCGGTAGGCACGAATCAGGTTCCACAGGTCGCCCTCTCCTTTCTCTGCGTTGGCAAAGGCCTTTTCACAGTCGGACCTGGATTGCCACAGCACATGGCTGAGGACCCGGCGCTGGTCTTCGCTGACGTGCACGCTGGCGCGGATGAAGCCTGGATAGGTGCGGGTGAAGCGCTCGAAATGCTCATTCAAGGCATTGACCAGCCCGGTCTGGTGCGGCGGATTGACGGTGAACTCGATGAACTGGCTGAACGGAAGGTTTGAGTCTTGTGACGTCATGAACGCTCTCCACTGATGACAGGTGTTACTGAGAACAATGCTCCACAGCCGGGTGTTGCGAACTACGTTTCTTGCGCCGGGCCTCGACGCAAACAGGCCGGTTGCGATTCAACGCTGCGAAGGGTAAAACCTCCACTTAACTAGAGGTCAAGAAGCATTTGGTATAAATATGCGCGCCAGCGATTCCATTCACCTTCCCCGCGAACTCACCGTCGGCCAGTTGGCTGCCCGCAGCGGCGTGGCCATTACCGCGCTGCGGTTCTATGAATCCAAGGGCCTGATCAGCAGCCAGCGCAATGCCGGCAACCAGCGCCGTTACGCACGGGACGTGCTGCGGCGTGTGGCGTTGATCAAGACCGCCCAGCGCCTGGGCATTCCGCTGGCCAGCATTCAGGTGGCGTTCCAGAACCTGCCCCAGGACCATCCGCCCACGCTGCAGGACTGGAACACCCTGTCGAACTGCTGGAAAGCCGATCTGAACGAGCGCATCAATCGCCTCACCGCCCTGCGCGACCAGCTCAATGGCTGCATCGGCTGCGGCTGTCTGTCGATGGAAGCCTGCCCGCTGCGCAACCAGGGCGATAACCTGGGTGAGAGTGGCGTGGGCCCCGTGCTGCTGGATCAGGACTGAATGTGTTGCGGGCCCACCAGCGTGGCGGCCAGCACCCGGTCACCGTTCGAGAGCTGCATCTGTTGCATGGCCTGATTGAGCTGGTTGGTGGCCTGCAGCAGCGAGCTGTTCATGGCCATGATTTCCATCTGCAACTGCCGCATCTTGGCCTCGCGCACCTGCCTGGACAGTGAACGGTCGCTCATGAAGGCCTGCATGTCCTGCATGCGCCTGGCAATGCGTTCCTGGAGCGCGCGAATCATCTTCAACTGATCCTTGATCCGGTCCGGCAGGTTCGTGGCATCGATGTCGGCGTTCTTGTCGCCGCTCCTGGCCGCCTTCTGGGCTTCGGGCGACAGCAGCACTTCCACGCTCTGGCGCATCTGCTCGGCGGCACTGGGCAGCTCGGTGGTGTCATCGTTCGATGGCTGAGCCTTGGTCGCTGTCTGCGGCAACAGCACGGCCGCATCGGCCGGGTTCCTGAAATTCAGACTCAACATGGGTGAACGCCTCCATAGCTTTGAATCACCCACGATGTCCAGATGGATCGAGCGGGTCCTGCAAGGTTCTCGGCCCGTTCGGATAGTGCTTTAGGGTAAGGCGCAGGAATTGTGTCGGAGTCGACACAACTCCCCGGTCAGCCGAATTCCGCCAATCGAATCGCCAACGCCTTGGCCTGCAATGCCACATCGGTCACCGCCGTGCTCTCCCACCACAATCCACGCAACGGCGGGCCCATGGCGAACAGCCGGTCCGACACCTGCCCCTGGGCATCCAGCACCGCGCCACCGGCATCGGCGGCGATCCCCAGCGCCAGCGGCCCTGGCTGAACCAAACCCCGATCCAGCAGATTGCGCGGCAAGGCGCGGTCAACGCGGCGCCAGTCGTACTGGATACCCGTGGAGTTGATCAAGGCATCGCCGCTGATCTGGCTCGCCTGGTCCTCGCCACGACGGCGCACCTGAATACTTACCTTCCCCGCCTCGGCGCTGTCGACACCCAGCAAGAAGGCGGCATGAATGTTCAGCCGCCCCTCCTGCACCAGACGCTCAAGCAACCTCGCGCTGGGCGGTGGCGAGCGGTGGTGGTGGCTCTCCCACCAGGGCCGCACGTGGCGCACGAACTGGCGCCGCTGGACGTCGGTCGCCTGGCTCCACAAGCGGCCGATGTGCACGCGAACGGTGTCCAGCGGTGCCTGCCAGTCAATACCCTGGGCAATCGCCCGGGCACACTGTTCACGCAGTGCGCGAACCAGTTGCCGGGTGCTGCGAATGCTGTGATCGGCGCCAAGAAAATCCGGCCATGCCGGCGGTTGGCGACGAACATGGGGCAGCAGGCCATGGCGGGAGAACACATCGATGGGCCCACGATGCCCGGCCTGCTCCAGCGACACCACGGCATCGACCATGGTCAGGCCCGAACCGATGATCAACACGCGGCCCTGGGGGGCGAGGCGGGACATGGCTTGCACATCCCAAGGGTCTACGGCGGCTGCGTTGAGGGCGTTGGAATCCCGTTGCGGGGTGCGGGCGGCGGCGAACATGCCGGTGGCCAGCACCGCGAAGCGGCCGGTCAGTTCGGTGCCGTCGGCCAGGGTCAAGCGAACGCCCGAGGCGCTGTGCTCAAGGTCGCTGACTTCGCCACGCACGTGCTCGACGCTGGAACCATGCCGCGCCCCCAGCGCCTGGGCCTCTGCCAGACGTTGCTGCACATACAGCCCGAAAATTCCTCGGGGCGGGAACAACTCGGCCACCGGCACATGTTCATCGTCCGATTCCGGCCAGCCGCCTGCGGCAATGAAATCGGTGAGCCACTGGGTCAGGTCGTCGGCGTTGTCCGGGTCGACGCTCATGCGCGCCGCGTTGCCGTTCAGGGTGTGCCCAAGCTCGGTGGCGCTATAGGCCTCGCCCCGCCCCAGTTCGCTGCGCGATTCCACGATTGTGATGCGACGTTGCCCCGCGAGGCGCAGCAGCTGCACCGCGAGCATGGTGCCACTCAGGCCACCGCCGACGATGAGAATGTCTGCGTCCAGTCGACTGTTGTCTGCGGTCATTGTTGTTTCGCCTTTTTTCTTCGCCCGATGGGCCCGCACGCCCAAATTATGCAGAGCGCGCCGATGGATTCAAACAGGACGTTGGTAGGCCCGTTGCGGTACGAAGGATGCAAGGCACGGCCCGTGCCGGGATAGAGCGGCTCTGGGTGGGTGAAATGTGGGCAAAGTGTTGATCCGCTGTTGCCGAATCAACACCTTGGCCCTTACGACACCACGTTTCTGACGAAGCGCAGCAGGGTGTCGCCGTCGTTGCGGTAGGCATGGGGCCGGTCGCTGGGGAACATGAAGAACTCACCGGTGGCGACCTCGTGGATCTTGTCCGACAAGGCGACGGTCAGGCGCCCCTCGATCACATAGACCTGTTCGCTCCAGCCCTCGGGATCAGACTGCGACCCGTAGGACTCCCCCGGCGCCAGGCTGAACTCCCATAATTCCACGCCCTGGCGCGCCGCCGCCCTGGCCAGCAGCACGGCCTTGCTGCCTGGCTGTGTGCCGGCCCACGCCACCTCGTTGATGCGGCTGGAGTCGCGCAGGTCCGGCGCCTGGATCAGATCGCTGAAGGCCACATCAAGGGCCTCGGCCACCCGGTCCAGCGTGGCCAGGCTGACATTCTTCTCCCCGGCCTCGATGGCCACCAGCATCCGCCGGCTGACGCCGGAGCGTTGCGCCAGCGCCGTCTGGCTCAACCCCGCCCCATGCCGCAAGCGCCGCACATTGAGGCTGACGTGTTGCAGCACCGAGGCCCTTGGCAGTGATTCTTTTTCCATCGAACAGATCCCCTTCGCATCCTGCGCACTATATTGCCCTTTGTGTGCAAGAGCACCCGCCTTGGCACTGGTGGTGCCCTTTGTGGGAGCGGGCTCGCCCGCGAAAGCGCAGGTACCGGCGCAAGATTTCTAGCGCCTGGTCCGGCCTCTTCGCGGGCAAGCCCGCTCCCACAGGGTCTGCGGCAACATCCCCCGGGATTCGTGGCGACCCCGGTACCGTAGCAGCACGGCTTGCCGGCGGGGCGGTCTTGAGGTCATAGGGGATCTGGGCTTACACCCTGGGCTTCATGTCCAGGCGCCGCAGGTGACACGTCACTTCTTCGCGGTCGTGGTAGAGCTGTTTGCAACCGATCGACACCTTGACGCCACGGGCCTTGAAGCCTTCTTCAATGCGGTCGAGCAAACGCCGCACTTCGGCGTAGCGCTGTTTCATCGGCAGCTTGAGGTTGACCACCGCCTCGCGACACAACCCCTCGCCCAGCCAGGTTTCGAGCAAGGCGGCGTTGCGCGCAGGTTTTTCGACGATGTCGCAGACCATCCAGTCCACGGTCTGGCGCGGCTTGTAGGTAAAACCGTCGGCCATCAGATGCTGCACCAGGCCGGTGTCCATCAGGCTTTCAGCCATCGGGCCGTTGTCGATGGCGGTCACCAGCATGCCGCGCCTGACCAGTTGATAGGTCCAGCCACCCGGCGCGGCACCCAGGTCAACGCCGGTCATGTCGCCGGACAGACGCTCGTCCCAATGCTCGCGAGGAATGAAGTGATGCCAGGCCTCCTCCAGTTTCAAGGTCGAGCGGCTGGGCGCTTCCCGGGGGAATTTCAGACGCGGGATGCCCATCGGCCACATTGCCGAGTTGCTGGCATCTGCGAGGCCGAGAAATACCTCGCGGCCACTCTTGAAGGTCAGCAGCAGGCGCGGCAGGCTCGGGTTGTCCACCAGTTTGCCGGCCTTCTCCAGCGCCTTGCGCAGCGGGGCCTCGAACTTGCGGCAGAAGGTCGAGAGCTCCTTGCCGTCGTTGGTGTCGACCACTTCCAGCCACAGGCTGCCGCAGACCGGGAAATCGGCCATGTGCTGCTGGATCACGCTGATGCGGTCCGTTTCCGGCAGGCTGACGAACACCCCGCGCGCCCACTGCCGCGGGAAGATCAGGTCCATGAAACGCACGCCGTTCATCAGCCGCTCGGCGCCATCGGGCTCGGTGCAGACGAATTCGGCGCAGGCCGTGCCAGGCTTGGCCTTGGCGTAGCCGGACACGTTCAGCCGGGCAGCGTGCTCGCTGATCTCGGAACAGACCTCGCCTTCGAAACCGGGGCGGCAATGCATGAAAAGGGTGTTCACCGGGTGTACTCCAGAAACGGGTGAGTCATCGCTGACCGAGATTTCATCTCGGTGACTCGAAAGCGGCGCATGATAACGGAATCAGGAACCACTGGCGCAGGCCAAAGGTCCAGTACTACTCAATGACCATTTAAAAGCCGCCATTCAGAGGGCTTGGACAGATCGTCTTACCGTTTGTGATAAGCCCGTCCGCAATCTTGCGGATCAGTGAAGGAGTTAGTTCATGCCCTCCCTCGATAGCCTGAAAAGCCTCAAGACACTGCAAATCGACAGCAAAACCTACCACTACTTCAGCCTGCCCGACGCTGCGAAAACCCTGGGCGACCTGAGCAGGTTGCCGATGTCGCTCAAGGTGCTGCTGGAGAACCTGCTGCGCTGGGAAGACAACCAGACCGTCAGCGGCGACGACCTCAAGGCGCTGGCCTCCTGGCTGACCGAACGCAAGTCGGACCGGGAAATCCAGTATCGCCCTGCCCGGGTACTGATGCAGGACTTCACCGGCGTGCCGGCGGTGGTCGACCTGGCCGCCATGCGCGCCGCCGTGGCCAAGGCCGGTGGCGATCCGCAGCGCATCAACCCGCTGTCCCCCGTGGACCTTGTGATCGACCATTCGGTGATGGTCGACAAGTTCGGCGATCAGCAGGCGTTCAGCGAAAACGTCGACATCGAAATGCAGCGCAACGGCGAGCGCTATGCGTTCCTGCGCTGGGGCCAAGGCGCGTTCGACAACTTCAGCGTGGTGCCGCCGGGCACCGGCATCTGTCACCAGGTCAACCTCGAATACCTGGGCCGCACGGTGTGGACCAAAGAAGAAGACGGCCGCACCTATGCCTTCCCCGACACCCTGGTGGGCACCGACTCCCACACCACCATGATCAACGGCCTGGGCGTGCTGGGCTGGGGCGTGGGCGGTATCGAGGCGGAAGCGGCCATGCTTGGCCAGCCGGTGTCGATGCTGATTCCGGAAGTGATCGGCTTCAAGCTGACCGGCAAGCTCAAGGAAGGCATCACCGCCACCGACCTGGTGCTGACCGTCACCCAGATGCTGCGCAAGAAAGGCGTGGTGGGCAAATTCGTCGAATTCTATGGCGACGGCCTGGCCGACCTGCCACTGGCGGACCGTGCCACCATCGCCAACATGGCTCCGGAATACGGCGCCACCTGCGGCTTCTTCCCGGTCGATGACGTGACCCTGGAATACTTGCGCCTGTCCGGCCGCCCCGCTGAAACCGTCAAGCTGGTCGAGGCTTACTGCAAGGCCCAGGGCCTGTGGCGCGTGCCAGGCCAGGAACCGGTGTTCAGCGACGCGCTGGAGCTGGACATGGGGTCGGTGGTCGCCAGCCTTGCCGGGCCTAAACGCCCGCAGGATCGCGTGGCGTTGCCCGACGTTTCCCAGGCGTTCAGCGATTTTCTCGGCCTGGCGCTCAAACCGACCAAACATGAAGAGGGCCGTCTGGAAAGTGAAGGCGGTGGCGGTGTGGCGGTGGGCAACGCCGAGCAGGTCGGCGAGGCCGAGTACGAATACGAAGGCAATCGCTATCGCCTGAAAAACGGCGCGGTGGTGATCGCCGCGATCACCTCGTGCACCAACACCTCGAACCCCAGCGTGATGATGGCGGCCGGCCTGCTGGCGAAAAAGGCCGTCGAGAAAGGCCTGCAACGCAAGCCGTGGGTGAAGAGTTCACTGGCGCCGGGCTCCAAAGTGGTCACCGACTATTACAAGGCCGCGGGGCTGACCGAGTACCTCGACACCCTGGGGTTCGATCTGGTGGGTTATGGCTGCACCACCTGCATCGGTAACTCGGGCCCGTTGCGCGACCCTATCGAAAAAGCCATCCAGCAGTCGGATTTGACCGTGGCGTCGGTGCTGTCGGGCAACCGCAACTTCGAGGGCCGGGTGCATCCGCTGGTGAAAACCAACTGGCTGGCCTCGCCGCCCCTGGTGGTCGCCTACGCACTGGCTGGCAGCGTGCGCATCGACCTGAGCAGCGAGCCGCTGGGTGATGGCAAGGATGGGCAGCCGGTCTATCTGCGCGACATCTGGCCGACGCAACAGGAAATCGCCGATGCGGTGATGAAGGTCAGCACCGGCATGTTCCACAAGGAATATGCCGAGGTGTTTGCCGGTGACGCGCAGTGGCAGGCGATCGAGGTGTCGAAAGACCCGACCTACGTCTGGCAGGCCGACTCCACGTACATCCAGCACCCGCCGTTCTTCGACGATGTGGCCGGGCCGTTGCCGGTGATCGCCGATGTGCAGCAGGCCCGCGTGCTGGCGATGCTTGGCGACTCGGTGACCACCGACCACATCTCCCCTGCCGGCAACATCAAGGCCGACAGCCCCGCCGGCCGCTATCTGCGCAGCAAGGGCGTGGAACCCAAGGACTTCAACTCCTACGGCTCACGGCGCGGCAACCACGAAGTGATGATGCGCGGCACCTTTGCCAACATCCGCATTCGCAACGAAATGCTGGGCAATGAGGAAGGTGGCTACACCCTGCACGTTCCGACCGATGAAAAGCTGCCGATCTATGATGCCGCCATGCGCTATCAGCAGGAAGGCACGCCGCTGGTGGTCATTGCCGGGCAGGAGTACGGCACCGGTTCCAGCCGGGACTGGGCCGCCAAGGGCACCAACCTCTTGGGCGTGAAAGCAGTGATCGCGGAGAGTTTCGAGCGCATCCACCGCTCGAACCTGGTGGGCATGGGCGTGTTGCCGCTGCAGTTCAAGAACGGCCAGAGCCGCAAGACCCTTGAACTGACCGGCAAGGAGGTGCTGAACATCACCGGCCTGACCGGGGCCACGCTGCAACCGGGCATGAGCCTGACGTTGCAGATCACCCGGGAGAGCGGCAAGCAGGAGGATGTCGAGGTGCTGTGCAGGATCGATACTTTGAATGAGGTGGAATACTTCAAGGCTGGGGGGATTCTGCATTATGTGCTGCGGCAGTTGATCAAGTCGTAGGGCGGCTCATCCGCGACGGCGCCACGCAGATCAACACCGCCAGAAAGCACGACACAACCCCGTAGCAGTCCGGCTTGCCGGCGTCGGCGATTTGAGTGTCGCCGACGCCGGTAAGCCGGACTGCTACGTTCCGCCCCCCTGTAGGAGCGCGCTTGCCCGCGACAGCGCCCTCAACACCGCCCCCGCCCGCAAGCCGTGCTGCTACGGGTGGATGTCGCGTTTCCCTCTCCTCACGGAAACGTTTAACCCTTCCACGACACTCATTCCCCCGCGACTTTCAGCCCCGTCCTACATGCACAACCGTTTAATGAACGCTAGAATCCGCAGCCTTATCTCACGTTCAAGGACGACACCATGCCGGCGCTTCGCTGGACCGCGCTTGCGTTGCTTACGCTGGGTTACTGCATTGCGCTGACCTACGGCCAACTGACCCTGCCTGTGGTGGTGACGTTCGGGCTGTTGATCATGGCGGGGATCTGCGTCAGCCAGTTCAGCCATCGGGGCATACGCCTGTTCGGTCACAGTCTGTTCATCGCCCTGGCCGCAGGGCTTGCCAGCCATTGGCTGCCCGGTTTCTTCAATGCGCGGGTCATCGCCGCCGTACGCTTCACCCAGGAAGCCGCGCCGTTTTCAATGTTCCTGAACCTGGACAAACCCCTGATCGGCTTCTGGATCGCATTGGCCTGCCCCTGGGTATTTTTCGCCGTCAGCCCTCGCCGCACACTGCTGACCGCCAGCATCACCCTGCCCGTGACCACGGTCATCTGCCTGACAGGCGCAGTCTCGCTGGGGATCGTCGGCTGGGCACCGAAATGGCCTGAGCAGGGCATGATCTGGGCGATCAACAACCTGTTGCTGGTCACCATCACCGAAGAGCTGCTGTTTCGCGGGTACCTCCAGCAAGGCCTCGCTCGCCTGCTGTATCGCCTTCCCTACCACCAGGCGCTGGCCATCGGGCTGGCGTCGCTGGCCTTTGGCCTTGCGCACATGGGCGCGGGCTGGGAATGGGTGCTGCTGGCGGGCATGGCCGGCATCGGCTACGGCATCGCCTATCGATTCGGCGGCCTGACTGCGGCGGTCATCACTCATTTCGGGCTCAACCTGGCGCATTTCGGCCTGTTCACCTACCCGATGTTCAACCGCTGACGGTTGATCTGCGACAAAGCGTCCCATGACGCAGTTCACAAAACGCTTAATTTCCGGCAAAGGCCGCCGATAAGGGTTCAAAGCCTTCCCGGATTGAATAGCTTATGCGCAATAACCAGCCCATCACCCAACGCGAACGGACCTTCCCGGCGCAGCAACGGTTGATCTCGACCACCGATGCGCGCGGCGTGATCACCTACTGCAACGACGCCTTCGTCGACATCAGCGGCTTCACCCGCGACGAACTGGTCAAGGCACCGCACAATACCGTGCGCCACCCTGACGTGCCGTCCGCCGTGTTCGAACACATGTGGGGCACCCTGAAACAGGGCCAGCCGTGGATGGGCATCGTCAAGAACCGCTGCAAGAACGGCGACCATTACTGGGTTAACGCCTACGTGACGCCGATCTTCGAAAATAAACAGGTGGTGGGCTTCGAGTCGGTGCGCATCAAGCCCACCGCCGAACAGGTTCGTCGTGCAGAGGCCCTGTATCAGCGCCTCAACAACGGCAAGACCGCCGTGCCCAGCCGCGACAAATGGCTGCCGGTGCTGCAGGACTGGTTGCCGTTCATCCTGGTCAGCCAGTTGAGCTTCCTGATCGGCGTGTGGCTCAACTCGCAATGGGGCTTCGCCCTGGCCGCCGCCCTCTCCGTGCCGCTGGGCCTGCTGGGTCTGAGCTGGCAACAGCGCGGGATCAAGCGCTTGCTGCGTCTGGCCGAACAGACCACCTCCGACCCGCTGATCGCCCAGATGTACACCGACAGCCGCGGCCCGCAGGCGCGTCTGGAGATGTCCATCCTCAGCCAGGAAGCCCGCCTGAAAACCTGCCTGACCCGCCTGCAGGACACCGCCGAACACCTCAATGCCCAGGCGCGCCAGTCCGACAGCCTCGCCCAGGCCAGCTCCATGGGCCTTGAGCGTCAGCGCGTGGAAACCGATCAGGTGGCCACCGCCATCAACCAGATGGCCTCCACCACCCAGGAAGTGGCCACCCACGTTCAACGCACCGCCGACGCCACCCAGCAGGCCAATGAACTGACACGCCGTGGCCGTGACATCGCCAGCGAAACCCGCGAAGCCATTCAGCGGCTCTCGGCCTCCGTAGGCGACACCGGCCTGACCGTCACCCAACTGGCCAAGGACAGCGACGAAATCGGTGGCGTGGTCGATGTCATCAAAGGCATCGCCGACCAGACCAACCTGCTGGCCCTGAACGCCGCCATCGAAGCCGCCCGTGCCGGCGAGATGGGCCGTGGCTTCGCGGTGGTCGCCGACGAGGTTCGCCAACTGGCGCAACGCACCACCGAATCCACCGGCCAGATCCACGCCCTGATCGCCAAACTGCAGCAGACCGCCAACAACGCCGTGCAGACCATGGAAACCGGTCGCCGTCAGGCCGAAGAAGGCGTCGAACAGGTGCTGGAAGCCGACAAGGCGCTGGTGGGCATCAGCGATGCGGTGGCCAACATCACCGACATGGCGACCCAGATCGCCGCCGCCACCGAAGAGCAAAGCTCGGTCGCCGAAGAAGTCAGCCGCAACATCCGCAACATTGCCGTACTGGCCGACCAGACCTCCGACGAAGCCCGCCGCTCAGCCAACCTGAGCGCCGAACTGACCTGTACCGCCCTGAGCCAGTACTCGCTGGTGGAGCGTTTCAACCGCTAATGCCTGCACAGCAACACCCCGAGCCCCGGCAGCCCCACTGCCGGGGCTTTTTTATGGATTAGAAATGTAGGACGTTTCTGAAGTTGCACTTATGCGATGTTTTTTATGGGTTAACGGCAATGCGACGGGTTGACAGAAACCACGAATCACTATTAGTTGAAATTCAGACAAGCGATAAATAAATAACACCACAAAGGTGTTTGCGTCTGTCTACGACACTGATTAAGCAGGCACTTACCTGGTTGTCTCAGACATTCTCGGGTGCTAGATGGAGAACGCCATGAAAAACGTAAATTTGCAGGAAGTCATTCCTCTAACTCCACCCTCTGTTCATATTGCCGCCCTTGCAGAGCGGGTGTTGAAAGCAGCGAACCCGGATGGCCTCACCCAGCTCGTGAATAGCATTTTCCACATGGCTTATATGAACCCTACCCGCAGTGCCGAACCACTCATTCGTTCACGGAGAACCGAGCCGGCGGTCGAAGTTTGCTCATCCCAGCCCCACCTCAACATCCCGATGCTCCTGGAACCTGGCAGCCCATACCGTACCGATCGGGCCTCAAAGTGAAGAACGCAAGGGCAACCACCCCGCAGATCCGCTGCCGTAGCCGCCGACAATTAAATTGTAACCATATGATTTGCGATCCATTTGAATACACAACACGCATCACCTCGATGCATACGCATAGAGGATTTGCCAAACTTTAAACAACTTTCGTTTAGCGAATTTTATTTTTATCCGCTTATTTCCCTTATTCCTACAGCATTTTCAGAAGCCTGTCAGACGCTACCACAAACAACCCACAAACAGACCTTACATATATAGTCATGCACAGCCAAAAATTGCTTCAAAACCACAACCTTCACATTCAAGACCATTAATCAAGGGCTCTATTTTCCCGCGACGCTATGTATAACCTCTGCAACCTGCAAGATTGACAAGTGCTTTCTTCGAATTGAACATAGTCGCCCGAGACGCCGACTCCTACAACTTCAGCCGTATCGTCCGAACGTTTTAAACGCTGAGCACACTCATTATTCAAAGGAGCTTCCATGGAAGACGAAAAGGACATTCTGCTGCCCAAAGGTTTACCTTCGGCCACTGCCAACACCGATAATAAATGGATGGAAAACATGAGGGCGATCGACAATCAGGCGTTCGATCCATCGACACTCGACCCCTCCTGTGTCCCGCTGTACGAGGAACTGCAAGCCGTACGCTCCATCGATCAGATCACCCGGGAAGTGATCGCCAGCTACTCCTCCTTCCTGGCCAATGTCCCGCGCCTGGACTGTCCGAGTGCCGATGAGCTGAACATCGAGCCCATCTTCGCCGCGCCCCTGGTGTCGGAGGCAAAGTCACAGATGCTGCCGCGCAGTGCGCTGCTTGAAGGCATTCGCATCAACATCCCGCGTTCACCGAAGCTGTGGGCAGGCGATCAGCTCAAGCTGCGCTGGGGCAACACCACCTACTACAGCGTCATCGGCGAACCGAGGGGCCGTACCGGGCCCCGCGAGACGCGTTACCTCAGTGGCGCGCACCTGGGTCGCAGCAAGAATGGTCTGGTGGAAGTTTCATATGAGGTGCTGCGCCGCTCGAAACTGGTGGGCGTGTCCGAAACCCTGATCCTGATGCTGGTTGGCGACCACCACATCGGCCCACCCCCGCCGGACCGCACCCGCGCCATCCGCCGCCGCAAGCGCATCCAGTAGCCGCAAAGCAAAAACCCCGGCGACATCGCTGTCGCCGGGGCTCACTTCAACGCTCCATCAGTGGGTCAGAACGCCAGGCGCAACCCGACGTTCGCGCCCCACGGCTGCTCGACATGCTTGCCCTTCATGTAATCGAAGTCGGCATGCACCTGCAGACGCTCGGACAGCGACACCGAAACGCCAGCGCCCAGTTCGGCCCGCGAGCCAAACAGATCGTTGTCGAAACGCTGGTCGTTGACCTTCACGTCATTGTTGCGGGAGAACTCATGGGCTGCCGCCACCCGCACGTAAGGCTGCAGGACGCCGCCGTCCTTGAGCGCGAACTGCCGACCGACCGAAGTACCGACCTTGCCCAGCACCGATTGGGTCTGGCTGGTCCTGGCCTGCAGGCCGTTGTCCAGGGTGTAGCTGCTGCCGTCGATCCACACGCCGGACAACTGCGCATAGGGCTCGACGAAGTAGTCATCGGCCAGCTTGATGTGCTTGCCGAATTCCACCGAGCCACCCACAGCCCGGTTGCTGTAGTCACCCTTGGCCTTCTCGCCGTCGCTCATCGCCACTTTCGAGCTGTTATGGAACTGGTTGACCTTCAGCACGCCGTCCAGGTAGTAGCCATCGTTAGACAGCCAGGTGCCATAGGCGCCGAGGTAGTAACTGTCCACCTCGCCGGACGTCCCGCGGCTCAGGTCCAGGCTGGACTTGCTGTAACCGCCCATCAGACCCACCAGCAGTTGCCCGTCACCCACTGGCACCGGCGCATCGGCACCGAACGACAGGCCGTGCTGCTTCTGCTGATAATCCACGCCCGAATCCAGCGACGCCTTGAAGCGGTTGCCGTAACTGCGAATCCAGCCACCGCCCTCTTCCCGCCCGCGCACCTCGCCCATGCGGCTGCGCAGGGTGGTCAGCTCGCTGTTCCAGATCGTGGGCCCGACGTTGAACAACGCCAGGGCGCTCTGGGTCGAGGGGCTGATGGTCTTGCCGGAACCGACGATGAACCAGTCGTTGCCTTGCTGCTCCAGGGCGTAGGAATAGACGCCGAGGTCGGCGCGGCCACGCCCGCCACCCAGTTCGAAGTCGGCGTTGCCGCCTTCGGTGTGGATGATGCGCAACGCCTCGAAGTTTTCCGGCACCACCTCGGCGCCGGTGTTGGCGATGTTGACGTGGTGGAAACCGCTGGCCTGGCCGGTGACGTTGAGCAGATCACCCGTGGCGTTGTCCAGGTTGATGCGCATGTCGAACACCCCGCGCCCGGACAGCTCGCCCACGGTCAGGGTATTGAAGCCATCGCCGCGAAAACTCACCCGCCCAGCCCCAAGCTTCAAGGTCGGCACGCTGTTGTCGCCCATCAGGCGCCAGCGGGCATCGGAGTTGATGGTCAGGCTGTTGAGGTTGTGCACATTGCCGGAAAGCCGCGCTTCGTTTTGCAGCACCACATCCATCCGCGCGCCCTCGGCGGCGAAGAGGTCGCCTTTGAGGCGACTGTCGTCGACGATCAGGTCAAGCTCGCCCTTGTCGTGGACTTCGATGAGGTTGCCATTGCCGGAGCGCAGTTCGGCGTTGTTTTGCAGGGAGATGGTGGCTTTGGGTTGGAAAGTCCTTGTGGCCTGGAGGGATATCGCAGGGCCCGTGACGCCGATCACTCGGGAATCATCAACCACAATAACGCTCGGCCCGCCCTCAATGCCCGCGCCAGGCAGTACGCCTGGCCCAACTACGGAAAGGCCAACCGATTCCCCTTCTACATGACTGCTGCCCGCGATGGCCAATTTCGCCGCTGCGGCCACAATGCCCGCGCCGGATCCATCGCCATCAGCCATACCGAAGACTTCGGAATTCACCAGCGTCAATTCGCTGCTGCCCACGTGTATGCCTGCACCAAGGCCGGCGACCAGGCTATTACTAATGCCCCCTATAGAGCGTGTAGCCGGCAGCGGACTTAGCTGCACCCCAGGCTTCACCCGGCTGATGATCGTGGCGTCATCCGCATCCAGCCGGCTACCCCTGAGGAGCACAGCCGCATAAACGCTCGACGCGTCTATTTGCTGGTCAATGACGCCTCCGCGGATTATCAATGCAGAACTCTGCCCAGACTCAGCTACCACGTTATTGACACTCGCCCCTGGCAACAGGTTAAGCGTCGCCCCGCTGCCTGAAAGGCGATATTCCAGCCCGGTGGCCCGATCGACATCAACAACGGTGTTCGCAGGAATTTCGATCGCTCCGGGCAGGGCCTTGACCTCGGCTTGCTGAGCCATCCCCTGGGCCGCTAATGAGACACCGCACAGCACCCCTGCCATTTGCCAATGCCTTGCGACACCTCCGCGTTTTTTGCTTCTGTTTTTCACCTAGAGAACCCTCCCTTAAAAAGAGCGGGCAGGGTGAAATTCTTGATGGGATACGGCGACCTGAAGGATCCGGCCCCCGGCTCCCCCTCGCTCTTGGCAAAAAGTGGTCTTGGTCCTACAGACACTTCATCCGCCCTACAAACAGCCATGGTCGGTCCGATAGGGGTGTAGGACATTTCTCTACCGTTAAAACCCACTGGCATTGGGCCCGGCAAGAATATACATATGTACCACCGGCTTATGAAAAGCGGTGCACATACACACAGAACATTCAGACAAAGAGTGAGTTATCAGATTTCGGCATTGCCACGCGAGCTGACCAATTTAACGAGGATTATTTTATGAAAAAAGAAACGACCGAAAACGTGAACGAAGGATCACGCTACTATGAATTTCCTACACCCTCCATCCCCCAAGCCGACCCTATAGATGGCTTACTTACGCTCGAGGCACTCGACAGACCGATTACCCTAACCTTTTCAGCATGGGAAACGGCTAGTCCGGAACACTCCTACCAACTAATGGTTAACGGCTTACGAACGGGTAGAATGACTCCTATTGTCACTGAAAAGCCTGGAGACCCACTGACGATGGACATACCAGGTCCATACCTGATCAAAGATGGTGTTTATGAGATCGGCTACGCCGCCATCAATGACGTTGGCGGACAATTCGCCCCTTCTCCCACCGTACCTCTCATCGTAGACCGCACCCCACCCGGCGGCGACCTCCTTGCTCCACTCCTATTTGCTTCGCATCAACTGCCACTGACCGAAGAGTCGCTGGCCGCCGCAGGCAGTCTCCTGACCGCCCGGCTCCCCGGCTACTTCGACGCCAAATGGGGCGATGTGGTGCGCACCTACTGGGGCGATCAACCGGGCCCGGTGCGCGTGCTCACCGCCGAAGAAGTGGGTGGCAGCGACATCACCTTCGACTTCGAGCGCAGCTTTCTGGAGCAACTGGCCGACGGCGATATCGCGGTGACTTACACCGTCACCGACCGCGCGGGCAACCTGTCGATCGTCTCGGAACCTGCCCACCTGCGACTGCAACTGCGCAACCATCCCCATGACCTGCTGGCACCGCTCGTGCCCAAGGCCGTCGACGGATTGCTGACACACAACGATGTCCGCCACGGTGTGGACGTGCTGATTCCCCACTACGGCAATGCCCAGGCCGGTGACGTGGTCCTGCTGAGCTGGGGCGGGCTGGCGCTGCCGGGCGTGGTGTTGAGCGAGGCCGCAGCAGCGCTGGAGGTGGTGGCCTCGATACCGGTTTCGTTCGCCACGGTCATGGCCGCTGGTGACGGTGCCATCGAGGTGCGCTACGAGGTGCGGCGCGAGGGACAGAATCGCGCCACCTCCCCCGGCCGACTGGTGAACGTGTTCGTCACACTGCCCGGCCCCCAGGACCCGATGCCCGAAACGCTGATCAATGAACAGCTGGCAGCTCCTCAGGTGCAAGGCAAAAGTGACCACCCCAATCGGCAGGCCAACTTCCTCGATGAAGAGGACTACCTGCTCGACGCCGCTGTGGTCATCGCCTGGCAGACAGGGTTCCAGCCCTGTGACCGGATCCAGCTGTACTGGGGATCCTGGCCATTGCCGGTGGTGCGCACCCTGGACCAGAACGACCTGGACGCCGCAGCGGACCTGGTGATCTGCATGCCCAACGGGCTGATCGTCGGCGAAGGCGTGGGGCGGGCCATCCCCGTGCATTACACCGTCACCCACGCCGGCAATCCGAACCTTTCACACTCCGCCACGCAACTGGTCAGGGTGGTGCGCCAGGCGCAGTTGCCCGGCGGCGAGAACGGGCTGCAAGGCGCGCTGTTCAATGAAGCCGATGAAACCCACACCTTGCGGCTTCCCGCCATCGTCGAAGGCGCAACGGTACTGATACAGCCCTATCGAAATATGCGAATCGGCGACCGAATCGAGTTGAGCCTCCAAGGCTTTGATAGCTTCATCGAAGGCCAACCGATTGAATCCGCTGCGTTGATACTTTCAACAACAGTGGATGAACAACAGTTCATGACCGGCATCCATTTAAACATTCCGACTATATTCCTGGAACGGATTACAACCGGACGTTTGAAAACCCGTTACCGCATCAGAAATGATTACGGCAGTGCGACTTCATTGATCGGGGAAGTCTATGTAGACCGGCGTACACCTCCAATCGGCTGCGCCTGACCCCACTCACAAAATCAAAACAATAAATATTTAACGCACACAGCTATTGACAGCCACTCACAACTCCTATTAGTTAAAAATCATCCCGTACAACGAGACATTTGCATAACCAAGTTAATACGCGGATCGGATTCATCGCTACACCACTCGATAACCGATAAATTCGGTTATTCATAAAACTTGCAGCAGCCCGTTCAAACAAGGATCCCGGCTGCCTGTTAATTGGAGAAATACCTTGTGTCATTCAACTAGAAGTTCCTTCGTCACTCGCAACTTGCCGCGTGACTTGCCCCAGCCCAACGTGCCGGTTGCCGACCCTGTCGATGGCCTGCTGACCCTGGAAGATCTGCAACAGCCAGTTGTCATGCACTTCGTGGCGTGGGCTGAGGCTGTTCCCGAGCACTCATACCAATTGATGTGGAACGGCTTGGTGGTTGGTGAAAAAAAACCTATCGGCACCGAACAGCCCGGCGACCCTCTGACCCTGGAGATCCCTGCGGCGCTGCTGGCCAACGATGGGGTGTATACCGTGGGCTACGCGGCCATTAACGACGTCGGTGGGCAGTTCGCCCCCTCCCCGACAGTCCCCCTAATCGTCGACCGCACTGCACCAGGCGGCATTCTGCTGGCGGCGATGGTGTTTCCGCCGGAAACCCACGACGGCATGCTGACCTCCGACGAGCTGACCGGCATGGGCAACGTGCTGGTGGCCGACGTGCCAGGCTATCTGGGCATGGCCTGGGGCGACCAGATCCGCACTTTCTGGGGTTCGGTGGCAGGCCCGGAGCACACGGTCACCGTCACGGAAGTGGGCGAGGATCACGTGCTGCTCAACTTCACCCGCGCTTTCCTCGAAAGCCTGGGCGATGTGCAGGAGCCGGTCTATTACACCGTGACCGACCGAGCCGGCAATGTCTCGATCAACTCCCTGTCCAAGACCTTCCAGCTGTACCTCACGCAGGTGCCCGACGACTACCCGGCACCGCTGTGCCGCCAGTCTGAGGATGGGGTGATCGACGACGCCGATGCCCGTGCCAAGGTGGCGGTGGACATTGCGCAGTACCCGAGCCCGCAGCCTGGAGACAGGATCACCCTGTACTGGGGTGCGAATGCCCTGCCGGAAGTGCCGCTGCAACCCGGCGATGAAACCTCGGACCCGGTGTTCACCCTGAACGTGCCCTACGCCCATATCGCCCTGGCAGGCGACGGCGATGTGCAGCTGCGTTACGAAGTGCGTCGCGGCGGCAGGCTGGTGGGGACGTCGCTGGGCTTGCCGGTGTACGTCAACCTGACCCTGCCCGGCCCTCAGGATCCGGACCCTGAAACCCCGGAAAACGAGGCGCTGGCCCTGCCGATCATCCGTGGCACCAGCGACAACCCGGACAATCAGGACAACGTCATCGACGAGGACGACTTCCTGCTGGAAGCCAATGCCGTGATCGGCTGGCGCGACGAGTTCGCCATCAGCGATGTGTTCCGCCTGTACTGGGGTTCGCAAGCAACGCCTGTGACCTACACCCTGCGCTCCAGCGATGTCGGCCGCGACCTGCTGCTGACCATCCCCAATGCGTTGATGACGGCCGAAGGCACCGGCGACGCGATCCGGGTTTATTACACGGTGAGCCACGCCGGCAACCCCAACACGTCGCGTTCACCGACGCAGCCGGTGATCGTGCGCTCCGTGGGCGATCTGCCGGGTGGGCCCGGTGGCCTGGCTGGCCCGGTGTTCACCAACGCCAACCAGAACAATGCCATCAGCCCGGTCAACAGCCCTGACGGCACACCGATCTTCATTCGCCCGTACCTGAACGCCGACAAGTACCCGCGCGTGAGCATCGTGTTCCATGGCTACGCCCGGGGCAACCCCGATACACCGGTGCCGGGCGCGAGCCTTGAGTTCACCCATGTCATGGATGAGCTGGAGCAGCAACAGGGCTACATCTTCCGCGTCTCGGCCCAGCAGTTGCGCCTGATCTGCGAAGGCCGCGGCGAGGCCTACTACCGCGTCGAAGGTCCGAATGGGGTGATCGTCAACTCGATCACCACCAACGTGATCATCACCATGTCCATTCCCGGGCAGGGCTGCCGCTAAACCCCAGGCGGGCCTGCGGGCCCGCCGTCTACATGAAGACAAGGATACTCTCATGAACGATGCAATTCGAGCACTGCTGCCCGCTCCGGCGATGCAGAACCTGCATGACCCCAGCGGTATCGGTCATGCCGACACCCTCGACCCCCAGGTGCCACTCTCCGTGCGCGTCGGGCCCTATCTTGAAATTGCCGAAGGCGACATCATCGACCTTTTTTGTGATGACGCACTGGCCTTCAACTACACGGTGAAGCGAGAAGACCTGTCACCCGGTTTCTTCAATTTCGTGGTCCTGCCGCTGGACCAGAAGTTCATCCACGAAACGAACATCACCCTCTTCTATGAGGTAACAAAACCCATCGGCGGGCAGAAAAACACGTCCACCCCTGCGGTGGTGCCAGTCAAGCTGACCATCCCGGGCGGCACTGACACCAACCCGGCCACACCTTGGGAAAACGAGCGACTGGCCACGCCGAAAGTGTTTCCGGAAGGAATCATCACCTCGCCTGAAGGCGTGACGGTGGAAATTGCCGCCTACATGAACATGTTCGTGGGTGACCGGATCGCGCTGTCCTGGCATGGCGAAATCATCCGCACCGAGATCACCGACGCCCAGCAAGTCGGTCAGCCACTGGTCATCCCGGTCAGCAAAGAGATCATCGAGCGCGCCGGCGACTCGGACATGCTGGAGGTGCGCTACGAAATCCGCGACATCGTCAACAACTGGTCGCGCTGGTCCCTGCCGACCTATGTGGCGGTCGAGGCGGGAGAGTCCACGTTGCCCGCGCCGATCACCCCGCAAGCGCCGGGGATGGAACTGGATCTCGACCAACTGGCCGGTGCCGATGTGCAGGTGCTGGTCATCGCCCATCCGGACATTCGACCTGGCGATGAGCTGGTGCTGTCGATGGAACGCAGCACCGCCGAGGGCATGGCACTCGAGACCTACACCGCGAGCAAGATCATTCCCGGCGCAGGCAGCTTCTACGAATTCGTGGTGCCCAATGCGCAGTTCCAGCCTATCGCGCAAGGCCGGGCTCGCCTGTATTACAAGGTGACGAAGGCGGCCGGCGTGACGCTGCGCTCCAAGAGCCTGCAATTGAAAATCATCGGCCAGCCCATGGAGTTGCCGCTGCCCAGGGTGCCGGTTGCCGAACAGAACGGCGGGGTGCTGGATCCGACCTCGCTCAACGTTCGCGTCGAGGTGCCTGTGTATTACTTCATGGCTGAGGGCAACGACGTTCATCTGTACTGGATGGGCAAGACCGAAAGCGGCGCCAATGTGATGTTCGATGAACTCAAGACCGTCGCCGCAGGCGCTGCCGGCATGCCGATGGATTTCTTCATTCCGGACGACAAGGTCAGCCTGCTCGCGGGTGGCTCGGTGGCGATCCACTACACCGTCAACACCTTCAGCCGTGCGTTCTTCACTTCGCCTTCGTTGATGCTGCCCGTCAGCGCCAACCAGAGCGGTCCCCTCCCCCTGCCCACCATCCTCGAAGCCGAAAACGACATCCTTGACCCCGCCAACGCCCCCAACGGCGCCACCGTGGTGATCGCGGATTCAGCCAATCTGCGCCAGGGGGATACCGTCAACCTGAGCTGGAACGGTCCCAACGGCAGCGACCAGAAAGAGAAGTCCATTACCCAGGACGATGCCGGCAAGGCGCTGTCGGTGGTGTTCGCCCGTGCGCTGGTCGATGCCAACGACGGCCAGACGGTGGCGGTGTCGTATCAGGTGATCCGGGCCAATGGCACCGCGCAGGATTCGGAGGTTTATTCGGTGCGGGTGTTGAGCGCATCGGTGCTTCCGGCGCCGACCATGGATACCGTGCAGGAGGACGGTGTGGTGAATCCGGGGCTGATTCCAGAGGCCGGTGCGACGGTGCGGGCGCGTTATGAGGTACGCGCCGGTGATCGGGTCAAGGTGATCTGGGAAGGTGCCTCGCGCTTTGAAACCGCCGAGCAGGGGGCCACGGGCGGCACTGAACTGGTGTTCCAGTTGCCCAAGGCGCTGATTACCGCCAGTGCCGGCGCTCAGGCGACATTGAGCTATCAGGTCAGCCGTGGCGGCAACGTACGCGACTCCGAGCGCCGCACGTTGCGGGTGCAGAACCCGCTGAGCCTGGACACCTCGCCGGTGACGCTGGGCGGCAAGGTGTATCTGGTGCCCTCGCGCCCCGACGCGCTGCCGACGATGCCAGGCGGCACCACGGTTCAGCGCCAGGCGAGCGGCGGGACGGCGCCCTATACCTACACCTCGGCCGATCCGCGGGTGGCCCAGGTCAGTGAAGCCGGGCTGGTCAGCGTCCGCGGCAAGGGCACGACCACCATTACCGTGGCCGATGCTGCGGGGCAGTCGCTGTCCTACGCGGTGACCGTCACGGGGGTGATCCACTGCATCGAGTTGGGCAAGGGCAATTTCGGCCAGGCAGGCGCACAGGCTGGCAACAATCAGGCCCGGCTGCCGTCGATCCAGGAACTGCGGGAGATTCACGGTATGTGGGCGGCCAACTGGCCCCTGGTCAAGGACCTGTACTGGTCATCGACCCTGGCCAAGCTGTCGCCATTTGGCAAGACCTATTACCAGAAAGCCCTGGGTAGCGGCATGGAGCTGGATGGCTACACCTACAGCGTGATTTCGGCCATCGGCATTCGCTGACGGCTGGCCTTGCGCAATGCCGCAGGCCTTCTGTGCCTGCGGGATTGCGCGCTCTTCGACACGACCTGGCCAGCACCGCCAGGCGCCTATATAAAAGCGACAAGGGAGCGACGCCCATGAAAGGCTCCACCGGCACACCGACTCACAGCGCGAGCAACACAGCCTGCGAACTCAGCGCCACCATCAACGGCAAGCCGTTCACCCCAGGGCAGTTATCTGCCTTTTCCTGCCTGCGCCCGGAGTTGACGGGCAAGCGCAGCCACAAGATCTGGAAGATTCACGCGGTGGGCAAGGTCGCCCACCGCCGCACGGTGCTGGGCATGTTCATCGACCAGAGCCTGGAACCCGGCACTTACGACCTGGTGCGGGACGAGCGCTTGTCGGCGATCTATCACGTCACGCCCCGGCAGTTTGCGCAGCTTTATCATTCGCAGGACTTCGAGAAGGGTTCGGTCACCCTGCTCGAATGCGACGTGCAGACGGGTCACCTGCGCGGCACCTTTCACATCGACATGCCGTCGGCAGGGCTGTTGATCGCCGACGGTCAGTTCGATGTCTGGTGCACGCAGGCCGCTGCAGCCGAGGCATCAGCCGAGTAGACGACTGGCGATGCGCTCGGCGGTTTCCTGCAGGCAGGCGGCATGACCGACGCCCGCTGCCTTCAATGGCTTGAGGTCATGGTTGGCGGTGGGCAACCAGTGCACTTCGATGGCCGGTGACAGCGAATAGCCTTCAACCGCTTCACGATTGCCCAGCGCATCGCGCTCGCCCTGGACGATGAGGGTCGGTGTTTGCAGCTCGGCCAGGTGCTCGACCCGGGGTTTCTCCGGTTTGCCGACGGCGTAGAACGGGTAGCCCAGGCAGATCAGCGCATCGGCGTGCAACTCGTCGGCCAACAGGCTGGCCATGCGCCCGCCCATGGATTTGCCGCCGATGGCCAGGCGGCCCTTGATGAGCGGTCGCACGGCCCCGTAGACCTCGCGCCAGCTCTCCAGCAGCTTCGGTTTGGGATTGGGCGGGCGCTTGCCGCCGTCGATCCGGCGCTGGGCCATGTAGGGAAATTCAAAGCGCAGCACGCCCACACCCAGTGCGGCCAGGCGCTGGGCGATGTCGTTCATGAACTCGCTGTCCATGGGAGCACCCGCGCCATGGGCGAGGATCAGGGTGGCCGGTTGGTTGCCGGCGACCTCTGCCGGGGCATTCCACAACCAGCCATGCACCTGCGCCAGTTGCGCACATTGATCGGCGTCAGTACTCGTCGCGTGTCCGTTGTTCATGCTTGTCTCGACCCATGGACTTGATTGCAGGGCGCCATTATGCCCAAGCGTTCCAGGCAAAAGACAGCCGCGCCGGACTTTCCTGGGCGACAGCCGCGGTTCAGCTTCCTGAAACTAACCTGCCAGGACTTTCGGAAAAAAGCACCGACGCCATGGGCGCCCCAACCCGCACGCAACCGGGCGGATTCATCGTCGGATTGCATCGATTTTTCCGGTGCCGGTCGATCAACCGTGACGATCACCGGCCTGACCTGCCAGCTCGGGCCAAATTTTTGGGCAGTCAAAAAGTGCAATCGTCATCGGCATTTGTATACAACTTTTGGCGTAGAAACACTCTACCGAAGTACAGGGAAAGCAGGTAGAGAAACGTTTCAGCGTAGGCCTGAAGTCGATGCTCACCGCGCCCCGCAAGGTGGCGCGGTGATTACCCCCCTGCACCCGGCGAGGTGTCAAACTTCTTGCTCTTGTGGCTTCCATCGCGAGCCGTTCGCGTCTAAGCTTGCGTGCACGGTGGTCCGGCAACAGCTGGCCACAGGATCAGTGAAAGGATTGTGCACGACCTCCACACCCTCTTGCAGGCAGACCGCGCGGCCCGGTATGTCACCCGAAGGGCTGTATACAATTTTCGGCATTCACGCGCGCCGCCTCACTCGCCCTGTTTTCCCGCCCTTTCGGCCCACTCCGGCAACTCTGCCTGGCGCAATCAAGCGCAGCGAGTCGCGAAAAAACCGCATCCCGTGTTTGCGTCGACCTCGTCTTGCGCTTGTTGCGCGGCAAAACGTCTACGCTTTATTCGATGTTGCGGCCGTTACCACACTAATAAAATACCCAAACCGTGGAACCTTAGAATGAGCACAGCAATCAGTCCGACTGCTTATAACTATAAGGTAGTCCGCCAGTTCGCCATCATGACGGTGGTCTGGGGGATCCTTGGCATGGGGCTCGGTGTCTTCATCGCCTCACAACTCGTGTGGCCTGACTTGAACCTTGGTCTGCCATGGACCACGTTCGGACGCCTTCGCCCGCTGCACACCAACCTCGTGATCTTCGCCTTCGGCGGGTGCGCGCTGTTCGGCACCTCCTACTATGTCGTGCAGCGAACCTGCCAGACGCGCCTGATCAGCGACGGCATGGCGGCGTTTCACTTCTGGGGCTGGCAGGCGGTCATCATCGGCGCGATCATCACCCTGCCGATGGGCTACACCACCACCAAGGAATACGCCGAGCTGGAGTGGCCAATCGCGATTCTGCTGGCCATCGTCTGGATCACCTACGCGGCGGTGTTCTTCGGCACCATCGTCAAGCGCAAGACCAAGCACATCTACGTCGGCAACTGGTTCTACGGGGCCTTCATCGTGGTCACGGCGATGCTGCACATCGTCAACCACATGTCGCTGCCGGTGAGCCTGTTCAAGTCCTATTCGGCCTACTCGGGCGCCACTGACGCGATGATCCAGTGGTGGTACGGGCACAACGCCGTAGGTTTTTTCCTGACGACCGGTTTCCTGGGAATGATGTACTACTTCGTGCCGAAACAGGCCGAGCGTCCGATTTACTCCTACCGCCTTTCCATCGTGCACTTCTGGGCGCTGATCACCCTGTATATCTGGGCCGGCCCCCACCACCTGCATTACACCGCGCTGCCGGACTGGGCGCAGTCGCTGGGTATGGTGATGTCGATCATCCTGCTGGCGCCGAGCTGGGGCGGCATGATCAACGGCATGATGACCCTCTCCGGCGCCTGGCATAAGTTGCGCACCGACCCGATCCTGCGGTTCCTGGTGGTGTCGCTGGCGTTCTACGGCATGTCGACCTTCGAAGGGCCGATGATGGCGATCAAGACCGTCAACTCGCTCTCGCACTACACCGACTGGACCATCGGCCATGTCCACGCAGGTGCGCTGGGCTGGGTGGCGATGATTTCCATCGGCGCGGTCTACCACATGATCCCGCGCCTGTACGGGCGTCCGCAGATGCACAGCATCGCGCTGATCAACACCCACTTCTGGCTCGCGACCATCGGTACCGTGCTCTACATCGCCTCGATGTGGGTCAACGGCATCACCCAGGGCCTGATGTGGCGTGCGATCAACGATGACGGCACCCTCACCTACTCGTTCGTCGAAGCGCTGCAAGCCAGCCATCCGGGTTACATCGTTCGCGCCCTGGGCGGTGCGTTCTTTGCCAGCGGCATGCTGTTCATGGCCTACAACGTGTTCCGCACGGTGCGTGCGTCGAACACCGAGGAAGCCGAAGAAGCCGCCCAGATCGCTGTCGTGGGAGCGCACTGATGATCAAGCACGAATCACTTGAGAAGAACATCGGCCTGCTGTCGATCTTCATGGTCATCGCGGTAGCAGTGGGCGGCCTGACGCAGATCGTCCCGCTGTTCTTCCAGGACGTGACCAACAAACCGGTCGAAGGCATGAAGCCGCGTCCGGCACTGGAAGTCGAAGGCCGCGACGTGTTCATCGCCAACGGCTGCGTGGGCTGCCACTCGCAGATGATCCGGCCGTTCCGCGCCGAAACCGAACGCTACGGGCACTACTCGGTGGCCGGCGAAAGCGTCTGGGATCACCCCTTCCTGTGGGGTTCCAAGCGCACCGGGCCGGACCTGGCGCGGGTGGGCGGACGCTACTCCGACGACTGGCACCGCGCGCACCTGTATAACCCGCGCAACGTGGTGCCGGAATCGATCATGCCGGCCTATCCGTTCCTGGTGGAAAACAAGCTCGACGGCAAGTTGACCGGTCGCAAGCTGGAAGTGCTGCGCAGCCTGGGCGTGCCCTACACCGACGACGACATCGCCAAGGCCGGTGACGCGGTCAAGGGCAAGACTGAAATGGATGCACTGGTGGCCTACCTGCAGGGCCTGGGCACCATCATCAAGAGCAAACGGTGATCGCCATGGATATCGGAATGATTCGAGGCCTGGGCACCGTCGTGGTGATGGTGGCCTTCATCGGCCTGGCGCTGTGGGTGTTCAGCCCCCGGCGCAAGGCTGAATTCGACGACGCGACCCTGCTGCCCTTTGCCGACGACCCCGAGGCCATCAAGCACCTCGAGCAAGCGCAAGCTTCCAGGAGCAACAAAGAATGACTACGTTTTGGAGCCTGTACGTCACCGTACTGTCGTTGGGCACGATCTTCTGCCTGACCTGGCTGCTGCTGGCGACCCGCAAGGGCCAGCGCGCCGACACCACCGACGAGACCGTCGGCCACTCCTTCGACGGCATCGAGGAGTACGACAACCCGCTGCCCAAGTGGTGGTTCATGCTGTTCATCGGCACCATCATCTTCGCCCTCGGTTACCTGGCGCTGTACCCCGGCCTGGGCAACTGGAAGGGCCTGTTGCCGGGCTACGACTACGTCGACAACGACAAGAAGATCGCCTTCTCCAACGGCCAGCCGGGCTGGACCGGCGTGCATGAATGGGAAAAGGAAATGGCCCGGTCGGATGCGCGTTTTGGTCCGATCTTCGCCAAATTCGCGGCCATGCCCATCGAAGATGTGGCCAAGGACCCACAAGCCCTGAAAATGGGTGGCCGGCTGTTCGCCTCCAACTGTTCGGTGTGCCACGGCTCGGACGCCAAGGGCGCCTACGGCTTCCCCAACCTGACCGACGCCGACTGGCGCTGGGGCGGTGATCCGCAGACCATCAAGACCACCATCATGGGTGGCCGTCATGCGGTCATGCCGGCATGGGGTGAAGTGGTCGGCGATCAGGGTGTGCGGGACGTCGCGGCCTTTGTGCTGACCAAGCTGGATGGACGCAAACTGCCAGACGACGCCAAGGCGGACCCGGTCAACGGGCAGAAAATCTTCGCCGGCAACTGCGTCGCCTGCCACGGCCCCGAAGGCAAGGGCACTCCCGCCATGGGCGCACCTGACCTGACCCACCCGGGCGCGTTCATCTACGGTTCAAGCTTCGCGCAGTTGCAGCAGACCATCCGCTACGGCCGCCAGGGCCAGATGCCTGCCCAGGAATTGCTGCAGGGCAATGACAAGGTGCATTTGCTGGCGGCGTATGTGTATAGCCTGTCTCATGGAGAGAAGAGCCAAACGGATGGGCAATAAGCGTTGACACGATCACTGTAGGAGCGCGCTTGCCCGCGACCGGCGGGGAACCCGTCGTAAATCCGCGGAACGCGGTTTGCCAGACATACCGCAGTATCCGGACTCACGACTGCTGCGCAGCCGGTCGCGGGCAAGCGCGCTCCTACACTGACAGCGTCCGAAGCTGTCATTGGCCGACAGGCGTATCATGGGTAGCGCTTAAGCATTGAATGACCCTGGCCGGCACGTACTGGCCAAGGCATTTTCCACAGCCACGTGATGGTTCGATGAGCACGCCGCAATGAGCGAGCAAATACCGGTTCACAACGTCACTCCGCCGCCCCACAAAGAGAGTGACACCGTCGATCTCTATGCCTCCCGGGAGAAGATCTACACCCGGGCGTTCACCGGGATCTTCCGCAACCTGCGAATTGGCGGCGGGATCGTGCTGTTCCTGCTGTATTTCGGCACGGTCTGGCTCGACTGGGGCGGTCATCAGGCGGTCTGGTGGAACCTGCCGGAGCGCAAGTTCTACATTTTCGGCGCCACCTTCTGGCCGCAGGACTTCATCCTGCTGTCGGGCATCCTGATCGTCAGCGCTTTCGGGCTGTTTTTCATCACGGTGTACGCCGGGCGCGTGTGGTGCGGGTACACCTGCCCGCAAAGCGTGTGGACCTGGGTGTTCATGTGGTGCGAGAAGGTCACCGAGGGCGACCGCAACCAGCGCATGAAACTGGACAAGGCGCCCATGAGCGCCAACAAGTTCGTGCGCAAGTCCGCCAAGCATGGCCTGTGGCTGCTGATCGGGCTGGTCACGGGGCTTACCTTCGTCGGCTACTTCTCGCCGATCCGCGAACTCACCGTTGATTTCTTCACCGGCCAGGCCGATGGCTGGTCGTATTTCTGGGTCGGCTTCTTCACCCTCGCCACCTATGGCAACGCCGGCTGGCTGCGCGAGCAGGTGTGCATCTACATGTGCCCGTACGCGCGGTTCCAGAGCGTGATGTTCGACAAGGACACCATGATCGTGTCCTACGACCCACGCCGCGGCGAGCAACGTGGCCCGCGCAAGAAAGACCAGGACTACAAGGCTCAGGGCCTGGGTGACTGCATCGACTGCACCATGTGCGTCCAGGTCTGCCCCACCGGCATCGACATCCGCGACGGCCTGCAGATCGAGTGCATTGGCTGCGCCGCGTGCATCGATGCCTGCGACACCATCATGGACAAGATGAACTACCCTCGCGGCCTGATCAGCTACACCACCGAACACAACCTGTCCGGACAGAAAACCAACAAGCTGCGCCCGCGCCTGATCGGCTATGCGGCGGTGCTGCTGGTGATGATCGGCGTGCTGACGGTGGCGTTCTTCATGCGCTCGCTGGTGGGTTTCGACGTCAGCAAGGACCGCGTGCTGTACCGTGAGAACGCCGAAGGGCGAATCGAGAACGTCTACAGCCTGAAGATCATGAACAAGGATCAGATCGACCACACCTACGTACTCGACGCTACCGGGCTTTCCGACCTCAAGCTGCAGGGCCGGCGTGAAATCAAGGTGGCCGCCGGCGAGATATTCACCATGCCGGTGGAGCTGTCGGTGTCGCCTGAGCGACTGCCGTCCAGCACCAACGAGATCCACTTCATCCTCAAGGACATCGAAAACAGCGGCACCGAAGTACAAGCCAAGAGCCGATTCATCGGCCCACAAGTTCGTTGAGAGACGTCACACATGAGCGTAGCGACTGCTGCAAACCCCTGGTACCGACATCGTTGGCCCTGGATCATCATCGGCATGCTGACCTGTTCGGTAGGCCTGACCGTGGCCATGGTGACCATCGCTGTGGACAACCCGGATAACCTGGTCAACGACAACTATTACGAAGCAGGCAAAGGCATCAACCGGTCCCTGGACCGCGAACTGCTGGCGCAAACCCTGAAACTGCGCGCCACCGTGACCCTGGATGACCTCACCGGCGAGGCCGACCTGCGCCTGACCGGCAACAGCCAGCCGGAAACCCTGGTGCTGAACCTGATCTCCCCCACCCAGCCGGAAAAGGATCGCAAGATCATCCTGGCCCGCAACCCCGCACAACCGGGGCGCTACGTCGGGCAGATGAGTGACCGGGTCGAGGGCCGTCGCTTCGTCGAGTTGCTGGGCGTGGAGAACAGCCAGACATGGCGCCTGTTCGAGGAAGAGTCGGTGACCCGTGACAAGGACCTGATTCTGGGTGACGAGCCGCTGCAGGGTGCCGAAAAGAAGTGATGACGTGAACGCCCCAACCCCTTGCTTTCATTGCGCCCTGCCCGTTCCGCCCGATGATCGTTTCAGTGCCGTCGTACTCGGTGAGTCCCGCCCGTTCTGCTGTCCGGGCTGCCAGGCGGTGGCCGAGGCCATCGTCGCGGGCGGCCTGGAAAGCTACTACAGCCATCGTAGCGAAGCCTCGGTCAATCCTCAGGCCCTGCCCGCGCAACTGCTCGAAGAACAGGCGCTCTATGACCGCCCCGATGTGCAGGCGCCTTTCGTTCGCCATGCCGAGGACCTGGCCGACACCACGCTGCTGATCGAAGGCATCAGTTGCGCGGCCTGCGGCTGGCTGATCGAACGACACCTGCGCACGTTGCCGGCGGTGGTCGAAGCGCGGCTGAACCTGTCCAACCATCGGCTTTACCTGCGCTGGAACGACGCCGAGCTACCGCTGAGTCAGGTGCTTTTTGAGCTGCGCAGCATCGGCTATGCCGCCCATCCCTGGCAGGCCGACCAGGCCACCGAACAACTGGCCCGGGAAAACCGCCGCAGCCTGCGCCAGTTGGGCGTCGCCGGGCTGCTGTGGTTCCAGGCGATGATGGCGACCATGGCCACCTGGCCGGAATTCAATATCGACCTCAGCCCCGAGATGCACACCATCCTGCGCTGGGTCGCAATGTTTCTGACGACCCCCATCGTGCTTTACAGCTGCGCGCCGTTCTTCAAGGGCGCCCTGCGTGACTTGCGCACCCGCCAGTTGACCATGGACGTCTCGGTGTCGCTGGCCATTGGCCTGGCCTACGGCGCAGGCATCTGGACCGCGATCACCGGCACCGGCGAGTTGTATTTCGATGCCGTGGGGATGTTTGCACTGTTCCTGCTGACCGGGCGCTATCTGGAGCGTCGCGCCCGTGAGCGAACTGCTGCGGCCACCGGGCAATTGGTCAACCTGCTGCCCGCCTCCTGCCTGCGCCTGAATGAAGTCGGACAGAGCGAGCGCATCCTGCTCAGCGAACTGCGCCTCAATGATCGGGTGCTGGTGCATCCGGGCGCGATCTTGCCCGCCGATGGCAGGATCATCAGCGGCCAGTCGAGCATCGACGAATCGGTGCTGACAGGCGAGTACCTGCCCCAGCCTCGCGTCGTGGGCGATGTTGTCACGGCTGGCACCTCGAACGTGGACAGCGTGCTGACCGTTGAAGTCCTGGCCCTGGGTGAAAGCACCCGGCTCTCGGCCATCGTGCGCTTGCTGGAACGGGCGCAGTCGGAGAAACCCCGGCTGGCGCAAATCGCCGACCGGGCCGCGCAGTGGTTTCTGTTGATATCGCTGCTGGCTGCGGTGGTGGTGGGGCTGATCTGGTGGCAGATCGACCCGGCCCGCGCGTTCTGGATCGTGCTGGCGATGCTGGTCGCCACCTGCCCCTGCGCGCTGTCGCTGGCCACGCCGGTGGCGCTGACCACCGCCACCGGCACCCTGCACGGCCAGGGTTTGCTGCTGACCCGCGGGCATGTGCTCGAAGGGCTGAGCCAGATCGACACGGTGATCTTCGACAAGACCGGCACCCTGACCGAGGGCCGCCTGACTCTGCGGGCCATTCGCAGTCTGGGGCCGCTGAACAACGACCAGTGCCTGTCGCTGGCGGCCGCGCTGGAAAGCCGGTCCGAACACCCCATCGCCCGCGCTTTCGGCCATACGCCATTGACAGCCGATGCAGTGAGCAATACCCCGGGGCTGGGGCTCGAAGGCCGTGTCAACGGGCGCCTGCTGCGCATCGGCCAGCCGGCTTTTGTCTGTGCCCTGAGCGGCAGTGCGGTTCCGCCAACCCCTGAGCAAGCCGGCCAATGGCTGCTGTTGGGTGACGATCAGCAGGTACTGGCGTGGCTGGTGCTGGACGATCGCCTGCGCGACGACGCAGCCGCCCTGATCGACGCCTGCAAACAGCGAGGCTGGAGGACTGTGCTGCTGTCGGGTGACAGCTCGCCCATGGTCGCCAGTGTCGCGGCCCAGCTTGGGATCGACGACGCACAAGGCAGCCTGCGTCCCGATGACAAACTGCAGAGGCTCAAGCAGCTCCGGGCCCAGGGCCACAAGGTGTTGATGCTCGGTGATGGCGTCAACGACGTGCCGGTGCTGGCTGCGGCGGACATCAGCGTGGCCATGGGCTCGGCTACCGACCTTGCAAAAACCAGCGCCGACGCGGTGCTGCTGTCCAACCGCCTGCCGACCCTGGTGCAGGCCTTCACCCTGGCCCGGCGGACGCGGCGCATCATCATCGAGAATCTGATGTGGGCAGGGCTGTACAATGGCCTCATGTTGCCGTTCGCCGCGCTTGGCTGGGTCACGCCGCTGTGGGCGGCAGCGGGCATGTCGGCAAGCTCGCTGATCGTGGTGCTCAATGCGCTGCGCCTGACCCGCGTCGGGCAGACAGAAGCCACCCCCACCCCGGTCGCCCACCCGCGCCCGCTGCCCGCCTGAAAGCTCCGGAGGTTCGATGCCCGCGCTCTACATCATGATTCCGGTGGCCCTGCTGATCGTCGCAGTGGCGATCTATGTGTTCTTCTGGGCCGTGGACAGCGGCCAGTACGAAGACATGGACAGCCCGGCCCATAGCATTCTTTTCGATGACCAGGACCCCGGGCACAAGGCGGGGGTGGATGAGGCGTCGGGGAAAGATGCACGCAGAGTCGTCGAGGCAAAGCAGGATGATTGACTCATGGTTTGCGATGCCTCCTCCGGCCTCGGGGCGGGGGGGGGGGGGCCCCCCCCCCGGGGGGGGGGGGGGGGGGGGGGGGGCCCCCCCCCGCCGCCCGCCCCCCCCCCCCCCCCCCCGCCCGCCCACACCACAAAACCCACGCAGAA
>NZ_JBIVCV010000001.1:178077-565555 GCF_044746765.1 Pseudomonas sp. NPDC090203
AACCGTGTTTTGTTTTCTTGGGGTTGGGCGTGCCCTCCGCCGGCCGGGGGGGGGGCCCGCGCCCACCTCACCGGGGCCGGTTGTTGGGGGGGGCTGCCCCGCGACGGCTACCCCAATGCCTGACCTCCTCCCCCAACTCCTCTCCGCGCTGATCCTCGGCCTGCTGGGTGGCGGGCATTGCCTGGGGATGTGCGGCGGGCTGATGGGTGCCCTGACCATGGCGATCCCGGCCGAACAACGCAGCCGTCGCTTGCGCCTGCTGGTGGCCTACAACCTGGGGCGGGTTTTCAGCTACGCCTGCGCGGGCCTGCTCATCGGCCTCGCCGGCTGGGCCGTGGCCAACAGCCCTGGCGCGATGCTGCTGCGAGTCATCGCTGCCCTGCTGTTGATCTGCATGGGCCTGTACCTGGCGGGATGGTGGAGCGGCCTGACGCGCATCGAAGGCCTGGGACGCTGGCTGTGGCGCTACATCCAGCCCGTCGCCAGCCGCTTGCTGCCGGTGTCGAACATGCCCCGCGCCCTTTTGCTCGGTACCCTTTGGGGCTGGCTGCCGTGCGGGCTGGTCTACAGCACGCTGCTGTGGGCGGCAAGCCAAGGCAATGCGCTGCACAGTGCACTGCTGATGCTGGCGTTCGGGATTGGCACCTGGCCGGTGCTGCTGGCCACCGGCCTTGCCGCCGAGCGCACCACTGCGTTGCTGCGCAAGCGTGGGGTGCGGGTGGCCGGCGGGCTGCTGGTGATCCTGTTCGGGCTGTGGACGCTGCCGGGGCCCCATCAACACTGGCTGATGGGGCATTGACCGGCAGGCTTACTCGTAGCGCAGCGCGTGGGCCGGCTGGATCTGCGAGGCGCGGTAGGCCGGGTAGATGGTCGCCAGGAAGCTGAGAATCAGCCCCGCGGCGCAGATCATCACCACATCACTGCCTTCCAGTTGCGATGGCAGGTTGCTGATGAAGTACACGTCCGAGGTGAAGATGTGCTGCCCGGTGACACGTTCGACCCAACCCACCAACTGGCTGACGTTGATCGCGGCGATCACGCCCAGCACGCCGCCGATCAGCGTGCCGACCACGCCAATCACAGTGCCCTGCACCATGAAGATGGCCATGATCTGACGCGGCGTCGCGCCGATGGTGCGCAGGATCGCGATGTCGGCGCCCTTGTCGTTCACCACCATGATCAGCGTGGCGATGATGTTGAAGGCCGCCACCGCGACGATCATCAGCAACAGCAGGCCAATCATGGTCTTTTCCATTTTCATGGCGCTGAACAGGCTGCCCTGGGTGTGGGTCCAGTCATCGGCCTTGTAGTCCGCGCCCAGGTTACCTGCGATGGCCGCCGAGACTTGCGGCGCGGCGTACAGGTCGGTCAGGGCCAGGCGAACACCCTGCACCTGATTGGGCTGCCAGCGCTTGATGGTGGCGGCGTCGGCCACGTTGACCAAGGCCATGGAGCCGTCCAGCTCGGCGCCGACCTTGAACACGCCAACCACCGTCAGGCGTTGCAGACGCGGGGTGATGCCCCCCGGATCGCTGCTGATTTCCGGCACGATCAGGGTGATCTTGTCGCCGACGTTCAAGCGAAAGCGCCGCGCGGTGATTTCACCGATCACCACGCCGTACTCGCCGGCTTTCAAATCCTGCAGGCGGCCCTGAACGATGTGCTGAGTGACGATGGACACCTGGGATTCCAGCGCAGGGTCCACGCCGTTGATCTCGATAGGCTGCATCGAACCCTTGTAGGAAAGCATGCCGTCCATTTGCGTGAATGGCACGGCGGCGGTGACCTGCGGGTTCTTCAACGCGGCGTCGGCGGCAGGTTTCCAGTCGTCGAGCGGCTTGACGCCATCGATCACCGCGTGGGGCACCATGCCCAGGATGCGTGAACTCATTTCCTTCTGGAAACCGTTCATCACGGACAGCACCACGATCATGGCCAGGACGCCCAGCGCAAGGCCGATCATCGAGGTCATCGAAATGAACGAGATGAAGTGGTTGCGCCGCTTGGCCCGGGTGTAGCGCGCGCCGATAAAGATGGATAACGGTCTGAACATGGGTGAAGCACCGTAGCTGAAAATGAAGCCCCCGAAGGGGCTGAAAACATCACGCCTCGACCAGACGGCCTTCTTCCAGACGCCACACGCGGTCCATCTGGCGCGCCAGATTCATGTCGTGGGTCACCACCAGGAACGCGGTGCGCGACGAGGTGCTGAGTTCCAGCATCAGGTCCTGGATACCCTGGGCGGTGTGGGAGTCGAGGTTGCCGGTCGGCTCGTCGAGCATCACCAGGCCCGGCTGGTTGACCAGCGCGCGGGCAATCGCCACACGCTGGCGTTCACCACCGGACAGCTCCGAAGGCTTGTGCGCCAGACGGTGCGCAAGCCCTACACGCTCCAGCAGCGCCGTGGCGCGCTGGCGGGCTTCGGGGATCGAGGTCTTGCCGATCAGCAGCGGCATGCAGACGTTTTCCAGCGCCGTGAACTCGGGCAGCAGGTGGTGGAACTGGTAGACGAAACCCAGCGCCCGGTTACGCAGCAGGCCCCGGGCCTTTTCGTTCAGCGCCGACAACTCTTCACCGGCCAGCCAGACGCTGCCCTCGGTGGGCGTGTCCAGGCCGCCGAGCAGGTTGAGCAAGGTACTTTTGCCCGAACCCGAACTGCCGACGATCGCCACGCGCTCGCCCGGATGCAGTTCCAGTTGCAGACCGGACAGCACCACTACCGATTCAGGGCCTTCCTCGTAGGACTTGCCCAGGTTGCGGCAACTCAGAACAGCTTTATCACTCATGCCCGACTCACTCATAACGTAACGCCTCTGCCGGCTGGGTGCGCGCCGCACGCCAGGCTGGATACAGGGTGGCGAGGAAACTCAGGACCAGCGCCGCGCCGCACACCAGCAGCACGTCTTCGGTCATCAATTGCGAGGGCAGATAGTCGATGAAATAGACATCCGCGTTGAGAAACTTGTGGCCGATCAGGCCTTCGAGCGCCGAAATCGCGGAACTGACGTTCAGCGCCGCAAGAATGCCGACACCGGCGCCGACCAGCGTGCCGACCACGCCGATCACCGTGCCCTGGACCATGAAAATGCGCATGATCTGGCCCGGCGTCGCACCCAGGGTGCGCAGGATCGCGATGTCGCCGCGCTTGTCGTTGACCACCATCACCAGGGTCGAAATGATGTTGAACGCCGCCACCGCCACGATCAGCAACAGCAGCAGGCCGATGATGGATTTCTCCATGCCGATGGCCTGGTACAGGTTGCCGTGGGTGCGGGTCCAGTCACGGGAGTAGTACTGGTGGTCGCCCAGGTTCTGGGCAATTTCGTAGGCCGTGCGCGGCGCCTTGAACAGGTCGGTGAACTTCAGGCGCAGGCCCTGCACCTGATCGGGCTTCCAGCGATGCAGGCGCGCCAGGTCCTGAAGGTTGGTCACCCCCAGATAGCCGTCCAGCTCGCCGGCGCCGACGTGGAAGATACCGACCACGGTGAAGCGCTTCATGCGCGGGAACATCCCGGCAGGCGTGACCGTGACTTCGGGCGACACGAACGTCACCTTGTCGCCGATGCCCACGCCGAGCTTGGCCGCAGCCTTGTCGCCGATGACCACACCGAAGCCGCCTGACACCAGATCGTCAAGATGACCCTGTTTCATGAAGCCGTCGATAATCGAAACTTTGCGTTCCTGAACCGGGTCGATGGCATTGAGCAGGATCTTCTGCACGTTGCCATTGTTGGTCAGCAGGCCCTGCATCTGGGTGAACGGCGCGACGGCCTCGACCTGCGGGTTCTGTTTGACCCGCGCAGCGAGGTTCTGCCAGTCGTTGATCGGCTCGCCGGATTCGATGGTCGCGTGTGGAACCATGCCGAGAACCCGGGTACGCATCTCGTGATCGAAGCCGTTCATGACCGATAACACGACTATCATCACCACGACGCCCAGGGCGAGTCCGATCATCGACGTCAGGGAAATGAAGGAGACAAAATGGTTACGGCGTTTTGCACGGGTGTAACGCGTGCCGATGAAAACAAAAAGAGGTCTGAACATGTAAGGGCTTGTTCAAAGGAATGGGAACGTCCTTGTGGCGGGCCTGGGCCTGCGGCTTTACACTCGAATCAATGAGCCGCGATTCAAGCGCAATCACTCTGACAACCGCCGCTACCATGGGTTCGCCATGCCGACACTAGATGAAGAAGAACGCCGCGAATACTACCGTATCGAGGACAGCGTCGCACTGGAAATTCAACGCATTCCAGCCTCCGGTACCCTGGACGAACACGCGCACAACGACAGCTCCACGCTGTTCGATCTGCTGAGCGAACTGCACGTGGCCGAGTTCGAATCCCAGCATCTGCTGCGCCAGCTCGATGACCGCGACCGCACCACCAACAGCTTCCTGCGGGCCATGAGCAAGCGCATCGACCTGCTCGGCCAGGTGGTCGCGCAGACCGTGCTGGGCAAGCTGGGTGCGCCGCAAAAGGTCATCATGTCCGAGGGCGGGCTGCAGTTCGAATCCCACCGCCCCTTCCCGGTCGACACCCTGCTGTCGGTCAAGATGGTGCTGATGCCCCAGGCCTCCGGCATGATGCTGCGCGCCCGGGTGACCCAGTGCCATTCGCTGAAGATCGGCGACTTCGAGGTGGGCACCGAATGGGTCGACCTCTCCGACGCCCAGCGCCAGTTGCTGGCCAGACACATCCTGCAACGACAAGCCGCCCAGCGCAGGCTTGCCCGAGAGCAGAGCAATCCCGATCCCACCTGATTTTCAGCCTCAAGGCGCGTTATCGAAGGAGCATTTGTGACCCTAATCTACGGCCACCGCGGCGCCAAGGGCGAAGCACCGGAAAACACCCTGACCAGCTTCAAGGAATGCCTCAAGCATGGGGTCAAGCGTTGCGAACTGGACCTGCACCTGTCCCGCGACGGCGAGCTGATGGTCATCCACGACCCGACCCTCAAACGCACCACCGACCGGCGCGGCAAGGTGGTCGAGCATGACGCCGCCGACCTCGTGACCTACGACGCCCGCAAGGGTGGCCCGGGCTGGGTGCAGCCGTGCCCGATTCCGCGTCTTGAGGAGCTGTTCGAGCAGTGCGACTTCGATCACTGGCAACTGGAGGTTAAAAGCGCGTCACGCACCCGCTCGGCGACCACGGTGCTGGCGATTCGCGAAATGGCCCAGCGTCATGGCTTGCTGGACAAGATCACCATCACCTCGAGTTCGCGGGAAGTGTTGGGGGCTGCACTGGAATTGACACCGGATGTGTCGCGAGGACTGGTGGCGGAGTATGCCTGGCTGGATCCGCTGAAGGTCGCGCAGAGCTACGGCTGTGAGATTCTTGCGCTGAACTGGACGCTGTGCACGCCCGAGCGCCTGAAGCGAGCCCAGAATCAGGGCCTGCATGTGTCGGTGTGGACAGTCAACGAGCCTGCGCTGATGCGCAGACTCGCCGACTTCGGCGTTGACAGCCTGATTACAGACTTTCCCGGTTTGGCCAGCGCCACCCTCGGGAATTACTGAAATCGGTCTCCCCGGCCGGCTCAGGCCACCGGCCGGAGCCGCTCAAAAAAGCCGGTTGAGGCCGTCGTACGCCGCTACCCGATAGGCTTCGGCCATGGTCGGGTAGTTGAAGGTGGTGTTGACGAAGTACTTGATCGAGTTCGCCTCACCCGGCTGGTTCATGATCGCCTGGCCGATGTGCACGATCTCCGACGCCTGGTCGCCGAAGCAATGCACGCCGAGGATTTCCAGGGTTTCGCGGTGGAACAGGATCTTCAACATGCCCACCGGCTCGTTGGAGATCTGCGCGCGAGCCATGCTCTTGAAGAACGCCTTGCCCACTTCGTACGGGATTTTTGCCTGGGTCAGATCGTGTTCGTTCTGGCCGATCGAGCTGATTTCCGGAATGGTGTAGATGCCGGTCGGCACGTCGTTGACGAACCGCCAGGTGCCGTTGTCCACCGCCTTGCCCGAGGCCGAACGGCCCTGGTCGTAGGCCGCACTGGCCAGGCTCGGCCAGCCGATCACGTCACCGGCGCCATAGATGTTCGGCTTGCTGGTGCGGTATTCCTCATCGACCTCGATCTGGCCACGGCCGTTGGCCTTGATGCCGACGTTTTCCAGACCCAGCTTGTCGGTGTTGCCGGTCCGACCGTTACACCACAGCAGGGCGTCGGCCTTGACCTTCTTGCCGGACTTGAGGTGCAGGATCACGCCGTTTTCCAGGCCCTCGACCCGCTCGTATTCTTCGTTGTGGCGAACCATCACGTTGTTGTTGCTGAAGTGGTAGCTCAGGCCCTGGGAAATTTCCGCGTCGAGGAAGCTCAGCAACTGGTCGCGGTTATCGATCAGCTCGACGTCCACCCCCAGACCGCTGAAGATCGACGCATATTCGCAGCCGATCACGCCTGCGCCGTAGATAATCAGCTTACGCGGGGTGTGGTTCAGGCTGAGGATGGTGTCGCTGTCGTAAATACGCTTGTGGGAAAAGTCGATATCGGCCGGGCGATAAGGGCGCGAACCGGTGGCGATGATGATCTGGTTGGCGACCAGCTTTTCTACCACGCCGGTGTTGCAGACCACATCGACGCTGCGTTCGTCAGCAAAGCTGCCGGTGCCGAAGAACACGTCGACACGGTTGCGTGCGTAATAACCGGTGCGCGAGGCCACCTGCTTGTTGATGACCTTTTCGGCGCTTTTCAGCACGTCCGGGAAGGAGAACCAGCGCGGTTCGCCAATGGCTCGGAACATCGGGTTGGTGTTGAACTGGATGATCTGCTTGACCGAGTGACGCAGTGCCTTGGACGGGATCGTGCCCAGGTGGGTGCAGTTGCCGCCGACCTGGCGACGGCTGTCGACCATCGCCACCTTGCGCCCAGCCTTGGCGGCGTTCATTGCCGCGCCTTCCCCAGCCGGGCCGGAACCCAGCACCACTACGTCGTAGTTGTAGACAGCCATGCGTACTCCTCAGAACAGGCCGAGACGCCACTCTGGCGTCTCCGGCTGGATCATGCCGCGGCTGGCGGCATGAAGAATCGAAACTCGCGGCGCAGTCTAAACGTCTCGCGTCGCGGGGAACATTAACCCTTGGTCGTGTCACATGCCAATTCTGGCTGAGTGACGTGGCATTTGATCGGCCTCAACAGCCGTTCAGACGCCAAAGTGTGCGGATGATAAATCCCTACGCGGTGGGAATCCCAATAAAAGCTGAGATTTTGTGGGTTTGCGTACGCTTTGTGGGGATTTTTGCGCTGACGCCCGGCGGCGGCCAATCTGACATACCCTTACACACTCGACCGCACACAAGGCCCTAACCATGCGCCATCGCCTGACTCACTGGATACTCGTGCTGGGCCTCATCGCCAGCCCTCTCGCCCTGGCCTCTCACGCGGACCTGCTGAAAAAGGCCGACTTTCCGGCCCGGCTCGAGGGACAGTCTCCGGTGCTCGAGCGCAAGAATCAGGCAATCCTCACGTACTTGTGGACGGACGTGTACGCCGCGGCTTTCTATGCCGAACCCTCGGTTTCTGCCCGGCAGGCCGCCTTTTCGCAGACGCCGCAAAAGCTTGAGCTGTATTACTTTCGCGACATCGACCGCGAGGACGTCATCAAGGCCGCCAACGTTGCGCTTGAAAAACAGCAGCCTGCGCAAACCCTGAAACGCCTCAAGCCCGAACTCGATCGCCTGCACAACAGCTTTCAGGACATCAAGGATGGCGATCGCTACGACCTGAGCTGGAACCGCAGCGACGGTTTGAACCTGACCCGCAACGGCAAAGTGATCTTCGCCAGCGCCGATGCGGAGCTGGCCAAGGTGTATTTCGCGATCTGGCTGGCTCCGGACGGCCTGTCCGCCGACCTGCGTGAAGCGCTGCTCAAATAAGCCCATGCCACCCCGGAACGGCGCAGCATGATAAGTGTCTTCTGATTGCTATCCGCCACTTTTACACATATCGTTACAAATATGCGGCGTGGGAGGCCAAGCTCCGACCCCGCATGAGAGGACGCATAAATACAACGGATCCCCCTAGCTAGACGCATTGAGTGAGTATTTCCAAATGGCCTCGAACACAGGCAAAGGCAAGGCGATATTTCGCGTTGTCAGCGGCAACTTCCTTGAAATGTTTGACTTTATGGTGTACGGCTTCTACGCCACCGCCATTGCCAAGGCTTTCTTCCCTGCCGACAGCGAATTCGCCTCGCTGATGCTCTCGCTGGCCACCTTCGGTGCCGGCTTCCTGATGCGTCCGCTGGGCGCGATTTTCCTCGGCGCCTACATCGACCACCACGGCCGCAAGAAAGGCCTGATCATCACCCTGGCCCTGATGGCCATGGGCACCCTGCTGATCGCCTTCGTACCGGGTTACGCGACCCTGGGCGTCGCGGCGCCGTTGCTGGTGCTGATCGGCCGCCTGCTGCAAGGCTTCTCCGCCGGTGTGGAACTGGGTGGTGTGTCGGTGTACCTGGCCGAGATCTCGACCCCGGGCCGCAAAGGCTTCTTCGTGAGCTGGCAGTCTGCCAGCCAGCAAGCCGCCGTGGTATTCGCAGGCCTTCTGGGTGTTGGCCTGAACCATTGGCTGACGCCTGAAGACATGGGCCAGTGGGGCTGGCGCGTGCCGTTCCTGGTGGGCTGCATGATCGTTCCGGCGATCTTCATCATCCGTCGCTCACTGGAAGAAACCCCTGAGTTCGAAGCCCGTGCGCGCAAACACCGTCCGACCATGGGCGAGGTGATGAAGTCCATCGGCTCCAACTTCGGCGTGGTCATCGCCGGCATGGCGCTGGTGGTCATGACTACCGTGTCGTTCTACCTGATCACCGCCTACACCCCGACCTTCGGCAAGAACGAGCTGCACCTGTCCGATCTGGACAGCCTGCTGGTGACGGTGTGTGTGGGTATCTCGAACTTCATCTGGCTGCCGGTGATGGGCGCGGTGTCGGACAAGATCGGTCGTAAACCGCTGCTGCTGGCCGCGACCATCCTGGCCATCGTCACGGCCTACCCTGCCCTGTCCTGGCTGACCGCCAACCCGAGCTTCGCCAACCTGCTGATGGTCGAGCTGTGGCTGTCGTTCCTGTACGGTTCGTACAACGGTGCGATGGTGGTTTCGCTGACCGAGATCATGCCGGTCGAAGTACGCACCACTGGCTTCTCCCTGGCCTACAGCCTGGCCACCGCCACCTTCGGCGGCTTCACCCCGGCGGCCTGTACCTACCTGATCCACGTCCTGGACAACAAGGCAGCCCCCGGCATCTGGCTGAGCGGCGCCGCCGTCCTGGGCCTGATCGCCACCTTGGTGCTGTTCCGCAAGGGCGGCCAGGCGCGCATGGAAGCCGTCGCGGGCTGACAGCTGTACGCAACAACGCAAACGCCCCGACATGTTCGGGGCGTTTTTGTATGTGCCTGTCTTACACCGTCCCGTAGCAGTCCGGCTTGCCGGCGAGGCGCCTTCAAGATCGCTGACGCCGGCAAGCCGGACTGCTACGGAGTTGGGGTTGTACCCACCACCACCTCACACCACAGATCCGTAGGAGCGCGCTTGCCCGCGATGGCGGTGGGTCAGTTGCAGATGGAGGTGCAGACAGATCGCCGTCGCGGGCAAGCGCGCTCCTACAGGCCCGAGGGCAACCCAGGAGGCGGGGGCGACTTCGAGGACGCCGACGCCGGCAAGCCGTGCTGCTACGGGGTTGGGGATGTACCCACCACCACCTCACACCACACATCCGTAGGAGCGCGCTTGCCCGCGATAGCGGTGGGTCAGTTGCAGATGTAGATGCAGACAGATCGCCGTCGCGGGCAAGCGCGCTCCTACAGGCCCGAGGGCAACCCAGCAGGCGGGGGCGATTTCGAGGACGCCCCCGCCGGCAAGCCGTGCTGCTACGGGGTTGGGGTTGTACCCACCATCACCTCACGACCCAAATCCGTAGGAGCGCGCTTGCCCGCGATGGCGGTGGGTCAGTTGCAGATGGAGGTGCAGACAGATCGCAGTCGCGGGCAAGCGCGCTCCTACGGGACTGGTGCGCGCCGGCGCTCCCTTGAAAATCCGGCACAAGCAAAAAAACGCCCCGAACCAGTCGGGGCGTTTTTTTGCTTCAGCTTGCAGCTTAAAACTTGCCGCTTGCAGCTGCTTTTCGCGTTACTTCGGGAATGCAGGCGGGTTTACACCGGCCATGTCTTCCATCACGCGCACTACCTGGCAGCTGTAACCGAATTCGTTGTCGTACCAGACGTACAGTACAACGCGGTTATCCATGCAGATGGTCGCTTCGGCGTCGACCACACCGGCGTGGCGCGAGCCTACGAAGTCGGTGGAGACCACTTCCTGGGAGTTCACGAAGTCGATCTGCTTGTGCAGGTCCGAGTACAGCGCGGTTTCGCGCAGGTATTCGTTGATTTCTTCGCGAGTGGTGGCTGTGCCCAGGTTCAGGTTCAGGATCGCCATCGACACGTTCGGCGTCGGTACACGGATCGCGTTGCCGGTCAGCTTGCCCGCCAGTTCAGGCAGTGCCTTGGCAGCGGCAGTGGCGGCGCCGGTTTCGGTGATGACCATGTTCAGCGCGGCACTACGGCCACGGCGGTCGCCCTTGTGGAAGTTGTCGATCAGGTTCTGGTCGTTGGTGTACGAGTGAACCGTTTCAACGTGACCGTTGACGATGCCGAACTTGTCGTTGACCGCCTTGAGCACCGGCACGATGGCGTTGGTGGTGCAGGAGGCTGCGGAAATGATCTTGTCGTCAGCGGTGATCTGCTGGTGGTTGATGCCGTGAACGATGTTCTTCAGCTTGCCCTTGCCAGGCGCGGTCAGCACGACGCGGTCGATACCCGGGCACTGCAGGTGCTGGCCCAGGCCATCGGCATCACGCCATACGCCGGTGTTGTCGACCAGCAGCGCATCCTTGATACCGTACTGGGTGTAGTCCACCTCGGTAGGGTTCTTGGCGTAGATCACCTGGATCAGGTTGCCGTTGGCAGTGATGGTGCTGTTGGCTTCGTCGATGGTGATGGTGCCGTCGAACGGACCGTGCACCGAGTCACGACGCAGCAGGCTGGCGCGCTTGAGCAGGTCGTTCTCGGCGCCCTTGCGCACGACGATGGCGCGCAGGCGCAGGCCGTCGCCACCACCGGTCTTCTCGATCAGGATGCGTGCCAGCAGACGACCGATACGGCCGAAACCGTACAGCACGACGTCAGTGCCCTTGCGCGCGCCGGAATTCTGCTGGCCCACGATCTCGGCCATTTCTTCACGTACGAACTGCTCGGCGGTGCGGCCGTTGGCCTCGGCCTTGTATTTGACGGCCAGCTTTCCCAGGTCCACCGAAGCGGCACCCAGTTTGAGCTCGCTCATCGCTTTGATGAGCGGGAAAGTCTCGTGCACGGACAATTCGGTCGCGTCGGCCTGACGATGACGCGCAAAGCGGTGTGCCTTGAGAATTGCGATGACTGAACGGTTGATCAGAGTGCGGCCATAGATCGAACTCACCACATTGTTGTTGCGGTAGAGCTGACCGATAAGAGGGATCATCGCTTCGGCGAGCGCTTCACGATCGATCCATTCACCAAGACACTGGTCGGGCTTCTGAGTCACGGGAACCTTCCACATGTAGGGGCTGAAAAAAGGGACTACATTATGCCCAAGCCTTTGTTTATGAGCAATCCGGAGTTTTCATGTTGCCGGGCACTACATAATTTGGCACCTATAAAGGCGAGCACAAAACTGACAGCGGTTTCCCGATTTAGTTACAATCACAAGCTTTGCCGCAACGCCTGGAGCTCTATCTAACGTGCCCGTCCTGCGCCTGCCGAATCTTCCTGCCGCCACTGGCAAACAACATTGGGGCAACCTGCCCGGTGCCGCTCAAAGCCTTGCCATTGCCGAGGCCGCCAGCGCCGCGAAACGCTTCACCCTGCTTTTGACCGCCGACAGCCAGAGCGCCGAGCGGCTGGAGCAGGAATTGAAGTTCTTCGCCCCTGATCTGCCGGTGCTGCATTTCCCTGACTGGGAAACCCTGCCCTACGATCTGTTCTCGCCCCACCAGGACATCATCTCCCAGCGCATCGCCAGCCTTTACCGGCTGCCGGAGCTGGATCACGGCGTGCTGGTGGTGCCGATCACCACCGCCCTGCACCGCCTGGCGCCGACCAAATTCCTGCTCGGCAGCAGCCTGGTGCTGGACGTCGGCCAGAAGCTGGACGTGGAGCTGATGCGCACGCGGCTCGAAGCCAGCGGCTATCGCTACGTCGATACGGTGTACGAGCACGGCGAATTCACCGTGCGCGGCGCGCTGATCGACCTCTTTCCGATGGGCAGCAAACTGCCCTACCGGATCGACCTGTTCGACGACGAAATCGAAACCCTGCGCACCTTCGAGCCGGAAACCCAGCGTTCCATCGACAAGGTCGATTCGGTCCGCCTGCTGCCGGCCAAGGAATTCCCGCTGCAGAAGGAAGCGGTCACCCGTTTCAAGGCGCGCTTTCGCGAGCGCTTCGATGTCGATTTCCGCCGCAGCCCGATCTTCCAGGACTTGAACAGCGGCATCACCCCGGCGGGGATCGAGTACTACATTCCGCTGTTCTTCGAAGAAACCTCGACCCTCTTCGACTACCTGCCCCAAGACACCCAGGTATTCTCACTGCCGGGCATCGAGCAGGCGGCAGAAACCTTCTGGAAGGATGTGCGCAACCGTTACGAAGAACGCCGCGTCGACCCCGACCGCCCGCTGCTGCCGCCCGCCGAACTGTTCCTGCCGGTCGAGGACTGCTTCGCGCGCCTCAAGAGCTGGCCGCGGATCGTTGCAAGCCAGGACGACGTCGACACCGGCGTGGGCCGCGAGCGCTTCCCGGGCCGTGCGTTGCCGGACCTGGCCATCGAGGCCAAGGCCAGCCAGCCGCTGGCGGCGCTTTCGAATTTCCTCGACGAATTCCCCGGCCGCGTGCTGTTCACCGCAGAATCGGCCGGGCGTCGCGAAGTGCTGCTGGAGTTGCTCGAACGCCTGAAGCTGCGCCCGAAAACCCTCGACAGCTGGCAGGAATTCGTCGACAGCAAAGAGCGCCTGGCGATCACCATCGCGCCACTGGACGAAGGCCTGATGCTGGATCAGCCGGCGCTCGCCCTGGTCGCCGAAAGCCCGCTGTTCGGGCAGCGCGTCATGCAGCGTCGCCGCCGCGAGAAACGCGCCGACGGCCATTCAAGCGATGCGGTCATCAAGAACCTGGCCGAGCTGCGCGAAGGCGCGCCGGTGGTGCACATCGACCACGGCGTGGGCCGCTACCTGGGCCTGGCGACGCTGGAGGTGGAAAACCAGGTCGCCGAATTCCTCATGCTCGCTTACGCCGAAGAGGCCAAGCTGTACGTGCCGGTGGCCAACCTGCACCTGATCGCGCGTTATACCGGCAGCGATGACGAACTGGCGCCGCTGCATCGCCTGGGCTCCGAGGCCTGGCAGAAAGCCAAGCGCAAGGCCGCCGAGCAGGTGCGCGACGTCGCCGCCGAACTGCTGGACATCTACGCCCGCCGCGCCGCCCGCGAAGGCTATGCGTTTGCCGATCCCAAGCTTGACTACGAAACGTTCAGCGCCGGTTTCCCGTTCGAAGAAACCCCGGACCAGCAGACCACCATCGAAGCGGTGCGCGCCGACATGCTCGCGCCCAAGCCGATGGACCGCCTGGTGTGCGGCGACGTCGGCTTCGGCAAGACCGAAGTGGCCATGCGCGCGGCGTTCATCGCCGTGCATGGCGGCAAGCAGGTCGCGATCCTGGTGCCGACCACCCTGCTCGCCCAGCAGCACTACAACAGTTTCCGCGACCGCTTCGCCGACTGGCCAGTGCGCGTCGAGGTGATGAGCCGCTTCAAATCGGCCAAGGAAATCAACGCCGCCGTGGCGGACCTGGCCGAGGGCAAGATCGACATCGTCATCGGCACCCACAAGCTGTTGCAGGACGACGTCAAGGTCAAGAACCTGGGGCTGGTCATCATCGACGAAGAGCACCGCTTCGGTGTGCGTCAGAAGGAACAGCTCAAGGCGCTGCGCAGCGAGGTCGATATCCTGACCCTGACCGCCACGCCGATTCCGCGCACCCTGAACATGGCCGTGGCCGGCATGCGCGACCTGTCGATCATCGCCACCCCGCCTGCCCGGCGCCTGTCGGTGCGCACCTTCGTCATGGAGCAGAACAAGCCCACGGTGAAAGAGGCGCTGCTGCGCGAGCTGTTGCGCGGCGGGCAGGTGTACTACCTGCACAACGATGTGAAGAGCATCGAGAAATGCGCCGCCGACCTCGCCGAACTGGTGCCCGAAGCGCGGATCGGTATCGGTCACGGGCAGATGCACGAGCGTGACCTGGAACAGGTCATGAGCGACTTCTACCACAAGCGCTTCAACGTGCTGATCGCCTCGACCATCATCGAGACCGGCATCGACGTGCCGAGCGCCAACACCATCATCATCGAGCGTGCCGACAAGTTCGGCCTGGCCCAGCTGCACCAGTTGCGCGGCCGGGTCGGGCGCAGTCACCACCAGGCCTATGCCTACCTGCTGACGCCGCCGCGCAAACAGATCACCCCGGATGCCGAAAAGCGCCTGGAGGCGATTGCCAATACCCAGGACCTGGGCGCGGGCTTCGTGCTGGCCACCAACGACCTGGAAATCCGTGGCGCGGGCGAATTGCTGGGCGAAGGCCAGAGCGGGCAGATCCAGGCTGTGGGTTTCACCCTCTACATGGAAATGCTCGAGCGCGCGGTGAAGTCGATCCGCAAGGGCGAGCAGCCGAACCTGGAGCAGCCGCTGGGCGGTGGCCCGGAAATCAACCTGCGGGTGCCGGGGCTGATTCCCGAGGACTACCTGCCGGATGTCCACGCGCGGCTGATCCTCTACAAACGCATCGCCAACGCCGCCGACGAGGAAGGCCTCAAGGACCTGCAAGTGGAAATGATCGACCGCTTCGGCCTGCTGCCGGAGCCGACCAAGAACCTGGTGCGCATGACCGCGCTCAAGCTCAAGGCCGAGCAACTGGGCATCAAGAAGGTCGATGCGGGCCCGCAAGGTGGACGAATCGAATTCGCCGCCGATACTCCAGTAGACCCGTTGACGTTGATCAAGCTGATTCAGGGGCAACCCAAACGCTACAAGTTCGAAGGTGCCACGCTGTTCAAGTTCATGGTGCCGATGGAGCGTCCCGAGGAGCGCTTCAACACGCTCGAAGCGCTGTTCGAGCGGCTGACCCCGCTGCCCCCTAAAAAATCGGCTTAAGGAAAGTACATGCGTCTGCTTCACACGTTCACCCTGCTGCTGGTGCTGATCGCCCCTGCGGCATTCGCCGATGGCGCCTACCAGGTCGAACTGATCCTGTTCCGCCAGAGCGGCGAGCCTGCCGCGACCAATCAGGCGGCCCCCGAAGACTGGGCCGCCGGCGCGCAGAAGCTGGGAGCCGATAACCAGACCACCACCGCACTGGACGCGCTGGTCGACAAATTGAAAGCCAGCGAAGGCTACAAGGTGCTGCTGCACCGCGCCTGGCAACAACAACTGAGCGCCACCCCGAGCAAGGTGGCGATCAGCAGCGGCACCGAGCAGTTCGGCCACTTCCCCATCGAGGGTACGGTGAGCCTGGGCCTGGCGCGCTTTACGGATATCGACGCCAACTTCTGGGTCAATCAGCTGGACGATCATGGCGTGCTGGTGACCAGCGAACGCATGCGCCAGGCGACCCGGGTCAGGAACGGCGAATTGACCTACCTGGACAACGGGAGCCTGGCCATGCTGATCAAGGTTTCTCCCCTTCAAGCACCGCGTTGACGTAGGGCAAGACGTGTCATCCCTATTGGAAAAAGCCCTGGCCCTGCCATGGGAACCGCTATTCAAGGCTCAGAGCGTGGAACGCGGGCATGACTATGCCCGGCAGAAACGCGTGGCGCTGCAGCACCTGAGCGCCGACCTGGTCCGCACCGTGTGCCGTGGCTCGAGCCTTGAGATCTACACCCAGACCCTGCAATTCAAGGACCCCGAGCGCACGCGCAATTTCGTCATCGGCAAGTGCACCTGCCCTGTCAGGAATAACTGCAAGCACTGTGCGGCGGCGCTGTTCTTCCTGCAGGACCCGGAGAACAAATCCGGCATCCTCGCCGCCGTCGAGCGCGACAGCGCATCGCGTGCGCCCAAGGCCGAGGAAAAGCCCGCGCTGCCGGAACGCATCATCGACGACATCCAGCCCGTGCCACGGCTGATCCTCGCCAGTTTCGAGTTCAGCGCCTACGAGCCGCGCAACGGCAAGATGCAGCGGCATATCCAGCACCGCGCCGCCCTGGCTTTCCGCTACGAGGAGTTCTACACCTCGGGCGTGCCAGCCCCGGGCCGCTCCAGCGATATCGTGCGCCACCTGCCCGAGGAAACCCTGCGCCTGCGCCGCCATCTGGACCGCGAAAACCAGTACCGCAAGCAGTTGCAGGAGATCGGTTTTCGCATCGCCACGCGCCAGAGCAAGGCGTTGCCCGACAGCGCCGGGGAAATGTTCGAGCTGCCTACCGACAAGGCCTGGTTGAGTTTCATGCTCGATGAGCTGCCGACCTTGCGCGCCGATGGCTGGCACGTGGAGATGAACGAAGAGTTCGGCTTTGACGTGACGCCGGTCGACGACTGGTACGCGGTGGTCGATGAAGAACCCGAGCACGACTGGTTCGACCTGGAGCTGGGTATCATCGTCAACGGCGAGCGCCTGAGCCTGCTGCCGATCCTGATCAACCTGCTGCGCACGCATCCCGAATTGATGACCGCCAGCGGCATCGCCAAGCGTCGCGATGACGAACAACTGCTGGTGCAGTTGAATCACTTCACCCAGCGCGGTGGCGGCCCGATCCAAGTCGCCCTGCCCTATGGCCGGCTGAAAAACGTGCTGGCGACCCTTGGCGATTTCTACTGGCGCGAGGAAGGCAACGACGCCATCCGCCTGAACACCGCCGACGCCACGCGTCTCAAGCAACTCGACGACCTGCCGCTGGTGTGGCAAGGCGGCGACCGCCTGCGGCAGTTCTCCGAACGGCTGGTCAACATCAAGGACGCCAAGGTCCAGATTCCGCAAGGCCTCAACGCCACGCTGCGGCCCTACCAACTCGAAGGCCTGAGCTGGATGCAGGCCCTGCGCGAGCTGGAAGTCGGCGGCGTGCTGGCCGACGACATGGGCCTGGGCAAGACCCTGCAAACCCTCGCGCATCTGTTGGTGGAGAAACAGGCCGGGCGGCTGGACCGACCGGCGCTGGCAGTGATGCCCACCAGCCTGATCCCCAACTGGCTGGACGAGGCCAGGCACTTCACGCCGCAGCTCAAGGTGCTGGCGCTGTACGGCGCCAATCGGCATCAGGAATACGAGAGCCTGCAGGACTACGACCTGATTCTCACCACCTATGCCCTGCTGCCGCGTGATGTAGAGCTTCTGAGCAAGCAGCTGCTGCATGTGCTGGTGCTCGATGAAGCCCAGTACATCAAAAACCCCAACAGCAAGGCCGCCCAGGCCGCGCGCCAGCTCAACGCCCGGCAGCGCCTGTGCCTGTCAGGCACGCCGCTGGAGAATCACCTGGGCGAGCTGTGGTCGCTGTTTCATTTCCTGATGCCGGGTTGGCTGGGCGATGCCAAGCAGTTCAACAGCAACTACCGCACGCCCATCGAGAAGTCCGGCAACGAGGCGCGCCTTGAGCACCTGAACGCGCGAATCAAGCCGTTCCTGCTGCGCCGCACCAAGGAGCAGGTCGCGACCGAACTGCCGCCCAAGACCGAGATCGTGCATTGGGTCGAACTCAACGACGCCCAGCGCGACGTGTACGAAACCATGCGTCTGGCGATGGACAAGAAGGTCCGCGAAGAGATCATTCGCAAGGGCGTGGCGCGCAGCCAGATCATCATCCTGGAGGCGTTGCTCAAATTGCGTCAGGTCTGTTGCGATTTGCGTCTGGTCAACAGCGTGCCGGTGAACAGCCGCCATTCAAGCTCGGCCAAGCTGCAAAGCCTGATGGACATGCTCGAAGAGTTACTGGCGGAGAATCGCAAGATCCTGCTGTTTTCGCAGTTCACTTCGATGCTGGAATTGATCGAGGCCGAGCTGCAACAGCGTGGCGTCGAATACGCCCTGCTGACCGGCCGCACCAAGGACCGCCGCACCCCGGTGCAGGATTTCCAGAGCGGCAAGCGTTCGATTTTCCTCATCAGCCTCAAGGCCGGTGGGACCGGGCTGAACCTGACCGCTGCCGACACGGTGATTCACTACGACCCCTGGTGGAACCCGGCGGCGGAGAACCAGGCGACCGACCGGGCGTACCGCATCGGCCAGGAGAAACCGGTGTTCGTCTACAAGCTGATCGCCAAGGGCACGGTGGAAGAGAAGATCCAGCACCTGCAGAAGGAAAAATCGGCACTGGCCGCAGGCGTGCTCGACGGCCGGGTCAGCGGCGACTGGAAACTTCAGGACGAAGACATCGAAGCTTTGTTCGCACCACTGCCGTCGCCGCCGAAGAAGGTCAAACGGTAGGCGGATCCCGGCGGCACCCCTGAAAACGTCACGCCGGCAAGCCGGACTGCTACGGGGGTGTCGGTGTATCGACCATTCCCTTACAACACGAATCCGTAGGAGCGCGCTTGCCCGCGATGGCGGTGGATCAGTTGCACATTCAGGTGCAGCCAGACCGCAGTCGCGGGCAAGCGCGCTCCTACAGGGAGCAGCGGCGACCCCGCCGGCAAGCCGTGCTGCTACGGCCTTCGGCCAGAAGCGGAACCGGGGCACACCACGAAACCGTAGAAGCCGGGCTTGCCCGCGGGGGCGTCCTCATGGTCGCCGCATCACCCGGCCAGGGCGGATTCTTCGGCCCACTGCACATAACACACCACCACCGGCATCCCATGTTCGGCGCAGAAATCCAGCCAGCGCAACTGGTTGTCCTGCAAGCGGTCGCCGGGGCCCTTGACCTCGATCATGCGGTAGCTGCGTTGCTCGGGATAAAACTGGATCAGGTCGGGCATGCCTGTGCGGTTGGCTTTGATGTCCTGCAGCAAGCGGCGGAACCAGCGCTCCAAATGCTGCACAGGCAGGCAATGCAGCGCTGTTTCAAGCAGCTCTGGCGTCAGCGCGCCCCAGAACACGAACGGCGATTGCAAACCGAACTTGTCCACATAGTTCTGCCGGATAAGCGCCTGATAACGACCGTCCGCCAGCGCCGCCAGACACCCATCGAACGCCCCGGCGCGACGCTGATAGAAATCCGGGCTGTACAGATCACTCGGCGCACTGTGAAACGGGTGAAAAAACGCCCCCGGCAACGGCGCGAAAATCGCCGGCCAGCACAACAATCCGAACAACGAATTGATGAGCGCATTCTCCACGTAATGCACCTCGCTGCCCGCTTCAGCCAGATGCTGCCCAATCAACTGCTCGACACTGCAATCAGGCAACGGCACCACGCTCAAGTCCAGCCGGGTGACGACTCGCGCCGCCTTGCGCTTTGTGCTGCCCTGCCCCAGCTTGCGCTGCAGGCGTGGGGCGATGCGCATCAGGTGCTGGGTTTCTTCGTCGTTCTGCGGCGCCGCCTCGGCAATGTTCAGCAGCGCCATGGCTTCGACGAATTGCCCGGCGCGCTCAAGCACCCGGATCCTGCGCACCCGGGCCCCCGGATAACTGGACTGCACATAAACGCTCAGCGCCAGCGGCCAATCCTGCTCACGTTCAGCCTGATAGCCGATCTGGAACAACAGCTTGGCCCGACGCATGGCCAGCCACGGGTTGTCAGTTGAAATCGCCAGCGCCTGGTCAGCCAGAGCTTGCAGTTCACCCCCCTCGTCGAGCGCCTGACGACAGCTGTGAAGATGCAGGCAGGTGTCGATGTCCGCCCGCTGGCTGATGCCCCGGGACTCGACAGAAAACTCGACTTTTTCGTAACGATAGATCCCCAGATCCGACAGCACGAACTCCGACCATTCCTGATAGAGGTTGCCGAAGTACAACAGCCGCAGACGATCGCACAAGGGCATGACTTGCAGCGCGAAGATCGACTCGTCCAGGCCTGAAAACCACTGCGCCAAAGGTTGCGCACCTCTGTAATCGGGCAACAGGCGCTGCAGCAGGTCGGCCTTCTTTTCCGCGCCTTTGACGCGGTGCACCTTGAAGCACTGGGCCAGTTCGTCCTTGCGCAACAGGCCGAACAGCGCCGTGAGATCCAGAGGTGGCTGGCCATCGACCCAGCCGCATTCGATCAATGGCGCGACCGCGAGGCGCGCATCGCCAATCTCGGCGTAATCGAGCTTACTGGCGCGAAAGTGCGTCCCCTTGCGCATCACCATCCTCACCAGCAGCGCCTGGGCCGACTGCGGCAGGCGGGCGAAGGTTTTGATGAAACTGCGCTCCTCATCGATCAGCAGATCGCCGTAGCGCTGGCCGATCCAGCTCAATACCTGGCGGAAGTTTTCCAGGTAATAGAAAGGGTTGTCGAGGGGAGAAAGGCTCACAATGGGATCACGTGACGGCTGGCAGGAACTGGTAAGGATACTGTCTATCCGTACAGATTCCAGCGGCATTTGTGCCTGCCCCGATTAACGGCAGCCATCACAGGGGCCAGCTTGCCAGCCCCTGAAAGTGGACGGCGTATTAACCCAGCGTCGACGACCCGATATCCAGCTTGTCGGCGTCGGCGAACTCGTCCAGCCTCAGATCACCCAGATCCAGTTCCTCCAGGGATTCGGTGTCTTCGTCGGCGTCCGAATCATTGAGCGGGGACTGGTCGCCACCAAAATGGTGGTCTTCATCGTTCAGAAAATAGGGCACCAGAGTGTGCTTGCCGAAAGTGTGTGGCTGTACCTGCATCTTCGATTTCTCCTCTTGTCGATAGTCCAAGGTTAGTCCAGAACCTGCCCGGATCACACCCAGCTGAAAAAGGCGCCGCCGTTGTCGCGCAGCATCTGGGCCATGGCATGGGCCGCTGGCGACAGGTAGCCCTCGCGGCGCAGGATCACGCAAATGGTCCGCGCCATGGTGGTAGCTTGCAGCGGCACTTCCCGCAGATATTGCATGTTCTTGCCATATTCCAGGGTTTCCCTGGCGATGAAACTCAGCAGGTTGGTCTGGGCGATGAGCCTGGGCAACAGCGAAATGGAGTTGGCCTCGATCTGCACCACCGGCAGCGGCAGGTTGTGGCGGGCGAAGGCTTCATCGACCCAGATTCGCGACGATACCCCCGGTGGCGGCAGCACCCAGCGATAACCGCACAGATCGCTCATCTGATACGGCGTGTTGAAGATCGGATGATTGCGGCTGGCGATCACCACCGCTTCATCGGTGAGGATCGGGTGCGCGGCGAACTCGTCTTCGACGCTGCGCTGGGCGCAGATGATCATGTCCAGATGCCCTGACCGCAGCTGCTCGCGCAGCATGTCATCCTGGCCGATCACCAGTTTGAGGGTGATGTCCGGGGCGCGCTTGAGCAACGCGTCGGTCAGCTCCGGCAGCAGGTATTCGGCCATGGTCGAGGCACAACCCAGGCGAATCTCACCCACCGCGCCGCTGGCGAAATCACGCACTTCGCGCTGGGTCTGGGCGATGCTCTGCTGCAACATCTTGCCCCGCGCCTGCAACAGCTCCCCCACCGGCGTCAGCTTGATGCGCCGCCCGTCGCGCTGGAACAGCTTGGTGCCAAAGGACTCTTCAAGGCGCTGGATGCTCTTGGTCAGCGCCGGCTGGCTGCGATTGAGTTTTTCCGCAGCACGGCCCAGGTGGCCAAGCTCGGCGATGGTTTCGAAATAGGTCAGGTCCCGCAGGTCCATATATAAACCAGAGTTATCAATTCATGATTATTAGAAAATAGACTTGATCGATTGAACTGTCGATACTTCTGAGCATTGGACGAACTCCATCAGGAAAAGCCCATGCACTGGAGATCCTCGTTGTCGCGCCCCGCCTCGTTTTCCCTCGAAAGTCTGCACCCATTGCTGCAATGGTCCTTGCTCATCCTCCTGGCCGGTAGTGCCGGTCAAGCCTTCAAGTATTTCAACGTGCCGGCGGCGCTGTTCCTCGGCCCGATGCTGGTCGCCATCGGCTTCGGTGTGTCGGGCGCGACGATTCGCCTGAACAAGCAGGTGTTTCGCCTGGGTCAGGGCACGGTCGGTGTGCTGGTGGCCCATTCGATGACCATGGGCGTGCTGCTCACGGCCATGCAATCCTGGCACGTGATGGTGTTCGCCACGGTTCTGACCATCGCCTTGAGCGCGGTGGTGGGCGTGGCTCTGGCCCGCTGGGGCGGGATTCAGGGCAGCACTGCCGCCTGGGGCACCTCGCCGGGTGCAGCGTCGGCGATGGTGGCTATGTCCGAGGATTACGGCGCGGATTCGCGGGTGGTCGCGACCATGCAGTACGTGCGGGTGGTGTGCGTGGTGATGATCGGCGCGCTGGTCAGCCGGGTGATCGGGGTCGAGGGCGGTGGCACTGCGGCCCACAGCACCGATGCGCTGATGCAGGGTGTCAATCTGCTGAACCTGGGGCTGAGCCTGCTGGTGATCGTGGTCGGCGTGACCCTCGGAGGTCGTCTTCCCGCAGGTGCCTTGCTGGTGCCGCTGTTGGTGGGCGGCGCGCTGCAATTGAGCGGGCTGCTGCAGATCACCATGCCGACGTGGCTGCTGGCGATCGCCTACGGTGCGATCGGCAGTTACATCGGGTTGCGCTTCGACCGGGCGACCATCAGGTACGTGTGGCGGCGGCTTCCGGCAATGATCATGGGGTCGTTGTTGCTGATCCTGCTGTGCGCGATTTCCGCCTGGATCATCGCCGAGATGATGGGCAAGGATTTTCTCTCGGTGTACCTGGCCACCAGCCCCGGCGGCCTGGACGCCATGGCGATCATCGCCATCGACACCCATTCCGACGTCGGCTTCGTGCTGGCCATGCAGACCCTGCGCCTGTTCGGCGTGATCGTCACCGGCGCCTACATCGCCCGCCAGGTGATTCGCGTGACACAGCGTTTGGCTTGAAACCGCTCCCGCGGGCAAGCCCGGCTGCTACGGCCTGCGGCCAGAAGCGGATCGCGCAGCCAACACCATCCCCGTAGCAGCACGGCTTGCCGGCGGGGGCGGTCTTGAGGTCAGGCGTAGTGCGCAAGCCCTGTCGCCAGGCTCTCGGCCAGTGGCAAGACCGGCAACAACGTCGCCTGGTACGCATGGTACAGGTCGGGCTTGCCCGGCCAGATGTCGGCGCTGGGCTGGTTCTGCGGGTTCAGCTCGTGGCGCCAGCTGCCGTGTTCACGGTCGATGAACAACGTCTCGTTGAATTCCCAGAACGTGCGATACCATGTCTCGTATTGCTGCTCGCCTGTGCGTTGCAGCAGCGCCGCCGAGGCCGCCGCCGCTTCGGCGTGGGTCCAGTGCAAACGATGGCGAACCACCGGGCGGTTTTCCCAGTCCAGGGTGTAGACGATCCCCGGTGCGCCATCGACGTCCCAGCCATAGCGGCAGGCGTTTTCAAACAGCCCGCGGGCATCTTCGAGCAGCCACGATGGCGTGGGCATCTGCGCTTTCTGTCGCGCGGCCTCAAGGTGCAACACCAGCCGCGCCCATTCGAAGGCGTGACCGGGGGTAGTGCCGTAGGGGCGGAATTCATCCCCCGGACGGTCGGCGTTGTAATCGAGCACCGGCTGCCAGTCGGCAGTGAAATGCTCGATCACCTGATGATCGTTACTCGCGGCATGTTGATGAATGACCCGCTCGACGATGCGCAGCGCACGGTCCAGCCAGCGCCCGTCGCCCGTCACATCGGCCAGGGCGAGGAAGGTTTCGGTACTGTGCATGTTGCTGTTGGCACCGCGATAACTTTCTTCCTCGCTCCAGTCGCGGGCGAAAGATTCACGCACCGTGCCCTCTTCTTCGCTCCAGAAATGCTGGGTAATGATCTGGATCGCCTGTTCCAGCAGCGCCTGGGCGCCGGGGCGTCGCGCAACCACGGCGGAACTGGCCGCCAGGGCGACGAACGCATGCAAGTAGGCGGCTTTGCCGGTATTGCTGGTGTGCGCCTGGGGCCGGTCGAACCAGCCGCCGTGCTCGGCATCACGCAGCGGCCCGGCCAGCGCGGCGATGCCGTGATCGACCAGTTCGGCGAAGCCGGGAATGCCACTGATGTGGGCCATGGCAAAGCTGTGGGTCATGCGGGCGGTGATCAGGGTTTCGGCGACTGCGTCGGCAGGCAACCGGCCGAAATCATCCAGCGCACCGAAGCCTTCGGGCAAACGCGAGGCCTTGGCAAACCCCAGCAACCGCAGGCCTTCCTGAGCCAGCCAGCCCTTGTGCAGCGGGGAGCGTAGCCAGCTGCCTGCACCACCATTCACATCATCCATTGCCTTTCTCCAGCCGTGTCGGCGGGTTCGGCCCGCCAGGAATTATTGGTCGGGGGCATGATGCAAGGCGAAGACAGGCGCAGGCAAGTGAATGAGATGAAACGTTTATGCAGGCCCGTGTAGCAGCGCGCTTGCCCGCGACGGCGGTGTGCCTGTGACAACGATGTGGCTAACACACCGCCGTCGCGGGCAAGCGCGCTCCTACAATGGGAGAGCCGTTAAACGCGGAAGCGCGTCACCACCTGATTCAACTCCCCCGCCAGACGCGACAGCTCATTGCTCGACGCACTGATCTGGTTGGCCCCGGACGAAGACTGCAGCGACAGATCGCGAATATTGACGATGTTGCGATCCACCTCCCGAGCCACCTGCGCCTGTTCCTCGGCTGCGCTGGCGATCACCAGGTTGCGTTCGGAAATCTGGTTGATCGACGAGGTGATCCGGTTCAGTGATTCGCCAGCGCCCTGCGCCAGTTCCAGGGTCGTGGACGCCTGATTGCGGCTGACCAGCATCGACTCCAGCGCCTCGCTGGAACCGCTGCGCATGGTCGACACCATCTTGTCGATCTCCAGCGTCGATTGCTGGGTGCGATGGGCCAGGGCGCGGACCTCATCGGCGACCACCGCAAAGCCACGGCCCGACTCACCAGCCCGCGCCGCCTCGATGGCCGCGTTGAGCGCCAGCAGGTTGGTCTGCTCGGCGATGGAGCGAATCACGTCCAGCACCTTGCCGATGTCCTGGGACTGATCGGCCAGGTTCTGCACCAGCACCGAGGTCTGCTGCACGTTGCTGGACAGGTTCTGGATCGAGGTCACGGTTTCGATCACCCGCGCCTGGCCATCCTGCGCGGCGTCGTTGGACTCGCTGGACGCCTGGGAGGTGGACACCGCGTTGCGCGCCACCTCCTCCACTGCCGAAGTCATCTCGTTGACGGCGGTGGCGGCCTGCTCGATTTCAGCATTTTGCTGATGCAGGCCGCGATGGCTGTCTTCGGTCACCGAATTCAGCTCGGTGGCTGCCGACGCCAACTGGCTCGCCGAACTGCCGATCAGGCTCAGGGTGCTGCGCAGGTTGTTCTGCATTTGTTGCAGGGCGCGCAGCAGGCGGGTGACTTCGTCCTTGCCTTCGACGCGAATGTCATGGGTCAGATCGCCCTTGGCCACGAACTCGGCGGCGGTCACCGCATCTTCCAGCGGCAGGATGATGCTGCGGGTCAGCCACAGCGCCAGGACCACGGTGGACAGCGCCGCGATCAACACGAACACCAGCACCACCGTGCGCGACTGGCTGTATTGGGCCTGGGCCGCCGTGCCTTCGAGTTCGATCCTGTGGGTGTAGAAGTCCGCCAGATCACCCAGTTGCGAGCCGGAGTTGTCCACGGCGGTTTTCATGTCCACCAGCAGCAAGGTATTGAGCGCCTTCAGATCGCCACTCTGGGCCAGCACGAAGGATTGGCTCAGGCCGCGCTGGTAATCGCCCAGGGTGTTGCGAAACTTGTCGTACAACACCTTTTCTTCGGGGGTGTCGATGTAAGTGTCGAGGCTGGTCAGCTTCTCGTTCAGCACCTTGGAGCGGGCGTCCATCTGGCCCCTGTACACGCTGACGTTGTTGGGGTCGGTGTCCAGCGCCATGCGCAGGGAGATGGTGCGAATGCGCAGCATGGCTTCGCGGATGTCATTGACCAGGCGCATGCTCGGCACCCAGTTGCTCTCTACCGCCACCTCACTCTGGCGAATCGTGGACATCTGGCTCAGGGCGAACCAGCCCAGCACGGCGACAAGCAGGGAAATCAGGGTAAATCCAAGGCCCGCGCGGCGGGCGATGGTCAGGTTGCGTAGGTTCATGACCGTAGGCTCGTTGTTTTTAGAGGGTAGTGGTGACAGATGTCATCGTACAACCCACACCTATCGACGCGGCCAGCCGCTTCTTTAGGGCTGCTCGAATGAATAAAGCGAACACCCGTTCGAGAAAAAACTTCGAACCTGAAGGAGGGCTGAGGTCTAGACCTAAGAGTCTGTCATTCCCGATTGGAGAAAACGCCATGCACCTGGAAGGTTCCTGCCATTGCGGCGCGGTGGAATTCAGCCTGACCAGCGCCCACCCCTACCCTTATCAACGTTGCTATTGCTCGATCTGCCGCAAGACCCAGGGCGGTGGCGGCTACTCGATCAATCTGGGCGGCGACGCCAAGAGCCTGAAGGTCAAGGGCAAGAGCAGCATCGCGATCTACCACGCCAAGATGCGCGACGACGAGCAGCACCACGTCGGCACCAGCAGCGCCGAGCGACATTTCTGCAAGCACTGCGGCAGCGGCCTGTGGCTGTTCAGCCCCGAGTGGCCGGAGCTGATTCACCCCTTCGCCAGCGCCATCGACACGCCATTGCCCACCCCGCCCGAGCACACGCACCTGCTGCTGGACTCCAAGGCCTCGTGGGTCGAGGTACAGGCCGGGCCCAAGGATCAGCAATTCGAGCAGTATCCAGAGGAATCGATTGCCGAGTGGCATGAACGATTGGGATTGGTGCGCTGAGATTTACTGAACCTCTGCCAGACCCACCGACTCCCAAAAGAAAGCCTGGGAGAATGTGAAATGGCTATGCATCGAGTCGCCAGCCTGGCCGATCTTCGTCAAGATCGCGGCATTCAGGTTGCAGTTGGCGCCATCAAGGTCGTGCTGGTTCGCCATGCCGACGAGGTGCGCGCCTACCAGGCCGAGTGTCCTCATGCCGGCGCGCCGCTGGCCGATGGCGCGGTGTGCAACGGGCATCTGATCTGTCCATGGCACAAGGCCGAATTCGCCATCGAGGATGGCAGCCTGTGCGAGCCGCCGGCGCTGGATGCGCTGGTGCGCTACCCGGTGCAGATCATCGAAGACCAGATCCACGTCGAGGAGCACCCTGCGCACTCGACGTACCGCCAATTGCCGTTCGACAACCGCTGCTTCGTGGTCATCGGCGCCGGTGCTGCGGGCACGGCTGCTGTGTGTGCCCTGCGCGACAACGGCTTCAACGGCCAGCTTTTGTTGATCGACCGCGAACGCCACCCCGCCTACGACCGCACCGCGCTGAGCAAATTCGTGCTCTCGGCCGAGATGCAGCCCGAGGAGACCCCACCGCTGCGCAAGGAAATCTATTACCAGGACAACCGTATCGAACGCATCCATGGCGAAGTCATGAAGCTGGACGTGGTCAACAAGCGGCTGATCCTGGCCGATGGCCGTCGTTTCGACTACGACGCCGCGCTGATTACCAGCGGTGGCGAACCGCGCACGCTGCCGCTGATTGGCGCCGACCTGCCGCAGGTGTTGACCCTGCGCAGCCGCGGCGACGCGAAGAAGATCCTGACCGCCGCTCCCTCGGGCAGCCACGCGCTGATCGTCGGCGACAGCTTCATTGGCCTGGAAGCGGCCTCGGCCCTGCGCAAGCACAAGGTTGAAGTGACGGTGATCGCTCGCCATGAAATCCCGTTCGCCGCCCAGCTCGGCGAACGGATCGGCAAGGCCATTCGTACGCTGCACGAAGCCAACGGGGTGCTGTTCCGCACCCACGTGGAAGTCACACGCTTCGAGGGCAATATTCACAAGGGCAGCCGGCGCCTGGAGAGAGCGGTGCTGAACAATGGCGAGAAGTTGCCGGCGGACCTGGCCTTGATCGGCATCGGGGTCGGGCCCGCCACGCAGTTCATCGATGGTCTGCAGCTGGAAGAAGACGGCTCGCTGGCCGTCAACAGCGGCATGCTGGCAGGCAAGGACGTGTGGGCGGCGGGTGATATCGCGACCTTCCCCATGAACGGCGCTACGCAACGCATCGAACACTGGCGCCTGGCCCAGCAACAGGCACGTATCGCCGCCAGCAACATGCTCGGCGGCAATCAGCATTACACCGACGTGCCGTACTTCTGGACCTTCCACTTCGGCAAGCGCCTGGACTACCTCGGCCACGCAGACGACTGGGACGATGAGGTCTATCTGGGCGAACCGGAATCCTTCGACTTCCTGGCCCTGCTGTGCAAACAGGGCAAGGTGGCCGCGGTGATCGGCTGCGAACGCGAACGTGAAGTCGCGTTACTTGCAGAGCGTATGAAGCAACCGCTGTTCAAGGAGGAAGCCCTGATGCTGATCCGGCAAATGCGGGCCTAGCCGCGGCTTGCCACCTGCTGGCGATTGCAGCGCCGTCCACAGCGACGCGGCGCCGGGGCTTCGACCGCTTTCTCGACCTTCATCCACCAGGCCTCGCCACGGCTTGGGTAGTCGATGTAGAACGGCTGGCCCATTTCCGGAGTGGTGATGGAAATGCTGCGGTCCCAGGCCAGTGCCAGGATCCGGTCGAAAGGTTCGTGCCAGGCATGCATGGCCAGATCGAAGGTGCCGTTGTGAATCGGCAGCAGCCATTTGCCCCGCACATCGATATGCGCCTGCAGCGTTTCTTCAGGCTGCATGTGCACATCGGGCCAGTCGACGTTGTAGGCGCCGGTTTCCATCAGCGTCAGGTCGAACGGGCCGTATTGCTCGCCGATCAGCTTGAAGCCTGCGTGGTAACCGGTGTCGCCACTGAAGAAGATCCGCTGCTCGCCATCGATCATCACCCAGGAAGCCCACAGCGTCTGGTTGCCGTCACGCAGCGTACGGCCGGAGAAGTGCTGGGCCGGGGTGGCGACGAAGCGGATGCCGTGGATTTCCGCGGATTGCCACCAGTCCAGTTGCTGCACCTTCTCGGCCGGCACGCCCCACTCGATCAGGGTGTCACCCACCCCCAGCGGCGCGATGAAATGCTCGGCCTTGTCCTTGAGCACGCCGATGGTCATGTGGTCCAGATGGTCGTAATGGTTGTGCGACAGGATCACCGCTTTCAGTGGCGGCAGCTCATGCAGACTGATCGGCGGCTGGTGAAAGCGCTGCGGCCCTGCCCACTGGATCGGCGAGGCACGCTCGGCGAACACCGGGTCAGTGAGGAAATACTGGTCGCGCAGTTTGAGCAGCACAGTCGAATGGCCCAGGCGATACACGGTGTTGTTCGGCGCGGCCAGCAATTGCTGGCGAGACAGCGGCTGAACCGGAATCTCCCCCACCGGACGGGTGTGACGGGGTTTGTTGACCATCGCGTTCCAGAAGATGCGCATGGTTTTCAGGAAGCCTGCGCGCTGCATCGGCTTGTGATTGAAATAGCGGCCATCCCGGCGGGACAGGACCGGCAACGAGGGAGCTTGTTCGAGGTTCTTTTCGATCGAGGCCATGATGTGCTGACTCCATGAAACGGGTGGAGATTTCTGCGACGGCGGACGCATCGCAGAATGTTGCATTCTTCGGGAAGAAGTAAGCGAGAAGTTGTTACAGCGCTTTACACTACACAGTGTAGTTTCAAGCTTGCACGATCCTCAAAGAGAAGTAAACTACTCGGTGTAATTTTCTTGTCGGGCCAGGTTCCGACCTGTGCCATTTTCTAGAAGCGATGCCATGACTGCCCCCCAGCGACTGACCGACCGAAAACGTGAATCCATTGTGCAGGCAGCCATTGCCGAGTTTCGCGACAACGGTTTCGAGGTCACCAGCATGGACCGCATCGCAGCGCGGGCCGAAGTTTCCAAGCGCACGGTGTACAACCACTTTCCGAGCAAGGAAGAGCTGTTCGCCGAGATGCTTCAGCGCCTGTGGGCCAAGGCCACGGCCCAGTCCGAGGATATCTACCGCCCCGGGGTGCCCTTGCGTGAACAATTGCGCGACCTGCTCAACACCAAGATGAAGACTTTGGGTGACAGTAATTTTATCGACCTGGCGCGGGTGGCCATCGGCGCGACGATTCACTCCCCCGAACGCGCCCAGGCCTGGGTCAGCCGCCTGAACCAGCGCGAAGAAACCTTCACCATCTGGGTGCGCGGCGCCCAGCAGGACGGACGCCTGAAAGACGTCGAGCCGGGCTTTGCCGCCTCGCAGATCCACGCCTTGCTCAAGGCGTTCGCGTTCTGGCCGCAGGTGCCCCTCAACGAGCCCCTGCTGAGCGCGGAAAAACAGCAATCGGTGGTGGAGTCGGCGCTGGACCTGTTCCTGTGCTGGTACGAAATCCCCGCCAACCCCAAGCCCGTTTAACGACTGGCCGCCACCACCCGCTCGACGATCTGCCGCCGTTCCTCAAGCCCTGCCGCTGCACGCTCGCTGGCAATCGCCAGCACATCGGCAGGCGCGGATTCCGGGCGACCGGCATCGAACGGGGGCGCCGGGGCGTATTCCAGCTGCAACTGAATGGTCTGGGATTTCTGCGCATCGAAGATCTCGCCGATCAGCGTCAGGGCGAAATCGATGCCCGCGGTGACACCGCCACCGGTCATCAGGTTGCCGTCACGCACCACCCGCTCCTTGACCGGAATTGCCCCGAATTTTTCCAGCAACCCATGGGACACCCAGTGTGTGGTTGCGCGCTTGCCCTTGAGCAGGCCCGCCGCGCCGAGCACCAGCGCCCCGGTGCACACCGAAGTGACGTACTGCGCATTGGCCGCCTGGCGCTGGATGAAGGCCAGGGTCTGGGCGTCTTCAAGCAACGCGTTGATGCCGATCCCGCCGGGCACGCAAATCACGTCCAGATCCGGGCAGTCGTCAAAGGTGGCGGTCGGCACCAATGCAAGGCCGGTACTCGATTGCAGGGGTTCGAGGTCTTTCCACAACAGGTGCACGGTGACACCCGGCATGGTCGCGAAAACGTCGTAGGGGCCGGTCAGGTCCAGTTGTTGAACCTTGGGGAATACCAGCAGGCCGATGTGCAGGGTCATGGAAATCGCTCCTTGTTCGCATTGCGTGGGTTGGACGAATTCACTGTAGCCAGATAGGCTCTGGCGGATACGCCATATCACCCACACTTTCCGCCAATTCCTGTGAGGCGCCGCCATGTCCACCAACGCCCGGCCTATCCATATTCTGGCGTTCCCCAACGTGCAACTGCTCGACGTTACAGGCCCCCTGCAGGTGTTCGCCTCGGCCAACGTGCATGCAACTGAACAGGGCTTGCCGGCGCCCTACTCGCCCAGCGTTATTGCGCGGGAGAATGGCAGGGTGGAATCCTCGGCCGGGCTGGGTTTGCACAGTCATCCATTGCCCGAAGGTGCGTCCGATACCTTGATCGTCGCAGGCGGCTGGGGTGTTCACGTCGCCTTGCAGGATCAGGATTTGTTGCACTGGGTTCGGCATCAGGCGTCGAGCGCCCGGCGCCTGGCGTCGGTCTGTACCGGCGCGTTTCTGCTGGCCGAGGCCGGGTTGCTGGACGGCCACCGGGTAGTCACCCACTGGGACAGTTGCGAAGACCTGGCGCGCAGCTATCCCGCGCTGACGGTCGACCCTGAGCCGATTTTCATCAATGAAGGCAAACTGTGGACCTCGGCTGGCGTCACGGCGGGGATCGATCTTGCGCTGGCCTTGGTCGAAGCCGACCTTGGGCGCAACGCCGCGCTGGCAGTGGCGCGGCAACTGGTGGTGTTTTTGAAACGCCCTGGCGGGCAGTCGCAGTTCAGCACCGCGCTGTCGATGCAACACGCCACCCGCAGCCAGGACAGCCGCTTCGGCGACCTGCACGCCTGGATCCTCGATAACCTGGCCGCCGACCTGTCGGTCGCAAGCCTGGCGGCGCAAGTGGGCATGAGCGAACGCAGCTTCGTGCGCCACTACCGCGCCCACACCGGCAACACCCCGGCCCGGGCCATCGAGCAGCTGCGGGTCGAGGCAGCGCGGCGCTTGCTCGGCGACAGCGCCCTGCCCATAAAACGCATCGCCGACCGCTGCGGCTTCGGCACCGAAGAGACCCTGCGCCGCAGCTTCCTGCGAGCGGTGGCCGTAACGCCACAGGCGTACCGGGAGCGGTTCAGCGGACGCTGACGCCGGCAAGCCGGACTGCTACGGGTGTGGTCACCGCCCGCCGTAGGAGCGCGCTTGCCCGCGATGGCGGTGTGTCAGTCGCCACAAATGTCTTCAGGGCCGCCGCGATCGCGAGCAAGCTCACTCCTACAGGTCTTGCGCCAGCCTTGTAGGAGCGGCGCGCTTGCTCGCGATGGCGTCCTCAAGATCGCCGACGCCGGCAAGCCGGACTGCTACGGGTGTGTTCACCTCAACCCTGTAGGAGTGAGCTTGCTCGCGATGCCGTTCTTGAGAGCGCTCCCGCCGGCAAGCCATGCTGCTTCGGGTGTGGCTGACCTCAGCCCTGTAGGAGCGCGCTTGCCCGCGATGGCGCCCTCAAGATCGCCGACGCCGGCAAGCCGGACCCGCCTGAGAGAAAGTTATTTTCATATATTTCTATTTTTATCGATTTTCGTGTAATTTAATTTTCATCACGAAATCAGAGATAAAAACAATGCCTGCCTGTGATCGTCGCCTATCGACCCTCGTTTCACCCTGCAACACCTTTGCAACACCCACTGCCGAGACCGTTTTCATCGCTGGTTTGCGCCCGGACTGACACTGCCCGCCGCCCGCCAGCTGACCTCAACTTCTCTGCAAGGAACCGTTGCATGCCTCCGTCTACCGGCCTGTCCCTGTTGGTTTATGCCGCCATCGCGATCATTGCCCTGATCGTCCTGATCGCGCGTTTTCGTCTCAATCCGTTTGTCGTCATCACCCTGGTGTCCGTCGGCCTGGCGCTGGTGGCCGGGATGCCTGCCACCTCAGTGGTTGCCTCCTATGAAGGCGGTGTCGGCAAGACCTTGGGCCACATCGCGCTGGTGGTGGCGCTGGGGACCATGCTCGGCAAGATGATGGCCGAGTCCGGCGGTGCCGAGCAGGTGGCGCGCACGCTGATCGACCGTTTTGGCGAGCGCAACGCCCACTGGGCCATGGTCTGCATCGCGTTTCTGGTGGGCCTGCCGCTGTTCTTCGAGGTCGGCTTCGTGCTGCTGGTGCCGATTGCCTTCACCGTCGCCCGCCGCGTCGGGGTTTCGATCCTGATGGTCGGCTTGCCAATGGTCGCCGGCCTGTCGGTGGTGCACGCCCTGGTTCCGCCGCACCCTGCGGCCATGCTGGCGGTGCAGGCCTATCAGGCATCCGTCGGCCAAACGCTGTTCTATGCGATTCTGATCGGCATCCCCACCGCGATCATCGCAGGCCCGCTGTACGCCAGACTCATCGTGCCGCACATCCACCTGCCCGATGAAAACCCGCTGGCCAAGCAGTTTCTGGACCGCGAACCACGCAAGCAACTGCCCGGTTTTGCCATCACCATGGCGACCATTCTGCTGCCGGTGTTCCTGATGCTGCTGGGAGGTTGGGCCAACCTGATTTCCACGCCGGGCAGCGGTTTCAACAGCTTCTTGCTGTTCATCGGCAACTCGGTGATCGCCCTGCTGCTGGCGACATTGCTGAGTTTCTGGACACTGGGCATCGCGCAGGGCTTCAATCGTGATTCAATTCTCAAATTCACCCAGGAATGCCTGGCCCCAACCGCCAGCATTACCCTGCTGGTCGGCGCCGGTGGCGGGCTGAACCGGATCCTGGTGGACAGCGGCGTGACCAACGAGATCGTCGGCCTGGCCCAGGACTTCCACCTCTCGCCGCTGCTGATGGGCTGGCTGTTCGCCGCCTTGATGCGCGTGGCGACAGGCTCGGCGACGGTTGCCATGACCACTGCCTCGGGCATCGTCGCGCCGGTGGCCATGGGCCTGGGCTATCCGCATCCGGAGCTGCTGGTGTTGGCGACCGGCGCCGGATCGGTGATCTTTTCCCACGTCAACGACGGCGGATTCTGGCTTATCAAGGAGTACTTCAACATGACAGTGGCGCAAACCTTCAAGACCTGGACGGTCCTGGAAACGCTGATCTCGGTGATCGCGTTCGTCCTGACACTCGGTCTGGCACAGGTGCTCTGAGTGGACATTCTTTACCAGATCCGCGCCCGCCAGGATTCCTTCAGCGCCGGCGAAGGCCGGATCGCCCGGCTGATCCTGAGCGACGTCGCCTTCGCCGCCAGCGCCAGTCTCGACGAGCTGGCCAGCCGCGCCGAAGTCAGCAGCGCCACGCTGTCGCGCTTTGCCCGCAGCATCGGCTGCAAGGATCTGCGCGACCTGCGCCTGCAACTGGCTCAGGCCAGTGGTGTTGGCAGCCGCTTTCTGAACCCGGAACAGGCGCCGGAGCAATCGGCGTTCTTCACCCAGATCGTCGGCGATATCGAATCGACCCTGCGCCAACACCTGGCAGGCTTCGACGACGCGCGATTCAAGGCGGCGGTGGCCCTGCTTGCCCCGGCGCGCATGCTCCACAGCTTCGGCATGGGCGGCTGCTCCAGCCTGTGCAGCGAAGAATTGCAGACCCGCCTGGTGCGCCTGGGCTATCCCATTTCCGCCAGCCGGGACCCGGTGATGATGCGCCTGATCGCCGCGACCCTGGGGCCCGATCACAGCCTGATCGTCTGCTCCCTGAGCGGCCGCACGCCGGAGCTGCTGGAGGTGGTGAGTCTGGCCCGCAGCTACGGCGCGAAAACCCTGGCCATCACCCTGCCCGACTCGCCGCTGGCGCAGCTTGCCGACGTGGTGCTGCCGCTGCAGATCGCCGAAACCAACTTCATCTACAAACCCACGGCGGCGCGCTACGGCATGTTGCTGACCATCGACGTGCTGGCCACCGAGCTCGCCCTGCTGGCCCCGGACGACAATCAGGAACGCCTGCGCCGGATCAAACTGGCCCTGGATGACTATCGCGGCGGTGACGACGGCCTGCCGCTTGGAGACTGACATGCTTTACGACCTTATCATTCGCGACGCGCTGGTGATCGACGGCAGCGACACCCCCGCCGTGCGCGCCGACGTCGCGATCCGCGACGGGCGCATCCAGCGCATCGGCAACCTTGACGGGGTGTCCGCCAGCGAGGAAATCAACGCGGCGGGCCGGGTGCTCGCGCCGGGATTCATCGACGTTCACACCCATGACGACACCGTGGTAATCCGCCACCCCGAGATGCTGCCCAAGATCACTCAGGGCGTGACCACGGTGATCGTCGGCAACTGCGGCATCAGTGCCTCGCCCGTGACCCTGGCCGGCGACCCGCCGGACCCGATGAACTTGCTCGGCCCGGCCAAGGCCTTTGCCTATCCGCGCTTTCGTGATTATCGCCAGGCCGTGGACAAGGCCCGCCCGGCGGTCAACGTCGCGGCGCTGATCGGCCACACGGCGCTGCGCAGCAATCATCTGGACGATCTGTTTCGCACAGCAAGACCTGACGAGATCAGCGCGATGCGCGAGCAACTGCGCGAGAGCCTGGAGGACGGCGCGCTGGGGCTTTCAACAGGGCTTGCCTACGCCACGGCGTATTCGGCTGAAACCGATGAGGTCAAGCAACTGGCCGAAGAGTTGACCGCATTTGGCGGGGTCTACACCACGCACCTGCGCAGCGAATTCGAACCGGTGCTGGAGGCCATGAACGAGGCTTTCGACATCGGTCGCCATGCGCGCTCGCCGGTGGTCATTTCCCACATGAAATGCGCAGGTGCCGGCAATTGGGGCCGCAGCCCGCAACTGCTGGCCTCGCTGGAAAAAGCCGCGCAGAACCACCCGGTAGGCTGCGACTGTTATCCCTATGCCGCCAGTTCCTCGACGCTGGACTTGAAGCAGGTCACCGATGCGTTTCGCATCACCATTACCTGGTCCACGCCGCACCCGGATCAGGGCGGGCGCGATCTGAAAGACATCGCCGCCGACTGGGGCCTGTCGCTGATTGACGCTGCGAAAGAGCTGCAACCGGCTGGGGCGGTGTATTACGGGATGGATGAAAACGACGTACAGAACATCATGAAACATCCCCTGTCGATGATCGGCTCCGATGGCCTGCCGGAAGATCCTTTCCCACACCCTCGCCTGTGGGGTGCGTTCCCTCGGGTGCTTGGGCATTTCAGTCGGGACTTGGGACTGTTTCCGTTACACACCGCCATTCACAAGATGACGGGGCTGACGGCCACCCGCTTTGGCCTGCACGAGCGCGGCTTCGTGCGTGAAGGCTATTGGGCCGACCTGGTGTTGTTCGACCCTGAAACGGTGCGCGACGTGGCGGACTTCAAGGAACCCAAACGCGCCGCCGAAGGCATCGACGGGGTGTGGGTGAACGGGCATTTGAGTTATGCCCAGGGCAAGGTGCAGGGTGAGCGGCAGGGGCGGTTTTTGCCGAGAACAGGGTCGTTGGTCGAAGGATTTATCCGAGGTTAACGCTCACTGCTGCGGGCACGAACGCATACTGCTTTTTGTAGGAGCGCGCTTGCCCGCGACGGCGGTGTGCCTGTGCCGGATGAATCGGCTGACACACCGCCGTCGCGGGCAAGCGCGCTCCTACAGTGCGGGGTAATCGCCAGATCGACACTAGCCCAGAATCACCCCGCGGCACTCGCCAAAGCCGATGCTGACCTCACCATCGCGACGGCAGCGTGCCTTGAGAATCACCTCGTCCCCCGCCTCCAGGAACTTGCGCGTCTCGCCGCTCGGCAACTCTACCGAGTGCCGGCCGCCTTCGGTGATTTCCAGCAGGCTGCCGAATTGCCCCTGCTGCGGACCGGACAGGGTGCCGGTGCCGAACAGGTCCCCTGGCTGCAACTTGCAGCCGTTGACGCTGTGATGGGTGACCATCTGCGCCACCGTCCAGTACATGTTCAGGGTGTTGCTCAACGCCAGCCGTTGCGGGGCCATGCCCTGCTCTTTCATCAGCGCGGTCAGCAGCAGCACCTCCAGCTCGATGTCCAGCGCGCCTTGCTCCTGGTCCTGCTCATCGAACAGGTACTCCAGCGGCCGCGGATCACCTTCAGGCCGCTGCGGTTGCTCGCTGCGAAACCGCGCCAGCGCCTCGCTGGTCACCACCCAGGGTGAAATGCTGGTGGCAAAACTCTTGGACAGAAACGGACCCAGCGGCTGGTATTCCCAGGCTTGCAGATCCCGCGCCGACCAGTCGTTGAGCAGGCAGAAGCCGGCGATGTGCTCACCCGCCTGGCCAATGCCGATAGGCTCGCCGGTCTCGTTGCCCGGCCCCATCCACACCCCGACTTCCAGCTCGTAATCCAGCCGCTTGCTCGGGCCGAAGGTGGGCGCTTCAGCGCCTGGGGCCAGGGTCTGACCGCTCGGGCGCTTGACCGGCGTGCCGGACACGCACAGCGTCGACGCCCGGCCGTGGTAGGCAATGGGCACGTACTTGTAGTTGGGCAGCAGCGGATTGTCAGGGCGGAACAGCTTGCCGACGTTGGTGGCGTGATGGATGCCCACGTAGAAATCGGTGTAGTCGCCGACCTGCGCCGGCAGGTGCATCTGGCAGGCGTTCATGGAGTGCAGCAGGTCTTCGCGGGCCGGGGTGCTTTCGTCCAGCAGTTGCAGCAGTTCAAGGCGCAGCGCCTGACGCGCCGATGCGCCCAGGGCGAAGAAGTCGTTGAGCTGCCCGCGCCCTGCGGCTTCGGCGGCAATCCGCGCCTGCCCAGTGAAACAGCCGCTTTCCAGCGCAGCTTGCAGGTCAAGAATGCAGTCGCCGATGGCCACCCCGCCGCGCCGGCTGAGGTTGCTGGCGCTGAACACCCCGAATGGCAGGTTCTGCAGCGGAAAATCCGGGTGATCGTTGGCAGAGGTCACCCAGCTGCGGGCATGAAGGGAAGTACTCATCGTTGGTTATCCGTGTCCAGAGGTTTGAAGGTTCTGGCGATGCCGTTCCAGCAGGCGTCGTAGTCGCCTTGCAGTTGCGGGCAGTGTAGGGCATGACGGCTGGGGCGCAGGACCTTGCCGGTCTCGAACATGAAAGCCATGGTCTGTTCGATCTTGTGTGGCGCAAGGTCAGCGGCGATGGCCTTTTCCGCCGTCGCGTTGTCCGGGCCATGGGCGCTCATGCAGTTGTGCAGCGACACCCCGCCGGGCATGAAGCCTTCGGCCTTGGCGTCGTAGGCGCCGTCGATCAGGCCCATGAACTCGTTCATCAGGTTGCGGTGAAACCACGGCGGGCGGAAGGTGTTTTCCGCCACCATCCAGCGCGGCGGGAAGATCACGAAATCGATGTTGGCCTGACCGTGGGTAACTCCCGGCGAGGTCAGGACCGTGAAGATCGACGGGTCCGGGTGGTCATAGCTCACCGTGCCGATGGTGTTGAACTGGCGCAGGTCGTACTTGTATGGCACGTTGTTGCCATGCCAGGCCACCACATCGAATGGCGAATGCTCCAGTTGCGCCGCCCATAGCTCGCCGAGGAATTTCTGCACCAGCACTGTGGGTTGTTCAGTGTTTTCGAAACAGGCGACCGGCACCTGGAAATCCCGAGGATTGGCCAGCCCGTTGCTGCCGATGGGGCCAAGGTCCGGAAGGCGCAAGGTGCAGCCGTGGTTTTCGCAGAGGTAACCGCGGGCCGTGCCGTCGAGCAGTTGCACGCTGAATTTCAGGCCACGGGGAACCACCGCGATTTGCTGCGGCTCGATGTCCAGCAGGCCTAGCTCGGTGACCAGGCGCAAGCGGCCCTGTTGCGGCACCAGCAGCCATTCGCCATCGGCGTTGAAGAATGCACGCTGCATCGACTGGTTGGCGGTGTAGACATAAACGCTCACGCCTTCGGCCTGATCCGCCGCGCTGGTGCTGGCCAGGGCGATGAGGCCGTCGATGAAATCGGTGGGTTCAGCGGGGATGTCGAAGGCGTTCCAGCGCAGGCGGTTGGGCGTCACCGGGCCTTGTTCAAGGCCTGTGATCTGACGCTCAAGGCGCTTGAACTGCGGATGGGCCGCAGAAGGCTTGATGCGGTACAGCCAGCTGCGCCGTGCTTCGGCGCGAGGCACGGTGAACGCGGTGCCGGAGAACTGCTCGGCGTACAAGCCCAGGGGATGGCGCTGCGGCGAGTTCTGCCCGGCCGGCAACGCACCCGGCACCGCCTCGCTGCTGAACTGGTTGCCGAAGCCGGTCTGGTATTTCAGCGGCTCGGATGCGGGTTTGGTGAACATCTTGACCTCTTGTTGTTATTGGGGGCCCTGGCGTGTAGGAGCGCGCTTGCCCGCGATTGCGATTTACCTGAGACATCTGTGCTGGCTGTCACGACCCTGTCGCGGGCAAGCGCGCTCCTACAGTGATCGTAATATTATACGTAAATGCATTACGCATAACGTAATTTGAGTTTGAGCAACGGTCAAGCTATAAAGCAGCCTTTCCAGACCGGCGCACGCCCTGCTCATGACCGATTCATCCGCAACCGCCCCCGCTCCCCGCCAACAGAAAGTGCAGTCCGCCGAAGTCGGCGTCGGCATCCTCAAGGCCCTGGCGGAACTGGCGCCCGCCACCTCGCTGTCCAGGCTCGCCGAGCACGTCTCGATGCCGGCCAGCAAGGTGCATCGCTACCTTCAGGCACTGGTGGACAGCGGCTTTGCCGAGCAGGATCCGACCACCAACCATTACCGGCTGGGGCGCTCGGCCTTGCAGGTTGGTCTTGCCGCCTTGAGCCAACTGGATGTGCTGAAGATCTCGGCCCCCGAGCTGATCGCCCTGCGTGACGAACTCAACGAAACCTGCTTCCTGGCGGTGTGGGGCAACAAAGGGCCGACCGTGGTGTACGTCGAGCAGTCCCTGGGCGCGGTGACCCTGGTCACGCAGATCGGCTCGGTGCTGCCGTTGCTCGGCTCCTCCACGGGGCAGGTGTTCGACACCTTCTTGTCGAATGCCGAAACCGCTGCCCTGCGCGAGCAGGAGTCGGCTCTGCTGTCGGCTGCACAGCTCAAGGAAGTGGAGCGTCATGTCGAGGAAATCCGCGCCACCTGCGTGCACCAGATCCACGGGTTGTTGATGGCCGGCGTCAATGCGGTGTCGTCCCCGGTGTTCGCCATGGGCAACAAGCTGGTGGGCGTGGTGACGGTGGTGGGATCGGCGTCGGTGTTTACCGGTGAGCATCAGGCCCAGGCTGCGCAGAAACTGCTGCACACCGCCCGCGCGATCAGCGCGCGGATGGGTGGGAAAATGCCAAAAGCCTGAGCCCTGTAGGAGCGCGCTTGCCCGCGACGCGGTGTTTCAGTTTGCACATTTGGCGCAGACACACCGCCGTCGTCCGAATGCGGCCCAGACCAAGCGCGCTCCTACAGATGCATTAGTCGGTGGTCAGCACCCCACGCCGCACCTGATCGCGCTCGATCGACTCGAACAGCGCCTTGAAGTTGCCCTCGCCGAACCCGTCATCGCCCTTGCGCTGGATGAATTCGAAGAACACCGGGCCCATCAGGGTTTCCGAGAAGATCTGCAGCAGCAGGCGTTTGTTGCCGCCCTCTGAAGTGCCGTCCAGCAGGATGCCGCGGGACTGCAACTCGGCCTCGGGCTCGCCGTGATCGGGAATGCGCCCCTGAAGCATCTCGTAGTAGGTGCCGGGAGGTGCGGTCATGAAGCGCATGCCCAGAGCTTTCAGGCGATCCCAGGTCTTGATCAGGTCGTCGGTGAAAAACGCCACATGCTGGATGCCTTCACCGTTGAACTGCATCAGGAACTCTTCGATCTGCCCCGCGCCCTTGGACGACTCCTCGTTCAGAGGGATGCGGATCATGCCGTCGGGTGCGGTCATGGCCTTGGAGGTCAGGCCGGTGTATTCGCCCTTGATGTCGAAGTAGCGAATTTCGCGGAAGTTGAACAGCTTTTCATAGAAATTCGCCCAGTACGCCATGCGCCCGCGATAGACGTTGTGGGTCAAATGGTCGATGAACTGTAAGCCTGCACCTTCAGGATGACGCTCGACGCCTTCGATGAACACGAAGTCGATGTCGTAGATCGACGTGCCTTCGCCAAAACGGTCGATCAGGTACAGCGGCGCGCCGCCGATGCCCTTGATCGCGGGCAGGCGCAGCTCCATCGGGCCGGTGGCGATTTCGATGGGCTGGGCGCCCAGTTCCAGCGCGCGTTTGTAGGCCTGTTGCGAATCCTTGACCCGGAACGCCATACCGCACACGGAAGGACCGTGCTCGGCAGCAAAGTAGGACGCTTCGCTGTGAGGCTCATTGTTGAGGATGATGTTGATCGCGCCCTGGCGGTACAGCGCCACGTTCTTGGAACGGTGGTTGGCGACCTTGGTGAAGCCCATCATCTGGAACACAGGCTCGAGCGAGCCGGGCGTCGGCGAGGCGAATTCGATGAACTCGAAGCCCATCAGGCCCATGGGGTTTTCATAGAGATCAGTCACGGTCTTGCTCCTGCTAAAAAGTGAAATGCTGGTTGGCGAAGTTCACAGTCGAGCAGGTGGCGCACAGGGAATGCCCCGTACGCTGCGGGCGAGAAAGTCGCCGAAGATCAGTTGCAGACCGAAGATTTTCATAAGGGAAAGACTACTCCGGCTTGTCCGATTGCGCATCCGGGTGCGCTTTCTGGAACGCCGGATGGGCCAGCGCCAGCGCCTCGACCCGGCAGATGCGCGGAAATGCGCTCAGATCGACATTGAAACGTCGCGCGGCATACAGCTGTGGCAACAGATAGACATCGGCCAGGCCCACCGCGCCGAAACAGAACTGCTTGTCACCGATCAAGGCTTCCACGGCCGCGAAGCCTTCGCTGATCCAGTGGCCGATCCAGGCCGTCACGTCACCTTCGTCATGGCCCAGGCCGCGCAGGCGGTTGAGCACGGCGACGTTGTGCAGCGGATGGATATCGCAGCCGATCAGGGCGGCCACCTGCCGATGCCGGGCACGGGCGAGCAGATCGTCGGGCAGCAGCGCAGGCTGGGCGAAGCGTTCTTCCAAGTATTCGATGATCGCCATGGATTGAATCACCACCTCGCCGCTCTCCAGGCGAAGCGCCGGCACCCGACCTTGCGGGTTGACCGCCAGATACTCGGGCTTGCGGTGTTCGCCGCCGTCGCGGATCAGGTTCACGGGAATGGCATTGACCTCAAGGCCTTTCAACGCCAGCGCGATGCGCACGCGGTAGCTGGAGGTCGAGCGGTAGTAGGTGAATAGATCCACGGGAAGGCCTGCACGCTGGTTATTGTTTTTGGTCAACAGGTTTTCGTAAACGATTTACGCAATGCGTAAAGTGCGACATTCACCGGTGGCTGTCAAGGTCAGGCCCAGCCCTCCAGGCGCAAGGTGGCCCTGACCAGTCGCTGTTCTTCGTTCTCGATCTCGCGCAGGTTGTCGCAGATGCTCTGGATGTGCGCCACGGCGGCCTTGCGCGCCTGATCCGGCAGGCGGCCGGTGACGGCGTTGTAGAGCCTGGCGTGATGGCGGTCGATCTGCCGTTTCTGGGCTTCGCGGTGATAGAGGTTGTTGACCGAGGCGAAGACGGTGTTGAGCAGCAGGTCTGTCAGCGAGCGCAGGGTCTGTACCAGCACCGGGTTGTGGGATGCCTCGCTGATCGCCAGGTGAAAGGCATGATCGAGCCGCGCGTGTTCGCTGGCTTCAAGCGCGTGATCGTGGGCCGCCACCAGCGCGTCGTAGGCGCGGGTGATGAGCACGAAATCCGCGTCGGTGCCGCGCAATGCCGCCAGGCGGGCTGACTCCCCTTCCAGCAGGCTGCGCACCTCGAACAGGTCATAGAGGGTGCGCGGCTGCGAGGCGAACAGGTGCATCAGCGGCGATGCGGCGGACAGGCCCAAGCCGCCCATCTGCGCAACGAAAGAGCCCTTGCCGTGCCGGGTTTCGATGATGCCCCGGGCGCGCAGCAACTTGAGCCCTTCACGCAGCGCGGTGCGCGAGACGCCCAGCTTCTCGGTCAGGCGCCGCTCCGAAGGCAGCAGTTGCCCGACCTTGAGCACGCCATCGACGATCAGCCGCTCGATGCGCTCGCTGACGACGTCGGCAACCTGAGGGGTGGAAGCTTGGACGAGGTTTTCCATAAGCTCTCTTTCAAAAAGGTGTCCACACATCCCGTAGCAGCACGGCTTGCCGGCGGGGGCGGCGTGTCAGTCACAGATGAGTTGTCTAACACACCGCCCCCGCCGGCAAGCCGTGCTGCTACGGGAAGCGATCTGGTATGACCAGTTATAAATGCGACACAAGTAAGAACGGAATACATGTCTAACTAATTGATATTAGGAAGATTAATAAAAAACCTTTGTGCAAATGCCAAAAAAAACTGGTTCGACCAGTGCTTTCTGCCATGGACAGTAAGCCCCACCCGGCCAATGATGCAAGTCAGCCGTAGAACGTTCCCTGCTAGAACGGGGCCATATACGAAGCCATATAAGAACAAGACGGGGTGAAACACCCACCATGAATATCCTGTATGACGAACGCGTCGATGGCGCGCTTCCGGACATCGACAAGGCGCAGTTGCTGCAAGCCATGCAGTCGCGCCTGCCGGACCTGGAGATCCTCCACCGCGAGGAAGAACTGCGCCCCTACGAATGCGACGGCCTCTCCGCGTACCGCACCACGCCGATGCTGGTGGTGTTGCCGCAGCGGGTCGAGCAAGTCCAGACGCTGCTCAAGCTGTGCCACGAGCGCGGCGTTCCGGTGGTCGCACGCGGCGCCGGCACCGGGCTTTCCGGTGGCGCCCTGCCGTTGGAGAAAGGCGTGCTGCTGGTCATGGCGCGCTTCAACAAGATCCTGCACATCGACCCCGCCGGACGCTTCGCCCGTGTTCAACCGGGGGTGCGCAACCTGGCGATTTCCCAGGCCGCCGCGCCCTACGATCTTTACTACGCACCCGATCCGTCGTCGCAGATTGCCTGTTCCATCGGTGGCAACGTCGCCGAGAACGCGGGCGGCGTGCATTGCCTTAAGTATGGCCTGACCGTGCACAACCTGCTCAAGGTCGACATCCTCACCGTCGAAGGCGAGCGCATGGTGCTGGGCTCCGACGCGCTGGACTCCCCCGGTTTCGACCTGCTGGCGCTGTTCACCGGCTCTGAAGGCATGCTCGGGATCATCACCGAAGTCACCGTCAAACTGCTGCCCAAACCCCAGGTGGCGCGGGTGCTGCTGGCGGCGTTCGATTCGGTGGAAAAGGCTGGCCGCGCCGTGGGCGACATCATTGCCGAAGGCATCATCCCGGGCGGTCTGGAGATGATGGACAACCTGGCCATCCGCGCCGCCGAAGACTTCATCCACGCCGGTTACCCGGTGGACGCCGAAGCCATCCTGCTGTGTGAACTGGACGGCGTTGAAGCCGACGTTCACGAAGACTGCGACCGGGTCCGCGCCGTGCTGGAAAAAGCCGGCGCCACCGAGGTGCGCCAGGCCAGGGACGAAGCCGAGCGCGTGCGTTTCTGGGCCGGACGCAAGAACGCCTTCCCTGCTGTAGGCAGGCTGTCGCCGGATTACTACTGCATGGACGGCACCATTCCGCGTCGGGAATTGCCGGGCGTCTTGCAGGGCATTTCTGCGCTGTCCGAGGAATACGGGCTGCGTGTGGCCAACGTGTTCCATGCCGGTGACGGCAACATGCACCCGCTGATCCTGTTCGATGCCAACCAGCCGGGCGAACTTGATCGCGCCGAGGCGCTGGGCGGCAAGATTCTGGAGCTGTGCGTGAAAGTCGGCGGCAGCATCACCGGCGAACACGGCGTGGGCCGCGAGAAGATCAACCAGATGTGCGCGCAGTTCAACAGCGACGAACTGACCCTGTTCCACGCCGTGAAAGCGGCCTTCGACCCCAGCGGCATGCTCAATCCGGGCAAGAACATCCCGACCCTGCACCGCTGCGCCGAATTCGGCGCGATGCACGTGCACATGGGCAAGCTGCCCTTCCCTGAACTGGAGCGTTTCTGATGGGTGCCGAACGTCAGTCCTACCCCACCGCGCAAGACGGCGACGCCAGCCAGACCTTGCTCGAACAGGTCAACCAGGCCATCCAGAGCGGCCTGCCGCTGCGCATTCAGGGTGCCAACAGCAAGGCGTTCCTGGGCCGTGAAGTGGCCGGGGAAGTGCTCGATACGCGCATCCATCGCGGCATTGTCAGCTATGACCCGACGGAACTGGTGATCACCGCGCGCGCCGGCACGCCGCTCAGCGAACTGAACGCTGCACTGGACCAGGCGGGGCAGATGCTGCCCTGCGAACCGCCCAGCTACAGCGACGCAGGCGTCGGCGATGCCACCGTGGGCGGGATGATCGCCGCCGGGCTGTCCGGGCCGCGTCGCCCGTGGGCCGGTTCCGTGCGCGACTACGTGCTCGGCACCCGGGTCATCACCGGCCTTGGCAAGCACCTGAAATTCGGCGGCGAGGTGATGAAGAACGTCGCAGGCTATGACCTCTCCCGGCTGATGGCCGGCAGTTTCGGCTGCCTGGGCCTGCTCACCGAAGTGTCGCTCAAGGTGCTGCCCAAGCCGCGCCTGTGCACCAGCATCGCGCTGGAGATGGACAGCGTCCGCGCCCTCGCCCGCCTGGCCGAATGGGGCCAGCAACCCTTGCCGATCAGCGCCGCAAGCCACGACGGCCAAGTTTTGCGTCTGCGTCTGGAAGGCGGTGAAGGGTCGGTGGCTGCGGCCCATGATCGCCTGGGTGGCGAGTCCATCGACCCGGCCTGGTGGCAGGCGCTGAACGAACACCGGCTGGATTTTTTCACCGATGGCCGAGCGCTGTGGCGCCTGTCGCTGCCGACCAACACCGGCGTGCTGGCCTTGCCCGGCGAGCAGTTGATCGACTGGGGAGGCGCCCAGCGCTGGCTGAAGTCCGATGCGTCGGGCGAGGAAATTCGCGCCATCGTCAGCGCCGTCGGCGGTCACGCGACCTGCTACAGCCATGGCCTGGATCAAAGCCCGTTCCAGCCCCTGGCCGAGCCTCTGATGCGCTACCACCGCCAGCTCAAGGCACAACTGGACCCCCACGGGATTTTCAATCCGGGCCGTATGTACGCAGAGATCTGAACCATGCAGACCACCCTGAGCGAACAGGCCAAGCGCCTGCCCCGTGGCGAAGAAGCCGAAAGCATTCTGCGCAGCTGTGTGCACTGCGGTTTCTGCAACGCCACCTGCCCGACCTATCAGTTGCTGGGCGATGAACTGGACGGCCCGCGCGGGCGAATCTACCTCATCAAGCAGGTGCTCGAAGGCAAGGAAGTCACCGAGAAAACCCAATTGCACCTGGACCGTTGCCTGTCGTGCCGCAATTGCGAAACCACCTGCCCTTCGGGGGTCAATTACCACAACCTGCTGGACATTGGCCGCGCCGTGGTGGATGCCGCCGTGCCGCGTCCGATGAGCCAGCGCGTGGTGCGCGAAGGCCTGCGCAACGTGGTGCCCAACAGCTCGCTGTTCAAGGCGCTGACCCAAGTGGGCAATGCGTTCCGCCCACTGCTCCCCGCCACCCTGAAAGACAAACTGCCCGGCAGTGTGCGCCCGGCCAAGCCACGCCCCACTCGGCAACATGCGCGGCAGGTGCTGATTCTCGAAGGCTGCGTGCAGCCTGGCCTGTCGCCCAACACCAATGCGGCGACGGCGCGGGTGCTGGATCGCCTGGGCATCACGGTCAAATCCATCGCCCAGGCCGGTTGCTGCGGCGCCGTGGATTACCACCTCAATGCCCAGGAACAGGGCCTGCAGCGCGCCCGGCGCAATATCGATGCCTGGTGGCCCAGCGTGCAGGCCGGTGCCGAAGCCATCGTGCAGACTGCCAGCGGCTGTGGAGCGTTCGTCAAGGATTACGGTCACATGCTGCGTGGCGACCCGGCCTATGCCGAGAAAGCCGCAAAAATCAGCGCGCTGACCAAGGACCTGGTGGAAGTGCTGCGTGTCGAACCGCTGGAAAAACTCGGCGCCTGCACCAGCCAGAAGCTGGCGTTCCATTGCCCTTGCACGTTGCAACACGCGCAGAAGCTGGGAGGCTCGGTGGAAGCAGTGCTGACCCGCTTGGGCTTTAACTTGACCGCAGTGCCGGACGGTCACCTATGCTGTGGCTCGGCTGGCACCTACTCGATCACCCAGCCGGAGCTGTCCAGACAACTGCGTGACAACAAGCTGAACGCCCTGGAGAGCGGCCGGCCCGAGGTCATCGCCACCGCCAACATCGGCTGCCAGACCCACCTTGCCAGTGCCGGCCGCACGCCGGTCAAGCACTGGATCGAACTCATCGAGGACGCCCTGCAACCTGTGTAACAGGCAGGCGCCCGGACCACCGAATCAATCCCAACTTGCAAAGGAGAGCTTCATGAAAACCAAATCCGTACTGAGCCAGACCGAAGTCACCCAGATCCTCGCCGCCGCCCGTAAAGAGGCGCAAGCCAACGGCTGGGCGGTGTCCATCGCCGTGACCGACGATGGCGGCCACCTGCTGGGTTTCGAACGCCTGGACGGCTGCGCACCGATTGGCGCCTACATCGCCATCGAAAAGGCCCGCACTTCGGCGCTGGGCCGTCGTGAATCCAAGGGTTATGAAGAGATGGTCAACGGCGGGCGTACCGCATTCGTCACCGCGCCCCTGCTGACCTCGCTCGAAGGCGGCGTGCCGGTGATCGTGAACGGCGAAACCGTTGGCGCGGTGGGTGTGTCGGGCGTGAAGGCCGATCAGGATGCACAGGTGGCCAAGGCGGGTGTTGCTGCAGTCAACGCAGGATAACCCTGTAGGAGCGCGCTTGCCCGCGATTGCGCTGTGTCTGCGCCGGATATGCAACCTGACACACCGCCATCGCGGGCAAGCGCGCTCCTACAAATGCGCGTTATAGACAATTTTGATGGAGAGCCCGAGATGACCGAATTCGTCAACTGCCACAACCTCAAGGTGGCAGCCAGCCTGAAGCGTTTTGTCGACGAGGACGTGCTTCCCGGAACCGGGCTTAACCCGGACGTTTTCTGGGCGGACTTCGACTCGCTGGTCCACGACCTGGCGCCGCTCAACCGCGAACTGCTGGCCGAGCGCGAGCGCATTCAGGCGCAACTGGACAAGTGGCACAAATCCAACCCGGGCCCTGTCACCGACATGCCCGCCTACATCGCCTTCCTCGATTCCATCGGCTACCTGCAACCGGTGCCGGATCAGGTGCAGGCCACGACCAGCAAGGTCGACATCGAAATCAGCGAACAGGCCGGCCCGCAGTTGGTGGTGCCCGCCGCCAACGCCCGTTATGCCCTGAATGCCGCCAACGCCCGCTGGGGTTCGCTGTACGACGCGCTGTATGGCACCGACGCGATTTCCAACGAGCACGGCGCCGAAATCAAGGCTGGCTATAATCCGCTGCGCGGCGCCAAGGTCATCGCCTTCGCCCGCGCCCTGCTCGATGAAGCAGCGCCCCTGGCAACAGGCTCCCACGTCGATGCCACCGCCTATGCCGTGGACAGCGGCGCGCTGGTGGTCACCCTCGCCAACGGCAGTCAGTCGCCCCTGGCGCAGCCGGAAAAATATGTCGGCTACCAGGGCGATGCCGCGCAGCCCACCGCCATCTTGCTGAAGAACCACGGCCTGCACATCGAAATCCAGATCGACCCCACCAGCCCCATCGGCAGCAGCGACCCGGCAGGCATCAAGGACCTGCTGCTGGAAGCTGCACTCTCGACCATCATCGACTGTGAAGACTCGGTCGCCGCCGTGGACGCCGAAGACAAGCTGGTGATCTACCGCAACTGGCTGGGCCTGATGAAAGGCGACCTGACCGAAGAACTGGTCAAGGGTGGCAAGACCATCACCCGCAAGCTCAATGCCGACCGCCAGTACAACGCCGCCGATGGCAGCCGCCTCACCCTGCATGGCCGCTCGCTGCTGTTCATTCGTAATGTCGGCCACCTGATGACCAACCCGGCGATTGTCTACGACGGCAACAAGGAAATTCCGGAGGGCATTCTCGATGGCGTCATCACCAGCCTGATCGCCCTGCATGACCTGCACAACCGCGGCAACTCCCGCGCCGGCAGCGTGTACATCGTCAAACCGAAGATGCATGGCCCTGCCGAGGTGGCGTTTGCCGACCAGTTGTTCGGCCGTATCGAAGACGCCCTGAAGATCCCGCGCAACACTCTGAAGATGGGGATCATGGACGAAGAGCGGCGCACCAGCGTCAACCTCAAGGCCTGCATTAACGCAGCGTCGGCGCGGGTAGCATTCATCAACACCGGTTTCCTCGATCGTACCGGCGATGAGATGCACACCTCGATGGAAGCCGGCCCGATGTTGCGCAAGGGCGACATGAAGGCCACGCCGTGGATCAAGGCGTACGAACGCAGCAACGTGCTGGTCGGCCTGGCCTGTGGCCTGCGCGGCCGGGCGCAGATCGGCAAGGGCATGTGGGCGATGCCGGACCAGATGGCCGACATGCTGGAACAGAAGATCGGCCATCCGAAATCCGGCGCAACCACCGCCTGGGTGCCCTCGCCGACCGCCGCCACACTGCACGCCCTGCACTACCACAAGGTGGACGTCAAAGCGGTGCAACAGGAACTGGAGAAGGTCGACCTGAACGCCGAGAGCGAGCAGATTCTGCTGGACCTGCTGAGCATTCCGGTGGTGGCCAAGGCTGAGTGGACCGAGGAGCAGATCCGCGAGGAAATCGAGAACAACGCCCAGGGCCTGCTGGGCTACGTGGTGCGCTGGGTCGAGCAAGGCGTGGGCTGTTCCAAGGTGCCGGATATTCACAACGTCGGGCTGATGGAAGACCGCGCCACCCTGCGCATCTCCAGCCAGCACATCGCCAACTGGTTGCGTCACGGGGTGATCCACGAGCACGACGCCATGGAAACCCTCAAGCGCATGGCCAAGGTGGTAGACAAGCAGAACGCAGGGGATGCGGCCTACACGCCGATGGCGGAGAACTTCGAGAAATCCACCGCGTTCCAGGCCGCTTGTGCGCTGGTGTTCAAAGGAAGGGAGCAACCGAGCGGGTACACCGAACCCTTGTTGCACCAGTTCCGGTTGGCGTTCAAGAAAGAGGCTTGAGGCGCGCTGTAGGAGCGCGCTTGGTCTGGGCCGCATTCGGACGATGGCGGTGTGTCAGTTTGTACATCCGGCACATACACACCGCGGTCGCGGGCAAGCGCGCTCCTACAGGCGTCAGCGGCCTTGAGATCGCCCCCGCCGGCAAGCCGTGCTGCTACGGGTCTTGTGTGGACCTGTGATTGCGGGCGCTCAGGTACTCTCGCGCACCACCAGCTCGAACCCCAGATCCACCTGAGCCTGCTGGACATTGCCGTCCAGCAGCCCCAGCAGCAATTGCGCGGCGCGTTGGCCGACCTGCTCGCGTGGGGTGCGGATCGAGGTCAGGCGCGGCACCATGTGCGCCGAGCCCGGCAAATCGTTAAAGCCGATCAGCGACACCTGCTCGGGAATCCTGATCCCGCGACGCAATGCTTCCAGGGTTGCGCCCTGGGCCAGGTCGTCGTTGCAGAAAAACACCCCGTCCACATCCGGATGCTCAGCCAGCAGGCGCGCGAACAACTCGCCCCCAAGACCTATGGACGACGGCAATGGCGAGGCCATCTGCAGCGCTTCGTCGAACAACCCCTCCTTCTCCAGCACGCCGCGAAAGCCGCTGCCACGCTGGATCACTCGCGGGTCCAGCTGCGCCGAGACATAGGCCAGGCGCCGCCGCCCACGACTCAACAAATGCTGCGCCGCCTGCGCACCGGCCTGTTGCTGGGAAAAACCCACGCACGGCTCGGCCCGGGCCGGATCGAGTTCCATCATGTGCACACAGGGCACGCCACTGGCTGCCAGCAGTTGCTGGGCCGCCGGGCTGCGGTCGAATCCGGTCAGCAGAATGCCCCGTGGTCGGTTGGCCAGGTGGCTGCGCAACAGGTTCTCCTCCTCGACCGGCGAGTAGTGGTAGTTACCGATCACCACTTCGAGCCCGCGCGGGCGCAACACGTTCTGAATCGCTTCCAGGGTTTCGATGAACAACTGGTTGGACAGCGACGGCACCAGCACCACCACCGACTGGCTTTGCGAAGAAGCCAGCGCCCGGGCGGCAGGGTTGGCGACATAGCCTAGACTCTGCGCAGCAGCGCGTACTTTTTCCACCAGGTCCGGCGCGACGGTCGCCACGCCACGCAGGGCGCGTGAGGCAGTGATGGGCGAAACAGCCGCCAGTTTCGCGACCTCGTTTAGGGTGGGACGACCAGTGGAGCGGGAACCAATGCGAGTCATGCGTTGCCAACTGAATGGAAGGAAAGGCGAAGGGGTTGCGATTGTGTCGAATGGGCTCTAAGGTAGCGCTACCCCATGGAGTCTCGCAACCTTCTTCGACCGTGTTCACGGCCGAGGTCGAGTGACTCATGAACGACCGTAATACCCATAACAATGACTACACCCGGAAACAGCCTTGCCGGTGTTGCACACCATCTGGCAAAGACAGCGCTGTCTCTGGGGCGAGGTTTTTATGACGACTGCTCCAACTGCTATTTCTGCCCTCGTGGTAATGGGTGTTTCCGGCTGTGGCAAAAGCGCCGTCGGCGCCGAGATTGCCAAGAACAGTGGCGGACGCCTGATCGAAGGCGACGCCTTTCACCCCCAGGCCAACATCGACAAGATGAGCGCCGGCCACCCCCTCAATGACGAAGACCGCGCAGGCTGGCTCACCCGCCTGGGCGAAGAAGTCGCGCAGGCGGTACGTAACGGTGAAAAACCGGTCCTGACCTGCTCGGCCCTCAAGCTCATCTACCGTGAGCGCCTGCGTGAATCCGTGCCGGGCCTGGGTTTTGTGTTTCTTGAGTTGACCAAGGAGCTTGCCACCGAGCGCTGCTCGCACCGGCCGGGGCATTTCATGCCGGCGAGCCTGGTGGACAGCCAGTTCGCGACCCTCGAACCACCCTACGGCGAAGACCGCACCCTGGTCGTCGACGCAACCCAAACGATCGAGACCATCGGTGCCAGGGCGGCAAGCTGGTGGGACGAATCGCAAACCGCATCTGGCAACGCCCTCACCGGCTCCTGATCGCAGATCCGGCGTGAGCGACAAAGATAGCGCTGTCTTTTTGTGTACACATGGCAGTGAACGATAGCGCTTTGCAGTAGCTCCAAAAAAACAAAATACAACGGAGAGACACCCCATGTTTGGTATGACTCAAGACACGTATCTGCTAGTGGATGCGCTGGTGACCATCATCGGCCTTGTGCTGCTGATCACCAAGTTCAAAGTCCACCCTTTTGTAGCACTGACCATCGCAGCAGGTTTTCTCGGGCTGACCTCCGGCATGCCTGTAGACAAAGTCATGAAATCCTTCCAGGACGGCTTCGGCGGCGTACTGGGCTTCGTCGGCATCATCCTGGGCCTTGGCACAATGCTCGGCAAACTGATGGCCGACTCCGGCGGCGCCGACCAGATCGCCCAGACGCTGATTCGCCGTTTCGGCAAGGAACGCGTGCACTGGGCCATGATGTTTTCGGCGTTCCTGGTGGGCATCCCGCTGTTCTTCGAAATCGGCTTCGTGCTGCTGATCCCGCTGGTGTTCATCGTTGCCCGTCGCAGCGGCGTGTCCATCGTGAAAATCGGCATCCCGCTGCTGGCCGGCCTGTCCGCGGTGCACGGTCTGGTGCCTCCGCACCCGGGTCCGCTGCTGGCCATCGGCATCTTCAACGCTGACATCGGCAAGACGATTTTCTACGGCCTGATCGTCGCCTTCCCGACCGCCATCATCGCGGGCCCGATCTACGGCAAATGGATCGCCAAATACATTCCGGGCAACCCGTCCAAGGAATTGATGGACCAGATCGCCAAGGAATCGACCAACGACAACCTGCCCAGCTTCGCGATCACCCTGATCACGATCCTGCTGCCAGTGTTCCTGATGCTGCTCAAGACCTTCGCCGACGTCGCGCTGCCGACCGGCCACATCTTCCGCATCTGGATGGACTTCATCGGCCACCCGATCGCCGCCCTGCTGTTCGCCCTGTTGCTGGCGTTCTACACCTTCGGCGCCGCCCGCGGTTTCAGCAAGGAACAGATCATCAAGCTGCTGGACCAGAGCCTGGCGCCGGTTGCCGCGATCGTGCTGATCGTGGGTGCCGGCGGTGGCTTCAAGCAGATGCTGGTGGACAGCGGCGTCGGTAACCTGATCGGTCATATGGCTGTGCAGGCGCAGATCTCGCCGATCCTGCTGGCTTGGCTGGTGGCGGCAGTGATTCGCGTGGCCACCGGCTCCGCGACCGTTGCGACTATCACCGGCGCTGGCATCGTGGCTCCGGTGGTCGGCATGATCCCGGGCGTGAACCGCGAACTGCTGGTGCTGGCCACTGGTGCAGGCTCGCTGATCCTGTCCCACGTGAACGACGCCGGTTTCTGGCTGGTCAAGCAGTACTTCAACATGACCGTCACTGAAACCCTGAAGACCTGGACCGTGATGGAAACCATCCTCTCGGTGGTCGGCATCATCTTCATCATGCTGCTGTCGCTGGTCGTCTGACCTACCCTCCAGCGTGACAATGCCCACCCTCGCGGTGGGCATTTCATTTGTGCCGCGCGCACATCTCCCCTGCCTGCCGATACACGCCCAGAGACAGCCTGTAGCCATTTCGTTTAAAGTCGCATCACTTTGACGTCACGCAATTCGGAACTCTCCTACACTCCTTTAGGAGATCGCTCACAGGCAATCTAATGAAAATTTCATCACTTGCCTGCACGAGCGCTTTGCAATAAATGCGAAAGAAGTGTGCAATAGGCGCCGCCCCGGATTCGGCTATCAGCCCCATAGCCAATTGTTACGGGGATTTACTGCCAAAAGCAGGCAAAATTCGCATGCCGTCTGGCCTCAGGAGCGACCATTCCAATGACAAGAAGATGAACCTGGGGAATTAATTGCATACCTGTGACGTCATAGTGACGGACACATTGGGATGCACTCGGCAACCACACCACCCAAAAGGCTAACGCCAGCCTCCTGGTAGAGGCGCTTCAAGAGGCCATCAAGGAAAAGATTATGTTGATACTCACCCGCAAAGTCGGCGAAAGCATAAACATCGGTGACGAAATCACCGTCACCATTCTGGGCGTACAGGGCCTTCAGGTCAGGCTCGGCATCAACGCCCCGAAGAACGTTTCAGTTCACCGTGAAGAAATCTACAAACGTATTCAAGCCGAGATCGCGCCTAACCAAGATCCCCAATGACCCTGCGGTTCATCTTCTAAGTCACTAGTCTGCCGCTACCCGGTGGCAGGCTCATTAAACGGCGTACAACCTGACGCCGTTTTTTTCTGCGTAACTTTTGGATCCATTAGCGTGACACTGTTCACTCTCTGGCCAACTAACATCTGTATAAGTAACAACTTCATACATTAATTAATACCCTGCACAGCCACGCGACCGCTCTAGTTCGCGGCCTGCGCTTAGTTATAGCACGTGATGCGAACAGTTCTCGATATGTGCTGAAAACAAAACGGCGAGCTTCGTGTGGACAGCTCGCCGCTCGTGTTCAGCGCGTCACATGACGCAAACACCCTACATCAGTTGCTGGACGATCTTGTCCTTGGCCAGCAGGCGCTTTTCCTTGAGCTTCTTGAGCTGGTCGTCCGAGACATCGCCCGACGATCCGGCTTCTGCCTTGACGATGTCGGCGTCGATTGCGTCGTACTGACCAACCAGATGATCGAGCTTGGCATCCTTGCTGCGACGCTTGAGCAGCTCGTCTTTGGTGATACTCAAATCCGCGTACAAATCGTGCTTGACCGGCATGGTGCGCCTCTCCTCTGACAACAGATGTTGAATTATTGAGGGTAGCTCACGGCAAAGGTTCTACGTTTCTGTCCTGGGCGATGCATTGATGATCCGGGTCTAGCCTTTTACCAACACCTGGACCATCGAGGCTGCGGTGCTGCGCAGGCGCTCGGGGTCCTGGTAGATCCGCTCCATCACCACCACGCCCCGGGTGAAGGTCGACACCAGGCGCGAGGCCTGGTCGGCAGGAAGATTCAGCGTGTCGTTCTGCGCCTCGGCGGCGAACCGGGCGTGCAACAAGGCTTCGATGTCATCGAGCATGCCCTGCAACGCCACGCGAATGGTATCGACCTCGCTGATACCGTCCACCGCCGTCTTGGTGGTCAGGCAGCCTCGGGTCGGGGTGCCCTCGATCATCGAGCTGATGATGAACTCGAAGAAGTTCTCCAGCGCCACGCGGATCGACGGCTCGGCCAGCGCCTGGGCCATGCTGGCGGTCATGCGCTGGCGATAGCGATCGAACACCTTGAGAAACAGTCGCTCCTTGCCCTGATAGGCGTTGTACAGCGAGCCGCGTAACACCCCCGTCGCTTCGGCCAGATCCTGCATCGAGGTCGCGCTCAGGCCCTTTTGCCAGAACACGTTCATCGCCAGATCCAGTGTCATGTCTTCGTCGAACTGTCTTACACCCGCCATTGCCCTGCTCTCCAGCGTTTTTCAGTAGCCGTGGAATCGACGTCTCGATCCACCTGCGAGCCATGAGTTGACCTCATTCTTGTCAAGCCTGTCAATTTTGACTAGAGTGACAAACATGACATCACTGTCAAACATAGACTCCTATCTCTTTCCGAGGTCAGCAACATGCAGCCCGAAGCCGTTTCTCTGGATATGTCATCCCCGGACAATGCGCCCGTCCGCCCTGCCATTCCCTGGCACGCCATCATTGCCGGGCTGTGCGCCACCCTGGTCGGCATCGGCCTGGCGCGCTTTGCCTACACGCCACTGATTCCGCCGCTGATCGAGAACCACTGGTTCGCCACCTCCGACATCATCATCCTCAGCGCCGCCAACCTTGCCGGCTATTTCATCGGCGCGTTGCTGGGGCGCCCGGTTGCTCGCAGGTTTTCCAATCGCACCACCCTGCGCCTGATGATGGTGCTGGTGACGCTGTCGTTCGCTGGCTGTGCGGTGCCGCTGTCGCCCCTGTGGTTCTTCGCCTGGCGCTTCATTTCCGGGCTGGCCGGTGGCGCGATCATGGTGCTGGTCGCCTCCACCGTGCTGCCGCACATTCCCGGCACGCGCAAGGGGCTGGCCAGTGGCGCGATCTTTTTCGGGCTGGGCCTGGGGATCGCCGCGTCCGGTACGCTGGTGCCGCTGCTGCTGGACATGGGTTTGCGCATCACCTGGCTGGGCCTGGCGGCGTTCTGCGCGGTGCTGACGGCTATCAGTTGGACTGGCTGGCCACAGGTTGCGGCGTCGACGGCGACAACGGGACCGGCCTCTGTTCAGGCAGTGCAGACACCTCGCCCGCCGCGTCATGTGTTGTTTCTGAACCTGACCTACCTGCAGTTCGGCCTGATGGCGATCGGGCTGGTGCCGTTGATGGTGTTCCTTGTGGATTTCGTCGCGCGGGACCTGGGGCTGGGTGCTCACGTCGGGGCGCTGTACTGGATCGTCTATGGCGTCGGTGCGCTGGCAGGACCCATGCTGTACGGCTACATCGCCGACCGGCTGGGGCCGGTGCGGGGCATTCGCCTTGTGCTGGTGGTGCAGGCGCTGGTGGTCGGCATTTTGTACAGCTCCCACAGCAGCCTGCTGATCGCGGCGCTCACGCTGGTCATCGGCAGCTTTCCGCCCGGCATCGTGCCGCTGGTGCTGGCGCGGGTTCATGAACTCCTGCCCCAGGATGCCGGCGCCCAAGGGGCCGCGTGGAGCCGCGCGACCACGGTGTTTGCGCTGATGCAGGCGCTGTCCGGGTATGGGTATTCGATGCTGTTCAATGCCAGCGGCGGGGATCATCGGCTGCTGTTTCTGATTGGCGCCGGGGCGTTGGGGTTGGCGCTGCTGGTCGAGGCAGTGGTTCGCTTGGCGGTGCGTGCAACACAGTCCACGTAGCAGCACGGTTTGCCGGCGGGGGCGTTCGTAAGATCGCCATCGCGGGCAAGCGCGCTCCTACAGGCGGGGGCGGCCTCAAGATCGCTCCCGCGGGCAAGCCCGGCTGCTACGGGATGTGTGGTGTATTCATGGGGGGATCGATTGGGGACAGGTCGCATTCCAACATGCACAAACCTGTACAAGACGCTAGGGTAAGGGGGCGTTTTCAAAAAACAACATCAAGGACAGACCCATGCCGTCATCGTTTTCCCGCTCGCTGCTTGCCAGCGCCCTTGCCCTTGGCCTCACCTTTGCCGCCACCGGCCCGGCCTTCGCCGAGCCGAACAAACAGGTTCAGGCCGATGCCGAAAAATACAGGGACGAGGCCCTCAAACTGCTGGAAAAACTGGTCAACATCGACACCGGGTCAGGCTATGAACCGGGCCTGACCCAGGTACGCGACATCACCGTCGAGGAGCTGAAGAAACTCGGCGCCACCATCGAAACCTTCCCCAACACCGCGCCAGACAAAAGCAGCCACGTTGTCGCCACAATCAAGGGCACCGGCAAGGCGAAAATCCTGCTGATGGCGCACATGGACACCGTGTTCAAGGAAGGCTCGGCAGCTGCCCGGCCCTTCCATATCAAGGATGGTCGCGCCTACGGTCCTGGGGTCATGGACGACAAGGGCGGGATCGTCGCCGGACTCTATGCGCTGAAAATTCTGAAGAACATCGACTTCAAGGACTACGCGCAAATCTCCTTCCTGCTCGACGCCAGCGAGGAGACCGGTTCGGCAGCCGCCACCGAGCTGATTCAGAAAGTCGCCAAACAGCATGACGTGACCCTGAACCTGGAACCAGGCCGCCCCGCCGACGGCCTGGTGGTGTGGCGCAAGGGCAGCGCCACTGCGGTGGTCGAAGTCAAGGGCAAGGCGTCCCACGCAGGTGTCGCGCCGGAGCTGGGTCGCAATGCGGCGATGGAGGTGGCGCACCAGATCCTGCAACTGGGCAAACTGGGTGATGCCGAGAAGAAAACCACCATCAACTTCACCGTGCTCAACGCCGGCGACCGGGTCAACGTGATTCCCGACCAGGCCACGGCCAAGGGCGACGTACGCGCCGCAGTGCCCGAGGAGTTCGATCGCATCGAGAAAGACCTGGCGCGGGTTTCGGCCAACAAGCTGATCCCGGAAACCGAAGTGACCACCCGCCTGGACCGCGGCCTGCCGCCCATGCCGCAAACGCCTGAATCGGACAAACTGGTGGAGATGGCGCAAGGGATATATGGCGAAATCGGCCGCAAGCTGACCATCGAAGGCAGCGGCGGCGCAGCGGATGCCAGCCTCTCGGCGGGCGTCGGCGTGCCGACCCTGGATGGGTTCGGCATCGTGGGCGGCAATATTCATACACCGGAGGAATATGCCGAAGTGGAAAGCGTATCGCCCAGGATCTACCTGCTGACCCGCATGATCATGGAGCTGGCGAAGGCCAAGGGGTAAGCCAGAAGTGCGTTGCTTGCGCGGTCCGTAGCAGTCCGGCTTGCCGGCGTGGCGCCTTCACGATCGCAATCGCCTGCAAGCCGGACTGCTACGGGATTGATGTCGTACACATGACCGTAGCAGCGCGGCTTGCCGGCGGGAGCGGTGGGTCAGTCACGGATTTGCAAGCTGACACACCGCTCCCGCGGGCAAGCCCGGCTGCTACGGGATTGATGTCGTACACATGACCGTAGCAGCGCGGCTTGCCGGCGGGAGCGGTGGGTCAGTCACCGATATGCAAGCTGACACACCGCCATCGCGGGCAAGCGCGCTCCTACGGGCGGGGGCGTTCGCAAGATCCCCGCTACCGCTGCTCCCTCACCCGCCGCGCTTCGTAGGACTTGAGGTGCAGGTTCACGTAATCGAGCACCGTCAACCCCGCCTTGGCGTGTTTGTCGGACGCCACGCGCCGGGCGATCATGTCGCCGATCACATGGTCGACTTCGATTGCCGCGCCCCGCTCGATATCCCGCAGCATGGACGCTGTCATCTTCGAGCCCTTGGTGGTCAGCATCGTCTCGAATCGCTGGCGCACCTCGCTGCGCAACGCATAACCGGAATGCTCGGCGACGCTGGCGCACTCGGCCAGCAACTTGAGAATCAGTGGCTCGCCCCCGCTCTGGATCACATCGCCAATGCTCGCGCGCATGGCGCCGGTAATGCCTGCGCCGGTGGCGATGAAACACCATTTTTCCCACATCTCCTGAACGATCTGCTGACTCAGGTTTGCGGCAAATCCTGCGTCGGCCAGCGCCTCGGCGACTTTCAGAATCCGTGGGGTCAAGGCGCCGCTCAGCTCACCGAACGATAACTGGTTGGTGTCGTTCAGGTGCAGGATCGCCCCCGAGGCGTCACGGTCCAGGGAAATCAGGCACTGCCCGCCCAGCACGTTCTCAGGACTGAACCGCGCCGCCAGGCGATCCAGATGCGCCATGCCATTGAGCAGCGGCAGGATCGAGGTCGCGGGGCCCACGGCGGCGGCAAAGGACTCCATCGCTGCATCCAGGTCGTAGGCCTTGCAACTGAGCACGATCAGATCGAACACCTGATCCAGCATGGGCGTCATGACGTGGGGCGGCGATGGATACAGAATGTTGCCCAGCGGACTGCGCACGATCAGACCGTCGCGGTCCAGCTCTTCGGCACGCCCCGGGCGCACCAGGAATGTCACGTCGCGCCCCGCCTCCAGCAGCCGACCACCAAAGTAGCCGCCAATCGCCCCTGCACCCACGATCAAAATGCGCATGTTCTGTCGGTTCCTTGTGGAGTCAATGAAGAGGGTACGAACACCCCAGAATAGATGAAGGATCGCACTCTATCCAAAAATTGAATGATGACCAACATATTGTTTTCCCACGACATTGCTCAAGGCTATAAACCTGCGTCGCGTAAACATCAGGCAAAAAAAATCCCGAACCACCAGAGGCAGTTCGGGACGCAAGTCTTGCAAGGAGAGTCAGGATTGCGCGTTGGCCAGCACCGGCCACAGGAACGGCTGGCGTTGCTCTTCGCGACTGGCCACCAGCGTGCGGCTGACGCTGACGGGCTGAGCGAGCGGTTCCTGCAGCCGCGCCAGAACGGCATCGATCACAGCCCCGCTGGCGTCATGGTGGAATTGCCAGACGCCGTAGATGCGGCCGTCGAATGACGCTTCGCTGCCCAGCCGAGGATCGACACCAAGCCCGGCACCGAGCCCGAACAGGTGCAGGCCATAGAGGCGCTGGCCGTTGGAATCAAGGGGGCAGCCGGCGGGGTCCGAATCCACCCCGCCCTTGACTTCCATCAGGCTGATCGCGCCACCGGCGACATAATTCATCGGCGGCAACAGCGGCTGGTAGCCGGTGCACTGCACCACCACCTCGGACTCCGCCAAGGCCTGACGCGCCAGTTCGTACTGACCCTCGGGACCGTTCAGCGTCTGCAGCAGATGCACTCTGACACCGGTTTTGCCGACATGCCCGTTGGCCAATGCCTCACGTCCTACATCCAGCGCACGGTAGCGCAAGCCGCCGGAACGGTTGACGCGCCCCGATACCGGGCACACATCCCTGACCGGATCGAAGGCATAGCCTGCGTCTGTCGCCGCCTGGGCGGTCTCGTAGAACAGCCGGATCGGCGAACGGTGCACCAGGGTCACTTCGTCCATGCCGGCGAATTCCAGGGCGTCGGCGAGATTTTCCAGCGTCGAGAAGGCACTGTGCGAACCGCCCACCACACTGATCCGCCCCTTGCGCGCCAGCGTCGGGGCGAAGAAATCGCGCAGTTGCACAGCATTCATGCGCAGCAGTTCGTCGGCGCTCTGGACCTTGGCCGTGGGTGGAACGGCCAGGCCCTGGTCGGCAAGGCTGTCGAGCAGGTTTTGCGGATCCTGCCGCCCACCCAGATTGAGCACCAGCGCCCGGCAACGGATGCGCCGGGTGTGCCCCTGGGATTCGACCCAGACCTGATAACCGTCATCCTCGTGCACCACCTCGGTGATGGTGGTGCTGGTCCACAGCTTCACACCGTAATGCTCGACGATGAAGTCGAGCACCAGTGTCGAGGCCTCGGCGAGCAGCTCGGCCACATCCGCCAGTTGCGGCGCGCTCTGGGCCTGACGGCGGATACGCCAATACGCCGGAGAGTGTTCGAGGGGTTCGAACACATCCTTGAGCGCCGGATCGCGCAGGCAATCGAGGAACACATCGCCTACCGAGTTGGCAGTGATCCTGTAGTCGCCCAGGCGACCCGTGCCCGGGTTGGGGCTTGCATCGACAATGATCAGGCCTTCCCTGGCCAGCTCCGGCATGGCTCCGCTTTTCAATGCATTGAAAAGCAGCCCCATTCCTGCCGGTCCGGCACCACCGACTACGCAACCGCAAACGGTTTCCAGATGATCTCCATACATAATCTTGACTCCAAACGAGGTCGATGCATTGAGCGCAGCCCAAAATGCGTCCGGGACAATGTGTAACAGGCGCAAAGAACCGCCTGCTCTAAAGCAACTTGCGTTTATGTGTAACTTGATACGAACATGTCTAACTTGATACAAAACATGTACCGCAGAAAACCTTGGGCATGACTACCGCACACCGACCATAAGGGCAGCGGGTTGAAAACGGCAGCAAGTGCGCGGCAGCGCCACTAAGAAGAGGAATCGATCACCTGGCGTCGCCCTGAAATCATTTCTGCGGGGACCTGGGAGACGCTACCGCCATTAGCGAAGCGCTCTGGTTCGGGACTTCCAGGCGCGCAATCGGTAACGGGTCAAAATTTATTTCAAACTATTACAAGAAGAATTACGTAGGGTGATAGTTTCAAAAAACCCGGAAGGTGTCAAATTTTCGAGAAAATCTCGTTTTGTGTAATCTGAGTGTTCAACATACTGTTTTAAAACGATTTTATTTTTTGACGCCATTATTTCAGAGGCGCTGAATATCTCCATACATTTTTAAAATCGCAACCGTTCATTTTTTTATCAACTTGCGATTAATCGAACCGCAAACTTGGCTGCTAGTTGTCGGAAAACTGTCACATCATTAGCCTGCTTATTATCCGGATGAGAATGTTTTCCAGCCGGTTTTCCGTCCATTGAGGCGCAGGCATATTAATGACGCCATAAAAGCCGCTTTTCGCCGAAATCAAGCCGCTGCCTCCCCAGTGCAGTCGATGGATGGTCATACCTGCCGGCAAAAACACAGAACTATTCCCGGCCCGCCCGGTTCCACTGTCTGGCTCGTACCACTTTTGAACGGATATGGAGGTCGCAAACATGAATGCTGAGAAAAACCGTCGGTCCAGCATTGCCGAAATCGACTATTCACGTGACACCCTGTTCGGCCCTATTCCCATGCAGGCGACGTGCAGGGTTCGCCTGGCCACGGTTGAGATGGATGGCCACAGCTTCAGGGAACTGACGATCATTGGTGAAGTGCCCGATTACCTGCCCAAGTCAGCCATCATCCGCGTTGCACTGGACGGCAGGATCGAAGCCGGCCCGATCCGCGAGCACTACGCGATCGAGCACAATGGCGAAGAACAATTCAGGCTGTTGTTTGAAAATGAGCACCACCGCAGCGTGCATTGATCGCACGAGCTGGTGCCGGGCGCGTTATTGCAAATGACTGGCGTGTTGCAGGCCTGCAGCCGAGTCGGCATGCAGGTTGCCGCCCTCAAGCGCCGGAGCCTGGCCTAACGGGCCGTGGCTGACATGCTGGACCTCGGGTGCCACCAGGTCGTCGCCAATAAGCCCGGGCTGCTCCCCATAGCGCAAGCCCTGAATCTGCGGTGCCGTGTCGAGCACCGGGTCGGGCGGCAGCAGGCGTTGGCGTTCCAGGGCGGTCATGGGGGGCTGGAAACTGGCGTTCCTCGCTTCCAGGCGCTGCAGCATGAGGAGTATGGCTGCCACACAGAGCACGACGATGCCCATCAGCAAGCCAACGCCCATCATTACCTTGCGTCGACGTACATCGCCCCTGAGGTCCGGCCCCTGCGGCACTTCACGGGCATCGGGCTGGTAGTCAGCCATGCATTCCCCTGTCTGTGTGGTGTTAAGCGAAACCGGCGGCCTGCCGCCCTGTGCGGGCTTAAGATAAAAGGTATGCGAGCGTAATTCCAGATCTACGTGCAGATGCACTGCTCCTGCCGCCGATGGAACGCGCATCCCGGCAGACATTGGCCAGAATTCTGGAACACTTCATTTGAGTGCGGTCGCGTCATTCGTTCAACGCTATTGCGGGGATAGGTCAGAAATATATAGGAGGGGGTGGAGTTATCGAAAGTGATAAACCCAAAGCCTTGATCAACTAACATCTTTCGCCAGGGGCGCTAAAACAAAAACGCCCATGACATGCACTGCATCATGGGCGTCGGTCTGTGAACCCTGATATACGTAAAACACATCGCGTCATTCAGCCTGCCAGCGCATGTCGCTGCTGGTAGCGCGAATTGTTCAGGTCGGCGCGCAATTCGCCGATCAGTTCGCACAGGGCGCGGCTATTGTCCAGCCGCTCCAGCGCAATACCGCTGGCCAGCAGCTCTACGCGCTCGGTGAGCGGGTCAATCACTTCGACCGTCATGGAGTCACTCATCACGGTGCAGTTGCAACGCATCGGCAGAAACGCACTTTCAATTATGCTGCGTAGTTCAAGGTTGGAAAGCGTACATGCAATCATTAGTTATATCCTCCCGAGGCGACTCCTGTCATAACTTGTAACAGTCACTCGCCAACACCCAGTAACCCACTTGCGTGGGGATGCCATCGCTCGATTCGTCTCAAGAACCTCATGGTTATTGGCGAATAACCCAAGTTATACGCCTGGCCCAAACCGGAAGCAAACAGCTGAAAAACAGTGAATTGTGGCGCCGGTTAACTGTCTTCTCGTTTCGAAAAAACGATTCATCAGCAGTAACCAGTGGAAAAAACGAGCGGATTCGTTCGAGGGTCAGCGGAGGGGAGGCTGAACAGGCCCGGAATTGGCGCAAAAGACATTGAACCGCTCGTCGGCCACTGTAAGGCTGACCGACGAGTGGCAATTCGTGGAAGTTATTCGCGGGGCAGGCGCAGGTGAACCAATGCTACGCGAGCGCCTTTCTTGTCCTGGCGTTCTTCGATGGCGAAGGGCTTGAAGCCGAGTTTGGGGTAGAACAGCAGGCCCGGCACGTTGTGGTTGAAGCAGGAGGCGGTCAGTTCCTTGGCCTCGTGTTTGCCGAAGGCCAGTTCCATCATGCAACCGATCATGTACCTGCCAACGCCCTTGGCGCGGGCGTGGGGCGCGATGATGACGTTGCCCATCGAGCAGCGGCCCCGGAAGTCGAAGCGGGAAAAGTTGGCGAAGCCGACCACTACCCCGTCCAGTTCAATCACCGTGTTGTCGGAGCGCTGTTCAATCGAATCTTTCAGCTGCGCAGGGGTGAGCGGAAATGTGGCCTTGGGGAACATGTAGAAAAGCTCGTCGATGCTCTGAGGCATGTCGCAGACGGCCGGGATGTCTTTTTCTTCCAGGGGGCGGTGCACGAACATGGTGGTAAACCTCTCGAAGATCGGTGGGCCGTGCGCAAACTATAGGTCATGCGCTGGCACCGGGACATTAGCCTAAAGGCGGGTAATGCATATATATGTTGCGGTTCTACGTTCAGGAAGTCCGCAAGAGCGGACTGCATAGGACAACCCTTCAGAAAATGAGTGCCAGAATATTTCTAGCGGGTCTCGATCAACGCGAAAAACATCGTGCAATCCCTTGATCAGGCTGAACTTCTACAAACCGGGCAGAACGCCACCGCAACCTTGGCCTGTCATGCAAATTGCATGAACAGGACTGCATACCCCATCAGTTAACTTACTGATTTATATTGCAATTTCTTATTTCAACCACTGGCACAGCCGGTGCATTAGCTCCTGCAACACCTATTCGCATGGAGCAGCACACGATGAACGTTTCCCCTGATTCCTATCCTGCCGACGTAGAAGTACCCTCCACTGCCTCAGGCGTGTCCTGGGCTGCCATCTTTGCCGGCGCTGCGGGCGCCGCCGCGTTATCGCTGATTCTGGTATTGCTTGGCTCGGGCCTGGGCTTCTCGGCGATGTCGCCGTGGGCCAGTGAAGGGGCCAGCGCCAAGACACTGGGCATTTCCACGGTGATCTGGCTGGCGCTGACGCAAATCATCGCTTCGGGCCTTGGTGGCTATCTGGCCGGTCGGCTGCGGGTGAAGTGGTCGAACATGCATGGCGATGAAGTGTATTTCCGCGACACCGCTCATGGCTTCCTGTCCTGGGCAATCGCAACCCTGGTGACCGCTGTGCTGGTCGTGGGCTCGGTCAGCGGCATCGTCGGCAGCGGTGTCAAGGCCGGTGCCAGTGCGGTAGCAGGCGTTGCCGGGACCGCAGCGGTTGCAGCCGGCAGTGCAGCCGGTAACACCAGCTCCGATCAATATGGCTACTTCGTCGACAGCCTGTTCCGCGACGACCGCCCTGCAGCCGTCAGCGATGACGCAGCGCGCGGCGTGGTGGTGCGTATCTTCGCCAAGACCCTGGCCAACGATGGTCAGTTGGCAACCGAAGACCGCAACTACCTGGCCCAACTGGTTTCGCAACGTACCAACCTGAGCCAGGCCGACGCCCAGGCCCGTGTCGATCAGGTTTACGGTCAGGCCAAGCAGGCCGTGGCTGACGCCAAACTCAAAGCCCAACAAGCCGCCGAGACTGCAGCCAAGGTTGCCGCCATGACCGCGCTGTGGACCTTCGTCGCCCTGCTCTGCGGTGCCTTCGTCGCCAGCCTCGCCGCCATCTGGGGTGGCCGTCGCCGTGACACCGTGACCTACGTTGAAACCCGTGCTTACGCCAGCACTTCTACCCTTCGCTGATCAAGGAGAAACATCATGCGCTCATTACTGCTGTGGTTCCTGGGTGTGCCGATCCCGGTGATTATCCTGATCGCACTGTTCATGCACTGACCGAGTCGTAGACGATCCGCGTGGTGCCCTGATGTTCTGGGCCTGCGCGGATTTTTTTTTGCCTGTATCAATTGCCTGTCATCTGCCCCTTCATGTACTCGACCAGGGTGCGCTGCACATCGGTCAGCATCCGGTTGGCCGCCACCAGCGCCAGCTCGCTGGGCGGCACCGCCGCAAACCCTTCCTCCACGCCCAGCAAACGATGATCGACCAACATGGCCGACGCAGGCAGCAGGCTGATCCCCAGCCCAGCAGACACCGCCGCCTGAATGCCCACCAGACTCTGGCTGGCAAACGCCACACGCCAGCGCCGCCCGGACGACTCCAGGGCGTGCACGATACGGTTTCGGTAGATGCAGCCCTGAGGGTAAACCACCAACGGCACAGGATCGTCGATGACGTCCATCTTGCACCCCGCCACCCAGTTGACCTGCTCAGGCCAACTGGCCAGTGCTGGCTCCTGCTTGCTGCCGCGATCACGCTTGACCAGCGCCAAATCAATCTCGCGGTTTTCCAGGCGCTGATGCAGATCGACGCTCAGGCCGTTGACGGTATCCAGCCGTATGCGCGGATGCTCCCGGGCAAAGCCGGACAGCAAGGCCATGAGGCGCTGTACGTCGAAATCCTCGGGCACGCCCAGCTTGACCACGCCAACCTCACCATCGCCACACAGCACGCTGTGGGCTTCCAGCGCCAAGACTACCAGCCGCCGGGCATAGCCGATCAGGCGCTCGCCGTCTTCGGTCAGCTCGATGTGCTTGCTCGCCCGCTGGCGCAGCAACAGAGGGCGCCCAAGCGTCTCCTCCAGTTTGCGGATTTGCTGGCTGACTGTGGACTGGGTGCGGTTGACCCTCTCGCCAGCCTTGGTAAAGCCACCTGAATCGACCACGCTGACGAACGTGCGCAGCAGTTCCAGATCAAACATGGCGTTCGTCCTCTTAATTCGAAATACAACTTATTTTTTGATCTTAATTTAATTTTACGATCAAAACCACGAACGTCTAGAGTGGCCTCACAACACTTCGATCTGGAGCCGACCATGACCACTCCCCGCCCCCGCTGGCTGACCTTCGACTGCTACGGCACCCTGATCCAATGGGACGAAGGCCTGCTCGACTGCGTACGTCAATTGCTGGCGCGCAAAGGCAGCCCGGCGCTGGATGCCGACCGTTTCATCGAGATCTACGACCGTCACGAACATCGTCTGGAACAGACGCCACCCCACCATTCGTTCGCCGACATTTCCCGCCAGTCGATGGCCCTGACCCTGGAAGAGCTCGGCCTGCCCTGCGAGCCCGAAGATGCCGAAAGCCTGATTCGCCGCATCGGCCAGATGCCGCCCTTCCCTGAAGTGCCCGAGACCTTGAAGTGGCTCAAGGCCCAGGGCTTCAAGCTGTGCATCGTGTCCAACACCGATGACGACATCATCAAGGGCAACGTGGCCCAGATTGGCGGCCATATCGACCGCGTGATCACTGCGCAACAGGCGCAAGCCTACAAGCCCGATCACCGCCTCTTCCGGCACGCCCATGAGCAATTGGGTGTGGGTCTGGACGAGGTGCTGCACATCTGCGCCAGCCCCCATCTGGACCTGGCAGTGGCCCGGGACCTGGGCTTTCGTTGCGTGTGGATCGACCGCGGCACACGCCGCAGACCCTTGCCCGACTACACTCCTGACGCGACGCTGACAAACCTGGCCCAGGTGCCCGACTACATTCGCGGCAAGGGTTGGGCGCACGAATAAGGAGAGCTCCATGGCACACGATCTGCGCAGCGCTGCGCGCAACGACCGGCACTACACGAACCTGGACAGCCCGCAGATCGCCGCCGCCCGGCTGGACCTCGCCGCCAGCCTGCGCATGGCGGCGCGGCTGGGCTTGAGCGAGGGCATCTGCAATCACTTTTCGTCGCTGGTGCCGGGGCACCCCGAGCTGTTTCTGGTGAATCCCTATGGCTTGAGCTTCGAGGAGATCACGGCGTCGAGCCTGTTGATCTGCGACTTCGCCGGCAATGTGATTGCAGGCGATGGCAAGCCCGAAGCGACGGCGTTCTACATCCACGCCCGGCTGCACCTGAACAAGCCGGGCGCCATTGCGGCGTTTCACACGCACATGCCCAATGCCACGGCGCTGGCGATGCTCGAAGGCGAGCCGCTGCTGTGGGCCGGGCAGACAGCCCTGAAGTTTCATGGCCGGGTGGCGGTAGACGAGGACTACAACGGGCTGGCGCTGGACAATCGCGAAGGCGACCGCATCGCGGCGTCGATGGGCGGGGCGGATATTCTGTTTCTGAAGAATCACGGGGTGATGGTGACGGCCCGCAGCATCGCCCAGGCCTGGGATGATCTCTACTACCTGGAACGTGCGGCCGAAGTGCAACTCAAGGCGATGAGCAGCGGGCGAGCGTTGAAAGCCATCGAGCCTGAAGTGCTGTTGCGCACGGCCCGGCAGATGGCTGAGGAGGATGCCGAAAGTGCGCGACTGCATCTGGAAAGCGTTAAACGGATCCTGGCACGGCACGCGCCTGATTTCGCGGATTAACCGGCCCGAACCACCACGCACCGTAGCAGCACGGCTTGCCGGCGGGGGCGGTGTATCAGACACCTCTGCATTGCCTGACACGACGCCCCCGCCGGCAAGCCGTGCTGCTACGGGGGGAATCGGCACAATGGGATGAAAAAAGCCCCCGAAGACTCAAGGTCGACGAGGGCCAAGGCACTGCGCTCACAGTTCGGTCAGTGACTCACGCCGTCATGGCATGCCCAGCCAGTTCGGCAGGGCCAGCGAGATGAACGGCACGTACGTCACCAGAATCAGGAACAACAACAGGATAGACAACCACGGCAGCGCCGCGCGGATCGTCTGCCCCAGGGTCAGGCCGGTCACCGCCGAGGTCACGAACAGGTTCAGCCCCACCGGTGGGTGAACCAGGCCGATTTCCATGTTCACCACCATCACGATGCCCAGGTGAATCGGGTCGATCCCAAGCTTGGTGGCAATCGGGAAAAAGATCGGCGCCAGGATCAGCACGATGGCCGAAGGCTCCATGAAACTGCCCGCCACCAGCAACACCACATTGACCATGATCAGGAAGCCGATTGGCGTCAGCCCTTCGGAAATCACCCAGTTGGTGATCTGCTGCGGGATCTGTTCGGTGGTCAGCACGTGGGCGAACAGCATGGCGTTGGCGATGATGAACATCAGCATGATGCTCAGTCGCCCGGACTCCAGCAGCACCTTGGGGCAATCGCGAATGCGCATGTCCCGGTACACGAACAGCGCGATGAACGCCGAATACACCGCCGCCACGGCCGCAGCTTCGGTAGGGGTGAACATGCCGCTGTAGATGCCGCCCAGGATGATCACCAGCAGCAGCAGGCCCCAGAATGCCCGTCGCGCGGTGGACAGCCACTGGCGGAACGACACCCGTGGTTGCGCTGGCAGCTTCTTGACCCGGGCGACGATGTAGATCACCACCATCAGGATCACGCCCAGCAGGATCCCCGGTACCACCCCTGCGATGAACAGCTTGCCCACCGAAGTCTCGGTGGCCGCCGAGTAGACGACCATCACGATCGACGGCGGAATCAGGATGCCCAGGGTACCGGCGTTACAGATGATCCCGGCGCCGAATTCCTTCGGATAGCCCGAACGTACCATGCCGGCCACGGCAATCGAACCCACCGCCGCCACCGTGGCAGGCGAAGAGCCAGACAACGCCGCGAACAGCATGCAGGCCAGCACTGCCGCAATCGCCAGGCCGCCGCGAATGTGGCCCACGCAGGCGTTGGCAAAGTCGATCAGCCGTTGCGCCACGCCACCTGTGGTCATGAACGCGCCGGACAGCAGGAAGAACGGAATCGCCAGAAAGGTGTAGCTGTCGGAGGTTTCAAACAGCTTGATCGCCAGCGAACTCAATGAGTCCTGGCTGAACAGCAGAATCGACACCGCACCGGACAGGCCCAGCGAAATCGCAATGGGCACGCCCAGGAACATGAACACGAACAGCAGGAGGAACAGACAAAGAACGGTCATCAGTGTTGCTCCTCGTTAGGGTTGGCCAGTTTGCTGGCTTCTGCTGCCTCGTCGGCCAGCCCAAGGCCCGTCTGCCGGTGGGTCCAGATGCGGTAGAGAATTTCCAGATAACGGGCGATCACCAGCGCGAAGCCGATGGGCACGATGACGGTGATGTAGGCGACCTTGACGCCATAACGGTCCAGGTCTTCAGCGCCGATCCCGGCCACGAACAGCGCCGACACCCATTTGTAACTGGCCACCAGAAACAGCCCGGCGTAGGCCAGGCAGCAGGCGCAGGCGAGCATCGCAAGAATGCGTTGCATCGGTTTGCTGGTCTTTTTCACCAGCGCGTCGACTCCCAAGTGGCCTGCAGTGCGCACGCCGTATGAGATGCCAAAGAAAATCAGCCAGCCAAAAATGGCTTTGGTCAGGGCGACGCTCCAGGTCATGCCCTGGGCGTAACCCATCAAGTGATCGCCGATCCCTGCGAAAAAATCACTGCTGACCGCCCATTGGTCGCTGAGGGTGTAAAACAGCGTGTAGATGTTGTTCAGCGCCACGTAGACGAACGTCACCAGCGTCATGGCAGCCAGCAGAAAGGCGATGAAACCTTCCTCCAGGTGCTCCCAGAGTCGCGTCAGCGATTGCATAAGAATTCTCCGAACGTAGAGAGAGCGGCCACCGGGAGCCCGGCGGCCACGCAGACATCACTGCCTGGATGAAGCGGTCTTATCGGGCGACGACAGACGCCTGGTTGGCATCGTCCGCAGCCTTGATCAGGTCCGGGCCGATTTCTTCGGAGAACTTGTCCCAGACCGGCTTCATCACTTCACGCCACTTGGCGCGCTGCTCGGGGGTGAGGGTCACGATCTCGCTGGTCTTGGCGTCGATGATCTTCTGCTTGGCGGTCTGGTTCAGGGCTTCGGCCTGCTTGTTCACTTCGACCGTCACCTGATCCATGATCTTTTGCAGCTCGTCGCGCACATCCGCAGGCAGGCCGTTCCAGAACTTGGAGTTGGTGATGACCATGTAGTCGATCAAGCCATGGTTGGACTCGGTGAAGAACGGCTGAACCTCGTTGACCTTCTGGCTTTCATAGTTGGACCAGGTGTTCTCGGTGCCGTTGACGGTGCCGGTCTGCAGGCCCTGATACACCTCGGCGAAGCTCATCTTGCGCGGGTTGGCGTGCAGCGCCACGAACTGCGCTTCCAGCACGCTTGAAGCCTGTACGCGGAACTTCAGGCCACGGGCGTCCTTGGGTTCGACCATCTTCTTGTTCGATGACAGCTGCTTCAGGCCGTTGTGCCAGTAGGCCAGGCCGTGAATGCCCTTGTCGTCCATCGAGGTCAGCAGCGCTTTACCCTGCGGGCCTTGCTGGAAGCGGTCGACAGCCGCCAGGTCATTGAACAGGAACGGCAGGTCGAAGATCTGCACTTTCTTGGTGTACTGCTCGAACTTGGCAAGGGATGGCGCCAGCATCTGCACGTCGCCGAGCAGCAGGGCTTCCATTTCCTTGCCATCGCCGAACAGCGAGGAGTTGGGGTACACCTCGACCTTGACCTTGTCTTTCAAGGCCGGATCGGCGGCGACGAGTTTCTGGAACATCAACGCGCCCTGGCCTTTTGGCGTGTTTTCCGCCACCACGTGGGCAAACTTGATGACGATAGGGTCCGCATAAGCCATGCCGGCCACGGACACTGCAGCGGCGCAGAAAAGCGCCTTGGTCAGCTTCAACATCGATATCACCTTTTTATTTTTGTAGGAGCGTATTTTTTGTAGGAGCAATCGGTACTGCTTGAGCGTTGTGCACTCTAACCATGCCCAACATGACGTGTTTAGAGAATCAGCTTTTATGTAAGCCGGCATTCGTCATAGCCGAACGCCATATGGCGGACGATACTCATCTCGCGCTCATGGCCAGCAATCGCTGCGCCCGCAACAGCACCGGAGCATCGACCATCTGCCCGTCCAGCTGGAAGGCACCTGCGCCGCCGGCTGCGGCACTGGCGTCCACTACGCGGCGAGCCCAGGCCAGATCCTCGGCGCTGGGGGCCAGCGCTGCGTGGATCACAGGCACCTGCGCCGGATGAATGCACAGCGCGCCGCCGTAGCCCATGTCGTGGGCATGGCGGATGACCCGGTGCAAGCCGTCGGGATCGCCGATGGCCGGGTGTACGCCGTCCAGCGGCGGCAGCAGGTCGGCGCCTCGGGAATGCAGTTGCACCGACATGCGCGCCTGATCGAGGAACATCTGCGCCGAGGCGGTGCCGGTGTTGAGGTTCAGGTCCAGCGCCAGGTCCAGGCCGCCGAACGACAAGCGCTCGACACCCGGTGCATGGGCAATTTCCTGCAACGCCAGAAGGCCCTTGGCGCTTTCGATGATGGGCAATACCGGCTTGCCGGTGGCCCACACCGCCGCCACATGGGCGGCACTTTCGACCTTGGGCAGCAGCACGCCGGCCACGCCCGCGTGCTGTTTGCAGAACGCCAGGTCAGCGCCATGCTCGGCATGATCCGGCGCATTGACCCGCACCCAGACCGACGCCTGTGGGTTGGCCTGCAGAAACGCCGCCAGATGATCCCGCGCCTGGCGCTTGAGCGGCTCTTCGACGGCATCCTCGAAATCGACGATCACCGCATCGGCGCCAGCAGCCAGCGCCTTGGCGAAACGCTCGGGTCGGCTGCCGGGGACGAACAGCGCGGAGCGGATGGTGGATGGGGGCATCTTTCATACCTCATTGATAAGTCATGCGCACAACGTGACGGCGCATCGGGCCCGTAGGAGCGCGCTTGCCCGCGATTGCGGTGCGTCAGATACGGTTTCCGTCGCGGGCAAGCGCGCTCCTACAGGGTCTGTGCAAGCCTTCAGACCACCCCGGCAGCACTCATCCGCGCCTGCTCCTCGGCGGAAAAACCCAGCTCGCCGAGGATGCTCTGCGTGTGCTGCCCCAACCCCGGCACGCCATCCATGCGCGGGGTGAAGGCGGCGTTGCGGCCAGGCGGCAGCAGCGACGGCAAAGGCCCCGACGGGCTGTCCACCTCGCGCCAGCTGTCACGGGCCTTAAGTTGCGGGTGGTCCCACACGCCGTGCATGTCGTTGACCCGTGCGTTGGCGATCTGCGCGTCCTCAAGACGCGCCACCACCTCATCCAGGCTCAACGCGGCAAAGCCGTCGACAATGATCTGGCGCAGCACCTCGCGGTTTTCCGAGCGCTTGAAGTTGGCCGAAAAACGCTCGTCGGTGGCCAGCGCCTTGTCCAGCAAGACCTTCTCGCAAAACAGCGCCCATTCGCGCTCGTTCTGCAGGCCCAGCATGATGGTGCCGCCACCGCCGGTGGGAAACGGCCCGTAGGGATAGATCGTCGAGTGCGACGCCCCGGCCCGTGGCGGTTGCGGCGCGCCGTTGTAGGCGTAGTACATCGGATAGCCCATCCACTCCACCAGGCTTTCCAGCATGCTCACGTCGATGCGGCTGCCCTCCCCGGTCTTGTCCCGCAGCAGCAGCGCCGAGAGGATGCCGGTGTAGGCGTACATGCCGGCGGCGATGTCGGCGATGGAGCAGCCGGCCTTGGCCATTTCGTTCTCGCCCGGGCCGCCCGTCACCGAAAGAAAGCCGCCCTCGCTCTGGATCAGCAGGTCATAGGCTTTTTTCTTCTCGTACGGGCCGCCCTCGCCATAGCCAGATACATCGCAGACGATCAGCCGCGGAAACCGCTCATGCAGCGCTTCGAACGACAGGCCCATGCGCGCCGCAGCGCCCGGCGCCAGGTTCTGCACCAGTACGTCGGCCTTGGCCAGCAGCGACTCAAGGATATCGCCGGCCACGTCCTGCTTCAGATCCAGGGTCAGGCTTTCCTTGGAGCGGTTGGTCCAGACGAAGTGCGAGGCCAGGCCATCGACACGCTGGTCATAGCCACGGGCGAAGTCACCGGTCCCGGGGCGTTCGATCTTGATCACCCGAGCGCCCAGATCCGCCAGTTGGCGCGTGCAGAATGGCGCGGCGATGGCGTGTTCCAGGCTGATCACGGTGATGCCGTCCAGGGGACGGGGATTGTGTTGAGTCATGTCTAAAAACCTCTCAGGGCCCACCTGTGTAGGAGCGCGCTTGCCCGCGATTGCGGTGTGTCAGATACGGTCATGCCGAATGTGCTGACCCCTTCGTCGGAATGCCGCCCAGGCCAAGCGCGCTCCTACAAGGAATGCGTTTCTCAGTTAAACCAAATCCGCCAATTCCTGCGCATCGCGCAGTTGCCAGACCCGCTCGATCAACGCCTTGCCCTGCTCCACCGTGCGTGCGCCGGAGAACGCCAGCAGGCGCTGGACCTTGGCTTCCAGTTCAGGCCGCGACAGGGTGTTGCCCGGATCGCCCTTGGGGTCGTCGATGGCCGCGCTCAGGGTGCGTCCGTCAGCGGTGGTGACGATCACCCGGCCCAGCCAGCGCGCCGGGTAGGCGCTGTCCACTTCCGGGTCCAGCTCCATGGTGACCTTCTCGCGGAACGCGGCGACGGCGGCGTCGGTCAGGGCCAGGTCGCGGAATTCGATCAACTGCGCGCTGCCATGCACGGCGATCAGGCCCAGCACCGCGCCCATCGAAAACTTGGCCTGGTGCACCGTCTGCGGCACATCGACCCGGCCCAGCACGTCAATCGCCCCTTGGTGAACGCGGGTGACGACCTTGGCAATATGGTCGTGCTGCAAGCCTTCGCGCTGCATCAGGTGCAACAACGCATCGGCGGCCGGATGGGTGTGCCGGCACGAGGCGTGGAACTTGAACGAGGTTTCCACCAGCGCCCAGCGCGTGCCCAGTCGGTCGGACAGCCATTTCGGATCGCTGTCGGTGGACATTCCCGCCGCCATGCCCTGGTCGCCTTCAAGAATATTGCGCGCGCCGGTCAGGCCGTCTTCGGTCATGTAGGCGGCCAGCAAGCCGTCGGCCGCAGCCTTGGCAGTGTGCAGCTGTTTGGAATCGGCCGCGTCACGCAGGAACTCCCACAGGCCCGCTGCTTGAGTGCCGGCGCTGCCCAGCAGGTTGATGAACTGCTCCTGATTGAAGTCCAGCAACTTGCCCACCGCCACGGCTGCAGCGAGGGTGCCGACGGTCGCGGTGGTGTGGAAGATGCGGTAATGCGAACGGCCCATGAACTCGCCGATACGAATGCCCGCCTCGTAACCTGCGACCGACGCCAGCAGCAGATCCTGCCCGGATTTGCCCAGGTCCTGCGCCGCCGCCAGCACCGCCGAAAACACCACGGTGGCCGGGTGCAGCACGGAGCTGTTGTGCAGATCGTCCTGCTCGACCAGATGGGAAGCGGCGCCGTTGACCAACGCCGCGAAGTACGCCGAGGTGCGGCGGTCGCTGGTCAGCACCTTGGCCTTGCCGTCAGCCGGGCCCATGCGCTCGGCATAGCGCTCGAAAATCGGGATCGGCCGCGCGCCCTTGCTGGCCAGCGCCGAGCCGATCCAGTCCAGGAACAGGTCTTCGGTACGGTCCAGCACGTGGCCTGGAATCTGCTCGTATTTCAGCTCGGCGAGGAAGCCCGCTAATACCTGAGTGTGGCTTGCCTGGGTATGACTCATCGGGATGTCCTCAGAAGCTGCGTGGCAGTTCGAGCAGGTGCTCGGCGACGTAGGAAAGAATCAGGTTGGTGGAGATCGGCGCGACCTGGTACAGGCGGGTCTCGCGGAATTTGCGCTCCACGTCGTATTCGTTGGCAAAGCCGAAACCGCCGTGGGTCTGCAGGCAGGCGTTGGCCGCTTCCCACGAGGCCTTGGCCGCCAGGTACTTGGCCATGTTGGCTGCGGCGCCTGCATTCTTGCCGCTGTCGTATTCCTCGCAGGCGCGCCAGCGCATCAGGTCCGCCGCTTCGATTTCGATGTGCGCTTCGGCAATCGGGAACTGCACGCCCTGGTTCTGCCCGATGGGGCGACCAAACACCACGCGGTCGCGGGCATAAGCGCTGGCCTTTTCCACGAACCAGCGGCCATCGCCGATGCACTCGGCGGCGATCAGCGTGCGCTCGGCGTTCAGGCCGTCGAGGATGTACTTGAAGCCCTTGCCCTCTTCGCCGATCAGGCTGTCAGCGGGCAATTCGAGGTTGTCGAAGAACAGCTCGTTGGTTTCGTGATTGACCATGTTGGCAATCGGCTGCACGGTCAGGCCGTTGCCGATGGCTTCGCGCAGGTCGACCAGGAAGATCGACATGCCTTCGGATTTCTTCTTCACCTCGGCCAGCGGCGTGGTGCGCGCCAGCAGGATCATCAGGTCCGAATGCTGGATGCGCGAGATCCAGACCTTCTGGCCGTTGATGATGTACTTGTCGCCCTGCTTGACGGCGGTGGTCTTGATCTTGGTGGTGTCGGTGCCGGTGGTCGGCTCGGTCACGCCCATCGATTGCAGGCGCAATTCGCCGCTGGCGAGTTTTGGCAGGTAGTAGCTTTTCTGCGCGTCGCTGCCGTGACGCAGCAGGGTGAACATGTTGTACATCTGGCCGTGCACGGTGCCGGAGTTGCCGCCGCAGGCGTTCACTTCTTCGAGAATCACCGAGGCTTCGGCCAGGCCCAGCCCCGAGCCGCCGTACTCGGTGGGGATCATCGCCGACAGCCAGCCGGCATCGGTCAGCGCCTTGACGAAGGCTTCAGGAAAGCCCTTTTCTTCATCGATCTTGCGCCAGTATTCGGCAGGAAATTCGGCGCACAGGGCGCGCACGCCTTCACGGATGGCATTGAGGTCTTCGTTGTCGTATGGACTCATGGTCTGTGCTCGCATCTGGCAGCGGCGCGGCGAATGCGCGGCCGGCTCTGTAAAAGAAGAGAAGTCAGTCGAAACGCACTTCGGCGCTCTGGGCCACACCGGCTTCGTTACCGGCCCACAACTGCGCCGTGCCTGGCTCGGTGATGCGCCCACCCACGCGAAACGGCGTCGGCACGTTCAGCGGGCGCACGCCGCGATAGGCGAAATGGCGCACTCGTCTGGAAGGGTTGGCGCGGATGAAGGCCCGCAGGTTGAAAGTGGCGATCATCGGCCCGTGCACCACCAGCCCCGGATAACCTTCGGTTTCGGTGACGTAGGGGTAGTCGTAATGGATGCGATGGCCGTTGAAGGTCACGGCCGAGTAGCGGAACAACAGGGTCGGCGTCGGCTCGATGGTTTCGCTCCAGTCGCCCATGTCTGGCGCCTCGCCGCTGGTGAGCTTGGGCGGATTGGGTTCGCGGTAGACGATGTCCTGTTCTTCACGCACGCACAGCTCGCCGTGTTGCGAGTAATCGTGGCGCAGCGTGACGAACAGCAAGGAGCCGGTGCGGCCGTGCTTCTCTTCGATATGCAGGATGGTCGACAGGCGATGGGCGTCGGTACCGACTTTCAGCGGCTGGATGAATTCGACGCGGCCACCGGCCCACATCCGGTTGCGGTTGTCGGCAGGCGGGAGAAAACCGCCGCGGGCCGGATGGCCGTCACTGCCCAGTTGGCTTTCGAACACCGGTTCCTGGAAGAAACACCACTGCCAAAGCGGCGGCAATGCATCGCCTTCAGCTGGCAGCGGCTCGCCAAAGGTGGCGGCAATGCGCTTGATCAGGTTGTGGCTCAGATGGTCTTGAGCCTCTTCGGTGCGTCCGATCCAGGCGCTGTAATCCACCGGCGAATCTGTCGAACTCATAAGGGATAACCCTCTGCGGTTGTTGTTATGAGGCGATCATGGAATGTGTCCGGCATTCTGTGAATTTGCATTTGCGTATACCGGCGTTCATGTATGCTGAACGGCCCTCAGTATTCGCAACGTTCGGATTCAACCATGCACTTCGACCTGGCTGACTTGCGCCTCTTCATTCACATCGGCGAATCCCCGAGCCTGACCCAGGGCGCCCGCCGCGCCTTCCTGTCCCCTGCCGCCGCCAGCGCCAGGATCAAGGCCCTGGAAGGCCAACTCGACACCCGCCTGCTGTACCGCGACAGCCGTGGCGTGGAACTGACCCCGGCCGGCCAGCGCCTGCTCAAGCACGCCCGGCTGATCATGAGCCAGGTCGATTACCTGAAAAGCGAGTTCACCCACTACGGCACCGATTCAGCCGGGCACATCCGCATCTTCGCCAACACCACCGCCGTGACCGAGTTCCTGCCCGAGGTGCTGGCAGGCTTTCTGGCCCAGCGCCCGGGCGTCACAGTGGACCTGCAAGAGCGGTTGTCACGGGACATCGTGCGCGGCGTGCTCGACGGCAGCACCGACATGGGCATCATCGCCGGGCCCGTGGAAGCGGCGGGTTTGCAGGTGATGCACTTCAGCACCGACCGCCTTGTCCTGACCGTGCCCGCAGGCCATGAACTGGCCGCGCAGAAGAAGGTGACTCTCAAGCAGACCCTGGCTTTCCAGCACATCGGCCTGCACGAAGGCAGCACGCTGTTGAGTTTCCTGCGCGATCACGTCGAAAGACTGGGACAGAACCTGTCGCTGCGCATTCAGGTGTCGAGCTTCGAGGCCATCTGCCGGATGGTGGAAGCGGGTGTCGGGATCGGCATCATTCCCGAGTCGGCCGCCTCGCGTCACAGTCGCACCATGAAACTGGTGACCATCGAGCTGGACGAACCATGGGCGGTGCGCGAACGGAGCATTCTGGTGAGGGAACTGGACGCCCTGCCGGGGGTGGTCAGGGCGTTGATTGCGGTGTTGATGCCGGGGGCCCTGTAGCAGCACGGCTTGCCGGCAGGCCGTACTGCTACGCAGATGGCGTTGATGAGCTGAGAGTGGTCAATCCCGCACACCCAACATCTTCAACCACTTGCCCGGCGGGTAACCGAAGGTTTTGACGAAGTGTCGGGTCATGTGGCTCTGATCAGCGAATCCGGCCATGACCGAGGCGTCGGTCAGTGACATGCCGCAGGAGATCGAGTGGCGCACCAGATCCAGGCGCCGCAGCGTGAGGTAGCGATGGGGGCTGGTGCCGAACAGGGCGCGAAAATCCCGGGACAGGCGCCAGCGGTCGGTGTCGCTGGCCTGTTCCAGTTCGTCCAGGGTCACGCCCTGCTCCAGGCTTGCCATCAGCAGCTCACGCGCACGCTCGGCGGCCGGAAAATCCACGCGCTGCCTGCCCTTGCGCACGCCCGCCGCGGTTTGCAGGGCGATGGCGATGTCGTAGACGGCATCATCCAGTTCCAGCGGATCCAGTGAGGTCTGCAAGTCCCGCAGCAAGGTCTGTGTGGCCCGGAACAGCCGCGGATCGCTCGATACTCCCCCCTTGATGAACGGCAGCGGCTTGCCGCCGAGCACCTGCTGGATCATCGCCGGCTCCAGGTAGAACATGCGATAGCGGAAGCCGTCTTCGGTCCCGGCGTGGCCGTCGTGGGGCTCGTCGGGGTGCAGGACCATGGTCTGGCCCGGCAGGTTGTTGACCATTTCCTTGCCGTACCGGAAGCTCTGCACCCCGGACAGCGTATGGCCAATGGCGTAGGTGTCGTGGCGATGCATCTCGAAACCGTGTCCATGGAAATACGCCTCGATCCGCTCCATCTGCGGCAAGGGTTTGGCCCGCACTACCCAGTCCCGGTCGGAATGGGTGAGGTGGGCTTCGCCGTTCGAGTATTTGTCCATGACGCGAGCTCTGATTTACCGGGTGCCCCGAAACGTGGCACCATTGCGAACCGTTATCAACATAAAATACACCATCGCGACGTTATCGCGCCTTCCTCTTCGCAAGTTGCAGACCGCCCCTATGAATTTCTTTCGCCGCATGCTTCTGGACCGTCAGCTCAAGCGCGCTCTGGGCCACAACAAATGCCGTCTGGACAGTGGGATCAAGGGGCTGCGTCGCAAGATGGAGCTGACCCTGGAGCATGGGGTCAAGCTGCACCAGGTCAAGATCAACTCCGCTTGCCTGAGCATCGGCGCGTATACCGATATCGTCAGCGGCACCGAATTGCAGAACGTCGCCAGCATTGGCCGCTACTGCTCCATCGCGCGCAATGTGACCATCGGTCAGAATCGCAAATCCCATCCGCTGGACTGGCTCAGTTCCCACAGTGGGCTGGTTGGCCTGCGCCAGAGCCAGGCAGGGGTTGCACAGGCCCATGAGGAAGTGGGACAGACCGTGATCGGCCACGATGTATGGATCGGCATGGATGTCCTGATTCTGGAAGGCGTGACCATCGGTACCGGCGCGGTGATTGGCGCGCAGTCACTCATTACCAAGGACGTGCCGCCCTACGCCATCGTGGTGGGGTCACCGGCCAAGGTGCAGCGTTATCGTTTTGACCAGCACATCATTGACGGCCTGCTGGCCAGCCAGTGGTGGAACCTGACCCCGCACCAACTGGCCGAGCTGCCCATCGAAGACCCCGAGAAGCTGCTCGAAGCGCTCAAGGGCTTCGTGGTGCCGGACAGCCACCCGGGCCGCGTCGTGGTGCAGAACAGACCGTTCTCGGTCGAGCACCAGCCCGCCCAATAACGTCCACCACCGCCCCGTAGCAGCACGGCTTGCCGGCGGGAGCGGTGTGTCAGGCAGACATCCATTGGCTGATACGCCGCACCCGCCGGCAAGCCGTGCTGCTACGGGTGGGGTGGCACAGCCTAGCGAAGCGGCTTATCCAGGCTGTCTGGCCGTTGCGTTCTGGACGCTGTGGGCCACCGGCGCCTTGGCCGCCAGCAACGCCTGAATCGCCTGGGCATAGGCCTGGCGTCCAAGATTCATGCTGTTGTTGTGATTGCCGCCGGGCACCATCAACAGGTTCTTCGGCTCTTGCGCCGCGTCGAACAATTGCTGGCTGAAGCGCGGCGAAACGAATGCGTCGGCTGTGCCGTGAACGATCAGCACCGGCATGTGAATGTCGGCGATCTTGTCGATGGAGTCGAATTTCTGCGACACCAGCCAGCGCACCGGCAGCGAGGTGCGGGTGCTGGCGACCGAGGACGCCACGTCCGCCAGATTGGTAAAGGTCGACTCGACGATCAATCCGCGCGCCTGAATAGGCTCATCGCCCTTCTGCGCATCACGCCCCAGCTCAGCCGCCAGGTCCACCGCCACCGCACCGCCCAGGGAGTGCCCATAGATCAGGCGCTTCTGCGGATCGGGTTGCAGTTGTTTCAGACGCTCCCAGGCGATGCGCGCATCCTCATAGACGGAAGCCTCCGAAGGCAGTTGCCCCTTGCTCTGGCCAAAGCCCCGGTAGTCGATGGCCAGCACCGAAAAGCCCAGGGCGTGCAGCTGCTCGATGCGGAAAAACTGCCCGGTGAGGTTCCAGCGCGAACCGTGCAGATAGAGGATCGAGGGCGCGTCCTTCTTCTCGCCCGGCCACCACCAGGCGTGAATATTCTGGGACAGGCCAAAGGACGGCGCCCTGAGTTCCAGTTCCTGCACATCCGCAGGAATCCCGTGGTACCAACTGGCGGTGCCCGGCTCGATCATGAACACCAGCTCACGCTCCTTGTGCTGCAAGGCCGCGCACCCGACCGGCAGGCCGACCACGATCAGCACCATGCACAGCCAGAAAAACCAGCGAGCCTTGAAATGAGCCAGGGAGAGTTGCGGCATAGACGATGGGGTCCGAGGTGTTCGAGTACGCGGGCAGTTTGCCATTGATCGGCAGCGAAGGTCATACCCAAGTGCCGAAAGGATTCCGTTCGTAGGAGCGCGCTTGCCCGCGACGGGGGCGTGTCTGTGCCTGTTGTTCAACCTGACACACCGCGATCGCGGGCAAGCGCGCTCCTACGGGTGACCGATCAGACCGCGCCATTACAGATGCTCTCTGTCGATTTCACACAGCGCCGTTCGACTAGCCAGTGTCAAAGCCCCATATGTGCCTGTGCAAGGAGAACATCATGAGCAACATCGACTCGCATCCTGTGGTATCCCGCGCCGAATGGCTGTCTGCCCGGCGTGAACACCTGGCCCGGGAAAAGGCCCTCACCCACCAGCGCGACCAGCTCAGCGCCGACCGTCGTGCCCTGCCCTGGGTGAAAATCGACGAAGCCTACACCTTCGACACGCCCGATGGCCGGCAGTCGCTGGCCCAACTGTTCGGCAACAACAGCCAGTTGATCGTCTATCACTTCATGTTCGCCAAGGGCTGGAAGGAAGGCTGCAAAGGCTGCTCGTTCCTGTCCGATCACCTGGACGGCGCCAACCTGCACCTGGCGAACCACGACATCTCGCTGGTGGCCGTTTCCCACGCGCCGCTTGAGGAGTTTCAGGCGTTCAAAAAGCGCATGGGCTGGCACTTCAAATGGGTGTCGTCGGCAGGCACGTCCTTCAACGAGGATTTCCACGTGTCAGCCACCGCTGACGAAATGTCTGCGAAGAAGATGAAGTACAACTACGAGACCACCGACTTCGCCGAAGAGGAAATGCCCGGCGTGAGCGTGTTCTACAAGAATGCGGCGGGGGAGATTTTCCACACCTACTCGGCTTACGCCCGTGGGCTGGACATTCTGGTGGGGACTTACAACTACCTGGACCTGACGCCGAAAGGCCGCAACGAAGAAGAGATAATGGAATGGGTGCGCCTGCACGACCAGTATGACGGTGCCGCAGGCGCAGACCACTGTTGTAGCGAGAAAAAGCTATAGGGTCTGTACGAAATGTTTTGAGACGAAGGTAAGGCAAGGCGAAAACAGCCGAGGAAGCGGAGTTTACTGGTTGTAAATGAGCATTCCGAGGCTGTTTTCAACGCAGCATGACCGAGTATCAAGACTTTTCGTACAGAGCCTAGTAACCCGAGCCCGACGCCTGCGCACCACTGACAATGGCAATACCGGAGCTGGTACCCAGGCGCGTGGCGCCCGCTTCGATCATGGCCACGGCGGTTGCGTAGTCGCGCACGCCGCCGGAGGCCTTGACGCCTACACCGGCGCCGACCACCTTGCGCATCAGCGTCACGTCTTCCAAGGTCGCGCCGCTCTTGCTGAAGCCGGTGGAGGTCTTGACGAAGGCCACGTCCAGCTCGCGGCAGATTTCGCAGGCCTTGGCCTTCTGTGCGTCGTCGAGCAGGCAGGTTTCCAGGATCACCTTCAACGGCACTGTACCGCAGGCCTGTTTGACGGCGGCAATGTCGTCGGTCACGAAGTCCAGCAGGCCGTCTTTCAGGGCGCCGACATTGAGTACCATGTCGATTTCACCCGCGCCTGCGGCAATCGCCTGCCTGGCTTCGAATGCCTTGGTGTCGGACAGGCCCGCGCCCAGCGGGAAACCGACCACGGCACAGACCTTGACCTTGCCGTCGGTCAGCAGCGACGCTGCGTAGGGCACCTGGCCCGAGTTGACGCACACCGAATAGAATCCATGCTCCAGCGCTTCACGGCACAATGTGGCGATCTGCTCGCGGGAGGCATCGGCGGCCAGAAGGGTATGGTCGATGTATTGTGCGAGTGCTGCAGGTTCGATCTTCATTGCGATTCCTGGGAGATAAGCCGTTACAAGCGGCACGCTTTAAGCTAAAAGAGTGTGCGCCGCACCAGATGTTTCAAACATAACATAGAATGTTATTTTTACACCAAATTCAATCGACAGCCGGAATGCCTGTGGACAGTAAAAAATCCGACCGCATCAAATTGATCCAGCAAGCCCTGCAGGACCAGAAGGCCATTCACCTGCGTGAAATGGCGGCCCTGCTGGACGTTTCGGAGATGACCCTGCGCCGCGACCTGGGCCGTCATCCGGAAAAATTCCACCTGTTGGGCGGGCACATCACCCTGGCCTTCGATCCGTCGGAAGCCAGCGATTACAAGGTCACCGAACAGGGCACCCGCCATGTCGAGGAAAAGCGCCGCATCGGCAAACTGGCGGCGGCCTTCATCAAGCCCGGCGACACGGTGTTCTTCGACTGCGGCACCACGGTGCCCTTCGTCATCGATTTCATCCCCGACGAGCTGGAGTTCACCGCCGTGTGCAACTCCCTCAACGTGCTGCTCAAGTTGCAGCACAAACCCAACTGCACGCTGATCCTGTGTGGCGGCACCTTCCATCGCAAGAACCAGGTGTTCGAGCACCACAGCGAAGCCAGCATCCTGGACGGCATCCGCCTGACCTGGGCCTTCGTGTCCGCCGCCGGGGTGAGCGACGAATTCGGCGTGACCTGTTTCAACTTCAATGAAGTGGAGGTCAAGCAGAAGGTCCTGCGCCAGGCCCGGCACTGCATGCTGCTGGCCGACCACTCCAAGTTCGACGCCGTGCGCACCGCGCATTTCGCCACCCTTGAGCACTTTCATGTGGTGGTCAGCGACAAGAAACTGCCCAAGCCTTATCGCGATCTGATTCAGGGGTATGGGGCGCAGTTGGTGGTGTGATTCACCCGAGCACCTGCATCGCCTGATATTCCGCCTTCGCGGGCAAGCGCGCTCCTACAGAGGCGTCGTCAATTTTTCAGATCGGGTTCCAGTTGGCGCACTTCTGTGGCCGACAAGTACCCCGTCGTCACGCTGAACGACGCACTCTGCCCCGCCGCCAGTTCCCGCACGTTGCCCTTGGCCTTTTCCGCCAGGTAGCCCTCCGGCTCGCAGGTGGCAGGCAACACGAAGGCGGCCACCTGTTGATCGGCGTTGTGCAGGATCCAGCGCGCAGCGTGCTCGAACTGCGCCGGTTTATAGCGCGTATAGAACGCAGGCCCTGCCGGATGCTTGAGCAGGAAATGCGCCTCGCCCCTGGCATCGGCCTGCACACCATCGAAGAAGCAGACAATCTCCGGGTCATACAACTGCGGCGAATCCAGCCTGTCGAGCCGTGACGGATCCTCGGTCAGCTCAGCCATGTACCCAGACCAGGCAGGCGTGGGTTTCACATGGGCCGGCACGCTGCTGCGCACCCGCGTCACCTCGATTCCCAAAGGCTCGACGAACTGCCCGTCAGCGACGTAGGCATAGTTCATGTGCGCCATGTACATCAGCTCCATGGGTTTGCCCGCAAGGTTCTGCACGTCCATGCCGATGTCGAACAGGCCCGAGCCTGCGCGCAGCGTCACGCCGGGACGAGCGCGGTAGTGATCGCCAAAGCCCATCACGTACTCGTATTCGCCGCCCAGGCGCAGGAAGGCACCCGCCGCGTCTTCACCCACTTCCAGCCAGGCGCTGTCCATCGGCGCGCACGGCATTTCGCCGTGCAGCGCATGGTCATCCGCAGGCGTCGGGCAGCCGTTGCGCAGGATGCCGCTGTGGAACATGAAGCAACCGTAGGTGCCGATCACCGTCGAACTTGGTCGCGGCTGGCTGAACATGTTGCGCATGGTCAGGTCGCAACCGTCGAACACCGCCGACCAGATCATCTGCCCCTGATATGGCAGCACCACCACACGTCCGCGATTGTTCTCCAGCGCCACGGCCTTCACGCCACTTGGGTAGGCCCAGGCCAGCACGCGAAAGTCGGCCGATTCGAGCAGGGTCTTTTCGGCGCTGCCGAACAGCTCCGGGTACAGAGCGATCGTCGTGGTTTTCATGAGGCGGTCACCGCCGCGCCCACCGGCGCCGTTTCGCTGCGCGGGTCACGCATGCACTTGATCGCATAGGCCACGATCACCACGAAGCACAGCAGCGGCACGCTGTAGGCGATCTGCATGTTGCCGTGGGTGGCATCGGAGAGCAGGCCCTGGAAGATCGGCATCACGCCACCGCCGACGATGCTCATGACCAGCAGCGAGCCGCCCACGCCGGTGTCTTCGCCCAGACCGTCGATGGTCAAGCCGTAGATGGTCGGCCAGCACGGCCCGAGGAAAATGCTCACGCCCACCGCCGCATACACGGCGCTGATGTTCGGCACCAGAATGGTGTAGGCCAGCAGCACGATGGTCAGCACGCCGTAGATCGCCAGCACTTTGGCCGGGTGCATCTTGCGCATCAACAGGTTGGCGATCATCTTGCCGACGAAGTAGGCGGCGAAGGTGGTCAGCAAGAACCAGGAGGCGCTCCGCTCGTTCATCCCGCCCATCTGCATGGCCAGGCGAATGGTAAAACTCCACACGCCCACTTGCGCGCCGACGTACAGGAACTGCGCCAGCACACCGAAGGTGAAGCGCGGGTTGCGCCACAGGCGAGACAGGCTCTGGCCCAAGCTGCTGGATTTGACGCTTTCCTTGATATTGCCCTTGCACGCCGGGAATTTGGTGAAGGCGATCAGCACGAACATCAGGATCAGTACCGCGATCATCCATTTGTACGGCAGCAGGGTCGACTGGATCATTTCCAGTTGCTGGATCGCTGCTTCGGAGGCGCTCATCTGGGTCAACTGTTCGCGGGTGGCGTCGGTGTCCTTGAACATCACGAAGCTGCCGACGTAGACCCCGGCCATGGCGCCGAACGGGTGGAAAGTCTGGGAGATGTTGAGGCGACGGGTGCCGGTTTCACGGGGGCCCATCAGGGTCGAGTAGGTGTTGCAGGCGGTTTCCAGGAACGACAGGCCCGCCGCGATCACGAACAGCGCCATCAGGAACATGCCGTACTTGGCCATGGATGCCGCCGGGAAGAACAGCGAGCAGCCCACCATGTACAGCAACAGGCCGATCAGGATGGTGGTCTTGTAGCTGAATTTGCGCACGACCAGCGCCGCCGGAATCGCCACGAAGAAGTAACCCAGGTAGAACGCCGACTGCACGAACGCCGTCTGGAAATCGCTGAGCAGGAAGGCTTTCTTGAAGTGCGCGATGAGCACGTCGTTCATGCTCGCGGCCGCCGCCCACAACGCGAAGCAGCAGCACAGCAGGATGAAGGCGAACCAGGGCGTGCGGTTCAGGTAGAACCCGTCCGGTGATTGTTGGAGCGCGGGCTTTGTCATTGTTGTTCTCCGTGAAGTGCAGGGAATACCCCGCCCTGCCGGTCGTGCTGACCGGTCGGGGCGCGGCGGCTCATGGGTGACTTACAACGTGTCGAGAAAACGCCCGAACGTGGCAGCGTCCGGGTAGGAACTCTGGGAGCCCAGCCCCGTGACCGAGCAGGCGGAATAGGCAACCGCCTGGGTCATGGCGCGGCGCATGTCGCCGTCCTGGCTCCAGTGGTGGGAGAAGCAGCCGATGAACGCATCGCCTGCGCCGGTGGTGTCGCGCGCGTCGACCTTGACACCCTCGACGCGAAACTCGCCCTCCTCGCCCACGTACAGCGCGCCCTTTTCACCGAGGGTCACGATCACGTGGCGGATGCCGTCCTCTACCAGTTGCAAGGCAGCGGCGCGGGCGGAGTCCACCGAATCGACAACCCGCCCTGTGACCAGCGCCAGTTCGGTTTCGTTGGGGATGAAGAAGTCCAGCTTCGACAGGTGCTCGCGGCTCAGGCCCTTGACCGCCGGTGCCGGGTTGAGCAGCACGGGAATGCCGTTGGCCTTGGCGAAATCGATGGCGTAGTAAACGGTTTCGAGTTCGATTTCCAGCTGCAGCACGATCAGCTTGCAGTCGCGCAGGGCGGCTTGAGCGGCGTCGATGTCAGCGGGTTTGAGGTGGGCGTTGGCGCCTTTGACGATGAGGATGCTGTTGTGCGAATCGCTCTGCACAAAGATAGGCGCGACGCCGCTGGAAACGCCCGGCACGCGCTGCACGAACTGGGTGTCGATGCCGAAGCGCTTGAAGTTGGCCAGGGTGTTGTCAGCGAACATGTCGTCGCCAACCTTGCTCAACATCAGCACATCGGCGCCCAGTTTGGCGGCAGCGACGGCCTGGTTAGCGCCCTTGCCGCCACAGCCCATGGCGAAATCCGGCGCTTCCAGGGTTTCCCCCAGGGCCGGCATCCGGTCGATGTAGGTGATCAAATCCACCATGTTGCTGCCGATGACCGCGATCTTGTTCATGTGTGTCGTACCTTGTTCACGCCTCCGACAGGCATCGGGGGCGTTATTATTTTTGTTATTTAAATAACATTTACTGTGACTATTCAACCTCTTTTTTGTAGGGGGATGGTGATGGCCGGGTAAAAAGCCGCCGGTGGTGATCGTTTGGAAGGTGGCAAGCCTTGGAATAGAGGGGTTCAGGGCTCAAGACGGGAAGATGACCGATGGTCGCAATCGTTTGCGTTGAGGGTAAAACGTCGCACGGTTGGTGGACATTGTCGACCTTGAGGCCGCCCCCGCGGGCAAGCCCGGCTGCTACGGGATCGGGGCGCGACACGGTCCGTAGCAGCACGGCTTGCCGGCGGGTCGATCTGAAGGTCAGTACAAATGCCGGCTCAATACCCGCCCCTGCCCTCCAGCAACGTATCCAGCAACCACGCCCCCGCCGGCCCCAGGCTTTTCTGTCGCGACCAGATCACGTCCACCGCCGAACTGCGCGGCCAGCCGGGAACCTGCAACTCCTTGAGCCGTCCCTGGGCGTAACCGCGCACCAGCCAGCGCGGCAGGGCCGACCAGCCGAAGCCGAAGATCGCCATGTCCATCAGCAACAGATAATTGGGCGCCGACCAGGTGCGCCGCGCACCGCTGGGCAAGTCATCGGTAGGAATGCTTTCGTCGATGATGGTGTTCAGGCGCAGCGCGCGATGCTCGGCCAGCTTGCGATAATCGACAGCGCTCTCGGCCGCCAGCGGGTGCTTGTGGGACACGAACAGGCCGAAATCGGCACGCTCGGCGATGGTCGCGTGCCCCACTTCCGGCGGGTAGCTGGCCTGGGCCGACAGCAAACCCAACGACGCCCGCCCGGTCTGGATCAGGTTGATGGCATCGCCGTGCTCGGCAAACACGCATTCGAGCTCAAGTTCGGGGAAGCGCTGGTCAAGCTCGGCCATGCGCGCCTCGAATTCGGCGAACTGGTTGGCATCCGAGAGCACCAGCGTCAGCCGTGGCTCCACGCCCCCGGCCAGTTGCCCTGCGGCACGGCGCAGTTTGTCGGACGCGGCCAGCACTTCCTCGATGCGCCCGTGCAACGCCTTGCCCGCTTCGGTCAGGGTCGGGTGTTTGGAGGAGCGGTCGAACAACTCGACCCCCAGGTCGATCTCCAGCCGGGAGATGGCTTCGCTGACCGTCGATTGGCTCTTGCCCAGACGCCGGGCCGCCGCGCTGAAGGAGCCTAGGGCGATGGTCTGGGCGAAGGCTTCAAGAGCCTCGGGTGAGTACCTCATGGCAGGACTCTAAGTCATCCATCGGTTTATCCGATGGAAACAATTTTCACTTTAGTCCATTGCCCCACGACAATGCACGCCTGCCCAGCCATAAAGTGAAGTTGTCATGCCAGTCAGCACCCTGTCGCAGAACAAGGCCGCGAAGTCGGCCGTTCCAGCGAAATCCATCAAGGAGCGCGCTTTTCATGCGCTGCTGTTCGAACTCATCGGCGTGGTGCTGTTCGCGCCGGGCCTTGCCTGGGTGCTCGGCCAGTCGCTGGGCAAGATGGGGGCGATGACGGTGATGATTTCCACCGTCGCCATGCTCTGGAACATGCTGTTCAACGCAGGCTTCGACCGGCTGCGCGCCAGGCTCGGGTTTGCCATGACCCTCAAGGTCCGGGCGCTGCACGCGATCAGCTTCGAAACCGGGCTGATCGTCGCCGTGGTGCCACTGGCCGCCTGGTGGCTGTCGATCAGCCTGTGGGAAGCGTTCCTGCTGGATATCGGTCTGTTGCTGTTGTTCCTGCCGTACACCATGGTGTTCAACATGGCGTACGACAAGGTGCGCGAAAAGCTGGTGGCACGCCGCGATGCCCGACGACTGACCCGCTCTCGCGCCTGACAAGACACCCTCTGCTTGACGAAACACATCCTGTAGGAGTGAGCTTGCTCGCGATGGTGTCCAGTCAGACGATGGTGCTGTGACAGACACTCCGCCATCGCGAGCAAGCTCACTCCTACAGGGGCAGCGGTGGGAGTACCAGTAGTGGTGGCGGCGTGTTTAAGTCAAAAATGGCATCACCTCGGCCAACAACTCTTGCGGAATTTCCTCCGCCAGGTAATGCCCGCCCGGCAGCGCCTTGCCACGCACGTCGGTGGCGACCTGCTGCCACTCCTTGAGCGGCTCGAAGCATTTGCCCACTGTCCCCTCGCCGCCCCACAACACCAGCAACGGCAAGGTCAGGTGATTACCCGCCGCGATGTCAGCCCGGTCGTGTTCCAGGTCGATGCCGGCGCTGGCGCGGTAATCCTCGCACACCCCGCGTGCCGCGCCCGGCAGCCGGAGGCAGCGCAGATACTCGGCGAAGGCCTCGTCGGTGAACGGCGCCAGTCCCGCGCTGCGGCTGCCCATGACGCTGCGCAGGTATTGCTCCGGATCTGCCTGCAACAGCATTTCCGGCAGCGGCGCCGGGCGGATCAGGAAGAACCAGTGCCAGTAGGCCCGGGCGAAGGCTTCGGTGGTCTGGCTGTACATCGCCAGGGTCGGGGCGATGTCGAGCAATGCCATGCGGGTCACGGCCTGGGGATGATCCAGCGCCAGACGATGGGCCACCCGGGCGCCGCGATCATGGGCCAGAATCGAGAACGTCGACAAGCCCAGCTCGCGCATCAACTCGACCATGTCGCGGCCCATTTCCCGCTTGCTGTAGCTGGAATGATCCTCGCTGGCGGGCGGCTTGCTGCTGTCGCCGTAGCCGCGCAGGTCGGCGGCGACCACCGTGAAATGCTGGCTCAGGTGTTCGGCGATCTTGTGCCAGATGACGTGGGTCTGCGGGTGACCATGCAACAGCAACAGGCCCGGCCCGCTGCCGCCGATGCGGTAGGCGATCTGCACGCCGTTGACCTGACGCTGGTCTTTCTGGAATCCGGCAAACATGGATGACTCCTTGTGATGAATGGCTCACATGCTAGAGCGCTGGGCTCGCGGGGCAAGGCGCAAAGCGTGTCGCCGGCGTTCATGAAGCGTGATCGCTGACAGGAGACCAATCACGGCAGCCCCGTGCAATTGGTCTGCAAATATCCCGTTCCATTGGCTATTCGGTCCCTGCGACCTCAAGCGTAATGTAGGGCCACTCGCAACGAACTTTCCCACTTCTGCTACGGAGCACAACCACATGAACAAGCGCATTTCCTGGGCCCAGAAATCCCCTGAAGCCTACAAAGCCATGGTCGGTCTTGAAACCGCACTGGCCAAGTCCGGCCTGGATAACTCGCTGCTGGAGCTGATCCGCCTGCGCGCTTCGCAGATCAACGGCTGCGCCTACTGCGTGAACATGCACGCCAACGATGCGCGCAAGGCTGGCGAAACCGAAGCCCGTCTGCAGACCCTGAGCGTGTGGGCCGAAACCACCTTCTTCAGCGACAAGGAAAAGGCCGTGCTGGCCTGGGTCGAAAGCCTGACCCAGCTGTCGATCCACCACGCCCCGCAGGATCAATACGAAGCGTTGCTTGCGCACTACAGCGAAGCCGATGTGGCCAACATCACCCTGGCCATCGCCACCATCAACGCCTGGAACCGCTTCGGTGTCGGTTTCGCGATGATCCCGGCCTGAGCATCAATCGCTACCACCCCGTAGCAGCACGGCTTGCCGGCGGGAGCGGTGTGTAAGATGACATATGCGTCACAGATATACCGCTCCCGCCGGCAAGCCGTGCTGCTACGGATTTGTGTTTGAGCATCAAGCTGACGAATCCCACGCATAAGCACTTTTGGTTGGTGTCCGGTGCCCTGATTGAACGAGACTTGCACAACTTCCCCAAGGCGCAAGGATCCTTCGAACATGGCACTGGACATCCTCAGACTCGCGGCGTTTTCCGACGCCGATCAAGGCGGCAACCCGGCCGGCGTGTGGATTGGCGAAATCTTCCCCGATGACGCCACGATGCAGGCGGTCGCCGCCGAGGTTGGCTATTCGGAAACCGCGTTCGCGGTGCCCGAGGGCGATGCCTGGCGCGTGCGCTACTTCTCCCCCGAAGCCGAAGTGCCGTTCTGCGGCCACGCGACCATTGCGCTGGGTGCGGCATTGGCCGGGCGTTATGGCGAGGGGCTGTACGAACTGCAACTGAACCAGGCGCGAATCAGTGTCGAAGGCCACAAGCAAGGCACGCTGACCTCCGCCGCGCTGCAATCGCCACCCACCCACAGCCAGCCGGTCCACCGTGAGCTGTTAAGCGCGGCCATGGCCCTGTTCGACCTGCAGGCCGAAGACATCGACCTGCGCATCCCCCCTGCCCTTATCAATGGCGGCGCGCAGCATCTGGTGCTGGCGCTGAACCGTCGCGACACCCTGAAAAACATGCGCTATGACTTCGCCAGCGGCCGTGAGCTGATGGTGCGCGAAGGCCTGGTGACTATCCTGTTGGTGTTCGCCGAAAGCCCCCGCCTGTTCCACACCCGCAACCCGTTCGCCTTTGGCGGCGTCTACGAGGACCCGGCCACCGGGGCAGCATCTGCAGCATTCGCCGGCTATCTGCGCGACATCCGCTGGGATCACGGTGGCGCCATCGATATCGTGCAGGGCGAGGACATGGGCAGCCGCTCGCGGATTCACGCCACGTTCAGCGACGTGCCCGGCAGCTCGATTCGCGTGTCGGGCACCGCGCGCCCGCTCTGAGTCTCACACCTTCAGGTAGCGACCACTGAGCGCCACACCCAGCAGCATCAGCGCGATAATCAGAAACGCCGCGCCGAGGCTGCTGAGGTGGGCAACGAAGCCGATCCCCGCCGGGCCCATCAGGATGCCGATGTAGCCCAGGGTGGTAATGGCCGGGACCGCGACATTCTCCGGCATGGTCTTCTGCCGCCCGACCGCGCTGTAGAACACCGGGACGATGTTGGAGCAGCCCAGCCCCACCAGCGCGTATCCCACCAGCGCCGCCTGCCAGTGCTCGACCAGGGTAGCCACGGCCATGCCGACTGCTGCGCACAAGCCGCCGAAGAGGATGATCCGATGCACGCCCAGGCGCCGCACGATGGGGTCGCCGCACAATCGGCCGATGGCCATCGCCAACGCAAAGACGGCGTAGCCGAACCCGGCATAAGAGGGTTCGATGCCGCGCTGGGTGCTGAGGAACACCGCGCTCCAGTCGAGCATCGCGCCTTCGGTGAGAAACACGGTGAAGCACATCAGGCCGATGAACAGCACCACGCCGTGGGGAATCGCGAAGGCAGGCCCGCCCGCCTCGCTGCCGTACCCCAGCAGGTTGGGGCCGGCCTTGTACATGGCCAGGACGATGAACAGCGCCACCAGGGTCATGCTCAGCCATGGCCACACGCCCAGGCTCAACAGCGCCGACACGCCCGCCGCACCGACGATGCCGCCGCAACTGAACAGCCCGTGAAAGCCCGACATCATGGTCCTGCCGCTGGCGCGCTCGACGATGATCGCCTGGATATTGGTCACGCATCCCAGCGCGCCCATGCTGGCGCCATAGATGAACAGGGTCGCGACCATCAGCGGTATCTGGGTCAGGGTGGCGAGCAATGGCAGGCACAGGCAGGCGATGCTGCCGACCGTCAGGATGATGCGCCGACAGCCGTAGCGCACGGTCAGGGCACCGGCCAGGGGCATGGACAGGATCGAGCCGATGCCCAGGCACAGCAGCAACAGGCCCAGGCCTGCGTCGTCCAGGCCGAGGCGATCCCTGGCATAGGGCACCAGCGGCGCCCAGGCGGAGATGCTGAACCCGGTGATGAAGAACGCAACCCGGGTGGAAAACTGTTCCAGCCGCCCCGGAACGGTGGGCGCGGCGGTACTGATGGAGGTCATGCAGGCTCCCTTGGCAACGACGCCAGCCCTTCATGGGCCGACCAGCCATGAGCCTAACAGGGGTTGGCGTGATGTCGAAGGAGGGTTATTTGAGGATTTCGCCTCACAGATGCCTCAGTCCCGCCGAACACCACAACCACTGTAGGAGTGAGCTTGCTCGCGATCGCGGTCATTCAGACAATGCAGGGGTCACTGCCCCACCGCTATCGCGAGCAAGCTCACTCCTACAGAAAAGCCGTGTTTCAGTAGCGCCTACGCCAGACGCTTCAAGCCTTCCACGACGAGCTGCGGATGATGTTGACGAAATTCATCGGCTTGAATTTCGGATCTTCATCCACCAGCACGTCAGCGTTGACGGTGCCGAAGGTGGTGTCCGGCTTGTGGCGGAAACCGTTGGCGAATGCGCAGAGGATGCATTCCTTGAACTCATCGCCGCGCGGATGGGCGTGGGTCACGACTTCGCGCTGCTGGTCGCTGAACGCATCGTACTGGATGCCCAGCACGTCCATTTCCACCCCTGCGGTCACCAGGGCCACGTTGGGGCGCAGGTGCTCCGGCACGCCCGGCGTGGTGTGCAGTGCGATGGACAACCAGACTTGCTCCAGATCGCCTTCGGAAAGGCCGAACGGTTTGGCGAAGGCGCGGGCAGCATTGGCGCTGTCGACTTCGAAACGCAGGTCGGGGCTGCTGTGTTGTTCCATCAGGCCCAGGTCATGGAACATCGCGCCGACATACAGCTGCTCGGCGTCGTATTTCAGGCCCTTGCGCTCGCCGGTCAGGGCGCCCCACAGGAACACGCGACGGGAGTGATGGAACAGCAGGTCGGTTTCCTGCTCGCGGATGTACTCGGTGGTGGCGCGTGCCAGGGCGCTGTCGGGGATCTTGATACCGGCGATTTCTTGGGTCATGGCGATGCTCCTCAAAGGACCGCGCCGGTGTTGGCGCGTTGAGGAAAAGTCTGAGGCCGGCGGCTTTCGCGCTCAATCGGCGCGCGGTTTCGTTCTCTGCCAAAGAGGCGTCGTTTACTGCCATCAGAAGCGACGTTTACCAGATTGCAGACCATCGCCCCGAGCACCTTCGGCTAAACTGCGCGCCACTTCACGCAAGCCAGCCATCAGAGCAAGGCACCGGAAGCCTTCATTGAAATCAGAAAAGGAGCCCCTGTGTACAAGGGTGTTGCGTTATCGGTCATGGCCTCCTGCCTCTTCGCGGTCATGTACTTCTACACCTCATTGCTGAAACCGCTCAGCGGTGAGGAAATCTTCGGTTGGCGGATGTTGCTGACCCTGCCCTGTGTGACGATCTTCATGCTCTGGAGCGGCGACTGGAAACTGGCGCGCGCCCAGGCCAAGCGCATTCGCCAGAACCCGGCGCTGCTGCTGATCATGGCGCTATCGGCGTTTCTCATGGGCGTGCAATTGTGGCTGTTCATGTGGGCGCCGCTGCATGGGCGCAGTCTGGATGTGTCGCTGGGGTATTTCCTGCTGCCCCTGACCATGATCCTCACCGGTCGGCTGGTCTACGGCGAGCACTTGTCACACCTGCAGAAAATCGCCGCCTGCTGCGCCATTGTCGGGGTGGGCAATGAGCTGCTGCGCCTGGGCAGTTTTTCCTGGGAAGTGCTGGTGGTGTGCGTGGGTTACCCGATGTATTTCGTCCTGCGGCGCAAGCTCAAGACCGACAACCTGGGCGGCCTGTGGTGGGACATGGTATTGATCCTGCCGGTGGCGATCACCTTCATCTGCAAGGGCAACCCGTCGGTGGTGGAGCAATCGCCGCGCCTGTATGTGTTGATTCCGATCCTGGGGGTCATCAGCGCTTCGGCCCTGATCAGCTACATCTTCGCCAGCCGCCTGTTGGCGTTCAGCGTGTTCGGCTTGCTGAGCTACGTGGAGCCTGTGCTGCTGGTGTTCGTCGCCCTGGCGCTGGGGGAATCCATCCAGCGTGAGGAATGGATGACCTACCTGCCGATCTGGCTGGCGGTGGTGGTGCTGGTGATCGAAGGCGCCAAGCATGTGTTGCGGCATCGGCGTAGAAGCCAGGCCTGAGGTGACACTGCTTTTGTAGGAGCGCGCTTGGTCTGGGCCGCACTCGGACGAACTGCCGCAGGGCGGCAGTAAACCCGGCTAACGCGGTTTGCCTGACACGGCCAAGGTGCCTGATTTTACTGCCGCTTCGCGGCAGATCGCGGGCAAGCGCGCTCCTACAGGATAGGGTGCGGCTACTTTCCGAACCGCGCCAATTGCATCTCCTGCAACCGGCTCAAGGTCCGGCGGAAGGCGAAGGCCAGGTAGCCCTCGGTGTAGAGGTCGTGCATTGGCATGGCCGCTTCGACGTACAGCGGCACCTTGCGGTCGTAGCACTCGTCCACCAGCGCAATGAACCGCCGCACGCCGTCATCGTAGGGTGACAGCTGCGGCAGTTCGCGATCGCCTGCCGTCACCTGCTCCACGCCATCCTCCGTGCCCCGGGCAATGCGCCCTTCACGCTGGGGCGCGCTCAAGGCGGGTACTTCGCTCAAGAGCACGGCCTTGTAGCGATCGCACAGTTCGATGAAATCCATGGCCGCCAGCGGCTGCTCGCAAATGTCTGCATAGCGGCACCAGAGCACCGTCTTGCTGCATCGCACCACCGGCAAATGACGGCGCCCCACCGGCACCGGCTGGATCGAAACCGACTCGCCACTGCTCAAGGTCTCGAACACCTCGACCAGCGCGCTCGGCCCTTTCTCCTGGGTGACCCAATAGCGCTGCTGGGCCTGCCCCGGATGCAGGCGATGGTCTTCGCCGCCGTCCACCGACACCACGTTCATGTAGTGATTGATCGCGGTGATCGCCGGAATGAACCGCTCGCGGTTGTGCCCGGTGGAATACAGCTGCTCGGGCAGTTGATTGGACGTACAGACCAGTACCACGCCCTCCTCGAACATGGCCCGCAACAGGCCGCCGAGGATCACCGCATCGCCGATGTCGTTGACGAACAGCTCGTCGAAGCACAGCACCCGCACTTCCTGGGCCAGTTCATGGGCCAGCACTTCAAGTGGCTTGGCAACGCCCGTCAATTGAAACAGGCGCTGATGCACCCAACGCATGAAGTGATGGAAATGCTGGCGCCGGGCCGGAATCTGCAGGCCCTCGAAAAAGCGGTCCATGAGCCAGGTCTTGCCCCGGCCCACCGGCCCCCACAGGTACACGCCCTTGGGCACGCCATGGGAGCGCCCGGCGCGCACCGCGCCCCAGCATTCCTGCAGTTGCAGCGCCGCCTTGCGCTGGGCCTCGTCCGGCTGAAAACCCTGTGTATCGACCGCCTGCTGCCAGGCATCCAGAGGAGAAAGGTGCGTCATCGCGAAACGTTACCGGGTTTGTTGATCGTGGCGCCTGGAGTAGGACGCGCCCAGCAGGTAGAAGCAGCCGCCGCCCACGATAAAGCCCGCCAGCATATAGAACATGAACGCCGGTGGCTGCGTCGCCAGCGCGAAACCGCACAGCACCGGGCCCAGCGCACCGCCGAGGTTAGACAGGTTCTGCGCGCCGTAGTACATGCCGCGCAGGTGGGTCGGGGCGATGCGGTCGATGAACATGTATTCGGCGGGGAACACGATGATCTCGCCGAGGGTGAAGATCGCAATCGCAATGCCCCAGTGCAGCACGCTGGTGGACATGGCAAAGCCCACTACCCCCATCAGGAACAGACTGAAACCTGCGGTCAGCCACTGGTTCAGGTACTGATGGCTGATGTGCTTGCCGACCAGGTATTGCAGGCAGATCACCACCGCCGCATTGACCGCCACCACGGTGCTGATGACCTGATAGGCGAACTCGGCGGTGTGGGTGGTCACCAGAAATTGCGACAGGTATGCAGTGAACTGACCGAACACCACGGCACTGAGCACACCGCCAATGGTGAAGCAGACAAGGCGATAGTCTTTGAGCAGGATCCGCCCGACCGCCAGGAACGACACCGGCGCGTTGGCAGGATCGGCCGAGCTGAGCTTGCGATCGCCATAGATCGAATAGACCAGGAAGTAGCCCAGCCCCAGCACCGCCGACATCACGAACGGCAGCTTCATGTTCCAGTGGGCCAGCCCCGCTCCAATGAACGGGCCGACTGCATAGCCGATGTTGATGAGGGTGTAGCGTACCGAGAACACCTTGCTCTGCTCTTCCACCGGCAGAAGCTTGCCGAAGGCCGCCTTGACCACGATGTCGATCACCGAATAGGCGAAGTTGAACGAGACCAGGAACAGGAAGAACAGCCACAGCTGCCCGGTGACGCACATGCCGACGAAGCCGACGAAGAAGAACCCGGTGAAGCACAGGATCAGCTTGTAGCTCGACAGTTTGTCGGTGAGGTAGCCGCCGTAGAGGCTCAGCAAGGAGCCTACGATCAGGGCGCTGCCGACGATCATGCCGATGTCGCTGATGCTGAGGGTGAAGTTCGATGACAGGTAGATCACCAGGTACGGCAGGGTGATCGCGCGCCCGAGCGTCAGGAACAGGGACGAGGACAGCAGCAGCTGGACCGAGGCGGGGTAGTGTCTGAGGGCGGCGAGCATCCGTGTTCTGTCCTTGGCGATGGGGGTGGGCGTTTAAGCCAAACATCGTTACACAATCGCGGTTGACTGGACACTGAGATAAATTCATTTGCGTCTTTAAGGTGATGATCGTTCCCACGCTCCGCGTGGTAACGCCTTGAACGACGCTCCGCGTCGGGTTGCGACGCTGACGTTGCGTGTATATCCGTTCCCGATGGTGGTGCTGATTGCGCTTTCCGCCCTTACGGCGGGTCACTTTTTCCAAGAGCTGAAAAAGTAACCAAAAAAGCCCTGCGACAGGCTGGGGTCCTTCGGACTTCCCTCGACTCCGGCGCCGTTCCGGGGGCACGCCATGATGGGCCATCCATGGCCCGCACGGCTTTCGCGGCATCCCTGCCGCTCATCCCCCTCCACGACACCTGCGCTCGGCCTGGCGCCTTGACGTCGCGCCCTGTGTCGCCTGCACCATCGCGCATGAAGATCAAAATCTGAAGCACGACACCATCCCGTAGCAGCACGGCTTGCCGGCGGGGGCGTCCTCAAGATCGCTCCCGCCGGCAAGCCGTGCTGCTACGGGTGTAGTCACCTCAATCCCGCGATGGCGTCATCAAGATCGCCACGCTGCCCAGCCGTGCTGCTACAAAAGGCGGCTCACATTCCGTAACATCCCCGCCTTTGTCGCTTCATTTTCAGGAACTCCATGAAACCCGCTCGTCTACGCGCCGATGTGCTTGCCGGCCTGACCACTTCTTTTGCCCTGGTGCCCGAGTGCATCGCGTTTGCGCTGGTGGCGCATCTCAATCCGTTGATGGGGCTGTATGGCGCGTTCATTATCTGCACGCTCACTGCCCTGTTCGGCGGCCGGCCGGGGATGGTGTCGGGGGCGGCGGGTTCCATGGCGGTGGTGATCGTCGCGCTGGTGGTGCAACACGGCGTGGAGTATCTGCTTGCAACGGTGCTGCTGGGCGGGCTGGTGATGATGGCCTTTGGCGTGCTGCGCCTGGGCAAGCTGGTGCGGATGGTGCCGTATCCGGTGATGCTCGGCTTCGTCAACGGCCTGGCGATTGTGATTGCCATGGCCCAACTCGAACACTTCAAGAACGGCGAATCATGGCTCAGCGGCACGCCGTTGTACCTGATGCTGGGGCTCGTCGCGCTGACCATGGCCGTGGTGTATCTATTGCCGCGCCTGACCCGCGCGGTGCCCCCTGCGCTGGTGGCCATTCTCGGTGTTGGTCTTCTGGTGTACTTCTTCGCGCTGCCGACTCGCACCTTGGGCGACATGGCCCATATCGCCGGCGGCTTGCCGAGTCTGGCGCTGCCGCAGGTGCCGTGGAACCTTGAAACCCTGCGCATCGTCGCGCCCTACGCGATCCTGATGGCGCTGGTGGGCCTTCTGGAAACCCTGTTGACCCTCAACCTCACCGACGAAATCACCGAAAGCCGCGGCTATCCCGACCGCGAATGCATGGCCCTGGGCGCGGCCAATATCGCATCGGGCCTGTGCGGCGGCATGGGTGGCTGCGCGATGATCGGCCAGACCGTCATCAACCTCAGCTCCGGCGGCCGGGGTCGGCTGTCGGGGATCGTAGCCGGGGTGATGATCCTGATGTTCGTGCTGTTTCTCTCGCCGCTGATCGAGCGCATCCCGCTAGCCGCGCTGGTGGGCGTGATGTTCGTGGTGTCGCAGCAGACCTTCGCCTGGGCCTCGTTGCGAGTGCTGCGCAAGGTGCCGCTCAACGACGTGCTGGCGATCATCGCGGTGACCATCGTCACAGTGCTGACAGACCTGGCCACCGCCGTGATGTTCGGCATCCTGATCGCGGCGCTCAACTTCGCCTGGCAGCAGGCCCGCGAGCTTTACGCCGACAGCCACATCGAGGCCGATGGCAGCAAGCTGTACCACCTGCACGGCACGCTGTTTTTCGCCTCGACCACGACCTTTCTCAACCAGTTCGACCCGGCGCAGGACCCCGCCATTGCGACGCTGGACTGCCGCCACCTGCGCTTCGTCGACTACTCGGCAATTGCCGCGCTGATGACCCTGCGCGAACGCTACGAGAAAGCCGGCAAGCACCTGCGCGTGGTGCACCTGTCCGAGCGCTGCAAGAAGCTGCTCAAGCGTGCCGGTGTGCAGCACGCCTGAGGCACCTTACAGAGGCTTTTGCCAGGCGAAGCTGTAGGCCTTGTCTGGCAACGTAGCCTGGCACTTGCCGTTGTCGGCGCCGGCCCCCACCAGAAACCATTCGGCGCGAGAAGTATCGCCCACGCTGCGGGCCTTCTGCGGGTCGTAACAACGCGCCATGTCCTGGGCAGGCACCAGCGCGTAGGCGTTCGGATGGCCGCGCAGCCACACCACCGAATGCTCCAGCGGTTGCGTGTCCTTGAAACCGAAATGCACCAATGGCTGCTGAGCGAAAACCCAGTGGCCCTCGCGCCAGTCCACCAGCACGATTTCGGCGTTCTGCGTCAGCACGGCCACGTCGCGCATCATGGTTTCATGGGGGTTGATGCCCTCATGGCGAGGCTCGACAAAACCGCGCACGAACCAGGCGCACAGCCACAGTACCGTGAGCCCCACGAACACCGTCCGGCCTTTGGGCCGCTTGCCGAACCAGCGCCGCAGCAGCCACGGAATCAGCGGCGCGCTGACCAGCACCAGCGCAGGCACCGCCGGGAAGATGTACAGCTTGCGCTTGCCGGTGCTGATGCTGAAAAACACCAACACCAGCAGCACCCAGCCCAGCAATACCAGCACCCGACCGTCGTGGCGCATCAGTTGCTTGCGCCACGCAGGCACCAGCCACGGCAACATGAACAGGATCGGAATCCAGTACTTGGGAATGACCTGCACGAAGAAGTACCAGAACGGCTCGCGATGATCCCACGCGTTGGCGTAGCGGCTCGCCGTCTGTTTGAAGAGGATTTCCTGGGCATAGGCCACGCTGTCGGCGCTGCCCTGGGCGACGATCACCAGCAACGGCACCAGCCACACCGCGATGGCCGCCAGGGCCACCAGCAAGCCCAGCCACCATTTCTTTGCGCTGCCGGACGGCATCGCCACCACACCCTTCCAGCCCTTGCGCACGGCGTATGCGTAAGGAATCAGCATCAGCACCGGCAGAAACCCCACGCCCTTGCTGATGATGCCAAAGCCCATGGCCGCGCAGGCGATGTAATACCAGCGCCAGTCGGGGCCGAGCAGCAAGTGCCGGCACAGGCCATAGATGCCCAGGATCGTCCACAGGGCCAGGAAGCCGTCGATCTGCCCGGTCTGCAGGATGCTGTAGCTCTGATAGGTGCACAGGAACAACAGTGCGGCAATCACCCCGACCCGCCGCCCCCACAGGCGCCGACCCAGGTCGTACAGGCAACCGGTGGTCACCGCGCCTGCGATGAGCGCGGGCAGGTACAGCGCCACTTTCGGCAGATGCGTGAGTTGCACGAACAACGCCACCGTCCACATGAACAGTGGCGGTTTGTCCGCGTAGATTTCCCCTGCGCGATGGGGGATGAACCAGGAACCGTTCTGCAGCATCTCCAGAGCGACGCCCAGAAAGCGTTCTTCATCGACGTTCAGCGGCTGACGCCACCCCAGCCCCGCACCCAACAGCAATACCGACAACAGGACAAAAAACCACAACTCCAACCGCGGGCTAGCCAATCGAATCCGCACTGCTTCAATCCTTCTGTTCGGCGCCGCCTGGCTGTTCTTTGAATTTGGCGATCAACTGCAAGTTGCGCAGGTACACGATGAACCCGAAGGACTGGCCGACGATGAACACCGGGTCCTGCCGGTAGATGGCATAGGCCAGCAGCAGCGCGCTGCCGATGATGCTCAGGTACCAGAAGCCCACCGGAATCACGCTGCGTTTCTTGTACTCGCTGTACAGCCACTGCAGGACGAAACGCCCGGTGAACGCCAACTGGCCGATGAACCCCACCGCCAGCCATAACGATTCTGTGCCCATGTCAGACCTCGCTTTCCCGTGCCGTGACGTCAAGCCGGGTGCGGCGGATCAGCCACCACACGCCGAACAGATCGAGGATGCCCACCAGCGCACGGTCCAGGTTGCCGTAGTTGGACACCCCTGCCCCACGCTCGCGGTGATTGACCGGGTGCACCAGCATCCGGCCGTTGTGGCGACGGATCAGCGCCGGAATGAAACGATGCATGTGATCGAAATACGGCAGGCGCAGAAATGCTTCGCGCTCGATCAGCTTGATGCCACAGCCGGTGTCCGGGGTCTGGTCCTTGAGCAGGCTGCTGCGCAGCTTATTGGCAAAACGCGAGGCCCAGCGCTTGCTGGCGGTGTCCTGGCGATTGACCCGGTGCCCGGCGACCAGCTTTACGCCGTCGGCCTTGCCTTCGGAGCCGCGCACCAGATCGAGCATCCGCGGCAGGTCCGCCGGATCGTTCTGCCCGTCGCCATCGAGCGTCGCCAGCCAGTGCCCGCGTGCCGCTTCGGCAGCGTGATACACCGAGGTGCTCTGGCCCAGCGAACGAGCATGGCTGAGCACGCGCAACTGGCCGTAGCCGCCTTCCTGCAGGCTGCGCAACTGGGCAGCGGTGGCGTCGGTGCTGCCGTCGTCGACGACTATCACTTCGAACGCCTGGCCTGCGAACGCGGCGCGCACTTCTTCGAGCAGTGGAATGATGTTGCCTGCTTCATTCTTGGCGGGGATCAGAACCGACACATAGGGGCGTTCTTGCATGACATTCCTTGCAAAAGACAAAAGAGGGAGCGGTTAAACCCGGTAATAACTGCAGTACCAATCGACAAACGATGGCACACCGGTCGACACCGTGACCTGCGGCCGGAAACCCACCCGCGCTTCCAGCTCGCGGGTGTCTGCCCAGGTGTTGAGGACATCGCCGGACTGCAGCGGCATGAAATGCTTGATGGCGCGGATGTTCAGCGCGTCTTCGAGGCACTCGATGAAATCCAGCAGCTTCACCGGGGAGCCGAAGCCGATGTTGTAGACCTTGTTCGGTGCGCCGGTCTCGGGCTCGGGCGGCAACGGACTCAGGCGCACCAAGGCTTCGACGATGTCGTCGATGTAGGTGAAATCCCGGGACATTGCGCCGTCGTTGTACACATCAATGGGCTGCCCCTTGAGGATCGCATCGGTGAACTTGAACAACGCCATGTCCGGCCGGCCCCAGGGCCCGTAGACGGTAAAAAAACGCAGGCCGGTAGTGGGAATGCCGTAGAGGTGAGCGTAGGAATGGGCCATCAGCTCATTGGCGCGCTTGGTCGCGGCATAGAAGGAAATCGGCTGTTCCACCGCATCGCTGGTGGCGTAGGGCAACTTGTGATTCAGGCCGTACACCGAGCTGCTCGAGGCGTAGATAAGATGGGCCGGTTTGTAAGCCCGACAGGCTTCCAGCACGTTGAGAAAGCCCACCAGATTGCTTTGCGCATAGGTGTCCGGGCTGTCGATGGAATACCGCACCCCTGCCTGGGCCGCCAGATGAATGACCTGGTCGAAACGCTGCCCGGCGAACAGATCCAGCAGCGCCTGTTTGTCCGCCAGATCCAGCCGGTGAAACTCGAAGTTGCCGTAGGTAGCCAGTTGCGCCAGGCGCGCCTGTTTGAGCTCGACGCTGTAGTAGCCGTTGAGGTTGTCGAGCCCCACTACCTGATGACCGTCACGGCACAAACGCCTGGCCGTGTGGAAGCCGATGAAACCTGCGGCGCCGGTGACCAGTATTCTCATGCGCTCACTTCCATGACGGACTCTGCAGGACTTGTAGGTTCTTTTGGTTGCAGAGGCTTATATCAAGCGCAAATGACCGTTTTGTTGGCGGTAGATGACGATACGACGAAGGGTTTTTGACGATGCCGTGGAAATTGCGCGTCAGGCGAATGGCAGCGTTGGGGGTGTTCTGCACGTGAATCGCGCAGGCCCCATAGCGCCCGTCATGATTTTGTTCCAAAAATACTCAATTTTTGTACACAACCCGTTTCCTGAGCAGCTCACGAGAAATCTGCCGAACGGCTCAAGCCATTGATTTACGGCACTTTAAGGCCTGTAAACGAGCACCAACCTGACCACCCGATCAGGTTGCTGGCCTGCTTATTGCTCCGGCCGAGTCATTCGCACTGTTCCATCGTGGTTGTGCGCTCGTTTATCCGGAGTTTTCTATGCCTGTCTGGCGCAAGAGTATTCAGTGGCAATTGACCCTGAGCATGGGTGCGGCCCTGGTCATCAGCAGCCTGATCGTCATCGCGATCTACGCCTTTGCCCTGAACAAACTCACTGATCGTTACCTGCTCCAGCAAGCGATGCCCGCCAGCGTCGAAGCGATCCGCAACGACCTGGAACGCCTGCTCGCCGCACCGCTCACCGCCGCCAGCGACATCGCCGACAACACCCTGGTGTCCGAATGGCTGGCAGGTGGTGAAGACGCCGCGCAGCAACCGGGCTTCATTCGCTACCTGGCCAGGATCAAAGATCAGCACAACGCCTTGACCACCTTTATCGTTGCCAAGGACAGCGGCTTGTACATCACCAGTAAAGGCGCCGACCGCACGCTGGTGCGCGGCCCGGCGGAGAACAACTGGTTCTACGGATTCCTGGACAGCAACAAACAGCGTTCGCTGGACATCGATATCGACGCCACCACCAAGGTGCCGACGCTGTTCATCAATCAGCGCATCGAACACAACGGCCAAGTGGTCGGGGTGGCGGGCCTGGGGTTCAGCATGAGCGCGCTGTCGCAGATGGTGCGTGACTTTCATTTCGGCAAGGCCGGCCAGGTGTATCTGGTCAGTCCCGATGGCAAGATCAAGGTGCATCCCGACGCCGACCTGAATGACCGCGCATCCCTGACCCAACTGGTGGGCAGCGGCGCGGCGGGCGCCCTGCTCAACCAGAGCGGCAACGGCCAGGCGCTGGAATTCGAGCGCAATGGCCAGCCCTATGTGGCCGTCGCCAAACCCGTTGCCTCCCTGGGCTGGACGCTGGTTAGCGAGGTGCCACTGGCCGAGGTCTACGGGCCGGCGAAGGAAGCGCTGACCACCATTTCGGCGATCAGCCTGGCAGTGGTGCTGTGCTTCCTCGGTTTTGTGGCGTGGATCGCGCGCGGCATCGTGCGGCCGATCCAGCAAGTGACCACAGCGCTGGTGGACATCGGCAGCGGCCAGGGCGACCTGACCCGTCGCCTGGACGACAGCCGCGCCAATGAGCTGGGCGACCTGGCTCGCGGCTTCAACCGCTTCATCGAAAGCCTGCGCCAGTTGATCGGCGACGTTCTGCAAACCAGTGAGCAGTTACGCCACAGCGTGGTGGATGTGGCTCATGTGGTCGACAGCACCTCCACCCGTGCGCTCAAGCAACAACAGATGACCGACATGGTCGCCACGGCCGTTCACGAAATGGGCCTGACCGTGCAGGAAATCGCCCGTAACGCCGGCGCTGCCGCCGACGTGTCGCGCAACACCCATAACGAAGCGACGTCGGCGAAGAAGGTCGTGGGTGAGTCCATCAGCCACATCCAGAGCATGTCCGACGGCGTCGGCACGGCCGCAGGCGCGGTGGAGAATCTGGCGCTGCAGATTTCCACCATCGACCAGGTGCTCAGCACCATCCGCAGCATTTCCGAGCAGACCAACCTGCTGGCATTGAACGCCGCCATTGAAGCCGCCCGCGCCGGCGAAATGGGCCGTGGTTTTGCGGTGGTCGCCGACGAAGTCCGTACGCTGGCGGGACGTACCCAAAGCGCGACGGCAGAAATCCAGCAGATGATGGGCGAACTCAAGAGCGGTGCCGACCAGGCCGTCAGTTCCATGCGCTCAGGCCAGGCCGCCACCGGCACCGGCGTCGAAGCCAGCCGGCGCACCGGCAACTCCCTGGACGCCATCGCAGGCCACGTGGAAGAACTCACCGACCGCAACCAGCAGGTCGCGGCGGCCACGGAAGAACAGAGCACGGTGACCGAGGAAATCAACCGTAACGTGCAGGGCATCGCGGACCTGGCGCAGTCCACCGTAAGCGATGTGAAGGCCTGCCGCGAGGACTGCCAGCGCCTGTCGGAACAGGCCGCGCACCTGGCCGCGCAGATGGCGCGGTTCAGGTTGTAGCAGTCAGACCACATACCCTGTAGGAGTGAGCTTGCTCGCGATCGCGTAGTGTCAGACACCATTGCAATACCTGACATTGCGCAATCGCGAGCAAGCTCACTCCTACAGGAGCGTTAGAGCCTGTAGAACACCTGCTGCAAAATCTCCTGCGTCGCCACCACCTGCGCATACTCGCCATGCAGATTGGCCAGCGACATTCCGTGAATCTCCTCGGCACTGCGCGCATGCCCAAAAAAATCCGCGCCGTCAAAGGTGTAGCACGCGTCATGGGGCACGATCACCTCGAACCCCAGGTTGCCCCCGGTTCGGGCCGTCGATTCCACCGAGTTGTTGGTAATCACGCCGACAATCACCACCTGATTGATCCCGTCCGCCCGCAACCAGCCCTCCAGCGCCGAATGACAGAACGCATCCGGCACCTGCTTGTGCAACTCCCCTTCCCCGTCCCACGGCAGGAATTGGGGTTGGAACTCAACCCCCGACTGCTTGGGCCAGAACACCGAATCTTCTGACCGCGAGAAGTGCCGCACATGAATCACCGTACGCCCGGTCTGGCGCCATGCCGCCAGTAACGCAAGCATCTGTTGCTCGGCGTCGGGGTTGTTGCGCCGCCCAAGCTTGGGGTGGTTGATGCCTTGCTGCATGTCGATGATGACCAGCGCGGCCTTGGGATGAATCTGCATAGGGGCTCCATCAGAGGGAAAACATTGCAAGGAAGCATCAGATTCTGCCGTCACGTACTACGCTGCAACAGCCTTATTGCCGCCTTGCAGAACAATTCTAAACTTCTGGTTTAAACAGAACATCACGATTACTGGCTACCGGTAACGTAATCAAATACCGATACTGAACCCATCCACTCACTGCTCAAATGGTTACAGGAGATCGACATGACTCACCCAACCAACCTCACTGGCAAAGTAGCACTGGTTCAAGGCGGCTCCCGCGGCATCGGCGCTGCCATCGTCAAACGCCTGGCCGAACAAGGCGCAGCCGTTGCCTTCACCTATGTCAGCTCCGACGACAAGGCCCGCGCCCTGCAAGACAGCATCACCGCGACCGGTGCCAAGGCACTGGCCATCAAGGCGGACAGCGCCAGCGAGCAGGCCATCCGCGCCGCCGTCGGCAAAACCGTTGAAACCTTCGGCGGCATCGACATCCTCGTCAACAACGCAGGCGTGCTGGCCATCGCCCCGCTGGAAGAGTTCAGCCTGGAAGACTTCGACCGCACCCTGGCCATCAACGTACGCAGCGTGTTCATCGCCAGCCAGGAAGCAGCCCGTCACATGAAGGAAGGCGGTCGCATCATCAACATCGGCAGCACCAACGCCGACCGCATGCCCTTCGCCGGTGGCGGCGTGTACGCCATGAGCAAGTCGGCACTGGTGGGCCTGACCAAAGGCCTGGCCCGCGACCTGGGCCCACGGGGGATCACCATCAACAACGTGCAACCCGGCCCGGTGGACACCGACATGAACCCGGCCGACGGCGACTTCGCCGAATCGCTCATCGGCCTGATGGCCGTGCCGCGCTACGGCAAGTCCGAAGAAATCGCCGCCATGGTCGCCTACCTCGCCGGCCCCGAAGCCGGCTACGTCACCGGCGCCAGCCTGACCATCGACGGCGGCTTCGGCGCCTGATCCAGACGCCCGTCCCCACCTCGCCACGCCCAGGACCTCGCAAAAGAGGCCCGGGCGTGGTGTTTTTGCTTAACCGCATGAAAATTCTGAAAAAAAGTTTTGCGTTCGGCAAAGCTTTCGACTACATTAGCGCGCCTCGACAGACTGAACGTCTAGCGAGATACGGTGAAGTGTCCGAGTGGCTTAAGGAGCACGCCTGGAAAGTGTGTATACAGGAAACTGTATCGAGAGTTCGAATCTCTCCTTCACCGCCAAATTCGATGTAAACGAAACCCCTGAGATTCCTCGAGAATCCAGGGGTTTTTCGTTTGGGGGGATTCGCCTCATCGGTTACCTGCCGAACACCTGCAAGCCACTCCCTCAATCTTGTGCCCCCTCCGCTGGCCGGTTTTATCGCCGCCTCGTCCGCCGTGCCGAAAATCCATACCCTGCTACGCTGTAACCCTCATCTATATGAGGCAGTTTTAAACATGGCTATCGCAAGGACGCATCAGGAAGAAATACAGAGCGGCGACCGATTTTCCTTCGGTGAGAACTGGTCAAGGTTTCTCTCGGTGCTGGATGACGAGCGTATCGAGGAAGCAGAAAGTAGCTTGCGTGCCATGCTCGAAGTGGACTCACTTGAGGGCAAGACCTTTCTCGACGTAGGCAGTGGCAGTGGTCTTTTCTCACTCGCTGCTCGCCGCCTAGGCGCCAGCGTCTACTCCTTCGACTACGACCCGAAGTCTGTCGCCTGTACCACTGAGTTGCGTCGCCGTTACTTCAAGGACGATGACCAATGGGTGATAAACGAGGCATCCGTGCTCGATAAGGCTTATCTGGCTCGCCTTGGTCAGTTCGATGTCGTGTACTCTTGGGGTGTGCTGCATCACACCGGCAAGATGTGGGACGCGCTCACCAATGTCACTCCGCTGGTGGCTGAACACGGGAAGCTGTTCATCGCCCTCTACAACGACCAAGGCGGCGCCAGCCGGCGCTGGCTAATGCTGAAGAAGCTGTACAACGAGTATCCCATCCTGCGTTTGCCGCTGGCGCTCTATACGCTGGTAAAGCAGTGGTGGATCACCATTGCCAAGGAGCTGATGCGCGGCAAGTTCTTCGTCGCCTGGCGTACATACAACAAACAGCGCGGCATGTCGCCATGGCACGACAACGTGGACTGGATCGGCGGCTATCCCTTTGAAGTCAGCAAACCAGAAGAAATCCTCGACTTCTACCGTGCACGTGGTTTTACCCTGGCGCGGATGAAGACCTGTGCAGGTGGTTTGGGCTGCAACGAGTTTGTGTTGCACCGGAACATTCCCCGCTGACTAAACAGCTCAACGGGAAATTCGGGAATTAAAAAGCCCGAGCATCAGGATCCTTCGGGCAATTAGCTTCATTGAGGATTTTGGAGTCGACCAAGTGCTCAATCAACGCTTCACCACGATTTCCCAAGTTGTGCCTGCCAATGTTTAACGCAGATGCAGGAAAGCAAATAGCTAAAAATCGTCAAGAACATATCGAAACCGACAATGCTGTGCGCAAGGCATGAGGTGACTAGTCCACTAAAAACTCTGACCCGATCTAGCAGACAGCCCATCGTGCAGGCAAAAAAATGCCCGGGAAAGCCCGGGCATTTTCGAGGAGGGAGGCGCGATGAAAAGGTTATTCTGCGGCCAGAGGTTTGCCGGCCAACATGCTCCACCGAGGGCGAAAGAAACAGGCTGCTACCAGGCTGAAGACCAACAAGCCGCTGGCTGCGGCGTTGGCGACAAAATGCAGTTTGCGGCGCAGGTCCCTCAAGCTGGTCAGGTATTCCTCTGACAAATATGGCCCCGAACCGGTAGGGTCGGTGACGATCGCGGCAATCATGTTCGCGTTCTGCGGAATGACGCTGTGGGTGTAGAGCTCTTCAATGCCGGCAAAATCCAGATTGGCGGGATAAGGGCCGACGCCGTAGTCCGGGTCTGTGAAGTAGGCAGTGCCATCGATCATCACTTTGGAAACCACGTGCCCGCCCAGGCCATAGGTAATCGCGTCCAGATCGCTGCGTCGCAGTATCCGCGTGACGGCTGCCGCGCGCTCGCTGCAATACCCGCATCGCAGGGTCCTGAAGTTATAAAGACCCAGGTCGTAGTTGGCGTCATGACCTGCCTTGTACGCCGCGTAGTTGACAGCGGTTTCTATCCAGGAAACGGAATTCTGGTCAGGTAAACAGTGGTAAGTAGCCTTGTGAACCATTTGCGTGACACGAGTAACGTACGCCAGTACAGGCTCATTTTCACGGCGTGCCATTTCAACCAATGGAATCTCGGCCAGTGTCCGGCCCTGAATGTAATCGTAACCGGGAATCGAATTGCCTCTACTCTGCGGCTGCGCATCGTGGCTGAAATGCTCTACTACCAGAGCCAAGGCAACGAGCACAGCCAGTCCGACTGCTGTATTTGCCAACCCTTTGAACATTATTGGAGCATCCTTCCAGAGATCAGAATCAACGGCAGTCAGTAAAAGCCGGGCAAGGATACTCCAAAACCCACGTCAGTTACCGAGAAAATCCAGTCCAGAAGCCTGTGCTGCGATGCCGCAGCTTAGTGTGTTCTCGGTTTCTCTTCACTGACCATTGGTCGTATCGGTCAGCTTGAAACAACAGATGCGTCCGGGGGAGTTGCCGGCGTCTGGTTACTTGCAAATGAGCAGCACGAAATACACCCAAATGGATGAATTAGCCACTCGAAAGCATGTGTTTCAAAAATGATTCACCCCATTGAGCCATGCTGCTGCCGCAGACCATCGGAAACCTGCCTCTCCCCTCAATCGAGCAGCTACTGTCTATTCGGCGCCCGCAATATTCTGGCGTCACTACTTAGTACGAGGCTAGTTCTTCCCTGGATCACCCAGCCCGTATTCCAGCCCCCATTGCGCGCCTCATCCGTATGAAAATCGGGGCGCGAATTTCGCAGGAGTAGGTTGATGAACGGTATCGGCAAACGTCTGAGACAAGAAAGAAAACGCTTGAAACTGACCCAGAGTGCCCTGGGCGCGATCGGTGGCGTTGAAGCCAACGCCCAGGGCCACTATGAAAGCGGGCAGCGCCTGCCACGGGCCGACTATCTTTTTCGCATTGCAGCGGCAGGTGTGGATATCAGCCGGGTCGTCACCGGTATCGAGTCCGGCAACCGGATAGAAGTGCCGGTGTTTCCTTCACTGATTGCCAGCCAGTCGGGCTTTGCCGAACAGGACTGCACCAGCGCGGAAAGCGTGGTCAGGATCATCGGCCAGTTGCGTCAGAGCCTGTGGGTCACGGCCAATGCCTTGTGTGAAGTCACACGGCTGGTCGACACCCAGGAGCAGCGCCACGACATCGACCATGTCGAGGATCATTTGCGAGTGTTGCAGGGCGATGCCGACATGTTCGTGGCGCTGGCATTGGCCCGTGTGCAGAAGGCCAGCCACGAGGCCCATTGAGCTGACCGTCACGCTGACAGTCCTTTTCTTGAATGGTAGCCCTGCGCCATTCAGGGAGAGTTCGGATGAAACGGCTTGATATCGTGCTCGCGACGCTTGCGGCATGTTTTTGCAGCTCGACCCGTGAAAGGCGCACTCTATAAATCTGGTGCGAACCAGGCCGCGGGCTGGCGATACTTCCGAAATTTCTGAAGTAAGTATTTATCGGCGCCGATGTTACCGGATGTAAGAGCTGCTTAAAGTCATGCCCCATCGCCAGTATCACAATAACGAGACGGCCATGACCTCCACTGCGCACCTCAAAGAACACGTCCAGCACGCTGCCGACGAACTGATTGCAGCCTTCGCCGGCAATGACACAGACGCCTACTTCGCGGCTTTCAGCGAAGACGCCACTTTCCTGTTCTACACCCTCCCTGCCCCGCTGCTGTCCCGCGCCGCCTACCGCGACGTATGGAACGGCTGGCAAGCGGACGGTTTTGCCGTGCTCGGCTGCCGGTCGAGCAACGTGCATATCCAGATGCAGGGGGAGGTGGCGATCTTCATGCACGACGTCGCGACCCACGTGCGGTTCGGCAGCGAAGAAAGCCACTTTCTGGAGCGCGAAACCATCGTGTTCCGCTTCGACGGACAGCGCTGGCTGGCCTGTCACGAACATCTGTCGGAGCAGCCCAAGGCCTGATTCCGACATCCGCGAGCGCCCCCACAGAGGCCGCCGCCGGACCCACTCGTACAATAAGCATCAAGTTCTAGAAGCAATCACTGCCAAGCCAGCGCCGGACCCGATCCGGCCTCATAACAACACGACTGTGCGCAGGAAACCGTCATGTCACAAGCCACTACCACTATCGAAACTTTTGGTGTCGAACAGATACCGGACGATCAGCGCGATGCCAGGCCCATCGATCTGTTTCGCCTGACGTTCGGCGGCGCCAACACCTTTGCCACTGCGGTACTGGGGAGCTTCCCGGTGCTGTTCGGGCTGTCATTCCAGGCGGGTGTCTGGTCGATCATCCTGGGCATCGTGCTGGGCTCGATCATCCTCGCGCCGATGGGGCTGTTCGGCGCGCTCAACGGCACCAACAATGCGGTATCGTCTGGCGCTCATTTCGGTGTCCACGGGCGAATCGTCGGCTCGTTCCTGTCCTTGCTCACGGCCGTGGCGTTCTTCTCGCTGTCGGTCTGGAGTTCGGGCGATGCCCTGATCGGCGGCGCCAAGCGCATGATCGGCATGCCTGAAAACGACCTGACACTGGCCGTCGCCTACGGCGTGTTCGCGGTGCTGGTGCTGGTGGTGTGCATCTACGGCTTCCGCTTCATGCTGTGGGTCAACAAGATCGCGGTGTTCGCGTCCAGTCTGTTGTTCCTGCTGGGCATTTTCGCCTTTGGCGGCAGTTTTGATGCAGGCTTCGCCGGCACTGTGAATCAAGGCTCGGAAGGCTTCTGGGCGGCGTTCATCGGTGCGGCCTTGCTGGCCATGAGCAACCCGGTTTCGTTCGGTGCGTTCCTGGGCGACTGGTCGCGCTACATCCCGCGTCACACGTCGAAAAAACGCATCATGGCGTCGGTCTTCCTGGCGCAGGTCTGCACGCTGATTCCGTTTCTGTTCGGTCTGTGCACGGCCACCATCGTCGCCACTCAGGCGCCGCAGTACATCACCGACAACAACTACGTGGGCGGCCTGCTGGCGGTGTCGCCGAGCTGGTTCTTCCTGCCGGTGTGCCTGATCGCGATCATCGGCGGCATGTCGACCGGGACCACTTCGCTGTATGGCACAGGCCTGGACATGTCGAGCATGTTCCCGCGCCTGCTCAACCGTGCTCAGGCGACGATTCTGATCGGGATTGCAGCCATTGCCTTCATCTTCATCGGCCGTTTCGCCTTTAACCTGGTGCAGAGTGTTTCGACCTTTGCAGTGTTGATCGTGACCTGCACCTCACCGTGGATCGTGATCATGGTGCTGGGGCTGATCATTCGTCGCGGCTTCTATCATCCGGCGGATCTGCAGGTGTTCACCCGTGGCCAGAGCGGCGGCCATTACTGGTTCGAGCACGGCTGGAACTGGCGCGGCCTGGGGGCGTGGATTCCGAGTGCGGCGATCGGCCTGTGCTTTGTCAATCTGCCGGGACAGTTCGTGGGGCCGCTGGGGAATCTGGCCGGTGGGATCGACATCAGCCTGCCGATCACGCTGGGGCTGGCGGCGCTGTTGTACATCACGCTGTTGCGCACGTTCCCGGAGCCGGTGGGGGTCTACGGGGATCATGGTCCGCATCCGCTGCTGGGCAGTAATGCGCACCGTAATGTGAAGAAGCCGATGGCAATTGGTTGATCGAATCTGATCGCCTGATCGTTGATCGTTCCCACGCTCTGCGTGGGAACGGCGCTCTTGACGCTCCGCGTCGATGGGTGACGCGTGAACGAGGCGCATATCCGTTCACGGCGGTGATGCTGACTCACCTTTGCGCCTTTACGGCGCGTTACTTTGTTTCGGCAAAGTAACCAAACCATTTGCGACAGGCTGGGGTCCTTCGGACTTCCCTCGACTCCGGCGCCGTTCCGGGGGCACGCCATGATGGGCCATCCATGGCCCGCACGGCTTTCGCGGCATCCCTGCCGCTCATCCCCCTCCACGACACCTGCGCTCGGCCTGGCGCCTTGACGTCGCGTTCGGCGGTGTCTGCACCATCGCGCATGAAGATCAAAAGCCAGATCAAAATCTAAAGCACCCCATCGCCCCGTAGCAGCACGGCTTGCCGGCGGGGACGTCTTCAAGATCGCTGACGCCGGCAAGCCGGACTGCTACCTGTGGTTTACCTCGATCCCGTAGGAGCGCGCTTGCCCGCGATGGGGCCCTCGTGATCGCCCGCGCCATAAGGCCGGAGCCCGACCGCCGACCGACGGATTCGCTTCGGCTGGCGTGCGTCGGCTACTTCACGCACAATCGGTTCGTACGTCAGTATCGTTACAAGAAGAACGTCAGCTCGAACCACAGGAGATAACCCTCGCATGAACGCAAATGACTGGACCGAAGCTGCCCTGGCGAAGTACATCGTGACTAACCCGACCCTTCAGGCTGAAATCCAGCAACTGAGCCCCACGGAGCAACAGCAGCAGATCCTCTGGGCTTTCGAAGACGAAGCCGAAGATCTGGGCATCCCCACCTGGGATCTTGCACTGCAATTCATTGCCGAAACCCCTGAGCAACTCAAGGAAATGCGCCTGGCTGCCCACAAGGAAGCTGCCGAAGCGCTGGACATGGACTGGGACGACTACTGCGAACTCAACGACGTCGAGGAGTAACGCTTCAATCTCCCCCCTCGGGCCGCGACCTTTACTGCCCTGCGCGCGGCCCGAAACCCTGACTTGTCGGTCATCCTTTACGCTTTACCTTGCCCTTGCGGGTGGGTAACGTCTGCGCCAATTCAAAACAAAAAGGACTCGCCCCCATGAGTGATTTGGTCGCCTATCAACTGGATGACGGCGTCGCCACGCTGACCCTGAGCAACGGCAAGGTCAACGCCATCAGCGATGACGTGATTGCCGCGTTCAACGCCGCGCTGGATCAGGCCGAAAAGGACCGCGCCGTGGTCATCATCACCGGCCAGCCGGGTATTCTCTCGGGCGGCTATGACCTCAAGATCATGACGTCCAGCCCCGAAGCAGCGCTGGGCCTGGTGGCCGCAGGTTCCACCCTGGCGCGACGCATGCTGTCGCATCCGTTTCCGATCGTCGTGGCGTGCGGCGGGCATGCAGTGGCCAAGGGCGCATTCCTGCTGCTGTCGGCCGATTACCGCATCGGCGTCGATGGCCCGTTCAGCATCGGCCTGAACGAAGTGCAGATCGGCATGACCATGCACCATGCAGGTATCGAGCTGGCCCGTGACCGCCTGAATAAAAGCGCCTTCGGCCGCTCGGTGATCAATGGCGAGATGTTCTCGCCCAAGGCTGCGGTCGAGGCGGGTTTCCTGGACAAGGTGGTCGCCCCCGAAGAGCTGGTCGACACCGCCCGCACCGTGGCCTTGCAGTTGAAGAAGATCAACATGAAGGCCCACAAGCAGACCAAGCTGAAAGTGCGCAAGGACTTCCTCGAAACCCTGGACAAGGCCATCGAACTGGATAAGCAGCATTCGTTCTAGCTCGGTCCGTAGCAGCCCGGCCGGGCGGCGTTCCGCTTGCCGGCGGGAGCGGTGTGTCAGGCGACGAATGTGTTGCTGATGCGCCGCCCCCGCCGGCAAGCCGTGCTGCTACGGGATGGAGTGTTTGAAACATCTGCTTAACCTCTCCCCCGCCACCCGTCTGCATGGCAATTGCCCCTTCAAGTGCACATCCGTACACTGCGCCACCTTTTTTGTTTCCAGAGTGGTCTGCATGCTGTTTGTCCTGCGTATGTTGCTGATGGCGGTGCATTTTGTCGTGGCTGGCGCATTGGGGTTGATCTTGGGCCTGTGCCGCCCGTTCAATCCGGACAACAGCCGTTTGTGCGCGCGCTTCTATGCATTGCCCGCCATGTGGATTCTGCGCTTGCGCCTCAAGGCCGAAATGGGCGCGAATTTCGACAAGAGCCGCCCCTGCGTGATCGTCGCCAACCACCAGTCCAACTACGACCTGTTCATCCTGGGCAACATCGTGCCGCCACGCACCGTGTGCATCGGCAAGAAAAGCCTGAAATGGGTGCCCTTCTTCGGCCAGTTGTTCTGGCTGGCGGGCAATGTGCTGATCGACCGTGGCAATCCGCTGCGTGCGCGTCTTTCCATCCGCAAGACCACCGAAACCCTGCAACGCAAGGACACCTCGATCTGGGTCTTCCCCGAGGGTACGCGCAACCTGGGCAAGGGTCTGCTGCCTTTCAAGCGCGGCGCCTTCCAAATGGCAGTCGATGCCGGCGTGCCGATCATTCCGGTGTGCGTCAGCACCTATGTGCGCGACATGCGCCTGGGTGCCTGGGACAGCGGCCAGGTGATGATTCGCGCCTTGCCGGCGATCTCCACCACGCGCCTGACCGATGCCGATATCCCTGACCTGATCGCCCAGTGCCACAGTCAGATGAAGGCGTGCATCGAGCAGATGGACGGGCAATTGCAGACACGCTCACAGCCTTCCCAAACCGCAGCTGAACAAGTTGCACAAAACACCCGAACTCACTGATTTTCACCGACTCTGAATCAGGAAGGCGCGCTAAGCTGCGTGTCAGTCCCTCCTGATAAGAAGAAGTGAATCACCATGGGCCGAGTTGTCGCTGCCGCGGTTTACAGTGAAGGTAAGAAGGTCACCAACATCACCCTCGACGAGGGCGCGGCCTGGGCTGCAAAGCCTGGGCATTTCGTCTGGATCGGCCTTGAGCAGCCCAATGCCCAGGAGCTGGCCACGCTGCAAAAACAGTTCAACCTGCACGAACTGGCCATCGAAGATGCGCTGGAAGTCCACAGTCGTCCCAAGCTCGAGACCTTTGGCGATGCACTGTTCATCGTCACCTACGCGCCGATCCGCGAAGACGGCAAGCTGATCTTCATCGAGACGCACATTTTCGCGGGCAAGGGTTACATCATCACTTCGCGCAACGGCCACTCCAAGTCCTACGGGCTGGTGCGCCAACGCTGCGAGGCCCGCCCTCTGCTGCTGCATCACGGCGAAGACTTCGTGCTCTATGCGCTGCTGGATTTCGTCACCGAAAACTACCAGCCAGTGACCGAGGCCATTCATTGCGAGCTCGAAGAGCTTGAACACAGCGTGCTGAGCACCGAGCTGAACGAGGCGGATATTCATCGCATTCACAGCCTGCGTCGGGATCTGCTGCGGCTACGCCGGTACGTGGCACCGATGGTGGAGATCGGCGAAGAATTGCAGAAACTCAGTTTCCCGTTCATCGACAAGAACATGCGCCCGTATTTCAGGGACGTGGAGATTCACGTCAAGCGCCAGATGGAAGACCTGGCCAACCTGCGGGACATCGCCAGCCAGACTATCGAGATCGGGCTGTTGCTGGAGTCATCGCGGCAGAGCCTGACCCAGCGCAAGTTCGCGGCCTGGGCGGCGATTCTGGCGTTTCCCACGGCGATTGCCGGGATCTACGGGATGAACTTCCAGAACATGCCTGAGCTGAGCTGGCATTACGGCTACTTCATCGCGCTGGGGGTGATTCTGGGGGGCTGCACCCTGCTGTTCGCCAGCTTCAAGCGGTCGGGCTGGCTGTAAACGGCCCCCCGTGTAGGAGCGCGCTTGCCCGCGATGGCAGTCTGCCTGTGCCACGAATGGAGGCTGACACACCACGGTCGCGGGCAAGCGCGCTCCTACAGGTTGGGCGCGCGCCGCGAGGAATCGAGGGGTGTCAGGCCGTTTGGGGCTTGTTCGCCACGAAACGCATCATCCATTCAGCCACGGTAGCGCCGTGGTGGTCTTCTTCAAGGCTGGCGATGCCTTTGCTGTACACCTGCTCGCCCAGCGCTTCCTGACGGATGTCGAGCAGCGTGCGCGAGTAGTCGTGGATGAATTCCGGGTGGCCCTGGAAGCACAGCACCTGATCGTTGATGTGGTAGGCGGCGAACTGGCAGAAGTCGCTTGAAGCAATGACCGTCGCGCCTTCAGGCAGCGCGGTGACCTGGTCCTGATGGCTGATTAGCAGCGTCAGCTTGTCCATCGCCGGGGTCATCCATGGCTTGGCCGGGGCCAGGTCGTAATGGTGAATGCCCACGCCCCAACCCTGGGTCGCCCGCTCGGTCTTGCCACCCAGCAGCAGCGCCAGCAACTGGTGGCCGAAGCACACGCCCAGCAACTTGTCGCCACGCTTGTAGCGTTCGAGCAGGTAGGTCTTGAGGGTCTGGATCCATGGGTCGGTACCGAAAGAGTCAGCCTTGGAACCGGTAATCAGGTACGCATCGAACTGCTCGGAATCCGGCGGGTAATTGCCCTGCATCACGTTATAGACAACGAATTCGGCGGCAATGGGCTGGCGGGAAAACAGCGACTGGAACATCCGCCCGTAACCTTGATATTGATCCACCAGTTCCGGGCGAAGAACGTCGGTCTCAAGAATGCAGATGCGTAACGACATAAAAATACCTGAAGCGACAAGGCGAAAATGCACACAGCCAAGCCTGCCTTGAAGCCGGGGTCAAGGCAAGGGGCGTGTGGACCAGAGTACGCACACGCCCCTGTAGGAGTGAGCTTGCTCGCGATAGCGTTAGACAGATCAACATGATTCTGGCCGAAAGGACGCTATCGCGAGCAAGCTCACTCCTACAGGATTCAAAAAACCTTGCCGTTCAGCGCCTTGTCCAGCAGCAACGCTGGCGGCTCGAAGCGTTCGCCATAATGCTCGGCCAGGTACTGCGCGCGGGCGATGAAGTCCTTGAGCCCGTACTGGTTGATGAATTGCAGCGCCCCGCCCGTCCAGGCCGGAAAGCCGATCCCGAACATCGAGCCGATGTTGGCGTCGATGGTCGAACGCAGTACACCGTCCTCGATGCAGCGCACGGTCTCGATGGCCTGGATGAACAACAACCGGTCGCGGATATCCTGCCCGGCAATCTGCGCCCCAGGCTTCTCGAAGCGCGACTTGAGTTGCGGCCACAGGCGTTTCGGCTCGCCCTCGGGATAGTCATAGAACCCGCCGCCGGCCGCCTTGCCCGCGCGCTGGTACTCGTTGAGCAGCAGATCGATCATCGCGTTGGCCGGGTGCTCGACCATCGTCACGCCTTCAGCCGCCAGGTCCTTGCGCGCCTGTTGGCGAATGTGGCTCATCAGGCTCAGCGACACCTCGTCGGACACCGCCAGCGGCCCCACCGGCATCCCGGCCTTGCGCGCTTCTGTCTCGATCATCACCGCCGAAATGCCTTCGCCGAGCATGGCGATGCCTTCGTTGGTAAAGGTGGCGAACACCCTGGAGGTGAAAAAGCCGCGAGCGTCATTGACCACGATGGGCGTCTTGCCGATCTGCTGCACAAAGTCGAACGCCCGGGCCAGGGTCATGTCGTTGGTGCGCGGCCCCTTGATGATTTCCACCAGGCGCATCTTGTCCACGGGGCTGAAAAAGTGCAGGCCGATGAAGCGCTCCTGCCGGGTCACCGCGCTTGCCAGGCCGGCAATGGGCAGCGTCGAGGTATTGGAGGCAATCACCGCGTAAGGCACCACCACTTGCTCGGCGGCGGCGCTGACCTGGACCTTGAGTTCGCGGTCTTCGAACACCGCTTCGATGATCAGGTCGCAGCCTTCCAGGTCGCTGTCGCGGCCGGTGGTCTTGATCCGCGCCAGAATGGCATCGCGCTGTTCGACCGTCAGCCGCCCTTTTTCGATCTGTTTGTCCAGCACCTTGACGGTGTAGTCCTTGCCCTTCTGCGCAGTGGCCAGGTTGATGTCCTTGAGCACCACATCGACCCCGGCCCTTGCGGTCACGCAGGCGATCCCCGCGCCCATCATGCCGGCGCCGAGAATCCCGACCTTGCGCATGTGATACACCGGCGGCGCCTTGGGCCGCGACTCTCCGGCGTTCAGCTCGTTGAGGGCGAACCAGGTGCCAATCATGTTCTTGGAGATCTGGCCGGTGGTCAGCTCGGTGAAGTAGCGCGCCTCAATCTGCTCGGCGGTGTGAAAGTCCACCTGCGCGCCCTCGACGGCGGCGGCGAGAATCTTCTCCGGTGCCGGATAACAGCCTTGGGTCTTGCTGCGCAGAATCGACGGCGCAATCGCCAGCATCTGCGCGACCTTGGGGTGGGACGGCGTGCCGCCGGGAATCTGGAAGCCCGGCGCATCCCAAGGCTTGACCGGCGCCGGGTTGGCGAGGATCCAGGCGCGGGCCTTGCGCAGCAGGTCATCGCCATCGCTGGCCAGTTGATCGACCAGGCCGGCCTTGAGGGCCTGCTGCGCGCTCATCACCCGCCCTTCCATGAGCAAGGGCAGCGCCTTTTCCAGCCCCAGCATGCGAACCAGCCGCACCGTGCCGCCGCCACCGGGCAGCAAGCCCAGCGTGACTTCCGGCAAGCCCAGGCGAACCTGCCTGTCATCCAGCGCAATACGCCCGTGGCACGCCAGGCACAGCTCCCAGCCTCCGCCGAGCGCCGCGCCATTGATCGCGGCTACCACCGGTTTGCCCAGGGTTTCCAGAGCCCGAAGCTGCGCCTTGAGGTCCAGTGTCATCTGGTAAAACCATTGGGCACGGGCCTTGTCCACCTGAATCAATTCGTTGAGGTCGCCGCCGGCCATGAAGGTGGTTTTCGCCGAACGCAGGATCACGCCGAGGATGCTGCCGCGCTCGGCCTGCAACCGGGCGACGGTCTGCGCCATGGCCTGGCGCCAGGTCTGGTTCATGGTGTTGGCCTGCTGGCCAGGCATGTCCAGCGTCAGCGTGACGATCTGATCGGGCCCGATTTCGTACTGGATGGCATCAGTCATGCGGTCGTTCTTCCTGAAACTGTTGTTATATAGGCATCAATGATCACCCCGTGGACCGGGCAATCAAACTCGCTCGATAATGGTCGCAATCCCCATGCCGCCGCCGACGCACAAGGTCGCCAGGCCATAGCGCAACTGCCGCGCTTCGAGTTCATCGAGCAAGGTGCCCAGAATCATGCAGCCAGTGGCGCCCAGCGGATGGCCCAGGGCAATCGAGCCGCCGTTGACGTTGACCTTGTGCGGATCGACGCCCATGTCCTTGATGAACTTGAGCACCACCGAGGCGAAGGCCTCGTTGACTTCGAACAGGTCGATGTCGTCGATGCTCAGCCCCGACCGGGCCAGGGCCTTGCGCGTGGCAGGCGCGGGGCCGGTGAGCATGATGGTCGGATCGGTGCTGGTCACCGCCACCGAGACGATCCTGGCGCGGGGCTTGAGCCCCAGTTCCCGGCCCTTCTCCTCGGAGCCCAGCAGCATCAGCGCCGCGCCATCGACGATGCCCGAACTGTTGCCGGGTGTGTGCACATGCTCGATGCGCTCGACGTGGCTGTAGACCCGCAAGGCTGTGGCGTCGTAGCCCATCTGGCCGATGGCCTGGAAACTGGGCTTGAGTGCGCCCAGCCCTTCAAGGCTCGAATCGGCACGGATGAATTCGTCGTGGTCGAGCAGCAGCACGCCGTTCTGATCGCGAACCGGTACCAGCGAGCGTCTGAACGCGCCTGCCTGGCGGGCACGGGCCGCTTTTTGCTGGGATTGCAGGGCGAAGTTGTCGACGTCCTGGCGGCTGAAGCCTTCCAGCGTGGCGATCAGGTCCGCGCCGATGCCCTGCGGGGTGAAGTGGGTGTGCAGGTTGGTGTGCGGGTCGAGCACCCAGGCGCCGCCGTCGCTGCCCATCGGCACCCGCGACATGGACTCCACGCCGCCAACCACCACCATGTCCTCGAAGCCCGAGCGAATTTTCATCGCCCCCAGGTTCACCGCTTCAAGCCCCGAGGCGCAGAACCGGTTGACCTGCACTCCGGCCACGTCGATGGCCCAGTCGGCCACCAGTGCGGCAGTCTTGGCAATGTCAGCGCCCTGGTCGCCCACCGGCGTCACGCAGCCCAGTACGATGTCGTCAACCTGACGGGTGTCCAGACGATTGCGCGATTGCAACTCGGTCAGAAGCCCTGCCACCAGATCCACCGGCTTGACGCTGTACAGCGATCCGTCGGCCTTGCCCTTGCCTCGTGGCGTGCGCAACGCATCGTAAATAAACGCCTCAGTCATTGTGTCCCTCGCTGCCCTGCTGGATTTTTTATTCTGTCGACACGATAACCGTCACACAGATGTGTTCAATGATCGAAGTGCTCAGTTCACTTGACTGTGGTGAAGGTTAGCTCGTTGTAGGAAGTTTCGGACTCGGACGAACGGTAGTGAGCTATCGGACAACCCCTGATCTGGCCCAAGGCGTCTAGCAAGGGAGTGTCGGATACTGGCCAAAGGCTTTATCACCATTCTTCCTAACCAAATCGAATTATTCATATCAAACCGATCTAAGCCGCGTCGCACGCGGGCTCTAAGGTTAAGTCTGTAGCAGAGGCGCAATAACAAAGTTTCATTCCAGCGCCCCGTCACCGGCTACTTGTCGGGACACCTGCTCTTTGGATTTCACCTTTGCCAGCTGCCGCTTCTTCTTTATGAGGGCGGGAAGCTTTTGTCGCTCAGGAATAACAAAAAGAAGGCATACGCCATGTTCAAGCATTCGAAAGTACGTCAAGCGGGACTGATTGTTTTCGCCACCACACTCTTGTTGATCCTGCCAAACCTCACTAGATTATTCGGCTGAGATCTAACGGAGTAACTCACATCTTGCGCCCATTGCTGTCGCTGGCCGGCTTACTGCTGGCGATGCCGCTTCATGCTGCCCAACTGACTGTCGAGATGGCCGATGGCACGCACACCTGGGACACCGCCCAGTTGCTCAGCCATCCCCAGGCCCGGGATATCGACATACCCGGGGACGTCTCCTACAAACGTGACATGCATTACCGCGCAGTGCCGGTTTCCGTGCTACTGGAAGGCGTGTCCAGCGATGCCCATCTGCAGGCCGTGGCCACCGATGGCTTCGCCGCCGAGATGCCTGCCGCGCCACTGCTGCAAAAGACCGGCTCCCAGGCCTGGCTCGCCGTGGAGGATCCTGCGCATCCGTGGCCGGGCCTGAGCAAGGATAAACCCGGAGCCGGGCCTTTCTACCTGGTCTGGACCGACCCGGCTGCCAGCAGGATCAGCCCCGAACAATGGCCTTACGCCGTCGGCAGGATTCGCCTGCTGGCCTCCGTGGCCGAGCGTTTTCCGGCGCTGCTGCCCGACCCCAAGCTGTCGGCTGACGATCCGGTGAACAAAGGCTTTGCGCTGTTTCAGAAAAATTGCTTCGCCTGTCATCGCCTCAACGGTGCGGGGGATTCACAACTGGGGCCGGATCTGAATATCCCGCACAGCCCCACCGAATACTTTGCCGGCGACTATTTGAAGCTGTACATCCGCGACCCACAGAATCTGCGGCAGTGGCCACAGGCGAAGATGCCGGCGATTTCGAAGGATGTGCTGTCCGATGAAGAATTGGGGCAGGTGGTGAGTTATCTGAAGCATATGGCGGGAAGAAGAGCCGCGCCTTGATCCCTGTGGGAGCGCGCTTGCCCGCGATGGCGGTGTGTCAGACAACTGATCGTCACATGACACACCTCGGTCGCGGGCAAGCGCGCTCCTACGGGGAGATACTCACCCTACATCACGACTGGCGTTGCACCTGCATCTGCACCACGGGCATTGCCACAGGCGCCGAAGGCGACACCGCCACCTTCGCGTGCATCTGCTCGCAACCGCCACCGCGACGCATCCCACGTACCGGACAGGCATCCAGGTAATCCAGGCCCACCGCCAGCTTCAAATGACGCTCAGGGATAGCCAGCTGATTGGTCACATCGAAGCTGTACCAGGCGTCATCAATCCACGCCTCGGCCCATGCATGGCCGGACAGGTGCTCGCTGCCGTCGCTGTACAGATACCCCGACACATAACGCGCCGGCACGCCCAGGCTGCGGGCGCACGCCAGGAACGCATGGGTGTGGTCCTGGCAAACCCCTGCCCCGTTGGCAAAGGCCTGCGCTGCGCTGGTGTCCACGGCCGTGGCGCCGGGGGTATAGGCGATGTGCTGGTTCAGCGCCTGCATCAGATCGATCAGCGCAGTGCGATCGGTGCGCTTTTTGGTTTCTCTGACGGCGAACTGGCGAATCGCCTCGTCCGCTTCCGTCAGGCGGGTGAAACGCAGAAACGGCAGCGACGACTGGCTTTCATGTTCGGCCTCGCGCGTCTCGTCGATCTCCACCTGCCCTCGTGCGCCGATGACAATGGCCTCATGGGGCTCGTCCAGCGTCAGTACGTGCAGGATATTGCCGAACGGATCGACCTGCGCCCGCACCGGGCGCGGCAATGCCAACTGCCAGCTCAGCACCTGCTGGCGCTCGCTGTCGTGTGGGGTCAGACGCAAATACTGGATGCTGGCGCGGACCTGATCGTCGTAGTGATAGGTGGTCTCGTGACTAATGGACAGTCTCATGCTGCCTCCAGATAGGAAGTGTAAATAACGTCACCCAGTTGGGCCAAAAGCGGAATGAATTCGTTCAACCATTCGTGCAGGCCTTCGTCCAGAATCTCGTCGATCCCGGTGTAGCGCAGACGTGCATCCAGCTCGGCGGCCAGGCGCTGGGCCGGGCGGCCGTTGGCACCGGGCAGGCTGGCCAGGATCATGTCCAGTTCTTCAAGGCAGGCGCGCAACGAACGCGGAATGTCGGCACGCAACAGCAACAGTTCGGCGACCTGCCGCGCACCCGGCGCATCGCGGTAGACCTCGGTGTACGCCTCGAACGAGGACAGGGCGCGCAGCAAAGCGCTCCACTGGTAGTAGCCGGCGGCCGAACTGTCGGCGGCAGCATCGGCGGCCGGGCCGCGCAGTTCGAGCATTTCGTAACGGGCATCGAGCATGCGCAGGGTGTTATCGGCGCGCTCGATGAAGGTCCCCAGGCGAATGAACCGAAACGCATCGTTACGCATGATCGTGCCGTAGGTCGCACCGCGAAACAGATGCGAGCGCTCCTTGACCCACTCGCAGAACCGGCTCATGCCATAGCGACTCAACCCCTGCTCGGCGATGCCGCGAATTTCCAGGTAGGTCGAGTTGATGTTTTCCCACATGTCCGCCGTAATGCGCCCACGCACGGCATGGGCACTGGCTCGCGCCGCCGCCAGGCAACTGAAAATGCTTGCCGGGTTGGTCGAATCCAGGGCGAAGAAATGCAGCATGTGCTCGGCGTGCAATTCGCCGTGGCGTTCCAGATAGGCGTCCAGCGTGCCGGTGATCAGCAGCGGCATGGCGATTTCGTTGAGGCCGTCGCCGCGTCCATCCTGGGGCATCAACGACAGCGAATAGCTGACATCGAGCATGCGCGCCAGGTTTTCCGCGCGCTCCAGGTAACGCGACATCCAATATAAATCCGAGGCAGTTCTACTTAGCATTGGCAGATTTCCTTAATCCTCGACCACCCAGGTGTCCTTGGTGCCGCCACCCTGGGACGAGTTGACCACCAGCGAACCTTCACGCAGCGCCACGCGCGTCAGCCCGCCAGGAACGACGCGGGTTTCGCGGCCAGACAGCACGAACGGGCGCAAATCGATGTGACGCGGGGCGATGCCGTTTTCGACAAAGGTCGGGCAGGTCGACAACGACAGGGTCGGCTGGGCGATGTATGCGTGGGGCTTGGCCTTGAGCCGTGCGCGGAAAGCCTCGATCTCGGCCGCCGTGGCAGCCGGCCCCACTAACATGCCATAACCGCCAGAGCCTTGAGTTTCCTTGACCACCAGATCGCCCAGGTTGGCCAGCACGTGGGACAGTTCCTCAGGCTTGCGGCATTGCCAGGTCGGCACGTTCTTCAGGATCGGCTCTTCGTCGAGGTAGAAGCGGATCATGTCGGTCACGAACGGATACACCGATTTGTCGTCGGCCACGCCCGTGCCGATGGCATTGGCCAGCACCACGTTGCCGGAACGGTAGGCCGACAACAGGCCCGGCACGCCGAGCATCGATTCTGGGTTGAAGGCCAGCGGATCGAGAAACGCGTCGTCCAGCCGGCGGTAGATCACGTCCACCGGCTTGTGGCCGTCGGTGGTGCGCATGAACACCCGGTCGTCGCGCACGAACAGGTCCGCGCCCTCCACCAGTTCGACACCCATTTCCCGCGCCAGGAAAGCATGCTCGAAGAACGCACTGTTAAAGCGCCCAGGCGTCAGCACCACCACACTGGGATTGTCCAGCGGGCTTGAGCTTTTCAGGGTGTCGAGCAACAGGTTGGGGTAGTGGTCGATGGGCGCAATCCGTTGCGCGGCGAACAGTTCGGGGAACAGACGCATCATCATCTTGCGGTCTTCGAGCATGTAGCTCACGCCGCTTGGGGTGCGCAGGTTGTCTTCCAGCACGTAATAGGTGCCGTCGCCATCGCGAACCAGATCGACCCCGGAAATATGCGAATACAGGTCGCGATGCAGATTCAGCCCCTGCATCGCCAGCTGGTATTGCTCGTTGGCCAGCACCTGTTCGGCCGGGATGATCCCTGCCTTGATGATGCGCTGGTCGTGGTAGAGGTCAGCGAGGAACATGTTCAGCGCCTTGACGCGCTGGATGCAGCCCTTCTCGACCACGCGCCATTCGCTGGCCGGAATGCTGCGCGGAATCGTGTCGAACGGAATCAGGCGCTCGGTGCCCTGCTCGTCTCCGTACAGCGTGAACGTGATCCCGGCGCGATGAAACAAAAGATCGGCCTCACGCCGACGCTGAGCCAGTAGCTCAGGTGGCGCTTCGCCCAGCCAGCGGGCGAATTCCCGATAATGCGCACGGACAGCGCCGTTCGCATCGTACATCTCGTCATAAAAGGTGCGGATCATGCCGTACTCCTTGTCACCATGGACCCATGGGCCTTCGCAAGGCCCGTGCCAGCGGCATAAACGCTTAATTTTCAACAGGTTGAATAAAACTGCGGAAAGCCCTGCACCATTCCTGTGCAACAAGCGGGCTACCCATTTCTTCAACGCTTCATGGCGAAGCGTTCTGTCACTGGAAAATCTATTACCAGCATAGCCAGAGATGATTTCCCGGCCGGTGTTTGTTTGCTGATAATTGCCCCATCAACGCAGAAAAACGTCACTTCGGACTGCAAGAGCGACGTTTTCGTGTTACCGGATTTTTCAACGTAATTCCCTTTATGCCGCTCCCATTCGAGCGGCTTTTTTTTGCCCTGTTTTTGGCTGATGGCGTCTCGGCGAGTTCCGTGATTTTTGCGTGGGTTGTCATCAAGTAGCAGCACGGCTGCTGGCGGGCGGTATGTCATTCATGGCTGGGTTGCCAGAGACAACGCCCCCGCCGGCAAGCCGTGCCGCTACAGGGGCGTGTGCCATGTCAGAGTCAATGAAGCCGCTTGATCTCCTGCTTCACGCCCCAGCCTTCGACCTCGCCATCGAGGCCCATGATCGCGCTTTGAAAGTCCTGTTCGAAGTCTCCTATGGCGTCGTAGGTGGCGTACATCAATTTACTCAGTTGCAGGTGCCACGCACCGTCCTCACGGGCGTTGATTTGAGTATTGAGGGACTCGCCGCGGAATTTTCTCGCAGCCTGACGCGCGCGTTTCTCATCCGGAAACACGGCGTAGAACTCGATGGGGTGGATGCGGGCGAAGTCGAAACCGCCTTCTTTCATGCGGCGCAGCACGTGGGTGCTGATGTCTTCCTGGTAGGTCGTGCTCATGAAACGTCCTCCTATGCAACGATAGATAGAGTTTCAACGATCCCTGAACGCCCCCTGCAACAGAGGCGTTGAGCGGCGGGTCATCCACCGCCCGGGATTCAAGCATGTCGCTGCAAGGCCGGTGTTGCTGTTACAAATCTGGCACCCATGCGCGATGTGACTCGGGTAGATGCCTCACCGGCCTCGTTTGCAGATTACGCCCATTGTCCGGGCGTTGCCAATTGGCAGTTTGCGGTATGTCGCTCAGTAAGTTTCAAGACGCCTCGATGATGGAGATGATCTGTACGGCGTTCTGTTCCTTGAGTGTCTTGACGGTGGGCTCCTGTGTTCGCCCCTCCAGGTCATTGAGGTCCAGGTCATTGGTGACCGGGAACAGGCGTGGGCGCAGTCGCCTTGCGGCCTCTTCCTCACTGGGACGCAGCTCGGATTCAAGATCGAGGGTCTGCTGCACACCTTCTTTATCCAGAAACGAAACAGTCCAGACTTTCATCAATGTCTCCTCAGTCAGGCCACACGTTGGCCTACCGAAATCGGACTGTGATTTTTTGGGATTTGTTCAAGGTATTTTGCCGTGAGGCGTTAGATCATTTGCACCCCCAAGATCGCCGACGCCGGCAAGCCGGACTGCTACGGGATGGAGTAAACCGAGGCTTCTGCTTTTGCTTTTGCTTTTGCTTCTGCTCTTGATCCTCATGCGCGGTGGTACAGGCGACACAGGGCGCGACGTCAAGGCGCCAGGCCGAGCGCAGGCGTTGTGGAGGGGGATGAGCGGCAGGAAGCCGCGAAAGCCGTGCGGGCCAGGGACGGCCCATCATGGCGTGCCCCCGGAACGGCGCCGGAGGGAGGGAAGTCCGACGAAGGAGGACCCTAGCCTGTCGCAAATGGTTTGCCTACTTTCCCGGAAGAAAGTAGGTCGCCCGTAAGGGGCGAAACCCTAGAGTCCAGCCAACACGACAACGGATATGTCCCGAATTCGAGCGTCACGGTGGTTTATGATTTGGTGAGCATATCCGTTGACGAGGGTGACGCTGATTCGGCCTTCCGCCCTTACGGCGGGTCACTTTCCTTTCGGGGAAAGTAACCAAAGCCATTTGCGACAGGCTGGGCCGCGACTTCGTCCCGGTTCCCTCACTCCGGCGCCGTTCCGGGGGCACGCCGTGATGGGCCGTCCCTGGCCCGCACGGCTTTCGCGGCTTCCCTGCCGCTCATCCCCCTCCACGACACCTCCGTTCGGCCTGGCGCCTTAACGTCGCGTTCGGCGGCGCCTGTGCCATCGCGCATGCAGATCAAAAGCAAAGGCAAAGGCAAAGGCAAAATCTTTGGGTCAATCCGGTCCTGTAGCAGCACGGCTTGCCGGCGGGGGCGGCCTCAAGATCGCTCCCGCCGGCAAGCCGTGCTGCTACGGGGTGTCGGGTCGATTGGAATGCTGACGAGCGCCCAATAAAAAAGAGGCCCGAAGGCCCCTTTTCTAATCAACGACTCGCCATCACGGCTTGGCGTCTTTCACGCCAGCGGTGTTGTCCAACAGGCTCTTGGTCGCGGTTTGCAGGAAGCTGTCGAGCTTCTTGCGCAGCTCGGCGACGTCAGGTGCGTCCGGCACCAGTTCAGCATGAGGCTTGGTGCCCAGCTCGTAGCTGTAGACCTTCGGCTCCATTTCCTTGGGCTCGATCAGGATGCGGTTGCCAGTGACGATCGCCACCGTCTGCTCGCTACCCGACGGCTTGATCACGCCAAAGCCCAGGTCGCCCGCCGGCAGGTTCAGCAGATCGCGGCCCCAGCACTGGTGCACGGTGTCGCCACCCAGACGGCCCATGATGGTCGGCACGATGTCGATCTGCGTGCCGACGATGCTGCTGCGCTTGCCGAACTTGTCCTGCAGGCCCGGCGCGATCATCAGCATCGGCACGTTGAAACGGCCCAGGTCCATTTCAGTGATCTGCTCGTTGTTCCCGAAACCATGGTCACCGACTACAACGAACAAGGTGTCTTTGTAGTAAGGCTCTTTCTTGGCTTTCTCGAAGAACTGCCCAAGGGCCCAGTCGGAATAACGCATGGCCGTCAGGTGCTCATCCAGCGTGCCGTGGCCGGTGACGCGTTCCACCGGCAGGTTCGCTGGCAGGGCGTACGGGGTGTGGTTCGACAGGGTTTGCAGCAAGGCGTAGAACGGCTTGCCCTTGGCCTCGCGGGCTTTCAGCTCTTCGGCGCCACGGTCGAACATGTCCTGGTCGGACACGCCCCAGGTCGGGTCGGAGAACACCGGATTGACGAAGTCGTTGCGGCCGATGAAGTTGGTCATGCCCTGGTTGCTGAAGAACCCGGACTGGTTGTCCCAGGCGAAGTCGCCGTTGTAGACGTACACGTCGTCGTATTTGCGCGCGCTCAGCAGTTGCGGCAGGCCGGACAACTTGTGGCTGCCTTCAGGCGTCTGCATGAGGTATTCGAAGCCCGGCAGGTTCGGGAAGCACGCCATGGTGGCGAACATGCCCTGGTGGGTGTGGGTGCCGTTGGAGAAGAAGTGGTCGAACAGCAGGCCTTCCTCGGACAGCTTGTCGAAGTACGGGGTGATATTCGATTCGTCGCCCAGCGCGCCCACCGAGTGCCCGGCGAAGCTTTCCATCAGGATCACCACGACGTTCTTGATCGGCAGCGTGTTGCTGGCAGGCGGTGTGAACTCGCGGCGCACGGCGGCGGTGCCTGGATCGACCAGTTTCTCGTTGGCGGTCAGCAGCATGTCGCGCACGGTTTGCTGCGCCTCAGCGACTGGCAGGGTGGCTTTCCAGATGTTGTCGCGGTCTTCGGACATCCGGCTCTTGGCGGCGGCGATCAGTGTCAGCGTACCGTTCAGGCCCAGGGTGTTGGCGAAGTTCGATTCGGTGGTGTACGCATCGCCCCAACGCAGCGGCGGGCCTTGACGCAAGGTGCCGCGCGCAGCGATCACCGCCACCACCAGGCACAGCACGAACACGCCGACGCGGGTGTACCATGGCGCAACGATGCGGTTGCTGGAACTGCCGATGTTGAAGCCGCCACGCGGCCGGGTCAGGCGGTCGATGCCCTTGAACACCAGGCTCAGCAGCCAGGTCAGCAGCGCCCACGCCAACAGGTAGCGCACCACCGGGTAGCCGTACCAGATCATGCTCAGAACGGTTTTCGGATCTTCCTTGACGTACTGGAACACCAGGCCGTTCAGGCGCTGGTGGAACTCACGGTAGAAGTCCATCTCCATGAGGCCGAAGAACGTGGTGAGGCTCGCCACCAGCGTCAGCCAGAATCGGAAGAAACCTCGTGCAGCCATCAACCGTGCGCTGAACAGCGCCAGCAGCAGCGGGATGAGGATGTAGACCACCAGGCGCAGGTCGAAACGCAGCCCGTTGCCGAAAGCCTCGATGAACGTCGAGGCCGGCGTGGCGCCGATCCCTTCACGGTTGTAGACCAGCAGCGCCACGCGCAGCAGGGTGTACAGGACCATCAGCGCCAGGCCACTCAACAGCGTGTAAGCCAGGTGCGATTTGACGGTAGGTTGCGGCGCGCGCGCCGGGGCGTCCGTTTTGGCCATGTGTCTTGGGATCCGTTGGATTCAGGTTTAGGTTCAGAAAGCCTACGCGTCCGCAGCTGCAATGCAGGTCCGGTCGCGGGGGGCAAATACTACGTGAACGCCTGCGCTTTATCACCGATGCGCTGCATTCTTCATCAACGCTCCGCCGATTTGTCCCGCCGGTGGGACTGGGCACAGACAAGGCGCTGCGGATTTTCACGAAGATGCAGTGAAAATTCCGTTGTTTGGACAGTGTTCTAATATTTTCTTACAAACAACTCATTCGAAAGAGTCATCGAAAAGTTTCAACGCATATCCGATTGCCGCAAAGACCTTGGGGGCATGCTCAGCCAGTGCAGCATTGTGTTCCAGTGACTCCTCCACTGCCGTAATCAGCCGTCTGATGCGTGGCCGGGGTTTGGAGATATTGCACGTGGATGCCAGGTCAAGGATCCCCAACCGCGAGGCATAGAGACTCTTCGATCCCGCCAGACGCAACGCCAGGCTGTCTTCTTCGATATAGGCCGTCGTGTTGACGATATCGTACGCGGGCGCCAGATGGGCATCTGCGCCCAAGGGGTCGCGATACAGCAGTCCGAAGTTCTTGAGATGGGCGTCGCCATTGCCGACCATGCAGCTCAAGGCGACGATGTCGAAGAGCTGCTCCCGGGATGACGCCACATGTTCCGGGGCACAGAACAGGCCAATCGCCCGGGATATGTTTTCGTAGCTCGAATCGTACTTCTGCTCTGTTCCCAGCCCCATCAATACCGCCATGTCCTCGAATCCGATGGGGCGCTGGTCGTGTTCGCGGTCAAAACGGCGCATGACAAACAGTTGGCGGTTGTCCGAAAGGTAGAACTCCGGCACCGGCATGCCCGCTCTGCGTGCAGCGTCCATGCAGACAAATTCGTTGATGGCCAATCCCGGAAAATCCGCCCTGCCCGACTTCACTATCAGTTCCGGCATCAGCAAGGTCGCTTTCGGATCCGGCCCCTCATCCTGCTCTGGCACCAGGACCTTCGGCTGGACGCCGGAAATCCCGGTGCGCAGGATGTAGCTGTCCACCAACTCGGCAAAAAGATCGTGAGCGCCATCCCAACTGAGGATCTGCCCCAGGCTTCGGCCCTTGGCCTGACGGCCCTCGCCCAGGAGTTGATCTATCGCTGGCGACTGAACGGCTAGCCGCCCCACCGGCGAGCCACTGCCCGTCAATGCCATGAGCAACATGGGGTTGATCGGCGTGGTCTTGGCCAGTCGGTTGCGCAGTTGCTCGAGGACATAGCCTTCGGGCAGGTTCATCTGGAAGACCGGATGCAGCGTTCGCGACGTGAAAGCAGCATCACGCACAGCCATCGTCAGGCTGATCTGCGAGCCGGGCCTGGCGTCCAGTCCATACCGGAACAGGTAGTCGCCGGAGTCGGCCAGAGACAGTTCGCCGCTCTCCCCCTCCGGCGTATGGATGCGCACGCGATCCAGTGGCTTCATCGAAACACCTCACGCAGTTCCTCGAACGACGGGCGCCGGGCGGGCACTGTCTTGATTTCCGCATCCAGAGCGGCGAGCGCCTTGGCGTAGGCACTCATGGATACGGTGGGACTGCCCTTCTCGATCTCTGCCAGTTTCTGGCGAGTCAGCCCCGACTGTGCGGCCAACTGAACCAGGGTGAGGCCTCGAGCTCTGCGCATATCCGCGATCTGACGTCCCAGACGCTCAACGATGAGCAAGGCATCCATTTGTTATGCCTGTATAACAATTAAAGGTCAATGGAATGTATACGTAACAGGAACCCATCACAAGTCCATGTTATGCGGATATGACATTTTTACATTTAAGTTACGTAAACGTAACATTACGTGTAGGGAAACCCCATGAAAACGCCCGATTGCTGGCAAGCCAATCGGGCGTCGGTGTTCCAGGGAAATTGGCAGCAGGCTAGATCCGCACGTTGCCGCGAGGACCGGCGATGGCCCAGATGATGAGGCCCAGTACCGGCAGGAGCGCGATGAGCAGCACCCAGAGGATTTTCATGCCGGTTTCGGCGCCGCTCTTCAATACGTTGATGATGGCCCAGATGTCGAGAGCCAGAATGATCAGGCCAATCAGACCATTAAAGGTGGAACCCATGGTGTCGCTCCTTATTGAGGGCTTGCCCCTATTAGGAGTAGTGGCACTTGGCGACGGTTCCGTTCGTCGGCAGATATTTCAAAACGCCCTCGAAGCCTTCACTCCTGCGCCTTGAGCGCCTCAAGGGTCGGCTCGATCAGAATGCCCAGTTCGACGCCCAGTTCCATGACCCGCGCCTGGTCATTGCCGTAGACCAGTACGGTCTGCAGTTCGTCGTCCAGAGGCTCGCTGATGTTCATCACCACATAGCCGCCCATTTCCTTGTTCATGCTGCCCATCTGGATCTGGATGCGGTTCATGGCGGTCAGCGGTTCGGTTTTCGCCAGCTGCTTTGGCTTTATATTGAACGCGACGCCGGGGCCGAACGAGGCCGTGATTTCGCTGAACAGGTCCATGAAGGTGTCAGCCTGGAACATCACGGTTTCCGGCAGGCTGCCGATCACGATCCATTCACCCAGCGGGATGGGGAAGGTATCGTCGTAGTTGATGTCGGGGTTGGCGGCCAGAAAGGCGTCGGGATCGGCGTAGGCCTGGGCGGCTTCGTCGGCAATCTTTTCGATTTCCTCGTCGCTCATGCAGCCGGAGCTGATCTTGCTGATGAATTCGATGAGTGAGGCTTTCATGGCGGGGCAATTCCGAGCTGAAAAAACAGGCGCGAAGGATAGCCGCAAATCCCCCGCACCTCTATCAAATTGACCCGCGCATCTGTTGCAAATTGAACCGCTGCGGATCAGCGCCCCAGGCGAGTCAGTTGCTCGGCAGTCTCGGTGGCGCCCATGGTCTGGGCAGCCATCAGTGGCGTGACGCCCTTGGCGTCGGTGATGTGGGGGTTGGCGCCTTTGGAAATGAGGTAGTCGACAATCGCCGTGCGGTTGAACATGGCTGCCATCATCAGCGCCGTGCGCCCGTCGGCGGATGCACCTTCTACATCCGCACCGCCCTCCACCAGGAGCTGCACCACCGCAAGATCGCCCTTGAAAGCCGCACCGGCAATGGGGCTTTGGCCGTTGTCATTGCGGATTTCCGGGTCGGCGTGGTGTTTGAGCAACACTTTCACGGCATCCTGATGGCCGTGATAGCTGGCGAGCATCAACAACGTATCGCCCTTGTGGTTGCGCAGATTGGGGGTCAATCCGTTCTCCAGAAGGCGGTCGAGCATCACAGCGTCGCCTGCCCGGGCGCGGTCAAATACCTGCTCGGCAAATTCCAGCGCCTCGTCATCGGTCATGCGGGTGGCGGAACCTGGGGCATTGGGGGTATCGGACATTGCTCTACTCCTGTAGCGCTGCTTGTATGCGCGTCTGTTCGGTCGATTCGTCTCGCAGGTTCAGAAATGCACTGCCTGCGCTGATGTCGACAACGATGACAGCTCAAGAGTTGTCTCGCCATGAACCTTTCGCATAGTGCCCATAGAAAATGCCGTTTATCGACCCGGTTGAAAAATTGCTGAAACCACACGAAATATTTCCGGGACGTCGCGGTCATAATTCTCAACAGCGCTCCATCTCCCCTCCTCGCCCACGTATACAGTCAGCCTTTTGCGGCAAAATGCAGGATGCGCAGATGGCCATTCATGCAAAATGCACGAAACCCGGTCCTGATCAAAATTTTAACTCATTGATTTATAAAGGTTTTTTTATTTATCAATAATGGCACAGTCACTGCACTAGTACTCCCAAGCTTGTTATCACTGAGCAATGGAGCCGCTAGACATGACTTTCATCCAAGAGAAATTCGCTTCTGTCTTTTCCGATTTTGAAGTCACCACCCAACCGCGTCCGGATGGTGGCGTGCTGCTTTCACTTCGTAACGGTGAGGGCAAACAGATTCGCCGTTCAGTGTCTTACGCCCAACTGCACACACCGGTTCAGCTGGAATGGGTCATCAGCGCGATTCGTCGCGACCTGGCCGCTCAGGCGAGTGAACTGCCGGCCATCTCGATGCTGCAAAGCCAGCACCGTTTCGACCTGCCGACCTATCACACTCGCTGAGTCGGGCCTGCCGCACTGCCGAAGCATCCCTTTTGAAACACCGCGATCGCTACCTGAGCCATCGCGGTTTTTTTTGCGTGCAATTCATTGCACGCTGCAACGCGACGCCGACGGGTGCCGGGTCAGCGAAGAATGCCTCGGCAGAGGGCCTCACCCACGGCCTGCGCACGGTTCGAGACACCGAGCTTGGCGTAGATGCTTTTGAAATGATGCTTGACCGTCGCCTCGGAAACCTCCTTGATCAGGCCGATCTCCCACGCCGTCTTGCCTTCCCTGGCCCATTTGAGTATTTCGAGCTCCTTGGGCGTCAACGCCCTTGTCAGTAGTTGCCGGCCTTTGCCGGCGACGTGCAGCATCGGCACCAGGCTTGTGAGCAGATAGCGATCGTTGTGGGTAAGCGGCCGCTCCATGCCATTGAGCGAGCAGACGGTAATCACGCCCCGGTTGGCGCGGTTTTCACTGCTGTAGCCGTACGAAAAGGCCGGTAACAACTGGCAATCCTGCACCGCTGCCAGATAGGCCGATGATGGCGGGTAGGTCTGGAACGCCTGCATCCAGTCCAGAAACCCCATGGTGTGCCGGAAACAACGGATGACCGGATCTTCGATCATCAGCCGTCCCTGAACGTAGAGGTCCTTCCAGTAAGGGTCGACATTGGATGTGATGCAACTGAGCAACGCGCCTTCACGGTATTGATACAGCATCGCCCGCTCACAGCGACACTCTTCCCTGAGCCAGTCGAGCGCGTTGGCAATCGCCGCATCGCCATCCTGTTCGGTAACGCTGCTGACCATCTGCTGAATCAACGGACTCAATGTCCCTGTTTCCACGTTTTTCATTTTCCCCTCCGTATAAAACGTCAACTGTCGTCCCTGAATGCTCTTTTAGAGTTTGAAGTTGATTGCAGCCGGCCGGACGCGCCAGGCCCTGCAAAAAGGCTGCAAGGGCACGGTACGTTCAAGGGCTGTCAGGCTTCGACAGGACAAGGGTTACACAGACTGGAAGGGTTAAACACACGGTGCAAAACAAACAGTCTTGCCTGACTCATAAACAGGCAATGTCTTACAAAATATCCAAAACGCGCTTACATTTTTGTCGACCAAGTCGCAAAAATGGCCAACATTGCACCATCAACCCCTGCACGAAGTTGTACGAGATTGAACACTTTGACGTTCGAGAAGTTGCGCCTCGGGCTGCGCAACTTTCAATGGGCGAGCGATTCAGGGAGACGGGAATTTCAATCGCGCGAGCGTTTCAATCGTCTAGGCGAGGAAACTGACTGGCGATGGCGTCACCGGTGATTTTTGCCGCCGCACCTTGTGAGGTGGCGAAAAGACGAATGGCCACCAGATGCGGCTGTTCGCCCAGGTCGAACCAGTGTCGGGTGCCTGCGGGGATGCTGATCCGGTCGTTCTTTTCGCATTGCACGGTGTAGACGAAATCACCGATGTGCAAGGACAACAGCCCACGGCCCGCCACGAAAAGCCGCACTTCATCGGTGTCGTGCAGTCGCTCGTCGAGAAGGCTGGCGCGCAGTTCGGCTTGCTGCCCAAAACCCGCGTTGACACTGATGACTTCGATGGCCTCAAGGCCGCGCCCGGTCATCAATTCATCGACCGACTGGCGATAGGCATTGATCACTTCCTCCTGGCTGGCACCGGCCACAACCTTGGTGGTCGCCTGCCAGCGGTCGAAGAGGATGCCGTGGTCGGCCAGCGTCGAGGCGATGTCTTCGAGATGGGTCAGGACCTTGTTCGGCAGGTCAGGCGATGATACGGAGTAGACGGACAGAATGCTCATTGGCGTGGTTTCCTCATAGTCAGTCGGCTTTCATGCGGGCGGCGGCCAGGATCGCAGCGGTCAGCGCCGCAAGGCTCGCAATGGCAAAGGTCCAGCCTGGGCCAAGGGCGTTCCAGCTGTAACCTGCGTACAGCGCACCCACGGCGCCACCGGTGCCGGAAAGCGCCGCGTACAGCGCCTGTCCCTGGCCTTGCTGGCGGGGGCCGAAGCTGCGTTGCAGAAAATGGATGGCCGCAGCGTGGAAACTGCCAAAGGTAGCCGCGTGCAGCAATTGGGCGAAGATCAGGATTGACAGGTGATCGGCGAAATTGCCCAGCAGCAACCAGCGCAACGACGCCAGGGCGAAACTTGCGACCAGCACGTGACGAACGCTGACGCTTTGCAGGATACGGCTCATGAACAGGAACATCAGCACTTCGGCGACGACGCCCACGGCCCACAATATGCCGATGATTCCCCGGCTGTAGCCCAGGTGCTCCAGATGCAGAGTCAGGAAGGTGTAGTACGGGCCGTGGCTGAGTTGCATCAGCGCCACGCTGACATAAAAGGCCAGCACGCCCGGGCTCAACAACTGCCGGACAAACCCCTCGCCTGCCGTCCGCACGCTCGAGTGCGCAGGCTGGGCATTGGGCACCCACCAGCTGCTGGCGACGATACCCGCCATGATCAGCAACAGTGCCTGGGGGTAGAGATCCAGGCTGAACACCTCGAATAAACGCCCCAGACCCACGACCGTCAGAATGAAGCCGATCGAGCCCCACAGCCGGATCTGGCTGTAACGGGCAGTCTGGCCTTGCAGGTGAGCGAGGGTGATGACCTCGAATTGCGGCAGGACCGCGTGCCAGAAGAAGGCATGCAGCGCCATCACCATGGCCAGCCAGGCATAGGATTTGTCGACGAGGATCAGCGAAAAACAGGCCAGCGTGCAAACGGCGCCGAACCGCACGATCGCCAGCCGCCGCCCCGTGTAGTCACCCAGCCAGCCCCAGATATTCGGTGCCACGCAGCGCATCAGCATGGGAATGGCCACCAGCTCGCCGATGCGTGCCGCGGGAAAACCCAGGTGATTGAAATACAGCGACAGGAAAGGCGCCGTGGAGCCCAGCAAGGCGAAATAGAACAGATAGAAACTGGACAGGCGCCAGTAAGGCAGCGCTGCCACGGTCACAGGACCCTGGCAGCGGCAACGGCCGGGGGCATTACAGCTGGCCCAGAACCGGCGTATTCACACGGACATCCATGTTCTGGCCACGATGACGCAGCAGATGGTCGAGCAGCACGATGGCCATCATGGCTTCGGCGATCGGCGTGGCCCGAATCCCCACGCACGGGTCGTGGCGACCCTTGGTGATCATCTCGACCGGGTTGCCATCGACGTCGATGGAGTGGCCCGGCGTGGTGATGCTGGACGTTGGCTTGAGCGCCAGATGAGCAACGATCGGCTGCCCCGAGGAGATGCCACCCAGGATGCCGCCGGCATTGTTGGAGGTGAAACCTTCAGGCGTCATCTCGTCGCGATGCTCGGTGCCGCGCTGGGCAACGCTGGCGAAACCTGCGCCGATTTCCACGCCTTTCACGGCATTGATGCTCATCAGGGCGTGGGCGAGTTCGGCATCCAGGCGGTCGAAGATCGGCTCGCCCAGGCCCGGCATCACGCCTTCGGCGACGACGGTGATCCTGGCGCCCACCGAATCCTGATCGCGGCGCAGTTGGTCCATATAGGCTTCCAGTTCCGGCACCTTGTCAGGGTCGGGGCTGAAGAAGGCGTTCTGCTCCACCGACTCCCAGCCCTTGAACGGAATTTCAATCGGGCCCAACTGGCTCATGTAGCCGCGCACGGTGATGCCCTGGCTGAGCAGGTATTTCTTGGCAATGGCACCGGCGGCCACGCGCATGGCGGTTTCGCGGGCCGAGCTGCGGCCGCCGCCACGGTAGTCGCGGATGCCGTATTTGTGGTGGTAGGTGTAGTCGGCGTGGGCCGGACGGAACAGATCCTTGATCTGCGAGTAGTCCTTGGACTTCTGGTCGGTGTTGCGGATCAACAGGCCGATGGAGGTCCCGGTGGTCTTGCCTTCGAACACGCCGGACAGGATTTCGACCTCATCGGCCTCCTGACGCTGGGTGGTATGGCGGCTGGTGCCTGGCTTGCGGCGATCCAGGTCACGCTGCAGATCTTCCAGCGACAGTTCGACACCCGGCGGGCAGCCGTCGACGATAGCGACCAGCGCCGGACCATGGCTTTCGCCGGCGGTGGTGACAGAGAACAGCTTGCCGTAGGTATTGCCGGACATGCGGGAGGCTCCGATAAATCGACCAAAAACACGAGGGCGCCAGTATACGCAGGGTCTGCGTACAGATCACGCGCGAACCTTATTCAATTGACCGCGTCCAATTTCACACTTTATTGATGATGGCCCTGCGATGCTACGTGGTATGTCCCTGATCCGCGGCTTGATGCCGCTGCGAGTAATCGCTTTGACCCTCACACTGCTGACTTCTCTGGCCCACGCTGGCACGCCGGTCGTGCTGCAACGCCCCATCAGCCTGGACACCGGCACGGGCGAGCTGTTCGGCACGCTTCTTTTGCCCAAATCCGACAAGCCGGTGCCGGTGGTGCTCATCATTGCCGGATCAGGCCCGACCGACCGTGACGGCAACAATCCGGACGGCGGACGCAACGACAGCATGAAACGTCTGGCATTGATTCTGGCCCGGCACAACATCGCCAGCGTGCGCTACGACAAGCGCGGCGTGGCCGCCAGCCGCCCCGCCACCCCTGACGAACGCGACCTGTCCATCGAGAAATACGTCGACGACGCGGTGGCCTGGAGCGAGAAACTCAAGGCCGACCCGCGCCTGGGGCAACTGATCCTGATGGGGCACAGCGAGGGCGCGCTGGTGGCATCGCTGGCTGCCGAGCGCGCCAGCGCGAGCGCCCTGATTTCCGTGGCAGGCACTGGCCGCCCGGTGGACCAGGTGGTGCGCGAGCAACTGCAATACCGGCTGCCGCCTCCCCTGCTGGCGCGCAGTGAAGAGCTGATCGAAGAGATCAAGGCCGGCAAGACCGACGACAATGTGCCTGAGCCGTTGCAAGTGGTGTTTCGCCCCAGCGTGCAGCCTTACCTGATTTCCCTGTTCCGCCAGAATCCGGCGGCCGCCTTCGGCAAACTGAAAATCCCCACCCTCATCCTCCAGGGCCGCAACGACATGCAGGTCGGCGTCGGCGATGCCGAGCTGCTGCAAAAGGCCAAGCCCGATTCGCAACTGGCGATAATCGACGGCATGAACCACGTACTGCGCATCGTGCCCATGGACATGAAACGCCAACTGGCCTCTTACAAGGACCCGCAGCTGCCGCTGTCCAGCGAGTTGTCGGACCGCATTATGAAATTCATCGATTCGGTGCCTGCTGCCTGATTGCACGTCCCGTAGCAGTCCGGCTTGCCGGCGGGGTGATCTCAAGGACGCCTTCGCGGGCAAGCGCGCTCCTACAGATGTAAACACCGACCCGTAGCAGCACGGCTTGCCGGCGTCGGCGATTTTGAGGGCGCCGACGCCGGCAAGCCGGACTGCTACGGGAAAGATCAAACCAGGCTCTTGCTTTTGATCTTCATGCGCGATGGTGCAGACGACGCCAAACGCGACGTAAAGGCGCCAGGCCGAGCGCAGGCGTCGTGCAGGGGGATGAGCGGCAGGAGCCGCGAAAGCCGTGCGGGCCATGGATGGCCCATCATGGCGTGCCCCCGGAACGGCGCCGGAGTCGAGGGAAGTCCGACGAAGGAGGACCCCAGCCAGGAGCAAATGGTTTGCCTACTTTCCCGAAAGAAAGTAGGTCGCCCGTAAGGGGCGAAACCCTTAATTCCAACCACCGCGAAAACGGATATACACCCGACATCAGCGTCCCCCCCCCAACGCGGAGCGTCATGAGCGATCAGCAACGATCCCCCTTCAGCTTCGGCAAAATTGGCCGATAGCGGGATGCTGGCATTGTGTTTGCCGAGCAATGTCTAGAACAGGATCGCCGTGATGACAGAAGCAATTATCGAGGATCAAGCGCCCGCCCAGGCCGTCGCCAGTGAAGGTGAAGTCGCCGTGGCCGTGCTGTGGGACAACGTATCCGCCGAACACTTTTCGATGCTGCGCCTGGCGCCATTGCCCACCGACCGTGCCACCGGCACCCGTCCACTGCGGTTCGTCGAATTCGGGCGCGCCGAGCGCAGCAACAAGGACTTCAGCCTCCTGCGCATGAGCTACAACCTGCCGGGGCAAAAGACCCGCAAGGAACAGAACCAGCTGGACATCTGGGTCGACCACGCCAACCGCACAGTGCGCATCGGGCCGGAATCGGGTCTGCAGATCGAGCCCTGCAATCGTGGGCTGGGGCGCTTCATGGCGGCCCAGGGTGTGATCTGGGCCCAGAAGCGCTGGTCTGACTACCAAATCGCCGGCACCGCCCTGGCCAACAAGGATGCGCTCAACGAAGACACCCGCCTGCGCCGCGACCAGTTCCTCAAGGCGCTGGGTTTCGAAGTGGCCTACGCCGATGCCCAGCACCTCAAGGGAACGATCAAGGACGTCAAGGTCGGCAACCTGAACGGCACCTGGAACGCCGATAAAGTGCAGGTCGTGGAGATTCTCGACACCGCGCACATGCTGCAACAGGCCGAGCAGAAGATTCAGGAACAGGAAGTGCTGATCAAGAAAGCCGAAGACAAGGTCGGCAAATACAAGCGCGACGACAGCGGGTTACGCTTTACCATCGCGTGCCTGGTGACCTTCGCGGTATTCCAGGCGGGGCTGTTGATCTGGATTGCGACGCATCGCTGATCTAAACAGCCGTAGGAGCGCGCTTGCCCGCGACCGCAGCGTGTCAGTCAGCACATTTGGCACCGACACACCGCAATCGCGGGCAAGCGCGCTCCTACAAGCGGTAGCGCATTGGCTTACACCCGCGCGGCAAAGATCGCCTGATGCTGACGGCACTGTTCAGCGCTGAGCATGAACACCCCGTGCCCGCCCCGCTGGAACTCCAGCCAGGCGAAGTCCACTTCCGGGTACAGCGCCTCGACGTGCACCTGGCTGTTGCCCACTTCCACGATCAGCAGACCCTTCTCGGTCAGGTGATCCGCCGCCTGGGCCAGCATGCGCCGCACCAGGTTCAGGCCATCATCGCCACAGGCCAGCGCCAGCTCCGGTTCGTGCTGATACTCATCGGGCATGTCGGCGAAATCTTCGGCATCGACATAAGGCGGATTCGACACGATCAGGTCGAAACGCTGCCCCGGCAAACCATCGAAACCATCGCCCTGAACGGTGTAGACACGTCCATCCAGGCCATGGCGCTCGATGTTCTGGTTGGCCACTTCAAGGGCTTCGAACGACAGGTCGGCCAAGGCCACTTCGGCATTGGGGAACACATCGGCGCAGGCGATGCCGATGCAACCGGAACCGGTGCACAGGTCCAGGATTCGCGCAGGCTCGCTGGCCAGCCAGGGCGTGAAGCCGTTCTCGATCAACTCGCCGATAGGTGAGCGCGGGATCAGCACACGCTCATCGACAATGAACGACATCCCGCAGAACCAGGCCTCGCCCAACAGGTAGGCGGTGGGAACGCGCTCGTCGATACGGCGCTTGATCAGGCGCTGCACATTGACCAGCTCGTCGTCTTCCAGGTTGCAATCCAGGTAGTTGTCGGAGATTTCCCAAGGCAGGTGCAAGGCGCCCAGCACCAGTTGGCGGGCCTCGTCCCAGGCGTTGTCAGTGCCGTGACCGTAGAACAGGTCTTCCCCGTGAAAGCGGCTGACGGCCCAACGGATATGATCGCGCAGGGTGCGCAGGCGGGAAGTGATCACGTAAGACTCCTTGAAAAAACGACGGGCGATTCTATCAGCCATCCGGCCAAGACACGATGCCTGAGCCCGACACGGGTCGGCCTGTTGAAACTTTCCACAGCCTTTCGATGATTTTGCAGGCAATATGACAGTAACCGCGACCTGCTCGACGGCTTGAAGCCCGGCAAAAAAACGACGCCTGTGAGCATTGAGATTCACAGAATCGTTCTGCCAGTGGACAATGTGGCAAAAGCCCCACTCGAAGGAGCCCCAGATGTCTGTTCCAAACACCGGTCCCAAGACCATGTTTCAACTCAGTGGCCGTGAATACGCGGCGGCCACCTTGAGCAATGCCACGCTGATCATCATCGACGCGCAAAAGGAATACCTGAGCGGTCCACTGGCCCTGACCGGGGTTCAGGCCGCGATCGACAACATCGTGCAACTGGTTGCCGCTGCCCGTGTGGCCAAGTCGCCGATCATTCACGTACGCCACCTGGGCACCGTCGGCGGCATGTTCGACCCACAAGGCGAGCGCGGAAAATTCGTGCCGGAACTGCAGCCGCAAGCCGACGAAATCATCATCGAAAAGCGCCTGCCCAATGCCCTGAACGGCACCGTGCTCAACGATGATCGCACCACCCTGCACGGCCTGCTGGAAAGCCTCGGCCGCCTGGATCTGGTGGTCTGCGGCTTCATGAGCCACTCAAGCGTCAGCACCACCGTGCGTGCGGCCAAGGAATACGGTTTCCGTTGCACGCTGGTCCAGGACGCCTGCGCCACTCGCGACCTGCCGACCCCGACTGGCGTCATCAAGGCAGAGCTCGTGCAACAGGCAGAAATGGCGATCATGAACGACAACTTCGCCAAGCTCGCGATGACTGCCGACCTGATCTGACTGCCCCCGCCTCATCAGGAACTGACCCGTTGATCCGCGATGTCGTAAACGACTTGCATCATTTTCCGGCAGTTCCTGAAGAAAAAGCGTACAAATAACCTCATCAGGCGTGTGATCCCCTTCACATAACCGCCCATCCGTTAATCACTGGTGTTTGCTTCCGAGCGCCGACCAGGCGGGAACCACATTGGCCCAGGCTGGTCAGAGCGCCGATACCCATAGAGGAAGTCGGGATGAAGATATCCGATGGTTTCGATGCCCGTCGCCTGCGCCCCAAGGGCCAGAGCAACTGGCGCATGCGCATTGGCGCGGCCATATCAGCTCTACTCGCGACAGCAGGCGTGCTGCTGGCAATGGCCGGCGTGGCCAGCCTGATCGGACACCCTGACGCGCTCGGCGAACTCAACGCCAGCCCGGCGGGCGCAGTGGTTACCATTGTGATCGGTCTGTTTCTGCTCTACATCGGTGTCTGGATGTGGCGCCGCAGCCGCCGGCGCCGTCGTCGCGCCGGAGAATTGAGCATGTCCGCGCACTTGATGAAGAAACACGACTGACCCCTCCCACGTGTTCCGCAGCCGTTTTCCATGGATTAGTCGCGCCGTTTCCGGCGTGACTTGGTTAAACTGGCGTCCTTCGCGGAGACCGACATGCAAGACGACGATTTTTCCCTGTTCAGAAATGAGATTCGCGGCGTAAAGCCGATCAAGACTGAACACGCCGATGTAGGCAAACCCAAGACCGACCGTAAGAATCTGGCCAAACTTCGGCAGGCAGCTTCCGTGCGCTCGGACGCCACCATCACCGTGGACGGGCTTTCCGACCAGTTCGTGATCGATGTGGGTCCCGAAGACACGCTCAACTGGGCCCGCGACGGGGTTCAGGAAGGTCAGATGCGCAAGCTCAAGCTGGGGCAGATCAGTTTCGAGGGCAGCCTGGACCTGCACGGCATGAGCGTGGAGCTGGCGCGGGAAACCATGTGGGAGTTTCTCGCCGAGGCGACTAAGCTGGAGATTCGCTGCGTGCGGATCACCCACGGCAAGGCCGTGCGCCTGGACGGCAAGCGGCCGATGATCAAGAGCCACGTCAACACCTGGCTGCGCCAGCACCCGCAGGTGCTGGGCTTTACCTCGTGCCTGGCCAAGCATGGCGGCGCCGGAGCGGTGTACGTGATGCTCAAGCGCACCATGATGGAAGGGCGGGACGAGTAGAAGTCGAACGTCAGCGCGGGCCCGGGCCACCGCCGCCTGGGCCGCCACCGCCACCCGGGCCGCCACCTTCATAATGCCCGCCGCCACCGCCGCCATGGCCACCACCGTGACCTCCTCCGCCCGGGCCCCAGAACGGCCAGCAACCGGACATCGCCGACATCACCGCGATGACCATCGCGACTTTCGCAATACGACTCAACATACTCGTTACTCTCTAGAAATCAGGCATTCATCACCTGCCAAGTCTGACAGCACACCTGCGCCAAACTGCGTCGCCACTTGGTAGCGCACTGGTATCGAAACCGATACCTGGCGCCATCCGGAAACGAAAAAGGCCGCTAAGGAAGAACACTTCCCTGGCGGCCTTTATTCAGAGCGGAATGCGGGATCAAGCCATCGCTACCCGACCCGACGAGAATAGATCAGCGACGATAGTAGCCAGGTCCCGGCCCATAGCCTCCGCGCCCTTCATAATAGTGGCCACCATCATAGTGGCGATGATCCCAGCCGCCGTGACGGCCCCATCCAGGGCCAAAAAAACATCCCGAAACCGATGACATCAAGGCGATCACCAGTGCGATTTTCGCGATTCGGCTAAACATTATGATTACTCTCTTCATCCGGGCATCTATCACCCATTAACTCAGACACCAAGCGGACACATTTCGACATTTTTGCAGGGTAAAGGTTAGGTAAAGGTTGTCGGCATCACGTTTGGGTGACTACGTGTCGCAGGCTTGTCCATCGCTTGTCGGTCGCCTGCCGTACCCCTCCCCGCCCAGCTAGGCTACTATGTGCGCCTTTGCTGGCCACCAAGCCTGCGTTTTTCTTGAACCCACACGGAACACAACCCTGTGACACTGGAACAGAACTACACCGAGATCCTTGGTCAACTTGGCGAAGATGTCTCCCGCGAAGGCCTGCTCGACACCCCGAAACGTGCCGCCAAAGCCATGAAATACCTGTGCCGCGGCTACGAGCAGACGCTGGAAGAAGTCACCAACGGCGCGCTGTTCAGCTCCGACAACAGCGAAATGGTGCTGGTCAAGGACATCGAGCTGTACTCGCTGTGCGAACACCACCTGCTGCCCTTCATCGGCAAGGCCCACGTGGCCTACATCCCGAGCGGCAAGGTGCTGGGCCTGTCGAAGGTCGCGCGCATCGTCGACATGTTCGCCCGCCGCCTGCAGATCCAAGAAAACCTCAGCCGCCAGATCGCTGAAGCCGTTCAGCAGGTCACCGGCGCTCTGGGCGTGGCCGTGGTCATCGAAGCCAAGCACATGTGCATGATGATGCGCGGCGTCGAGAAGCAGAACTCGTCGATGATCACTTCGGTGATGCTGGGCGAATTCCGCGAGAACTCCGCCACGCGCACCGAGTTCCTCAGCCTGATCAAGTGATGCGGGCGTTCTGAAGAGGTTGCAAGCATGTTGATGAAGGCATTGAGGGTCGGCCTGGGCCAGTTGGTCATTCTGGGCGACTGGCTGACGCGTCCCGGCAAGAAGAAACGCACGCCAGAAGCGCAGGCTGCGGTCGAGACACAGGCGAAGGACCTGACGCTGTATCAGTTTCACGCCTGCCCGTTCTGCGTGAAGACCCGCCGCACCCTGCACCGGCTGAACGTACCGGTGGCCCTGCGCGATGCGAAGAACAACGAGCTGGACCGTCAGACCCTGCTCAATGAAGGCGGCAAGATCAAGGTGCCGTGCCTGCGTATCGAAGAAGCAGGCCAGACGGTGTGGATGTACGACTCCAAGGTCATCATCGATTACCTGGAAAAGCGTTTCGCCACTGTCTAGTCTCCCGTCCCGTAGCAGCACGGCTTGCCGGCGGGAGCGGTGTTTCAGTCACTATTTGTGAACCTGACACACCGCCCCGCCGGCAAGCCGTGCTGCTACGGGTTGAGAATTACCTCGGGCAGCCTTCCTGCCGGCACGCCACGAACGCTTTCAACTGTTCGACCCGCACTCTGGTCTGATCGGCCAGGCACTGGGACTGTTCCAGCGACCAGATCGAGCCTGAATCTTCGCGCCTGCCAACCTGATACAGGCAATCGGCATCCCGGAAGGCGATCCATTTCTTCTGCGCTTCCTGCAACGCTTTCTTCTGCGCCGGCGTCTTGAGATAAGACATCTGCGCCTTGTACTGCTTGTTCAGTTCGGCATCCAGCGCCGCGTATTGCTTACCCGCACACTCGTTCATCGAGGCCTGGGTGCTGCTGCAATCCTCTGCCTGGGCTGCCATGCTCAAGGCCATCAAGGCCCCGAGCACTATCGTCCTGTTACGCATCCAATACTCCCTCTGTAGCTTGATCGTCAGTCCAGCATACCCACATAACCCGGCTGCTGCCGAACCTGGGTCAACCAGCGCTGGATCGACGGAAACGGCGACAGGTCGAAACCGCCCTCGTGGGCCACGTGGGTGTAGGCATAGAGCGCGATGTCGGCGATGGAGAATTGCTCGCCGACCAGGAACGGCGTCTGCTTGAGTTGCTTCTCCATCACTTTGAGCGCCTTGTAGCCACGCTTTTGCAGGATCTGATATTCCTCAAGACGCTCTTCAGGCAGCCCGAGATAGAACTGGATGAAACGCGCCACGGCGATGGTCGGCTCGTGGCTGTACTGCTCGAAGAACTGCCATTGCAGCATCTGGGTGCGCAGACGCGGCTCGGTCAGAAGGTACGGCGTGCCTTCGGCCAGGAAGTTGAGAATGGCGTTGGACTCCCACAGGCAGGTGCCGTCGTCGAGTTCCAGCACCGGAATCTTGCCGTTGGGGTTCTTTTCCAGAAACGCCTCGGTTTCGGTCTCGCCCTTGAGGATGTCCACCGGCACCCATTCGTACTGTGCGCCCAACAGGTTGAGCATCAGCTTGATCTTGTAGCAGTTGCCCGAATTGTAATCGCCGTAAACCTTGTACATCGCTGCTCTCCCTGGAATCTGCTGTTTCAATACTGTATCAGGCTGCCATGTCAGTCTGTGCTTCACGAATGACTGCCGCCAGCCGCTTGAGGCCTTCGTCCAGCCGGGCCGGATCGATGTGGCTGAAATTCAGCCGCAAATACCCGGGGTTCGCCTCGGGATCGGTGAAGAACGGCTCACCGGGCATGAAGGCCACGTTTTGCGCCAGTGCCCGGTCGAGCAAGGTGCGGGTGTCGAGCTTGTTGCGCAGTGTCAGCCAGAAGAACAAGCCACCCTGGGGGCTGTTCCATTCGGCCAGATCACTGAAGTGGCGTTGCAAAGCCGCTTCGAACTGATCGCGCCGGGTTCGGTAGAAGCCGCGCAGTTCCAGCAGGTGCTGGTTGTAGCGCTCGCTGCCGATCCACTGCAACGCCTGCCACTGACCGACCCGGTTGGTATGCAGGTCGGCGGACTGCTTGAGTTTCAGCAGGTGCGGGAACAGGTCGTGGGAGGCGATCAAATAGCCCACCCGCAGCCCCGGCATCAGGGTTTTCGATACGGTGCCGGTGTAGATCCAGCTGGCACTTTTCAGGCGGCTGACAATGGGGCGCGCGCTGCCGCCGTCGAAGGTCAGCTCGCGATAGGGTTCGTCTTCGATCAACGTCACGCCGTATTCGTCCAGCAGAGCTGCGACCGCGTCCCGGGCAGCCTCGCTGTAACGCACGGCCGAAGGATTCTGGAAGGTGGGGATCAGGTAGGCAAATGAGGGCTTGTGCTGCTGCAGACGCTGGCGCAGGACGTCCAGATCCGGTCCTTCGGCCTGCAGCGGAACGGTCAGGCAATTGGCCCCGAACAGCTGGAAAATCTGCAACGCCGCGAGGTAGGTCGGCCCTTCCAGAAGAATCTCCGTGCCTTTGTCGATGTACAGCTTGGCGGCCAGATCCAGCGTCTGTTGCGAGCCGCTGACGATCATCACCTGGCTGGCTTCACAGGAGATACCCAGCGCCCGCGCCTGCTCGGCAACGGCCTCTCGCAGCTGCGGCTCGCCTTCGCTCATGCCGTATTGGCCGATGCTGCGCGGCATGTCGGCCCACTCGCTGTGGGGCAGCATCGATTCGGCGGGCAGGCCGCCGGCGAAGGACATCATTTCCGGGCGCTGGGCAGCGGCCAGGATTTCGCGAATCAAGGAACTCTTCAAACGGGTGACGCGTTCGGAAAAAGCCATGAGATCACCGCTGGCAGACATCGTTGGAAATAGGTCAAACTGTTTGACCGAAATTACGACGACTTGCCCGGATACGTCAATATGCTTGACCTTAAAAATTCATCGACGCAACAAATCGCCATGGAGGCCTTTTTCTTCGGCTACCAGGCGTTCACTGCAAAGGCCGATGAAATGCTCGACCGGCGAGGCTTGAGCCGCGTGCATCAGCGCATCGTGTTTTTCATTGCGCGATATCCGGGCTTGAGCGTGAAGGAACTGCTGGGGGTACTTGGGGTGAGCAAGCAGGCGCTGAACACGCCGCTGCGCCAGTTGCTGGAGATGGAGTTGGTGCGCAGCGTGACGCCCGAGGATGACAAGCGCAAGCGGCTGCTGGAGTTGACTGGCGAGGGCGCGAAGCTTGAGGAGTCGTTGCGTCGTGAGCAGGTGAAGCTGTTGCAACGGGTGTTCGCCGAGGCCGGGCGGGAGGCGGTGGATGGGTGGCTGGCAGTGAATCAGGTGCTGGGCAAGACGCTGAATCGCGGTTGATCCCTGGTCGTCTAAAGCACAACACCGACCCGTATCAGCACGGCTTGCCGGCGGGGGCGTGCGCAAGATCGCCATCGCGGGCAAGCGCGCTCCTACGGGATTGGGGTCAGCTATGGCGGTAGCAGTCCGGCTTGCCGGCGTCGAGGATCTCTGAGGTGCCCCGCCTGATGGAAACTGTGCCGACCATAACGTTTGTGGCTGTATCGCAACGAAATGTGACAACTGCGTATAGGCTTGCTGATCTGAGAATTGGCCGTTCCAAGGATAGACCGCATGACTGACGTGACCCATACACCGCTGCGCCCGTTGAGCGACACTTCGGCCTCGGCCATTGTCGCGGGCTTTATCGCCATGATGACTGGCGTGACCAGTTCGCTGGTGTTGATCTTCCAGGCCGGTCAGGCGGCGGGGCTGACGTCGGCGCAGATTTCTTCCTGGATATGGGCGCTGTTCATGGGCATGGCGGTGTGCAGCATCGGCCTGTCACTGAAATACCGTGCACCGGTCAGTGTGGCGTGGTCGACGCCGGGCGCGGCCTTGCTGATTGCAAGCCTGGGGCACGTTGCCTATCCCGAAGCCATCGGCGCATTCATCACCAGCGCGATCCTGGTGTTCATCTGCGGGATCACCGGCAGCTTCGAAAAATTGGTCAAGCGCCTGCCCACCTCGTTGGCCGCAGCCTTGCTGGCCGGGATTCTGTTCAAGATCGGCAGCGAAATCTTCGTCGCCGCGCAGCACCGCACGGGCCTGGTGCTGAGCATGTTTTTCACCTATCTGATCGTCAAACGCTTCTCGCCGCGCTATGCCGTACTGGTGACCCTGTTGGTGGGCGTTGCGCTGTCGGCCATGCTCGGCATGCTGAATTTCAGCGGTTTCACCCTTGAGGTGGCAGTGCCGGTCTGGACCACGCCGTCGTTCTCCCTGGGGGCAACCATCAGCATTGGCATTCCGCTGTTCGTGGTGGCGATGACATCGCAGAACATGCCGGGCATGGCGGTCCTGCGCGCTGACCATTATGACGTGCCGGCTTCTCCGCTGATTACCGCCACCGGACTGATCTCGCTGATCACCGCGCCCTTCGGTGCCCACGGCATTACCCTGGCCGCCATCAGTGCCGCGATCTGCACCGGGCCGCACGCCCACGAAGACCGCAACAAACGCTACACGGCAGCGATCTGGTGCGGGATTTTCTACGCCATTGCCGGGATCTTCGGCGCCACACTGGCTGCGCTGTTCGCCGCGTTTCCCAGGGAGTTGGTGCTGTCGATCGCAGCGCTGGCGCTGTTCGGCTCGATCATCAATGGCCTGACGGTTGCGATGAACGAGCCGAAGGAGCGTGAAGCGGCGCTGATTACCTTCATGGTGACAGCGTCGGGGCTGACGCTGTTCTCCATCGGCTCGGCGTTCTGGGGGATCGTGGCGGGGGTGTTGACGTTGTTGATTCTGAACTATCGCAAATAACTGCCGCTCGACGAATTCATGCATCGCTCCCGCCGGCAAGCCGTGCTGCTACGAGGGGTTTGGGTTACAGCCTGAAATGCCCCACCATGCCCTTCAACTCCATACCCAGCGATGCCAGCTGGATACTCGAAGCGGCATTGCCCTGCATGGCCAGTGCCGACTGATCGGCGCTGGCGCGAATACTGGTCACGCTGCGGTTGATCTCTTCGGCTACAGAGCTTTGCTCCTCCGCTGCGGCGGCGATCTGCTGGTTCATCTGCTGAATCAGTGACACGGCCGCCGCGATGCTGCCCAGCGCACTTTCGGTTTGCAGGGCATCACTGACCGCCAGCTTGACCAGCTCGCCGCTGCTCTGGATCTGCGCCACCGAGGCCTGGGCGCCGCTTTGCAGGCGGGTCACCAGGCGTTCGATTTCTTCGGTGGACTGTTGGGTGCGCTTGGCCAGCGCCCGCACTTCATCGGCCACCACCGCAAAGCCCCTGCCCTGCTCGCCCGCCCGCGCGGCTTCGATGGCGGCGTTCAGCGCCAGCAGGTTGGTCTGTTCGGCCACGCTCTTGATAACCCCCAGCACCTTGCCGATGTTCTGGATCTCATCGCTCAGGTCCTCGATGCTGTGGCTCGCCGAACTGGACGATGTCGCCAACTGCTCGATGCGCTGCATGCTCTGGCGCACCACGGCCTGACCGCTGTCTACCTTGCTGTCGGCGGTCTGTGCGGCCTGGGCCGCTTCTTCGGCGTTGCGCGCCACGTCGTGGACCGTGGCGGTCATCTGGTTCATGGCCGTGGCCACTTGCTCGGTTTCTTCCTTCTGGCTGCTGACTTCCAGGTTGGTCTGCTCGGTGACCGCCGAGAGCGAATGGGCGGACGTTGCCAACTGCTCTATACCGGCCTGCAATCCGCTGACGATGCCGCTCAAGCCCGCGCCCATCTGCTGCATGGCCTGCATCAACTGGCCGATCTCGTCCTTGCGGGTCACCTGCACAGTGCCGCTCAGGTCACCCGACGCGATTCGCTGGGCAGTGGCGATGACAGTGCGCAGGGGCGCAACGATGATCCGCGTGATGACGATGGATGCGATCAGGCCGACCACCAGCGCCATGATCGAGGAGCCGATGATCTTCAGCGAGTTGGCCGACAGCTCGCCCAGCATCGACTGATCCTCGGCGTCATACGCCTGGTTGACCTGATCCACCACGGCCCTGGCGTTGGTTGCCAGGGTCTGCGAGACCTTGGCCTCGTTCGCCAGAAGCCCGGTGTATTCGTCCAGTTTCTCGCCGAAGTTGGTGATGTGCCCGCTGACCTCGGTCAGCACGGTGAGGTAACCGGCGTCCTTGATCACCCCTTTGAGCTCTTCAGCCAGTTCCTTGGCCTGCACCGCCTGTTCGATCTTGCCGCTATTGGCCTCATCGCCGGAGGCCGTCTTGCGGCTCTTGTCCAGACGCACCCGCGCCTCGTCCATGGCCTGCATCATCAGTTTGGAAATCTGGCTGACCTTGGTCGATTGCTCGATGAACTCACCACCCTGTTGCCCCTGGGAATCCTTGAGGCCGTAGGCGCCGTCGTCCGCAAGCCCTGCCTGCAGGACGTCAAGGTTGTTGGCAACGCTGGAGACCGACCAACTGGCCATGTCCAGGGCCAGGTCCTTGCTCTGGCTGATGCTGACGAATTCATCGAAGGATTTGCGGTAGGCCGCAAGCGACAGCTGGACCTGCCCCATCAACTGCTGGTTGACCGCCGACGTGGATTTGAGCTGTTCGGCCTGAGCATTCAAACCGTCCAGCCCGGTGTGCAGTTCATCGACCACCTTGGGGTCACCGTGCAAGGCGAACGCCTGCTCCAGCAACCGTACGCGATTGAGCCCCGAGTTGAGCGCGGTCATCTCCTTGAGGCTGTCGAAGTGCACGCTGATCGAGCGCAGCGACCAGACGCCGATGGCGGCGACCAGCGCAGTGAGCAATAGAACGAGAAAGAATCCGATCCCCAGTTTCTTTGCCATTCCCAAGTTGGCAAAACGCGATTGCACGGCCGAAATCATAGGATCATCCCCAGTCACAGCAAAAAGGCGCACACACGGAGGCCATGTTCTTTCGCATGACCATTCAATTTTCGTGCAGATTCGCAACGGGATCGCGGCAAAACAAGCTTTTGACGTCGGAATAATGGCAAATAGCTACGCCAACGTCGCTTCCAGAATGGTTATCGGCGCTTCCAGAATCTTCAGCAGGGACAGGCGAACTGAAAACGCCGAAATCCACGCTCCAATGCGACGAAAGGTAACGCGCCACAGCGGGGCGAAACCCCGCCTTCAGGTGACATATGTGCGCCGGTAACGCTCGTGCAAAGACCGGTTATCGCGTGGCCGGAGCCACGGTGAGCGTTCCTGTATCCGCATCGAGTACCGCGTGGCTGCCCAACGCCACAGCGTGGTTGCGGTCACCATGACCGATGGACAGGCCACCCAGCACGGGAATGCCCAGGCCACCAAGGCGCTCCATCAGCACTTCAGGCGGCCGAATTGCATTGTTGCCATGCCCTGGCTCGCTGAACTGGCCGACGGCAATGCCCGCCAGCTGCTTGAGAATCCCGCAATTGCCCAGGTGGGTTAGTAACCGGTCGACGCGATAGGCCAGTTCGCCCACGTCTTCGATCAGCAGGATCGCGCCTTCAAGGTTCGGCATGAACGGCGTGCCGACGCAGGTACTGAGCATGCTCAGGTTGCCGCCCAGCAATGTGCCTTCGGCGACACCCGAGGTGCGCACGCTGAAGGTCGGCTCGGCCTGATCGGCGAGCACCACCATCGGCTCGGTGCTCATCAGCGCGTGTTTCAGGGTGCTGGCGAACAGACCGCCACGTTCGAGTTGTGCAGCCACCGGACCGTGGACCGTGACCAGCCCGGTACGGGACCAGAGCGCGGCGTGCAGCGCGGTGATATCGGAAAACCCGACCACCAGCTTCGGATCCCGGCGCACGGCGTCGTAGTCCAGGTGTTCGATGATCCGCTGCACGCCGTAACCGCCGCGGTTGCACAGCACGGCGCGAATCTCCGGGTCGGCCAGCGCGTCGTTCAGGTCCGCTGCGCGGTTCGCGTCACTGCCCGCCAGGTAGTGTTCGGCATCCAGCGCGTGGGGATAAATCCGAGGTTTGAGCCCCCATGCGGTCAGTTCACGCACCGCCGCTTGCACCCGGGCTTCGGCCACCGGGCCGGCAGGCGTCACCAGGGCAACGGCATCGCCAGCGCGCAGGACGTGGGGATTGAGAGTCGGGCGGGCAACAGACATTTGGACAACTCGGCTGGCTTTTGAATGAACCGGCAATTTAGAGCACTCCCTTGATCGAATCCAGTCGCTCTTTGCGCTGCGGCTGGTCGGATATGCCTGAAGCCTCGCGCACAAACTGGCGTCGATGGCGTAGGCATTTTCAACTCATCTTGTCAGTCGGCCCTGGCCCTCGATTGATCTGGAACCGCGTGACGCTCTTGCGCAGCCAGCTCATGAAGCCGCTCGGGTCGGTGATGACCGGTTTGGTTTCGAGCATCGCCGCCCGGGCCTTGCTGCGGAATTTCGCCAGCCCCGCCAGCGCACCGATCATCTCACCGTGCTCTTGCAGCCAGGGCTCGAGGTCGGCCTTGTCGATGCGGTAGATCATGCAATCGGTGTAGGCGCAAAACCGGCCGACCGTGGGTGTGCCGTCGACGAATCCGGTCTCGCCAAACACCTCGCCCGGCCCCATGCGCCCTACTTCCACCCAGCCGTCCGGACGCTGGATCGACACCGACATCACCCCGGACTCGATAATGAACAGCGCATCCGGCACCACCCCCTCGGCCAGCACCACGTCCTTTGCCGCATAAGATCCCAGGCGCATGTGCTGTTCAAGCTGGGCGCGGTCTTCGTCGCTGAGCATGCGCAACGCGCCGACGGTGTTGAGCACCGCTGATTGCCGCGTGGCGGCTCGGGACTGATCCAGCCGTGTTTCGGCGGACGCCAGTTGCCGGTGAATCAGGTCGTAGAGCTGGTTGCGCACGGCGGAGCGGCGGTCGCGGGACTTCACGTAGCCGGTGACTTCGTACTCGACGCTGCGCAGGCCGGATTTGACCACCACCGCCGACGCCTTGGGCTGCGCCAGCAGCTCCCGACAGCCGAGAATGGCCTTGTCCAGCGAGTCGAGCACCAGGCTCGGGCGCAGGCGGGTCGGCAATTCGATGGTCAGGCTGACGGAATGAAAGTGATCGGGGCGGCTGAAGTTGACGATTCGGGTCTTGGCCGCCATGGCGTTGGGGATCACCGCCATGCTGCCTTCGGAGGTCAGCAGGTGGGTCGAGCGCCAGTCGATCTCGATGACTTTGCCTTCGATGTCGTCGACGCGAATCCAGTCATCGACCCGGAACGGCTTGGTGGCGTTGAGCACGATGCCGGAAAACACGTCGCCCAGGGTGCTCTGGACCGCCAGACCGAAGATGATCGCCACCGCGCCCGACGTCGCCAGCAGGCCCTTGACCGGCAGGTCCAGCACGTAGCCTGCCGCCGCCACTGCCGCTACCAGGAAGATGATGGCGCCCATCACGTCCTGCAACAGATGGCCTTTGCCACCGATGCGCGGCTCCATGACGACCACCACCAGCACGGTCAGCGTGCGGGCACCGAACAGCCACCAGGCGATGGTCAGGATGGTGGCCAACACATGACGCGGCACCGACCATTCCACCGGCACCTGATAAAGGGGGCTCAGCCCGCCATCGAGCAACGCCATGCTGAACAGCACGAACAGCACCAGCCGGCAGACCAGCTTGCGCCGTAATAGCCGGGGGTGCATCCATTGCCAGAGCACCAGATCGATGACCAGCAGCACAGATGCGCTGACGAGGGGATAGGCGAACCACAGGTGATCCATCAGAGCTCCCTGAAGATAAGCAGCCACAGCAGCTTAGCTGATTAACGTGGGAGCGATGGGTACTGTAGGAGCGCGCTTGCCCGCGACGGCGGTGTGTCAGGCGAGACAGTTATCACAGACACACCGCGGTCGCGGGCAAGCGCGCTCCTACAGAACAGCGGGCGAGCACGGAGAAGTGGGCGATCATCCGCGAAACAGCGGAATCCCCCATGGCGCGCCGATGTTGCCGCCATCGACCACGATTTCGGCGGCGGTCATGCCGCTGGAGGCGTCAGACGCCAGGAACATCACGGCCTGGGCCAGCTCTGCGGGATCGGAGAAGCGTCCCATCGGAATGCGCGGCGACATGGCTTTTTCAGTGGCGTCGATGGTCGCGCCGGCCCGTGAGCCGCGGCTCCAGATCGGCGTGCGGGTCGCGCCGGGAATGACCGTGTTGACCCGGATGCCCTTGGGTGCCAGTTCCGAGGCGAAGACCTTGGCCATCGAGGTGATCGCCCCTTTGGTGGCCGAATACGCCGAGGAGCCGGGCGAGCCCAGTTCGCGCATCACCGAGCCGTTGAGGATCACCGCACTGCCCTCCTTGAGCAGCGACAACACGCCCTGCACGGTAAAGAACACCGACGTAAGGTTGGTGCGCACGATCGATTCGAACGCCTCAAGCGTGGTGTTGCCCAGTGGCGTGGCGCCAGAGATACCGGCGTTGGCGAAGACCACATCCAGGGTGCCAAACGCATCACCCAGCGCCTTCACCACCACTTCGATGTCGGCCAGGTTGTTCACGTCGGCACGAATGCCCAGTACATCGCCGCCCAGTTCGGCCACGGCGGAATCGAGCTTGGCCTGATCACGGCCGGTGATCGCCACGCGTGCGCCGTTTTCCAGCAGCAGCCGGGCGGTGGCCAGGCCAATGCCGCTGTTGCCGCCGGTGACCAGAATGGTTTTGCCTTTGACCGTCATGATTGCTCCTTTCACTGCATCGAGTGGGATGGGTGGGATCGACGCCTGGCACCTGCCAGAACGTTATGGATTACAACCATACTCTTATTTAAGATTTCGTCCACACTCCAAATTAAAATTTTATCTATCGTCATTTGGCGTATGATCGCTCACCATATTGTGGTGAAAAGTGATTACCGGAGACCTCCCCATGTCGCGCTCGCAGGCAGACAAAGCCATCATCCATGACCATATCGTCAATCTGGCGGCCGAGCGTTTTCGCGAGGTTGGCCTGAACGGCATCGGTGTTGCGGACTTGATGAAGGAAGCAGGCCGGACCGGCGGCGGCTTCTACAAGCATTTCGAATCCAGGGAGAAACTGGTGGAGGAAGCGCTGCAATGCGCCTTCGACAAACGCACCAAGGCGCTGGAAAAGTACACCGCCCCCGAGTCCACGCTGACCCTGAGCGATCTGGTGGAAAGCTACTTGAGCGAACGCCACCTGAATGATCCCGGATCCGGCTGCGCCCTGGCCGCAGTCATGAATGACGTCGCGCGCAGCAGTGACCCGATCCGTGAACTCTACACTCGGGAATTGCAGAATGAACTGGCCGTCATTACCTCGCTGACGAACAGTAAACAGCCGGCGAAGAAGCGCTCACAGGCGCTGCTGGCGATGTGCGCGCTGGTGGGGGCGATCGGGTTGTCGCGGGCGGTCAAGGATGAGGAGTTGACGGCCGAGTTGCTCGACACCGGCAAGACCTTGCTCAAGGCGCTGGATGCCTGAGGGTTGGAGTGCCAGAATTCGGCGCCCCGCTCAAGATCGCTCCCGCTGGCAAGCCAGGCTGCTACGGGGGCCCGGTGCGCTCACAAAATCCGCCTCACCTCACATCCCGTAGCAGCACGGCTTGCCGGCGGGGCGATCTCATAGGCGCCGCCGCCGGTAACCTTTAGCGACAAGATCAAAACGCCGTTACGCCGCCATCCACCGCCAGCGAATGCCCGGTGGTGAAAGCCGCGCCATCGCTGCACAGGTACAACACCGCGCTGGCGATTTCCTCGACTTTGCCGATGCGCCCTACCGGGTGCATGGTCGCGGCGAACTCGGCCTTGCGCGGATCGGCCTCGTGGGCGCGGCGGAACATGTCGGTGTCGATCACCGCCGGACACACTGCGTTAACGCGAATCTGCTTCTTGGCGTACTCGATGGCCGCTGATTTGGTCAGGCCGATCACCGCGTGCTTGGACGCCGCATAGATGCTCATCTTCGGCGCCGCCCCCAGGCCCGCCACCGAGGCGGTGTTGACGATGGCGCCACCGCCCTGGGCCAGCATCACCGGCAACTGATATTTCATGCACAGCCATACGCCCTTGACGTTCACGCCCATGATCGCGTCGAACTCTGCCTCGCTGCCCTCGGCCAGCTTGCCCTTCTCGATCTCGATCCCGGCATTGTTGAACGCATAATCGACCCGGCCATAGGCCTGCACGGCGTCGCTCACCATTTGCCGGACTTCGGCCTCGCGGGTCACGTCGCAGCGCAGGAACAGCGCCTCACCACCGGCCTGGCGAATCAGCTCGGCGGTCTGCTCCCCGCCATCGCTGTCCAGATCCACCGCCAGCACTTTCAAACCCTGTCCGGCGAAGGCCAGCGCCGTGGCGCGGCCAATCCCTGCGGCAGCGCCGGTGACCAGGGCCACTTTGCCTGCAAACGTCATGCTCATGGAGTCGTCCTTTATTGTTGGAATACGCAGCGCGTACGGGTATGGAGGGCAGTTTAGTCATGGGCTGGAGGCGGCCGTCAGCACTATCAAACGGGCGTTTGCATCATCATCGGTTGTGGTGATGTTGCCCGAGGTGCGCATCATCGAACTCTATCGACGCGCATTCGTAGAACAGTCATTGCTTGCCGTAATGGCATTGGCGGTCTATCACTGGCGTTTCCCTATTCATCCAGGAACCTGCCATGACCGCCCTGAACAATCGCCAATTCCTCCTGGCCCGCCGTCCGGTTGGCACTGCCAGCCGCGATGATTTCACTTTCCAGACCGCACCTGTCGGGCAAGCCACGGACGGCCAGATCGTGGTCAAGAGCGAATACCTCTCGCTGGACCCGGCCATGCGCGGCTGGATGAACGAAGGCAAGTCCTACATTGCGCCAGTCGAACTGGGTGCGGTGATGCGCGCGCTGGGTGTGGGCAAGGTCGTTGAGTCGCACAACCCGAAATTCGCCGTGGGCGATTACGTTCAGGGTGTTCTGGGGGTTCAGGATTACTTCGTTGGCGAGCCGAAAGGCTTTCACAAAGTCGATCCCAAGCTGCTGCCGCTGCCGGTATATCTGGCGGCACTGGGCATGACCGGCATGTCGGCGTATTTCGCCCTGCTGGAAATCGGCCAGCCAAAAGCCGGTGACACCGTGGTGATTTCCGGTGCGGCGGGCGCCGTGGGCAGCGTTGCCGGGCAGATCGCCAGGATCAAGGGCTGCCGCGTGATTGGCATTGCCGGCGGCCAGGACAAATGCAAAACGTTGATCGAGGAATTCGGCTTCGACGGCGCCATCGATTACAAGAGCGAAGACATCCACGCCGCCCTCAAGCGCGAATGCCCGAAAGGCGTCGATGTATTTTTCGACAACGTCGGCGGCGACATCCTCGACGCCGTGCTCACCCGCCTGGCGCTCAAGGCACGGGTGGTGATCTGCGGTGCAATCAGCCAGTACAACAACAAGGAAGCCGTCAAGGGACCGGCCAACTACCTGTCGCTGCTCGTCAACCGTGCGCGCATGGAAGGCTTCGTGGTCATGGATCACGCCGAGCACTTTGGCCGCGCGGGCATGGAAATGGCCGGCTGGCTGGCTCAGGGCAAGTTGAAGAGCAAAGAGCATGTGGTTGAAGGGCTGGAGACCTTTCCGGAAACGCTGCAGATGCTGTTCAAAGGCGAGAACAACGGCAAGCTGGTGTTGAAGGTCTAGAGACAGATGTCCCTCGTAGGAGCGCGCTTGCCCGCGACAGCGGTGTGTAGGCAAAACAATTGTCGCAGGCACACCGCAATCGCGGGCAAGCGCGCTCCTACAGTCGAGAGTGGGCCGGCCTTTTCCTGAAAATCCGCTGAACAACTCAACGAAGCTGCTGCCAAAGGCACCAATAGGCGCACTCTGGTGTAAGCTCGTGCGCTGTTGATTCGACCCATCGAGAGGCTTATGCGGGCTCCCTTCCGACGCTCTACCCTTGCAGCGCTGCGCGGCTTTGAATCGTCCAGCCAGGCCATCACCCTTCTGCCGGGCGCGGCCGACTATCGGCGCGTGTTGCTGGAGAAGATCGCCCAGGCGACCCGGCGCATCTGCATCGTTGCCCTGTACCTGCAGCAGGACGAAGCCGGCCAGGAAATCCTCGACGCGCTGTACGCTGCCAAGGCTGCCAACCCGGCGCTGGAAATCGTCGTACTGGTGGACTGGTTCCGCGCCCAGCGGGGCCTGATCGGTGCCGGCAAACAGGCGGGCAACTCGGCGTGGTACCAGGCGCAGAACCTCGAGCACGAGCACGAAGTGCCGATCTATGGCGTGCCGGTGCAGACCCGCGAGCTGTTCGGCGTGCTGCACTTGAAGGGCAGCATCATCGATGACTGCGTGATCTACACCGGTGCCAGCATCAACAACGTCTACCTGCACAAGCTGGGCAAATACCGCCTGGATCGCTACCAGTTGCTGGAAAATCGTGAGCTGGCCGACTCGTTCCTGCGCCTGGTGCGTGAACAGATCCTGCCATCTGACGCCGTGCATCGCCTGGACCTGCCCTCCCCGCCGGCCTCGCGCAGCATTCGCGGGGAAATCCGCCAGTTCCGCCAGCGCCTCAAGCGCGCCAGCTACGACATCAACGAAGGCGTGCGGGAAAACGGTGAAATGCGCCTGATCCCGCTGCTGGGCATCGGCAACAAGAACCCGCTGAGCAAAGTGCTGTGCGACCTGATCGCCGCCACCCGCCATCAATTGACCCTGTGCACGCCGTATTTCAACATGCCGCTGGTGGTCAAGCGCGAGATCAACCGGGCGCTCAAGCGTGGGGTCAAGGTCGACATCATCATTGGCGACAAGACCGCCAACGACTTCTTCATCCCGCCCCAGGAGCCGTTCAAGGTCATTTCCGCGCTGCCGTACCTGTACGAAATCAGCCTGCGCCGCTTCATGCAGAAGCACCAGAATTCGGTGGCCAGGCACGACCTGAACATTCATTTGTGGAAGGACGGCGACAACACGTTCCACCTCAAGGGCCTGTGGTCGGACGAGCGCTATACCTTGCTCACCGGCAACAACCTCAACCCCCGCGCCTTCCAGCTGGATCTGGAAAACGCCGTGCTGATCGACGACCCCAAGGGCGAATGGCTCGAGCCGCGCGCTGGCGAGCTTGCGCTGTTGATGCGCAACACCCACCGCGTCGGCAAGTTCGATGAGCTCGATACCCTGAGTGAGTACCCGCTGGGCGTGCGGACCTTCCTGCGCCGGGTCAGCCGCGTGCGGGTCGAACGCCTGCTGTACCGAATCCTCTGATCGCCATGAGCAAGAACACTGGCGTCCGCGCCCAGCAAGCCGAAGAAACCCGGGCGCGCATCCTCAAGGCGGCCATCACGGTCTTTACCCGCGATGGCTATTCGGGCGGGCGTATCGAGAAGATTTCCGCCGAGGCCGAGTCCAACGACCGGATGATCTACTACTACTTCGGCAGCAAGGAAAAACTCTTCGTCAAAGTGCTGGAGCACACCTACGAGCAGTTCAACCAGGCCGAAAGCCAGCTGCAACTCGACCCCGCCACGCCCGTCGAAACCCTGCGGCAACTGGTGGCGTTCGTCTGGGACTACTACGTCAGGCATCCGGAATTCGTCGCCATCCTCAGCATCGAAAACCTGCACAAGGGCAAGCACGCCAAGCAGTCCAGCGAGCTGCGCCGCCTGTCGGGAGAAGCGGTGGGCGTGCTCAAGCCGATCATCGAGGCCGGCCAGCAGCAGGGCCTGTTTCGCAGTGACGTCGACCTCAAGCACGTCTACCTGATGATCGCATCGCTCTGCTATTTCTATAACTCCAACCTGCACACCCTGACCTCGTTTCTGGGCCAGGACATGGGCGGCCAGGGACAGCGCCAGGATTGGCTGGCGTTCATTCAGGATCTGGTGGTGCGCGGGGTGCGGGTGGTGCCTGCGAGCGAATCACTTCCGTAGCAGCACGGCTTGCCGGCGGGAGCGGTGTGTCAGACAACATTTTCGTCGCAGACACACCGCACCCGCCGGCAAGCCGTGCTGCTACGGGGATTGTGGTAGTCAATGAGTACCGGGATTGGCTTTCAGGTACGCGACTTTTTCCGGCAATCCCGTCCACTGCGGCTCATTCGGCGCGAAGCGGCTGCGCAGGTAGGCGGCCAGGTCGCTGATCTGCGTATCGCTCAGGCTGTCCTTGAATCCCGGCATGTAACCCAGATCCCGCGTGGCCGGGTTGGCGATGCCCTGCTGGATCACTTTGATGAGATTATCCGGCAATGCGCTGTGCACATTGGAGTTGCTGGCGAGCGACGGGCTGACGCCAAACAGCTTCGGCCCTGCGCCGTCGGCGTGACAGCCCTGGCATGAACCCTCGAACACCCGCCGGCCGTTGCTCAAGGACTGCGCAGAAACAACTGGCTGTACCGTTGTTGCCGTCTGCGGTGCCGCCTGCGCCGAATCATTGAGCGACGCCAGATACACTGTCATCGCCCGCACATCCGACTTGGGCAGCTTCGACAACTCGGACACCACCGGTCCCATTGGCCCCGCCGCCACGCCATGGGCGTCGGAATAACCGGTGCTCAGGTAGTTGAACAGCTGGTCTTCAGTCCAGGGCGTCGGCGACTTCGACAGGCTGTTGAGCGCCGGCGCCTCCCAGCCATCGACCATGCCGCCGGCCAGAAACGAAGTGCCGCCCTTTTCCGCGCCCATGAAATTGCGCGGCGAATGACACGCTGCGCAGTGCCCCAGCCCGTTGACCAGGTACTGCCCGCGATTCCACTGCGCACTCTGTTCAGGCCTGGACTGCACCTCGCCCTTGCGCAGAAACAACGCGTTCCAGCCCGCCATCAAGGGCCGCATGTTGAACGGGAACTGCATGTCATTGGCCGGCTGCACCTGCCTGACCGGCGCCTGGGACATCAGGTAGGCATACAGCGCCTGCATGTCGGCATCGTCGATATTGCGAAACGCCGTGTAGGGAAATGCCGGGTACAGGTGTTTGCCATCACGACTGATCCCGTCACGCATCGCCCGTTCGAAGGCAGGATAGGACCAGTTGCCGATGCCGGTCTCCGGGTCCGGGGTGATGTTGCTGCTGTAAAGGGTACCAAACGGCGTCTGCATTGCCAGGCCGCCGGCATTTTTCACTCCGCCGGGCGCCGTATGGCACACCGCGCAATCCCCGGCCGACGCCAGCAAACGGCCGCGCTCCAGGGTCGCCGCCGACCAGGTGCCTGCGGCGGGCGGCGTGATCGGGGCGATTTCGGCGCGCCAGGGCAATGCCGTTGCCGCCATGCCCAGCACCGCCCCGAAGGCTGCGAACAACGAGCCGAACAGCCATTTCGAACGCCTGGCTTTGGGTGACTCGGGCGGGTTGGCGTTGGACTCGTCACCGGCATTCTTCAATGCCGCCAACACCCGCTCCGCCGTGATCGGCAACTCGCGAAAACGAATGCCGGTGGCGTCATAGATCGCGTTGGCGATGGCCGCCGCACTGGGCACCGACGCCGACTCACCCGCGCCCATGGGCGGCTCGGCCTGGCGCGGCATCATCATGACATCGACCTTGGGCACCTGCGGGAAAGTCAGGATCGGGTAGCCGCCCCACTCCTTGCTGGCGATGGTCGATTCCTCGAACGTCACCTGCTCCTTGAGCACGCGACTGGTGGACTGGATGACGTTGCCGTGAATCTGGTGCTGCACCCCGGCCGGGTTGACCATCATCCCGGCATCGTGGCCGATCACCACCCGCGTCACCGAGACATCGCCGGTGTGCTTGTCCACCGCCACATCGGCCACCCACGCCGCCCACGCCGCACCAAAGCCCGGAAACTTGCTGTGAATGTAACGGGCGTAGGCGAACCCGCGCCCGCGCAACACGCCGTCTTGTTCGGGGATCTGCATCGGCTGTGTCCGGGGCGACCAGTCGGCCCGCGCAGCGGTGGAGCGCACCAGTTCGGCGGCGCGCTCGTCGTGCAGGTAACGCAGGCGGTATTCAACCGGATCGACCCCGGCGGCAAACGCCAGTTCGTCGATGTAGGACTCATGGGCAAAGGTGTTGGGCAACGCCGACACGCCGCGCATCCACGAGGCACGGACGATGGGCGCCATGTCGTTGATGGCCACGCGCATGTGCTCGATGTCATAGGGCGGGATCGAGGTGCGGTCGCCCATTTCGAACATCACCGGCACCGGCTCGACCCGCCCGGTCAGCAGCAGCGCCAGGGTCGGCGAGTTGTTGGACGGATAGCTGGTGGTGAAGTCATAACCGGCAATACCGCCGTCGGCATTGATGCCGCCATCGACTTCCATCAATTGCGCCGTGCCCTTGGGCTCCCACGCGTGCTCCTGCTCGCGGGTCAGTTGCACCCTGACCGGCAAGCCCACGGCACGGGACAGCAACACCGCGTCGGCGCACACATCGTCCGCACAGTTGCGCCCGTAACAACCGGCGGCCTCCATGCGAATGATCTCGATCCGCTCTTCGGGGTATTCCAGCAGCCAGGCCAGATCCACCCGCAGCATGTGTGGGTTTTGCGAGCCGGACCAGACGCGAATGCCGTCAGGCGTGTAGTCCGCCAACCCACAGGAGGGTCCGATGGAGCCGTGAAGCTGGTAGGGCCACAGATAGGTGCGCGTCATCCGCTCGCTGGCACCGGCCAGTGCCGCATCGACATCGCCTTTGTCCAGCACCACCCGCTTGATGCTCGGGTTGTCGCGAATGGCCTGCTCTACATCGCTCATGTCCGGCAATTGATGCTGCCATGGCTTCCAACTGACTTTCAGCTCCTTCGCAGCCTTGGCCGCCTGCTCTTCGCGCATCGCCACCACGCCGATGAAATCCCCCAGCACCACCACTTTGACGATGCCGGGGATGTGAGCGATGGACGACTCGTCCACCTCCAGCAGGCTGGTGCCCACGAACGCTCCCGTGTCATATCCGGCGTAGGGCGGGCGTACGACCCGGCCGTGGAGCATGTTGGGCAGGCGCATGTCGTGAACGTAGGTCAATTCGCCGGTCGCCTTGGCCGGAATGTCCACGCGGGGGGCGACGGTGCCCACCAGCTTGTAGTCTTCAAGCCGTTTGAGCGGTGCGTTGCCGGAGATGCGCAACTCGATATGCTCGCCCGTCAGCAACTCGCCAAATCGGCAGTGGCGTCCGTCCGGTGCCTTGATCGTGCCGCGTTCAATCACCAGGGAGGCCGCGTCCAGCGCCCAGCGTTGCGCCGCCGCCTGCGATAGATAGCGGCGCGCCTCGGCGGCGGCATTGCGCAGCGGGATCGCGGAAATTTGCAGGGTGGCGCTGGCGATGGTCGCGCCCTGATTCGGCGCGCGCTCGGTGTCGCCCAGAATCATGGTCACCTGATCCATCCCAAGGTCCAGCTCTTCAGCGACGATCTGCGCCAGGGAGGTGCGAATCCCGGTGCCCAGATCGACGTGACCGTTGAAGGCATACACCGAACTGTCCTGATCGATGGCGATGAACAGCCCCAGTTCCTTGGGCTTGACCGTGGGCGTGCCACCTTTGGCGACGGGGCCGGAGGGCGGCAGGATGTCGTCGACGATGAGCAGCACGCCGTCTTTGGCCAGGAAGGAATCGCGAGTGGGCGTGGTCTGGGTCATGAGTGCATCCGGTTCAAAGCGGGTGACGGGCGGCCCGCATGACCGCGCGCAGGATTTCGATGTGGGTGCCGCAACGGCAGAGGTTGGCCGAGAGTTCGTTGCGGACCTCGGCCTCGCTGGGATGCGGGTTGCGGTCGAGCAAGGCCTTGGCGGTCATGATCATGCCGTTCATGCAGTAGCCGCATTGCGCGGCCTGCTCGTCGATGAACGCCTGTTGCACCGGGTGGGGGCACTGGCGCGAGCCGATGCCTTCAAGGGTGGTGATGTCCCGACCTTCGGCGCCGGCCAGGGGGAACACGCAGGAACGTGCGGCGACCCCATCGACGATCACCGTGCACGCGCCGCACTCCCCAAGGCCGCAGCCGTATTTGGGGCCGTTGAGCTGCAGGTCATTGCGCAGGATCAGCAGCAGCGGCGTGTCCGCCATCGCCGTGACCGTCGCGGTCTGACCGTTGACCCTCAGCGCGACGGTCCTCTCCCCCGCCAGCGGCTCGCTCATATCGCCTTCCCCATGTGTTACCGCCCGTCTCTGGCTTTTGATGAAGTGGTTACTTCATGAAAAGAGAGCAGGAAGCGTGCCAGTGGGGAAATGGATGTAGGAAACGGGAGTTTGTGCCGATGGAATGATTACCCGCGCCTTATCCGTAGCAGCACGGCTTGCCGGCGGGGGCGTCGTGTCAGGCGACTGATTCGTCACGGATACACCGCCCCCGCCGGCAAGCCGTGCTGCTACGGGGCGTAGGCTTTATTCTTCGGGTTCGTCGATCAACTTGCGCAACAGAAACAACACCGCCACCCGCTCGGCCGGGTTGAGGCGGCTCAGGGTCAGTTCGCTGATCTGCGCCGCGCGGGGCACGGTTTCCTGCACCAGTTGCAGGCCGCTGTCGGTCAGGCTGCAGATGACTTTGCGCCGGTCCTGCGGGTCGGGATCGAGGCTGATCAGGTCGCGCGCCTTGAGCCGGTCGACGATCCCGCGAATGGTGGCCTGATCCACCGCAGTGGCCTTGACCAGTTCGGTCTGCGAGCTGGGGCCGTGATCGCGCAGTGCGCAGAGGGTGACGAACTGCACGGCGGTGAGCTGCGAATCGCCGACGTTCTGCTGGAAGATCGCCAGGTGCCGCTGATAAGCCTTGCGCAGCAGGTGGCCGACCTGCTCGGAGAAGGTGTAGGACGCATTATTGTTGGAGGGGTTGTCAGTGGACACGGGTGGCTCGTTCGGCGGCTTTAACATGGGCGGTACATTAACGGTTGCGGGCTTGCAGGGGAATCTCGATTGCCCTGTAGGAGCGCGCTTGCCCGCGACAGCGGTGTGTCAAACGGCGATGATTTACCTGACACACCGCGGTCGCGGGCAAGCGCGCTCCTACAGGGATATGCCTCAGGCTTTTGAGGCCTCGGGCGCCACCACATCCCCGCCCACCACCACCGCCGTATCATCCAGATAGATATCGCAATGCCGCAACGGGATATCCAGGTGGCATGGCGTCTTGCGGGTGCCGCCGACTTCGGTGTTCGGGCCGGTGGAGAACAGGAAGTTGCCGTAGAACGCCCGGGCGTCCATGCACATGCCGTCGTTCTTGTCGTGCAGGCCCATGGCCGTCCACTGGGCGCGAGGCTGCAAACCCCAGCCGATGTGGGAAATGCCGTACACCTCAGGATCATTGAAATACTTCATGTAGTCGCGCAGGTACTCGGCCTCGAAGCCCCCGTGGATGCCGGTGATGAAGCCCTTTTCGATCTCCAGAGTGATGCGCTCCCGGGAGTAGTTCTTGAACGGCAGCACGATGTCGCCGACGTTGATCACCAGCGTGCCCTCGGCGGTTTCCTCGTTCGGCCAGGAGAACAGAAAGCCGCTGGGCCAGTGATCCCAACGCCCCGGCTCGTCGGCGAAACCGTACTCGGTGACTGACGGATATTGCCCAAGCTGCGCGCGGAAATCACTGCCCGCCCGTGACTTCACATGGATCGAACGCGCCGCCTTCAACACCTGCTCGGCCGCCAGCACCCGCTCCTTGTCGGCCACCGTCGGCAGCATGCGCGCCAGCACTTCCGGGGGTTCGACCGCCAGCAGGATCCGCGTGCCGGTCTTGAGGATCTGCTCCTGCTCGGGTGAGTGCAGCAGCATCATGGTGTCAACGATCAGGTCCGCCGCTTCCAGCGCCCGTTGCGCGGCGAGATTGCCGGTCAGCGCGGTGTCACCGCAGTAGGCGGTCATGTCATTGCCCATGGCCTTGGGATGGTTGAACGACGGCAGTTCCACCGCGTACACCTTGGCCCCCAGGCGCTGCGCCGCCTCCATCGCCGCACGCACGGTGCGCGCATCGGAGTAGTGGCTCTTGAGCACCGCCACGCTCTGGGTCGCGTCCACTTTCGACAGTGTCAGCACGTGCTCGAACATCTGGGTCAATTCGCAATCGCTTACCGGCATTTCTTTTCTCCTGGCGTTTGAGGCGGGGCATCAGGCATCTCGCCAGACGCACCATCGAAAGGCATCGCGCTTCAGATTAGTGCAATTTTTAAAGCGTACACACTCATTAAATACGATCAGACATCAAATTCAGATCGACTGCAATACCCAAGCCAGTTTGTTACCCATACACACAATCCCACTAATTAAAGGGTTACCGTGGGTGACATACCCATTTACGACGTCGCACAGTTATTTTTCAAAAAGCAGTTCACTTTTAATTTTTTCAGCGTATACACTTTAAAAACGCGAATGAGTGACTACGCTCGATCGTCAGACCCTTACCGAAGATTCACGAAACACGAAGGAAGTGCGCCATGCCAACCACGCAAAAAATCGCCATCGTCGGAGCAGGTCTCGGGGGGGCTGCCGCCGCCACGCTGTTGCAGCAGGCCGGCTTCACAGTCGATATCTATGAACAGGCCCCGGAGTTCTCGCGCATTGGTGCGGGGATCCACATGGGCCCGAACATCATGAAGATCTTCCGCCGCATGGGCATCGAGCAGCGCCTGAGCGACATGGGCTCGCACCCCGACTTCTGGTTCAGCCGCGATGGCGCCACCGGTGACTACATGTCGCGCATTGCACTGGGCGAGTTCTCACGCAAGGAATACGGGGCGGCCTACATCACCGTTCACCGTGGCGACCTGCACGCACTGCAGATGTCGACCCTGGCGCCAGGCAGCGTGCACTTCAGCAAGTGCCTGACCACCCTTGAGGAACGCGATAACGGCGTGCGCCTGAATTTCGCCGACGGCACCCACGCCGACGCCGACATCGTGATCGGCGCCGATGGCATCAACTCGAAGATTCGCGAAGAACTGCTCGGTTTCGAAAAACCGCTGTACAGCGGCTGGGTCGCCCACCGCGCACTGATCCGCAGCGAAGTGCTGACCAAGTACAACCTGGATTTCGAGAACTGCGTTAAATGGTGGAGCGAGGACCGTCACATGATGGTCTACCACACCACCGGCAAGCGCGATGAGTACTACTACGTCACCGGCGTGCCTCATGCGGCGTGGGACTTCCAGGGCAACTTCGTCGATAGCAGTCAGGAAGAAATGTATGAGGCCTTCGCCGGGTATCACCCCACGGTGCAGGCGCTGATCGAATCCACCGAGAGCGTGACCAAGTGGCCGTTGCTCAACCGTAACCCGCTGCCGCTGTGGAGTCGTGGTCGTCTGGTGCTGCTGGGGGACGCCTGCCACCCGATGAAGCCGCACATGGCCCAGGGCGCCGGCATGGCCATCGAAGACGCCGCCATGCTGACCCGCTGCCTGCAGGAAACCGGCACCAGCGATTACCGCACCGCCTTCGAACTCTACGAAGCCAACCGCAAGGAGCGAGCCTCCCGCGTGCAGGCTGTGTCCAACGCCAACACCTGGCTGCGCACCCAGGAAGACCCGGCCTGGGTCTACGGCTACGACCTTTACGGCCAGGAACTGAAAACGGGGGTGGCGGCGTGAGCACTTTCATCCACGGCGGCAACGTGGCGGCCAACGGCATTCGCCAGCATTACCTGCGCTACGGCGGTGCCCGTCACGCTGACAAACCGGCACTGATCCTGATCCCCGGCATCACCAGCCCGGCGATCACCTGGGGCTTTGTCGCCGAGCATCTGGGGCAGCATTTCGACACCTACGTGCTGGATGCACGGGGGCGCGGCCTGTCTTCCACGGGGCCGGACCTGGACTACAGCGTCGATGCCTGCGCCGATGACATCAGCGCCCTTGCTGCCGCCATGGGCATCGAGAGCTATCACCTGGTGGGGCATTCCATGGGGGCGCGTTTCGCCGCGCGAACCTCGGTGCGTAATGCCAAAGGCCTGAAAAGCCTGGTGCTGATCGACCCACCGGTGTCAGGCCCGGGCCGCCGCGACTACCCGTCGAAGCTGCCGTGGTACGTCGATTCGATTCGCCAGGCGCAACAAGGCATGAGCGCCGACGACATGCGTGCGTTCTGCCCGACCTGGACCGACGAGCAACTGCAATTGCGCGCCGAATGGCTGCACACCTGTTACGAGCCAGCCATCGTGCGCGCCTTCAGCGATTTCCATGAAGTGGATTTCCATCAGGACCTGCCGAAACTGCCGGTCCCTGCCCTGCTGATCGTCGCTGGTCGCGGTGGCGTGATTCAGGCAGAAGACGAAGCCGAAATCCGACAGTTGCAACCGCAGATTCTGATCGCCCGCGTGGAAAACGCCGGGCACATGATTCCGTGGGACGACCTGCCGGGGTTCTTTGCGGCGTTTGGGGATTTTCTCGGTTCGCCACTGAATTAGTGCCATATCGAAATGCTTTGTAGGAGCGCGCTTGCCCGCGACAGGGCCGTGACAGCCAGCACAGAGGTGTCAGGTAGATAGCCATCGCGGGCAAGCGCGCTCCTACAGATGTCCACCAGATTTCAGACCAGATGCCAAGCCGTGCTTCCAAAGGAGAACGCAATGACTGAACACCAAAGCGCCGACGCCAACTACCAGGGCGTCTGGGGCAATCGCATCGGCTTCGGCAAGAAACCTGCCCTGCTGATGATCGACTTCATGCAAGGCTACACCCAGCCAGGTGCGCCGCTGTTCGCACCCGGGGTGGTCAGTGCAGTGGCCGAAAGCGTCGCACTGCTGGCCTCGGCCCGCGCGCGGGGCATCCCGGTGGTGCACACCAACATCCGCTACCACGCCGGGCATTTCGCCGACGGCGGCATGTGGGTGAAAAAGGCGCCGGTCATGAAGGACATGGTCGAGGGCAATCCGCTGGCAGCGTTCTGTGAGGAAGTGTTGCCGCTGCCTGAAGAAGTGGTCATCAGCAAACAATACGCCAGCTCGTTCTTCGGCACCTCGTTGGCATCGATGCTGCACGCTCAGGGCATCGACACCGTGGTGCTGGCCGGATGCTCCACCAGCGGCTGCGTTCGCGCCACCGCCGTGGATGCCGTGCAGCATGGCTTTCGGACCATCGTAGTGCGCGAATGCGTCGGCGACCGCCACCCCGATCCCCACGAAGCCAACCTGTTCGACATCGACAGCAAGTACGGCGACGTGGTGAGCAAGCAGGAGGCGATAAAGCAATTCGAAACATGAACACCGTCGCGTCGCTTTTTAGAACCAGGCCACAGAGCACTGGTCGCGCAGGATGAATGCGCACACAACTGGACGCCCGACAACGCCCAGTCTTCTGACACTGCCTTTGGAAGCCGCCATCCGGTGCTTGCCAAAGTACTGGATGTGCGGCAAACAAAAACCACGACAGGCCGTTTGAGATCGCCGAAAACGCAGGCACTATCCGCCGCGTCGGCACTCAACGGCCGAAGAACCGCCAGGAGACACCCATGCCCTCTGCGAATGTAGAAACCGCCGCGTCAGACGCCGCGGACCCGATCAAAGCGCTGTACCACAAGATCACCTGGAAGCTTATTCCGTTCCTGTGTTTCTGCTACCTGGCTGCCTACCTGGACCGCATCAACATCGGCTTCGCCAAGCTGCAGATGCTCGACCAGCTGCACTTCAGCGAAACCGCGTTCGGCCTGGGCGCCGGGCTGTTTTTCGTTGGTTACATCCTGTTTGAAGTGCCCAGCAACCTGGTGCTGGAGAAGGTCGGCGCGAAGATCTGGATCGCCCGGATCATGATTACCTGGGGCGCGCTGTCGGTCTGCACCCTGTTCGTCACCACGCCGATGCAGTTCTATGTCCTGCGCTTCTTTCTGGGTGCGGCCGAAGCCGGTTTCCTGCCGGGCGTGCTGTTCTACCTGACCACCTGGTTCCCGACCTACCGCCGCGGGCGCATCATCGCGCTGTTCATGATCGGCCTGCCGCTGTCCAGCGTGATTGGCGGGCCGCTGTCGGGCTGGATCATGGGGCATTTCGACCAGGCCGCCGGGCTGCGCGGCTGGCAGTGGCTGTTCCTGATCGAAGGCATTCCAAGCGTGATGCTGGGCGTGCTGACATTCTGGGCCCTGCCGAACAACCCCAAGGAAGCCAAGTGGCTGAACGCCAGTGAACAGACCCTGCTCGAAGGCGAGCTGCGGCTGGACGATGCCGAGGGCAAGGACAGCAAGCACAGCTTCCGCGACGGGTTCTTCAACCTGAAAGTGTGGATGCTCGGCGGCATCGACTTTTCGATTCTGCTCAGCGCCTACGCCATGGGCTTCTGGATGCCGACCTTCATCAAGAATGCCGGCGTCACCGACACCTTCCACATCGGCGTGCTGACCGCCTTGCCCAGTGTCGCCGCGCTGATCGGCATGTTGATGATCGGCGCCAGCTCGGACCGTCGTCGCGAACGCCGTTGGCACATCATCGTGCCGTTCTGGATCGGTGCCGTGGCCATGGCCGCAAGCCCCTTCTTCACCCATAACGTGGTGGCGACTGTAGCGCTGTTCGCCGTGGCCTCGGCGGCGATCATCGGCGCGGTGCCGGTGTTCTTCAGCCTGCCCGCCACCTTCCTCAAGGGCCGCGCCGCCGCCACCGGCTTTGCCCTGGCCTGTTCGCTGGCCAACATCGCGGGGTTGGTGAGCAACTCGATGATGGGTATCGCGATTGACGTGACGGGCAGCAGCGCGGGCGCGCTGTGGTTCTTCGCCGGTTGCCTGGTGCTCAGCAGCCTGTTGGTGGTGGCGTTACCGGCGAAACTGGTGAACCGTTGAAAAACCTGTAGGAGCGCGCTTGCCCGCGACGGCGGTGTGTCTGACACACCACGTCGTCTGGCACGACTCCATCGTCCGGATGCGGCCCAGAGCAAGCGCGCTCCTACAGGGCACGACCTCATTGAGCCACCAACGCAATCAACTGATGCCGCTGCGCATCGGTCAACAACGGCCCTGTCGCCGCCCCTGCATTTTCCTTCATGTATTTCGGATTTCCCGTTCCCGGAATGGCGCAGGTCACGGCCGGGTGGGAGATCAGGAACTTGAGCGCCAGTTGCGCCCAGCTTCTGGCCTGGACCTCCCCGGCCCAGCCCGGCAACGGTTTGTCACGCAGGCGGCCAAGCAAGCCACCGCCGCCGAATGGACGGTTGCAGATCACCGCCACCCCGCGCTCGCGACACAGGGGCAGCAATCGAGACTCCACGGCGCGATCATCCAGCGCGTAGTTGATCTGCAGGAAATCCACAGGCTCGGCCTTGAGCACCGCCTCCACTTCGTCATAGGCAGACGAGGTGTAATGGGTGATGCCGATGTAACGAATGCGCCCCTGCTCCTTCCATTGGCGCAGCGTCGGCAGGTGGATTTGCCAGTCCAGCAGGTTGTGGATCTGCATCAGGTCGATGCGGTCGGTCTGCAATAGTCTGAACGAGTCCTCCATCTGCGCGATGCCGGCCTCGCGGCCACGGGTCCAGACCTTTGTGGCCAGAAACGCAGGCGAACGCGGCTGATGAATCGACAGCAGCTCACCGGTGGTCTGCTCGGCGCGACCGTACATGGGCGAGCTGTCGATGACCGTGCCGCCCGCATGAAACAGTTCGCTGAGCACCTGGGGCAGCAGTTTGTATTCGTCGCTGCCAGGGGTGACATCGAAGCCGCGATAGGTGCCCACGCCGATCATCGGCAAGGCCTCGCCACTGGAAGGAATATTGCGGGTCAGCATCTTCGAATCTCCTTGTGAATCGGGCGTGACGCCTGCCGCTGCAGAATCGAATACCAGCGCCGCCGACACCCCGGCGGCCAGGGTGACAAAGCGTCTACGGGTCAACAGCGTAGCGTCCTTCATGGATGGCTCCTTTCGGCGTCGCGTTTCCGGTCTTCCTGGCGTTCGGCCATCCACGCCGCCAACCAGCTCCAGAGCCCGGCAAACGGCACGATGAGCAGCGCCAGCAGGCCAAACCCGGCTCCCAGGGAGGTCAACCCCACCGACAACCAGCCACTGGCCGCATCGCCACCACGATAGACCAGGGTTTCGATAACGTTCTTGGATTTGTATTTCTCTTCGCGACTGACCACCGTCCACAGCACCTCGCGCCCCGGCCGCACGATGGCGAATTCCACCGCCCGGCGCAGCCCCTGGGCCAGCGCCACACTGGCAGGCACCGGCGCCAGCGCCATGGCGGCAAAGGCGATCAGCGTCGCCATCGGCATGGCAGCCAGGGCGCCACTGACGCCGATCAACCGGATCAGCGGCGCAGTCAGCAGGAGCTGGAAGATCAGGGTCAGGGCGGAAACGGTCAGGTCCACATAGGCGAAAAACTGAGTGCGGGTGGCCACGCTGGAGAAACTCTCGGCAACGATGCGGCCCTGCTCGAAATACAGCAGCGTCGCGGCGCTGGTGTGCAGCAGCATGAACAGGACCATGCCCTGCAGATAGCGGGACTTCAGAATCAGCGTCACCCCGGCCAGTACACCGCCGCCCATGCTGCGGCCCTCCTCGCCAAAGCGCTGATAGGCGCCGATCTCGGATTCAGTCAGGTTGCGTGGCCGGGTCCGGCTCAACAAGGCGCGATAACAGCGCACGGCAACTTCCAGCAACACAGCGGCGGCAATCGTCAGCGCCACCGGCCCCAATCGGGTGGCCATGGTCGCGGCCAGCAAAGGCCCGATGAACGTGCCCAGGGTGCCACCGGCCGCGATGAAACCGAACAGCCTGCGCCCCTGCTCATTGGAAAATCGATCGACCAGCACACTCCAGAACACCGTGACGATGAACAGGTTGTAGACGCTGATCCACACGAAAAACACCCGCCCGACCAGCACCGGCGCATCGTGGCGCGCAATCAACACGCCGAAGGCCAGCATCGACAGCGCCACCAGCCGGTACACCAGCGGCACGAAGCGGATCGCTGGCAATCTGGCAACCAGCGCGCCATACAGCGGCACGGCAACGAGCATCACTACGAAGGTTGCGGTGAACAGCCATTGCAACTTGTCGGCCCCGCCCTCCAGGCCCAGCGCATCACGCAGCGGCCGCACCAGGTAATAGCTGGCCAGCACACAGAAATGAAAGACGAAACCCAACAACAGGGCTGCCCGCTCATGGGACTGGACCTGAAGGCTCTTGAGAGGCGAAAAGCTGGTCATGTCAGCGAGGCATCGACACGCAAGCGTCTGGGACAAGCCATGGCGATTCTCCTGAGCGACTGTTGATTGATCGACCGCCACTGCGCGTGGTCGGTTCAACGACCATTTCGTCCGCCCGGGCAAGTTGCCGGGAACACCGCGCATTCCCCGTGCGTCACAACTTAAGCACTGACCATGGAGGCAACGAAATGAAAACCGTGATCACCCTGCAAGAACTCGCCGAAGCGGACCTGCGGCCATACAAGGAAGTCTGGCTGACTTCGGCGCAAGCGCTGGCTGAAAGTGGCCATAACGAAGACGAACTGTGCCTGTGGCGTTCCGACCAGGCCTTTACCCACGACATGATGAGCGAAGGCACTCATGACCAGAACCTGTCCGGGGTGTGGCTGGTGGTCGACGACATCGACGACCCGGACCAGGTCATCGACATCGAAAACGACGTGCGCCAGCGCTTGCAGGCGCTGGGGCTCAAAGGGGAGTTTTATCCTGCGCAGACGGGAGGGCGATTTACGTCGATGGGGTGATGCAGCAGCGTTTATCAACGCCGCACTTGCTTGTGGCTATCGATACGGCGTATAAATGAGCAACCACTCACTAATTACGCGATTCCCCCATGGCCCGCCCCAAGAGCGAAGACAAGCGCAACGCCCTTATCGACTCTGCTCTGCGAGTGTTCGCCGAGCAGGGGCTGGGCGCGCCGACGTCCAGGATCGCCAAGGGCGCGGGCGTGGCCGAGGGGACGCTGTTCAATTATTTTGAAACCAAGGATGACCTGCTCAACCAGGTCTACCTGGAACTCAAGGCCCAACTGCGAGACGCGATGCTCCCCGGTTACCCGCGGGACAAAGACGTCAGGTCGCGCCTGCACCATGCCTGGCACACCTATGTCGGCTGGGGCGCGGCAAATCCTGAGAAGCGCAAGTCCATGGCACTGCTGATGATGTCCGATCGGATTACCGACGCCACCCGCGTCGCTGGCAGCGAGGCCTTCAACGACATCAGCGCCCTGCTGAACGAAGGCTCGGCCTGCAGTACCTTGCGCGACCAGCCCCCTGCTTTCGCCGCAGCGATCATGCGCTCACTGGCCGACACCACCATGGATTTCATGAGCAACGAACCTGAACTCGCCGAGCGCTATTGCGAAGCGGGCTTTGAGGCTTACTGGAATGCAATCGCAAGGGACTGATTTTTTTACCTAATAAATGAGTGATTACTTACTCACATACACTTAATGACAGGAGAAACATCATGTCCAAAGTCTGGTTGATTACCGGAAGTGCCAGTGGTCTGGGTCGCAACATTGCGCAAGCGGTCCTGGCATCGGGGGACCGGTTGCTTGCCGCGGCACGCAATATCGAGCGCCTCGACGATCTGGTTGAACGCTATGGGTCGCAGGTCCTGCCCTTCGAGCTGGACGTTACCGACTCTGCTGCTGCGAAGGCCGCTGTACAGGCTGCAGTGGATACGTTCGGGCGCCTGGATGTACTGGTCAACAATGCCGGTTTCGGGCACATGCTGCCCTTCGAGCAAACCGAAGACGGCGCGTTTCGCATGGAATTCGAGACCAACTTCTTTGGCGTGGTCAACCTGTGCCGCGCCGCGGTGCCGGTGATGCGTGAGCAGGGCTCGGGACGCATCATTCAGATTTCGTCGGTGGGCGGGCGTCTGGCGACCCCGGGCATGACAGCCTACCAGTCGGCTAAATGGGCCGTGGGTGGGTTTTCGGACGTGCTCGCCACGGAAGTCAAACCACTGGGCCTGCACGTGACCACCCTGGAGCCAGGCGGCATGCGCACCAACTGGGCCGTACGCGCGCGGGGTCATGACACTCCGGTGATGCCAGCCTATGGGGCGAGTGTCGGCATGATGTTTGACGTGCTGCGCAGAATCGCCGGCAACGAAAACAGTGACCCCGACCGGGTAGCGCAGGTGGTGCTCAAGGTGGCGCAACATGCTCAACCGCCTTTGCGTCTGTTGCTGGGCAGCGATGCTCTGCATTACCTGGGGCCGGTGGAAGCCGATCGCGCCGAAACCGCCGAACGCTGGAAAGCGATCAGCACGGCGGTGGATTTTGCGGCGCAAGGGCCGGTGCCGGAGTTGCCGGCGCACTGAGGTTTGGCGTAGTTGCACGGTTTGAGGGCGATGACGTTCTTGAGATCGCCCCCGCGGGCAAGCCCGGCTGCTACGGGGTTGGTGTTGTGCACAGGGTTTGTGCTCAACGCTTGACCCGTAGCAGCACGGCTTGCCGGCGGGGGCGGTCGTGAGTAGACGGCGAAGGCGTTATTTCTTCAATGCGTCATACGCTTCCAGCGCGTGCATCGAGTAGATATAGGCCGCACCCGCGTTTAGCGAGATGGCGGTGGCCAGTGCGGCGGCGACTTCTTCGCGGGTGGCGCCGGCGGCGATGGCCGCTTCCGAGTGCGCGCCGATACAGCCGTCGCAGCGAGTGGTGATCGCCACGGCGATGGAAATCAGCTCGCGGGTCTTGGCGTCGAGCACGTTGTTTTCCGCAGCCGCATCGCCAAGGGCCATGTAGGCCTTGACCATTTTCGGGTTGGATTTGGACAGCGAACCAAAGGATTGCTTGATGGTTGAAACGAGGTCGGACCAATTGCTGAACATGGTGGTATCTCCTGAGAGCGGCGACTAGACTGCGCCGGGAACACAGATAGTGTCCGCCAATGGCATTCGGGTAACTTGCTCGTTTGGCTCATTTCTTTGTCCGAAAGTCGCATATGAACGCCATCGACACGCTCATCACTCTAGCCCAGGTACGCGGAAGCCTTGACCTGCGTTGCCAGTTTCAAGGCGACTGGGCGCTGGACCATGCCCCCGAGGTCGAGGGGGTCGCGCCCTACCACGTGGTGCTGGACGGCCAGTGCCGGATCGAACTGCCGGGCGGTCGCCAGTTGAAGCTGGCCGCAGGCGATATCGTGGTGCTGTCCGGTGGGTTCGAGCACGTGGTGACAAGCCCCGGCGAGCGCGTCGCCAGCGGCCTCCCGGTGATCAGTAATGGCGGATTGCTGCCCATCAAGCGCTTCGGCGAGGGTGCCGAACTGGACCTGCTTTGCGGACGCTTCCTGTATCAACCCGGCGCCCTGCTGTTCTCCGCGCTGCCCGATCATCTGCTGATTCCCAGCCAGGCCTTGAACGAGGGGGATCCGCTGCGCGCCCTGGTGGCGCTGTTGCGCAGTGAAGCAGAAGCCAATCGCGCTGGCGGCCAGTTCATGGTCAACGCCCTGACCTCGGCGCTGTTCACCCTGGTGTTGCGCGCCCATCTTGAACAATCACCACAGAGCGAAGGCAGCCTGGCGCTGTTGAGTGACCGCCGTCTGGGCCGGGCGTGGCAAGCGATGCTGCAGGACCCGGCCCACGACTGGACCGTCGAAGCACTGGCCGAGCTTGCCAGCATGTCCCGCGCCACCTTCATGCGCGCCTTCAGCAAACTGGCGGGGCGCTCCCCATGGGCGCTGTTGACCCAAGTGCGCATGCAACTGGCGTACGGGCTGTTGAGTCGTTCACAGAGCGGCCTGAGCGACATCGCCGCCCAGGTCGGTTATCAATCTCAGGCGGCGTTCAGCAAGGTGTTCAAGGACACCTACGGCATGGCACCCGGCCAACTGCGCCGCAGCCTCGACGCTGGCGTCTAGGCCGGCGGCTTGGCACCCAACCGCTTCCACATGGGTAGGGTGATGCGCTGGGTGTTCTTGTAGCCGGCCCAGGGGTCGGCCTTGAGTTTGCGCAGGCGTTTCTGCAGGTTGGCGATGGTCCACTGCCCCGACGACTTGAGGCCGGCCAGTTCATCCCGGGTGATCGGCACCGACACCGGCAACCCCGGCCTCGCCCGCGCCGAATAAGCCGCCACCGTGCTGGCACCCCGTGCGTTGCGCAGGTAGTCGATGAAGATCTTGCCAACCCGGTTCTTCGGCCCTGAGGTTGCGGTGAATCTCTCCGGCAACTGTTTCTCCATGAACTGCGCCAGGGCCTTGGCGAAGGCTTTCACGGTATCCCAATCGGCCTTGCGCGCCAGCGGCACAATAATGTGCATGCCTTTGCCGCCGCTGGTCTTGAGAAAGGCGTCCAGCCCCAGTTCATCGAGCACGGCGAGGGTCATCTGCGTGGCCTCGATCATGCTGCGCCAGGGCAACGCGGGGTCCGGGTCTAGATCGAGGACGAAATGGTCCGGCTGTTCGATCTTGTCGTAGGTCGAGCCCCAAGTGTGCAACTCGATGGTGCCCATTTGCGCAGCGCCCACCAGCGCCTGCACGCTGTCGATCTCCATCAGCCGGGCGTGCCCGGGGTCCAGCTTGGCGTCCAGTTGCTTGATGTTGGGAATCGCCAGGCGCTCGGAATGTTTCTGGAAAAACTGCTCGCCCTCCACGCCTTCCGGACAGCGCAACAGCGCCACCGCTCGGTGATCCAGATGGGGCAGAATCCAGTCGCTGATCGACTCGTAGAAATGCGCCAGATCAACCTTGTGCAACCCGCTCTGCTTATCGATCACCCGCTCGGGATGGCTGATGACCACCCCTGCCACCTCGATCCTTTCCTCATTGCGGGCCTGGCGTTTGGCAGGTTTCGGGGCAGCGGCCTCGGACTGCGACGACCCTTTCTTGGAGGCCTTGGGTTTGAATGGCGCCTTGATGTCCTTCGGTGTTTTCGGGAATTCGTGGACGACCGCACTGGCCGGCTTGTCGCTGCGCAGCGCAACGAATGACGAGTGGCGGATGATGCCTTCGCGGGTCCACTCGCCGAATTCCACCTCGCCCACCAGCGTCGGCTCGATCCAGTGCACGCCACGGGCCTGGGCGCTGGTGAGCTTCTTGCCAAGGGGCGATGCGTCGCGCTCCAGCGGTTTCATCTTGTCGAACAACTCGCCGAGCGTCTTCTGGCTGAACCCGGTTCCCACCCGGCCGGCGTAGACCAGCCCTGCGCCCTCTTCGTTGACGGCCAGCAACAGCGCGCCAAAGCCACTTCGGGTGCCCTGGGGCTTGGTGAAGCCGACGATGACGAACTCCTGGCGCAGCTTGCACTTGAGCTTGATCCAGTCAGGGCTGCGGCGAGACTGATAGACGCTGCCCGCGCGCTTGCCGATTACCCCTTCGAGGGACAGCGAGCAGGCGCTTTCGATGATGTCGCGATGGTTGGCGGAGAACGCATCGGAGAAACGCAGCAGCCGATTCTTGTGCTTGTTGAGCAGCTTCTTCAGGGCCGCGCGGCGGTCTTCCACCGGCTTTTCGCGCATGTCCTGGCCGTTGAGAAACGGCGCGTCGAACAGGTAATAAACGATGTCTTTGGTGCGCTCGATCTCGAAGGCGTTTTGCAGCGCCTGAAAATCCGGCAGCCCGTCCTCGTTGAGCACCACCACTTCGCCATCCAGCCAGCTGTCCGGCGCTTCCAGTTCGCTCAACGCCTTGGCCTGCAAGGGCAGACGCTCGGTCCAGTCGTGGCCGTTGCGGGTAAACAGCCGCACTTCGCCATCACGAATGCGGGTCATGATCCGATAGCCATCGAACTTGATTTCGTACAACCACTCACCGTCGGGCGGGGCATCCATCAGCGTCGCCAGTTGCGGGCTGAGTTTGTCGGGAATCGACGAGGTCTTGCTGGCCTTGCTGGTCTTTTTGGTAACAGGAGCTGAAGCAGCGGTCTTGGATTTGCGGCTTTTTGCGACCGGGCGGCCCTCGCCCACCGTCGCGCCACTGACCACGCTTTCAGGCTTGTCGACGACGATGTCGTACTCGTCAGCCGAGCGCACCGCATCATCCTTCTCCTTGATCAGCAGCCACTGTTCCTTGTCCCCGCTGCCCTGCAGATGCGTGCGCACCAGCGCCCAGTCCCCGGTGAGTTTCTCGCCGACCAGGGTGAACTTGAGCTTGCCTTCCTTGTAGGTCTTGCGCGGATCGCCATGGGGCTGCCAGATGCCGCGATCCCACACGATTACATCACCGGCGCCATATTGGCCTTCGGGAATGTTGCCTTCGAAAGTGCCGTAGCCCAGTGGGTGGTCCTCGACATGCACCGCCAGGCGCTTGTTTTTCGGGTCCAGGCTCGGGCCCTTGGGCACGGCCCAGCTCTTGAGCGTGCCGTCCAGCTCCAGGCGAAAGTCGTAATGCAGGTTGCGCGCATCGTGCTTGTGAATCACGAAACTCAATGCGCGGGCCTTGCCGCCACGGGCCCGGCCTGCGGTTTCAGGAGGTTCGGAGGTGATGTCAAAATTGCGCTTGCGGGTGTACTCACTCACGGGTTTGGCCATGATCGGTTAAAACCTCTGCACTCTTCTCTTAGCCTCAGGCGCCGCGCGTTGCCGTCCACAACATCAGGACGCCTTGGTCGTTTTCTTCCTTGCAGGGGCGCGCCGTTTGGCCGGTGGTGCATCACCATCAACAGCAGCATCAGCGGCAGCGGTTTTGCTCTTGCTGGCAGATTTGGTCTTTCCCGGGGCCTTGGCGGAACCGCCACGGCTGCCCAGACTGCGTTTGAGCAATTCGGTGAGATCGATGACATCAGCAGATTTGCGCTCGGCCTGGCCGGCGTCGGTTTCCACACTCTCGATTTTGCCTTCCCGGGCCTTGGTCTCGACCAGCGTCATGATCTGGTCCTGGAACGTGTCACGGTACTCTTCGGCGTCCGGCGTCCAGTCGGTGGACATGTCCTTGACCAGACGCTTGGCCATGTCCAGTTCGCTCTTGTTGAGCTTGACGTCCGTGGCGGACTTGGGCAGATCCAGGCTGTCCAGCCCGTGGACTTCAGCGGGCCAGCGCAGCAACACCAGAATGATCGCCGATTCCAGCGGCATCACCGCCGCCAGATGCTGGCGCGTGCGAATCACCACATGGGCCAGCGCCACCTTGGCGGTGTCTTCCAGTGTCTGCCGTAAGAGAGCGTAGACCTTCTCGCCGCGCTTGTCGGGTGTAAGGAAGTACGGCGTGTCGATGTTTTGCAGCGGAATCTGCGTGCTGTCGACAAAACCGAAGATATCGATAGTCTGGGTAGACGCCGGGTGCGCAGCGCGAATCTCCTCTTCGCTGATGACCACGTAGCGGCCCTTCTCGTACTGCACGCCCTTGACGATGTTGTCCTTGGTCATCTCCTTGCCGGTGACCTTGTTGATGCGCTTGTAGCCCACCGGGTCCATGCTGCGTTTGTCGAGCCAGTCGAAATCGACCCCCTGCTGCGACGTCGCCGACACCAGCGCCACAGGAATATGCACCAGCCCGAAACTGATCGCGCCCTTCCAGATTGCCCGAGCCATGGTTTTATTTCCTTGAGGTGTATCCAGCAGTGACCGGGGCTGACGGGCAAAAGTTCTGAGCGCGCGACGGGTGCAGCGGCAGGCCGTTGGGGTATTCCTCCAAGGCATGAAACATATCCCCAGTCCCGACCTTCTTAACGCAACGAAAAAGCGTTAGCCTTCTCTCACTTCCTTTAAAGGCACCGATGCAGAGCCCCTGGCCTGCGCAACGGCACCTTCCTTGAATGCCCTTCGAGAATCCCATGACAGCCATGACTGACCTCACTCACCGAGCGACGATGACCAAAGGCCTGGCGATGCTGTTCGCCTTTTGCTGCGGCGCCATCGTTGCCAACATCTACTACGCCCAACCCATCATCGGGCTGATTGCTCCGGACATCGGCCTGTCGAGCACGCTGGCGAGCTTCATCGTGTCTTTGACGCAGATCGGCTATGCCTTGGGGCTGTTCTTCCTGGTGCCGCTGGGGGATCTGCTGGAAAACCGCCGGTTGATGATCGTGACCACCGTGGTTGCGATTGCCAGCCTGGCCAGCGCGGCCTTTGCCCAGACGCCCAACGTATTCCTGCTGGCCTCGCTGCTGGTGGGGTTCAGTTCGGTGGCGGTGCAGATCCTGATTCCACTGGCCGCTCACCTGGCCCCTGAAGAATCACGCGGTCGCGTGGTGGGCAGCATCATGGGCGGCCTGTTGCTGGGTATCCTGTTGGCCCGACCTGCGTCCAGCCTGATTGCCGACCATTTCGGCTGGCGCGCGGTGTTTGGCGTTGCCGCCGTCTTGATGCTGCTGATCAGCGTGGTACTGGCCACCACCATTCCCAAGCACCAGCCCGCCCACAGCGCCAGCTACGGGCAACTGCTCAAATCCCTGTGGACGCTGCTGAGCAAGCAGCCGGTGCTGCGCCAGCGGGCGTTTTACCAGGCGTGCATGTTCGCCACGTTCAGCCTGTTCTGGACCGCCGTCCCGCTGGAGCTTGCGCGCAATCACGGCCTTTCCCAAAGCCAGATCGCGATCTTCGCGCTGGTCGGCGCCATCGGTGCCATCGCCGCGCCCATCGCCGGTCGCCTGGCCGATGCCGGGCATACCCGGGTCGCCAGCCGTTTTGCGATGTTGTTCGCCGCCCTGAGTTTTCTGCCAAGCCTGGTGCAGCCGTCCTACGCAGTGATCGGCATGGCGGTGACTGGCATCGTTCTGGATTTCTGCGTGCAGATGAACATGGTCCTCGGTCAGCGCTCGGTCTACGCCCTGGACGCCAAGAGCCGCAGCCGCCTGAATGCGCTGTACATGACCAGCATTTTCATCGGCGGCGCCGCAGGCTCGGTGATTGCCAGCGCCCTGTACGACCACGGCGGCTGGACCTGGATCGTCATCGCCGGAAGCGCGTTTCCCCTGCTGGCGCTGCTGGTGTTCCTGAAAAACTCGGCACGCGCTGACTGAACCCCGTAGGAGCGCGCTTGCCCGCGACGGCGGTGTGTCAGGGAGAAATTCTTTGATGACACACCGCCGTCGCGGGCAAGCGCGCTCCTACAGGCACCTTATCTTTTGATGGAGACTTCAGATGTCCCAACGTACCTTCCTGATCACCGGCGCCACCAAAGGCATTGGCCGCGCCTTGTCCGAACACTTGGCAGCAGCCGGCCACCAGGTGGTGGGCATCGCCCGCAACGCCGATGACCCGACCTTCCCCGGCGTGCTCATCGCGCTGGACCTGGCCGACAAGGCCCAGACCCGCTGCGGCCTGGCGGAACTGGCCCAGCATTACCGCTTCGACGGCCTGGTGAACAACGTCGGGCTGGTGCGCCCGCAGCCCCTGGGGCAGATCGAACTCGAGGACTTTGACGCGGTGATGAGCGTCAACCTGCACTCTGCCCTGCTGGCGACCCAGGCCCTGCTACCCACCATGCGCGAACAGGGCTGGGGCCGCATCGTCAACATCTCCAGCCTCACCGTGCTGGGCATTACCCAGCGCACCGCCTACGCCGCCGCCAAGGCCGCGCTCATCAGCTTCACCCGCTCCTGGGCGCTGGAACTGGCGCAGACCGGCATTACGGTCAATGCCATCGCCCCCGGCCCGACCGAAACCGAACTGTTTCGCCAGAACAACCCGGTGGGCAGCGAAGGTGAAAAACGCTATCTGGCGGGAGTGCCCATGGGCCGCTTCGGACAGCCAGACGAAATCGCCTCGGCAATCGCGTTCCTGCTGTCCGAGCAGAGCGGATTCATCACCGGACAGACGTTGTTCGTCGACGGTGGGGCTTCGGTGGGCAAGGCGGGGTTCTGAACAGAGGTCCACGCCTGAGCCTCCCGCCGGCAAGCCGTGCTGCTACGGGTGTTGTGTTGCACGCATTCCCGTAGCAGCCGGGCTTGCCCGCGGGGGCGGTCACTGGATTGCCGCGAAGCCTCGCTCAAGGTCCTCGATCAACGCGCTCACATCCTCCAGCCCCACATGCAGCCTGAGCAGCGGGTTGAGCTGTCTGTCGGCGGGGCTATCGCGGTCGCCCACGCTGGCGACGATGATCAGGCTTTCGAAGCCGCCCCATGAAGCGCCCAGGCCAAACAGCTGCAGGGCGTCGATGAAGTGTTCGAGGTGCGCCGGATTGCTGTCGGCCAGTTCGAAGGTGAGCAGGCCGTTGCTGCCGTTGAAGTCCCGCTGCCACAAGGCGTGATGAGGATGATCGGGCAACGCCGGGTGGAACACGCGCCTGACCTTGGGATGCTGTTGCAGCCAGCGAGCGATCTGCAGGGACTGGCGCTGGTGCACGTCCAGCCGCGCGGCCAGGGTGCGGGCGCCGCGCAATACCAGGTAGGCATCGTCCGGGCTGACCGTGCTGCCGAAGGTGTCGGTCATGACCGCAAGCGGTTGCCATACTGCCTCGGTGGTGCACACGCTGCCCATCATCACATCGCTGTGCCCTGCCAGATACTTGGTCAGGGCCATGATGGAAATGTCCGCACCCAGTGTCAGCGGCCGGTACTGATAGCCCGAGCCGTAGGTGTTGTCCACCGCCAGCAGAATGTTGCGCGACTTGCACAGCGCGGCGATTTTCGGCAGGTCGGCCAGCTCGAACAGCAGCGAGCCCGGCACCTCGGCGTAGACCATCCGGGTGTTGGCCTGCAGCCGTTCCTGCAAGCCACTGCCATCGGCATTGAAGTAGCTGTACTGGATGCCGAACGGCTTGAGGAATTCTTCGGCGACCTGACGCACCGGCGAGTACACCGCATCGGTGATCAGGATGTGATCGCCCGGACGCAGGTAGCTCAGGAACACCTGCGCCACCGCCCCAAGCCCGGTACTGAACAGGCGCGTGCGATAGCCGCCCTCAAGCTCGGTGACCAGGTCTTCCAGTTCGAAGGCCGTGGGATTGCCACGGGCGCCGTAGGTCAGGACGCGCTCGGTGTCGCGGCGTTTGCGGGCCTCGCGCATGTCTCTCAGGGAATCGAACAACACCGTGCTCATGCGCGAAACCGGCGGATTGACGCCGCGCACGCCGCTGCCCTTCTCGCCCCTTGCGGCATGGACCAGCCGGGTACGCACCCTGTTTTCCCCGGCACTCGCTGCCAAGGGCTTGAGGCTGTCGATCTCCTGTTGGGTCATCTGCCCCAGCAAGCCGATCTCCCAGGCCAGGTACTGGCGGGCGGCATCCTTGTTGCCGGAATGGCGGTCGTGAGTGAAAAACAGAAAATCGATGCACTGCTCGTTCGGCGGGTCCTGAGGGCTCGCGCTCACTGGAAAACCCGCAGCCTGCCAGGCTTCGAAGCTCAGCCAGCGGGCTGACTGGCGCTGCGCCTGGCTCAAATCCAGCGCGGCGATGGCCGCCACCTGTGGATCATCGGCCACCAGCACCAGCGGGCGGGTTTCATCCTGAAAATCATCGGCCAGACGCGAGCGGATAGACCAGCGCGAGCCGGCGATGTGCCCCTTGCGATAAGCCATGCTGGCGCGCAAATCCCGCAGCACAACGGCGCTGTCAGCGAGATGATCAGCCAGTTCGGCGGCATCGATTTGCGTCAGCGCCGGGGCCACGTCAGCGATGCTGACCGGCAGTGCCAAGCCACTCTGCAGGCCACCTTCCAGTACGTAAGCCTGATGCCCCAACTGCCGCAGCCAACTGGCGACGATGGGTGCGCGCACGCCGTCGCTATCGACCAGCACCAGCCGTGCCCCGCGTACGCCAACGTACAGGTCGGTGGATTGAACCAGTTGCCCGCCCGGGGTGTGTTGCGCGCCGGGCAAGCTGCCTTCGGCGAATTCTTCTGGGGTGCGCACATCGCAGAGGAACAGGCTGCGGGCCGCGTCCTGCGCCCAGGCCTTCACTTGCTCGGCATTCACCGTCTGCACGCCAGCGCGCCGGGCCAGACGCTGCGCTGACTCCTGTTGCACAGTCAGCGAGGCGCTGGCCGGAACAGCCGGGTAGCGTCGGGTGCTGCCGTGCTCCAGGGCAAGGTCGGCCAGGTACCAACCTTGCGTGCCGTTCTCCAGCGCGTACACCGGGTTCTTCACCCCCAGATCGATGAGGGTCTGGGCGCCGATGATGCTGCGAGTCCGGCCCGCGCAATTGACCACGATCGGGGTGGTTTCATCCGGCACCAGTTCGGTCAGGCGATACCCCAGCTCGCCGTTGGGGCAGCAGATGGAACCGGGGATGGTCATCTTGCGGTATTCATCGAAGGGCCGACCATCGAGCAGCACCAGCGGCTGGCCGCTGGCCTGCCATGCCGCCAGCTCGGTGGCGCTGATGTGGGGCGTGTGGCTCGCTTCTTCGACCCGCTCACCGAACGCCTTGGACGGCACGTGCACCCCGGCGAACAATTGCAGCCCTGCCGCCTGCCAACCTTGGGCGCCGCCCTCCAGTACATGCACCTGGGTATAGCCCAGCGCCTGCAATCGCTGCGCGGCACGGATGGAAACGTCGCTGCCGGTTTCATCGTAAATCACCAGTCGCACGGCAGGGTTGGGGGCCAACCGACGCACTTCCAGCTCAAGGCGGCTATAGGGCAGGTTCACGCCGTGGAACAGGTGCGCTTCGCCATACTGGCCGTGCTCGCGGACATCGAACAGGGCGATCTCCTGCCCGTCGAACAGCCAGGCTTGCAGGTGGTGCGGGGTGACTTTCTGGGTCATGGCATTCTCAGTGCTAATCAGACGGTACGCTCTCCCGTAGCAGCGCGGCTTGCCGGCGGGAGCGGTGTGTCAGACGATGAATTCGTCACAGGTACACCGCCCCCGCCGGCAAGCCGTGCTGCTACGAGAGCACGGCCTGGTTCATATCAAGCGTAGGCCTTGATCGACGGGGCCATTTGCGAGGCGTTGTAATTCAGGACCTTGCCTTCGGTATTGACCCCGTAACGCCCGTTCAGAGACTCCAGCGGGCGACCGTAGAGGTGGAAATGCAGGGTCGGCGTGTCGCCATCGACCTTGATGCCGTGCAGGTCTTCGCCCAGGAAGCTGATCGAGGTGCCCGGTTGCACCACCACTTCTTTTTCCAGTTCCAGACGGGCGAAGGCCGGGTCGCTGCCATCGTCGGTGCGGGCCCATACGTAGTTGATCTCTTGCCCCTGGACGGCAACGATCACCGCCCAGGTTTCATGGTTGTGCGGCAGGGTGCTTTTGCCCGGCAGCAGCGAATTCATGTACAGCGTCGGGGTGTCGCCGTCGTCATTCAGGCGATAACGAAACGCCGTGTCACCCTCCCCCGGCACCGGTGCGGGAAAGGTGTCGAAATTGAACAGATCGTGCCGCTCGGCCAGACCTTCCAGCAGGCTGACGATTTGCTGCAGCGCTTCACGATCGACGCCGCGCTGGTGAATCAGGCGAATCTGTTGCAGGAATGCCTCGATCACGGGGCTGCGGGTTTCAATGCTCATCAGGTGCTCCTTTTATTAGATTCAAATACAAACCACCTCTGTAGGAGCGCGCTTGCCCGCGACGGCGATGTGTCAGCGACCCGATATGTGACAGACAGATCGCGATCGCGGGCAAGCGCGCTCCTACAGAGTGTGGTGCTCAAACCGACAGGCTATACCGCCCGATATTGCTCAACAGATACGGGTCGCCACTCGCCACCGGACGACGCCCGGCGTCCCCCAGCGCGTGACGCAAAAACCCCTGGGTGCGCTCGCTGGTCGGGCGCTGAAAAATCTGTTCGGCGCTGCCGTGCTCGACGATCAGGCCGTTCTCAGTGAAATACACCACGTCGCTGATGTCCTCGGCGAAGCGCATCTCGTGGGTGACCAGCACACAGGTCATGCCCTCCTCGGTCAGCTCGCGGATCACCGCCAGCACCTCGCCCACGGTTTCCGGATCCAGGGCCGAGGTCACTTCATCGAACAGGATCAGTTCCGGGCGCATCGCCAAGGCACGGGCAATCGCCACCCGTTGCTGCTGCCCGCCGGACAGCTGCCCCGGATACGCATCGGCCTTGTGCTCCATGCGCACCTTGGCGAGCAAGGCCCGCGCTTCCTGTTCCGCATCCTTAGAGCTGCGCCCCAACACCTTGCGCGGAGCGATCACCAGGTTTTCCAGTACAGACAGATGTGGAAACAGGTTGTACTGCTGAAACACGAACCCCACGCGCTTGCGCAACTCGATACGCTGGGCTTCGGCGTTGAGCGTGTGCACTTGCGTGTCGCCGACCCGAATCGTGCCGCGCTGGGGCTGCAAAAGGCCGGTGATGCAACGCAGGATCGTCGACTTGCCCGAGCCCGACGGGCCGATGATCGACACCGCCTGGCCCCGCTGAACCTCAAGGTCGATGCCGTTGAGCACCGGATTGCTGCCGAACGACAGATGCACGTCGCGCAGGCTGACAAGGGGCTGCTCGGTGCGCGTTTCAAGAGAAGGCATAACGTCGCTCCAGGTGTTGAGTGAGTCGCGAAATCGGGTAGCAATAGACGAAGAACAACGCCAGCACGCTGAAATAGATCATCACGGTAAAGCCGGTGCGGTTGACGGTATTGCTGGCGATCTGCGCGGTGTCGATCAGGTCGTGCACCCCCACCAACGAGGCCAGCGCCGTGCCCATGGTGATGACCGCGTACAGGTTCATCCATGGCGGCAGCATGCGTTTGAAGCACTGCGGCAGGATGATCGAGCGAAAGATCTGCCCCCGGGTGAAAGCCAGGGAGCGAGACGCTTCCCACTGAGTGCCGGGAATCGATCCGATGGCCCCACGGAAGATTTCCGCAACGTTGGCACTGGCCGGCAAGGCCAGACCGATGGTGACTTTCACCCAGTCCGGGAAGGCCACCCAGTGGCCGCCGATGTGAAGCTCGAACGGGAACACGTAGGTCGTGAAATAAATCAGCACAAGCCAGGGTGCGTTGCGAAACACCTGGACCCAGATTCGCGCCGGCAAGCGGGTGATCCACAGCGGCGACACCGCCAGCGCACCGATCAGCAAACCTAGCAGCGAGCCGAGGGCGATCGCCAGCAGGCTGATCAGAATGTTCTGCCAGAAACCTGTGGCCAGGGCCGGGGACCACTCCCACAGCGCGCCGACTGTTTCAATGACCATAACCGGGCATCCTCAATCGGGCTTCGAGAAACCTGCCCACGCAGTTGACGACAAAGCTGAGCAGGCCGAAAAACCCCAGCAGCAGAATCATCAGTTCCAGCACGTTGTCGCTCTGGGTCCAGATCATGATCGAGGCGTAGGTGATGTCGCCCACGGCAATTGCCGAGGCCACGGCCGTCATCTTCACCAGATCGATCAGGTTGTTGATCAACGAGGGCAAGGCAAAACGCACCGCCAGGGGCATCTGCACATTCCACAGCAACTGGCGGCTGCTGAAGGCCAGGGAACTGGCCGCTTCAAGGGTGACCGCCGGCACTGCTTCGATCCCGGCGCGCAAGGCTTCTGCGTGAAACGCGCCCTTGTGCAGCGAGATGACGATCACCACCCAGGCGAACGGTGTCAGGGGGTTGGCCGTGCCCACGGCCTGGGTCAGCAACATGTTCAGGACCAGGAACGCGCAATACAGCTGCACCAGCGTCGGGGTGTTGCGCGTGACCTCGACGAACACCCGCGCAGGCCGTGCCAGCCAGGGCTTGCCGCTGGTCAGCATGGCGGCAAGGGCGACACCGGCCAGCAGGCTGCCGACGAGGGTGAACAGGCACAGCCACACCGTCGTCAGCGCGCCCTGGAGCAGCGAGCCCCGGGCATAGGCGTCCAGCACGAAGCTGTAGTTCAGACCGAGCCTGGCCGCCCACTGCACGAACACTTCAAGCCAGTGACTCATGCACCGCTGGCCTGGAACTTGTCATGCAACTCCACCAGCGCAGGGGACGCCGGGGTGATGTGATGGCGTTTCTCAGCCTCGATCAGCCAACCGGTGCGGTGCCAGCCTTTGACGATGGTGTCGAGTTTCGCCTGGGTGTCGGTTTCGCCGGGGCGGGTCCAGATCACCGACGGTGCCGGGTTCAGCTCGGGGGTGATGGCGCGATAGTTCTGCCACTCGGGGCTGTCGGCCACCAGCGGATTGATCAGCGTCGCGTCGTGAACGGCGGCCACACAGTTGTTGCCACGCAGCGCCAACAGCGATTCGGACGAGCTCTTGAAGGCTTTCAATTCCGCGCCGAATTCAGTCAGCGGCTTGACGTAGCTGCTGCCCTGGGAGGTGCACACCGGCTGACCCTTGAGGTCTTCCCAGCGGGTGATCTTGCTGTCCTTGAGCACCGCAGCCGTGCCGCCGACGCGGTAGAACGGCGTCGGCACGAACCCCAGTTGCTGGCCGCGCTCGGCGGTCCATTCCATGTTGGCGATCAACAGATCGACCTTGCCCTGTTGCAGGAACTGCACGCGGTTGGCAGGCAGCACCGGAACCAGTTCCACCTCGGCGCCCAATTGACGGCCAAGGTCTTCGGCCATATCGACGTTCAAGCCCTTGGGTTTCTGGTTGCCCGGGTCGATGGAACCGAACGGCCCGCCCGACAGCAACACCCCCACGACCAGACGATGACGCTGCTCGATCTTGTCCAGCGTGGCATCGGCCTGAACGGCAAAACTTGCGCCCAGCGCAGCGAGCGTACCGACGAACAAGGGCAGCAAACGGGTAATGGGCGAGCGCGTGTATGGCATGGATTTTCCCTCGATGGTCATCGTCACTTGATGACCCGCATCCTAGGGAGGGAACGCTGCGGACGGAAATTCAAATATCAAATATGGTTATAACTTTCTGGTGATGCGTTTTTGATGCAAATGGAATAAGCCTGTATTTACTGGCCCATATGGGAGGATTTACAAAAAGCCTTCCATAAATCATAAAAAATCGTAATGTATTACGCTTCCCGACTGATGTAACTCTGTAGGAGCGCGCTTGCCCGCGACGGCGGTGTGTCAGGTAAATATCTGCTGACTGACACACCGCCGTCGCGGGCAAGCGCGCTCCTACAGGGATTGTGTCTGGCCCTGACTGAGTACGCCCCCATGTCCACCACCCTCGACCTCGAACTGCTGCGCACCTTCGTCGCTGTCGTCGACCATCACAGCTTCGCCGAGGCCGGCGCGCGGCTGTCGCGTACGCAGTCTTCGGTGACCCAGCAGATGCAACGACTGGAGCAGCAAATCGGTGTCAGCCTGTTTCAGAAGCAGGGCCGGCAGAAGCAGCTGACCGAACCGGGACGCCAGCTATTGCGTCACGCACGCCAACTGCTCTCGCTCAACGATGACGCGCTCAATTCGCTTCGGGAAAGCAGCATGAGCGGTGTGCTGCGCATCGGCTCGCCCCACGACATCGCGGACACCATCCTGCCGCCGATCCTCAGCCACATCGCCCGTTCGGCGCCGAAACTTCGGTTGGAAATCGATGTGGGGCGCAGTCCGTTCCTGATGGAGGACTTGCACCGGGGCAAGGTCGACATGGTGATTTCAACCCGTGAAGACCCGGGCCTTGAGGGCTTCGCGCTGCGCACCTCGCCGGTGTGGTGGATCTGTTCGGCGCAGTACCTGCACGTACCGGGCGAGCCGATTCCGTTGATTCTGGTGGACGAGCCCAGTATCTACAGGCGCTACGCCATCGAGGCGCTGGAGCGGGCCAGCATCCCCTGGCGCCAGGCCTATCTTGCGTCAAACCTGATCGGTATCAAGGCTGCGACCCGCGCAGGCCTGGGGGTGACGGCGCGGAGCATGGAAATGCTCGGGCCGGACATGCGCGTACTGGGCGAAGCGGACGGGTTGCCACGTTTGCCGGACGTGACCTATCACCTGTGGATCAGGCCCAACACCGTGAACCCGCTGGCGCGGCGGGCGTACGAGTTGATTCGCGCCAGCCAGGGTTTGTGACCCCACCCCGCAGAAGCGTTAGCCGCGAGAAAGCTGAGCTTGCACCCAGCGACTGAGATCGGTCACTTCCGCCGAGGTGATGGTATGCCCCGCTCCGGGGTAGGAATGGAACTCCGGGCTGATCAGCAGATTCTCCAGCACCGTGCGGGCTTCGGTCGCGCCGGTGTAGGCCACGCGGTTGTCCGCCTCGCCATGGCCGATGAACACCTTCAGCGGCTTCAAGCGCTCCTCGGGTTTGAGCCGGCCATTGAGCGCCGAGAGAATCTTGCCGCTCAACGGCGCAATTCCCCGCACCAGTTCAGGGTGCTCAAGGCCGATCTGGTAACTCATCATGGCGCCTTGGCTGAAGCCGATCAGGATCACCTTGTCAGGCTGGGTCGCGTATTTCTCCGTGGCTTGCTCGATGAAGGTACGCAGCAGGTCGGTGCTCTTGTCCACGTCACTGGTCACGCCTTCGTAGTCGGCCTGGTCGGTGTCCTGGGAGAACCATTTGTAACCTCCGCCATCGACTTCCATTGGCGCACGCACCGAGAGGTAGGTGCTGTCCCTGGGCAGATCGTCCTTGATGCCGAACAGATCACGCTCGTCGCTGCCGTAACCGTGCAGGAAGATAATCAGCGGTTTGTCTTTGGAGTCTGCGGGCGCCGCAGCGAGGTAAGGCAAGGCGAGGTCGGTGAGCAGTGCGGGTTCGGCATGGGCCAGCCCGGTGAAGACACAGAGCAGCGCGGCGAAAAACTTCATCATTGGGAACAGGCCCTTTCATAAAAACGTCGGGCCCATCATACCCAGCATGACCTGGATGTCAGCCGCTAATCGATCAGGGGATGCTGTCGGATTGCTGTACAACATGCAGATTCCACGACCAGGAGAACGCTGAAAACCCTGTAGGAGCGCGCTTGCCCGCGATGGCGGTGTGTCAGCCACACATCAGTGATTGATCTATCGCCGTCGCGGGCAAGCGCGCTCCTACGGGATCGATGGGGTTGCTACTCCGCAAGCTCCGCCAACCCCAGGTGCTCACGCAGCGTCGATCCTTCATACGCCGTGCGGAACAGCCCCTTGCGCTGCAAATGCGGGATCACGCTTTCGGCAAACTCGCTGAACGACCCCGGCAGATACGCCGGAGAAATCACGAAGCCATCACAACCGCCCTGAGTGAATAGCTCAGCCAGTTGATCGGCAATCTGCGCGCCGGTGCCGACCAATTGCGGCACCCGCACGCTGCTGGCGAAGATCCGGCCCAGCTCTTCGAGTGTGGTGTCGGCGCCCTGCATCAGCAATTTCTCGGCCGCAGCAGGATGAATTGACGGTGCGCGGGCAATCTCAGCCAGGGTCGATGACAGGGAAAACGGCGACAGGTCGACATTCAACTGCGACGCCAGCGTCACCAGCCCCAATTCCGGACGCGCCAGCGCATTGTGCCGGTCGCGCTTGGCCCGCGCTTCGGCCTCGCTGCCGCCGATGAACGGCATCACCGCTGTCAGCACCTTGCAACTGTCGGCGTGGCGCCCTTGCTGGACCACCTGGCCGCGCACATCCTCACGAAACGCCTGCATGGCCTTGAGGTGCGGATGAATGGTGAAGATCGCCTCGGCCCAGCGCGCACCGAACCGCCGCCCACGCCCGGACGAGCCGGCCTGGATCAGCACCGGCCTGCCTTGAGGTGGGCGCGGGATGTTGAGCGGGCCATGCACCTTGAACCACTCGCCCACGTGCTCCACCGAAGTAATCTTCGACGGATCGGCCAGCACGCCGTTTTCCCGATCCAGCTTCAGCGCGTCCGGCGCCCAGCTTTTCCAGAGCTTGAGCGCGACCTCGACGAATTCATCGGCGCGGTCGTAGCGCAGATCGTGCTCCAGGTGCTTGTCCTTGCCGAACAGCCGGCCTTCGCTGTCGTTCATCGAGGTGACGATGTTCCACGCCGCCCGCCCCTTGGACAGATGGTCGAGGGTGGCGAATTCCCGGGCGATGTGCGCAGGCTCGTAATAGGTCGTGGATCGCGTGGCGCCAAGGCCCAGCTTGCGGGTCTGCCCCACCAGATACGAGAGGATCGGCAGCGGATCGAGCCGCGTCGCGTCCTGGGCGCCGTAACGTAGCGCTACCTCCCGCGAGCCGCCCATCTGGTCGCCCACGGCCAGGCGGTCGGCAAAGAACAGAAAATCGAACAACCCCTCCTCCACCACCCGCGCCGTGCGCGCGTAATACTCAGGGTCGAGGTAGTTGCCCAGGGTTTCAGGGTGACGCCAGGCGGCATGGCTGTGGATAACCGGGCCGCTGAGCAGGAAGGCAGACAGGTGAATTTGACGACTCATGCGTGCACTCCTGCGTTATTTGCCCTGGGGAACCCAGACTGCGATGTCGGAAATCTTCAGCGGCTTGGGAATCAGCTTCGACTCGTAATAGAAATCGGCAATGCGTTGCTGTTCTGCCAGTTGATCGACCTTCACCGGAACGATGTCATAGCTGCGGCGGCTGTTGGCCAGCTCCACGGTTTCGGGCGGGATGTTGCCCCACAACGGCGCCAGGTTCTTCGCCGCCTCCTGCGGGTGTCCCTTGACCCACTGGCCGGCGTCGTGAAGGGTATCGAACACCACCTGCAACACTTCGGGGTGGGCCTTGGCGAAGCTGGTGTTGGCGACGTAGAAACGGTTGTAGTTGGCAACGCCATCGGTGCCGTCGGCCAGTACGCGGACGTGATGCTCGCGTTGCTGGGTGGCCAGGAACGGGTCCCAGATCGCCCACGCATCGACGTTGCCGCTGGAGAATGCGGCGACGCCATCCGGTGCTTCCAGGTATACCGGCTGAATGTCGGCCAGGGTCAGCCCGGCTTTCTTCAGCGCCGAGATCAACAGAAAGTTGCTGCCCGAACCTTTGGATACCGCCACGCGCTTGCCTTTCAGATCGGCAACGCTGCGAATCGGCGAGCCGTCCTGAACGATGATCGCCTGGGCACTGGGCGACGGGTTTTCCCGCGCGTAGTAAGTCAATGGCGTACCCGCAGCCTGGGTGAACAGCGCGAAGGCATCCGCCACATCGGCATGCAGATCGACGCTGCCGGCGTTCATCGCACTCAACAGTCCGCTGCTGAACTCATGCCATTGCACGGTAAAACCCAGGGGTTTGAGCCGCTGCTCGATCTGCCCGTCATTCTTGAGCAACAGCCAGAGGGTGGAAGAGCGCTGGTAGCCAATGCTGATGACCTGCTCGGCGTGGGCGGTGACCGTGGCCAGCATCAGCGCTGCGGCAACGAAAAGTCTGCGAAGGGGCATGGGGATCCTTGAAATGACGAAACGGCATGAAGGCAGATGATTAAAGTCGTTTTTATTATAAAAACAGTCAGAAATTATGAAAGAAACGTATAGATCTAAGCTTATGCCGCGCACACCGATGGAACGTCTGTTCACAGGGAACGGTCTAGCCCTAGTAGCTCACATGTCAATTGAGGGACCTCACCGTGAACATCTTCGAAGCCCTGAGAGAAAGCCACGACCGCCAGCGCGGATACGCCGATGCCCTGATCCAAACCCACGGCGAAAGCGAGGCCCGCGTCGAGGCCTACAAGCAGTTGAAAGCCGAGTTGCAGGCACATGAAACTGCCGAAGAGCGCTTTTTCTATATGCCGCTGATGAAGTTCGATAACGGCGTAGACCTAAGTCGCCATGCCATCTCCGAACACCACGAGATGGACGAACTGATGGAAGAGCTGGACGAAACCGACATGTCCAGCCCGGCTTGGCTGGTCACTGCCAAGAAGCTGTCAGAGAAGGTGCATCATCACTTGAAAGAAGAAGAACAGAAGTTCTTCCAGATGGCGGGCAAGTTGCTGGATGACACACAGAAGGAAAAACTTGCCGGCAGTTATGTGAAGGAATATGAAGAACAACTAGCTGAAGAGTGACAAGCCATGAATGAAAAAGCCCCGAATGATCGGGGCTTTTTTATACGTTGTGGCAATTATGGATCGACCTGGGCCATCAACTCCGGCACCGACTCCTGGCGCTTGGCGTAACGCTGGGCCAGGGTCGCGCAGACCATCAGTTGAATCTGGTGGAATAACATCAGCGGCAGGATCAGCACGCCGATGGTGCTGCCCGCGAACAACACCTGGGCCATCGGCACGCCGGTCGCCAGGCTCTTCTTCGAGCCGCAGAACAGAATGGTGATGCGGTCTTCGATGTTGAACCCGAAGATCTTGCCCAGGACATTGGAGATCACCAGGATCACACCCAGCAACACGCAGCAAACTACTACCAGGCCCGCCAGATCCCACGCTGGAATCTTGTGCCAGATGCCCTCGTTCACCGCCTCGCTGAACGCCCCGTACACCACCAGCAGGATCGAGCCCTGATCGACGAACTTCAGCCAGTTCTTGTTGCGGCCGACCCATGCGCCAATCCAGCGGCGCGCAATCTGCCCGGCAATGAAAGGCAGCAGCAACTGAATGCTGATCTTGACGATGGCATCCACGGTCGAGCCGCCATCGCCGTGCACATTCAGCAGCAAGGTCACCAGCAGCGGCGTCAGGAAAATCCCGAACAGGCTCGACGCCGCCGCACTGCAGATGGCCGCCGGAATATTGCCGCGAGCCAGGGACGTGAAGGCAATGGCCGACTGCACCGTCGCAGGCAAAGCGCACAGGTACAGGATGCCCATGTACAGGTCTTTGCCGATCAGCGGTGAAAGCACAGGCTTGAGCGCCAGGCCCACCAGCGGAAAGATCACGAAGGTCAGGCCAAACACCAACAGGTGCAGGCGCCAGTGGCCTGCACCGGCAATGATCGACTCACGGGACAGCTTGGCACCGTGCATGAAAAACAGCAGGGCGATGGCGATGTTGGTCAGCCAACTGAAGCCTACGGCCACCTGGCCACTGGCTGGCAGAAAACTGGCGATGATGACCACCGTGACCAGGGTCAGGGTGAAGTTATCGGGCAAGAAACGAGGACGAGTCATCTTATTTTTTCCGGAGGTGCCAGGAACATGATCGCAACGATACACGCCTGGCACACGACCGGCTAACGCCAGAAAGCCGATGAATAGCGGCTAACGGACAACATTCAGGATGAAAGGCCGCCATCGATCACGCGCAGGACGGTGACGCGACGTTTGCCAGGGTTATCGGCGATCAACTGACTCAGCGCTTCCTGCCACTTGTGCACGTCTTTTTCACGGGACAGCGCCATCAATTGCTCAAGGCCCACCGCCTGCTGCGCAGTCGTGACTGCGTTGGAACCCTCGGCCATACGTTCACGCTTCAACAGGTTTGCTGCAATTTCCGAGAGGGTACTCAAGGTGGGCTCCATGGCACGCGCGTCGTGGCATGCCGAACATAGCTGCGGGGGATGAGCGCAGGATGGCGTCAACTTTCGGTTGTCGCGGCCCCTGCACCACAGTTACAGCAATGTTCAGACCACAAGTCCAGGCTCGGGCTGCGGCGCGAAAACTGGCTGATGAACGGTTGAAGAACCGCGGTTCAGGGCGCTTGCACGGGTTCGTCAGTGGCCAGCGTGCGATCGACCAGGCGGATACTGTCGCGCCCGCCGCGCTTGGATTCATACAGCGCTGCATCGCCCTGCTCGATCAACGCCCCAAGGCTGGCGGGCGGCTGGTCGAACAGGCTGGCGCCGATGCTCAGCGTCACCGCTTCAGGGGTAGAAAACCCTTGGGCTGCGGCCACCTGGAAGCGCTCGCGCAAGGTGCTGCCCAGTTCATGGATGTGCTCGCTCGATGCATTGCTCAGCAGCAGCACGAACTCGTCCCCGCCCAGACGCGCCGCCAGCGAACCGTCAGGCAGAATCGAGCGGATCATCTCGCTCAACGTAATCAGCAACCGATCCCCCGCCGTGTGCCCGTACAGATCGTTCACGGACTTGAAGTTATCGATATCGATCAACAGCAACGCGCCCGGCCGCGAGGGCGACACATCTTCGAGCAGGCGCGGCGCCCTGACTTCAAGGGCGCGACGGTTGTACAAGGCCGTCAACGGATCACGCGCGGCCAGACGTTCGATGCGTTTTTCCCGACGATAGCGCTCTGAACCGGTCATCGACAGCGCGATCAACATGATCGCCATCGCCCCCTCGACCAGGGAAATCTGAATGATCTCCCCGCGCAGGGATGCCAGATCGATCAAGGTACCGGGAATCACCGCCGTGATGACCTTGCACAGATAGAACAGACCGTGAATCAGCAGCACATACCGCAACTGCCCCGCCCCGACGCTGATGGTCTTGCCGTGCGGCCGCAGCAGGAAGCTGGCCCGCAGCGTCAGCACGGTGATGATCGACGACTGGATCCCCAGCATCACCTTCGACCACCAGGGTTCGGCGGGCAGGAAAAGCATCGCCAGCCAGATCGGAATGATCAGCAACCACCCCCTCGACAGCCGCGCCGCGGTAAACCGCGCCACTCCCACCAGGAACAGCCAGTGCGCCATGATCAGCAAACCATTGGCGAACCAGACCCCGATGACCACGATGCCGCTGTTGCGCAACAGCGCCAGGATGCAGCCGATGCTGATGGTGGCAAACCCCGCGCTCCAGAACACCAGCGAAGGCTCGCGCACATTGCTCCACTCGATCGCCAGATACAACGACGCCGCCGCGGCCAGGGCAATCGAAAGGGTAAGCATCGTGGTGGGATCGAGTGCCATGTACTGCCTGGATATCTGAGGTGCAAGAGGGAGGCGCAATTGTAAACGTTCAGGGCGTTTTTTCGAGAGTTTGGCGCATGTGTCGTGACGAATTGTTGTATCGGGGGTGGTACGGATGTGAACAGGACGTATGGGGCGTTGGACAATCCCGCATTCGATACTGGCAAAACCATCGAGTTAATGGTTGTAAACACTCTGAGCGAGCCCTATGAAAGGCAGGACGCTGCCCCCTCACAGTGCTTTAAAATATTGGTCGCCGAGCGCTTATAGGCACTTGGGATTGCTGTATGAATGGCGCGTGTAGTGACCGATCAATCCAGCTTGAATCCCATCTGTCCATCGGTCACTTGGTCCGAGCTAGCTATGATGATGGCTTCAGATTCTCCCCGTTCCAGCCACTGGAACCGCACCGGGTTAGTCAGCTTTTGAATTCGACCCTCATCGAGTGATTGTTTGAGCCATTCGCCGATCTGTTTCTTGGAAATGCCCCAGCGCTCGCTCAGCTCGTCAGCGGCTACTGGCCTAGCCAGGCATGCCATTTTTCGCAGAAAGAATTGGTAAAAACTCAGCTCACCCATGTCGGTAGCCTGAGTTGTACCCAAACTCGAACCTTCATTAGCCAGCCCCTCTCTGGCGGGAGGATAATGCAGCGTGTCGCCTTCAACGGGCGCCGATTTGACGGGCTCTTCCTTCACGCTCAAAACACTATCGTTGGCAGGTACTGACCCGGATACCAGGTCTGGCTCAGGCTCGGACTTGGCTTGAGCATTCAGCCCGTGGACATCGACATGGGCCACCGCAGAATCCAGCCATTGCGCGCCTTGCGACACCAACGCGGAATTTCCAGATTCCGGATTTGCGTCCTGCTTGACCCACAAGGGTACCCAAGCTTTTTTCAGGTTTTCGATAGCACCATTCCAAGTTCCGCCTTTGGTTTCGGAGCGGACCACCACTGCGGCCTGACTCATACAGTAGATGTATTTGTTCCGGGCCATTGCGTTTCCAGCATTGAATCCTGCCTCGGGAAAAAATGGTGAAACCAGCACTAGGTTGTTGTTCATCAGCCCATCGCGCCATTTGCTAGATAGCGCTGCCGATAACAGACTATCGGCCATAATGCCGATGACGGTTCCTTCCTGTTTCAATCCGCCCTGCATCGCCGCCTCATCGACGCCCCGCGCGCCACCTGAGACGACGGTCATTCCGGCCATCGCTATCCGCTCACCAAGAGAGGAGGCATAAGCAAGGTCGGCGTCATCCGCCTTGCGTGCTCCGACGACGCTGATACCGCGTTGATTGAGCAGTCGCGGATTTCCACAGCCGAAGAGTACTGGCGGCGCGGTATTGCGTAGATGGTGCTTAAGCGCTTTCGGATAGTCGGCGTCAGATCGAGTTAGCACCCACAACCCAGCCCGGTTCCACTTCTCCAGCGCCAACGCCAGCGCATGGCCGCGCTCAAGCAACTGCTCAATGCGGCTCAGTGATATTTTGTCATCCTGCCACCCCTCAAGCACCACGTGTGGCTCAGCTGTCACCAACTCTGCAGGCGTCTTCCCATGAGCGTTGAGCCATTGAGCGAATCGTCCCCATTCCGTTGGGGAGAGCGGTTTGGCGCCACCGACAGATTTTGAGAAGTAAGACGTCAATAGGAGGATCGACTGAGTATTGGTATTTATCATGCGTTGCTTGCCGTAGATGAGATTGCCAGCGGATAGACGAGGTCGCTGCCCGCTTGCTTGAGTAGTGCAGCAATGACGGTCATCGTCCAGCCTGAGTCGATCATGTCATCAACCAGCAGCACCGGGCCAGCGGGAATGTCCGCATTTACCGCGAACACGCCATCCAGATTACGGCACTGGTGGAATCGATTGTTCTGCCACTTTTGTGGCTCGTTTTCTCTCACCTTGGTCACACAGTTGACGAAGGGAATTCCCAGAGTGTTCGCCAAGCGACTAGCAAAGTCAGGTACCAACATTGGATGCCCCAACGACGGCACGCAGCACAACCAAATAGGCGTGGGATTGGGCTGCCAGCGAGCCTGGATCATCTCAGCCATGGCTGCAACCAGTTCATCGTCAAAGTGACCTTGCTCCTTGCCTTCAGCCGCCAAATCTCCCCACCCTCCATCACGCCATTGTGATAGTACTCGACCTTCCGTTGCTTGAAGGTTGGCAGGTAGGTTGGTCGGGAAGCCGTAGTGCTCAAAGCCTCCCTTGGCGATCTGTTTTTTTGGCTTGATGGGAAACTCGGCCTGGTGAATGAAGGTTGCCGCTCGATGCAGCAGCCGACTGTCTACCTGACTTGATACCAGCTCCCTGCCCAGGCAGCGCTCGCACTTCCCGCAAGCGTCATCTTCCGGGTCATCCAACGCGTGTCGTAGGAACGCCATCAGACAGCCAGGTTCATTCAAATATGCCTGAACCTGTTGCCACTCATTCTCCCGCAGCTCAGTCAGCCTGCTGATTCGGTTCTCATCCAACTCATAGTGAACTGGAGTCCGCAGCCACTTGCTTTCGTGCTTGATGAGCGGCGCCGGGCTCTCGACGCTCAGAAGCTTGAGGATTTTTTCTATCTGTCCGTGGGAAAGATTGCTGTGCTCCTCCAGCTCTCGAATGGTCAGTCCATTGGACTGCGCTAAGACACGGAGTAAATGATTAACTTGGCTAGGCGGCGGAAAAGCTGCGTGCCTGAAAAACTCATGAATTTGTTCGTCTTCCTCTCCTGACATCAGCAAGCCTAGGGAGTGATCGATAGCGCGTCCTGCTCGGCCAACCTGTTGGTAGTACGCGACTATTGAGCTCGGCGCTTGGTAGTGAATGACGAAGCCCAGATCAGGTTTGTCATAGCCCATACCCAGCGCAGTGGTAGCCACCAGTACCTTGAGATCGTTGGCAAGCAGTTGGTCTTCCAGGTATTGGCGATATCCATCGCTATTAGCAAAGCCGGGGTTGGTTACGTCGCTGTGATATGAAGCAGCATTGATCCCATTAGCACAAAGCCAGCGCGCGACTTGCTCACTATCGCGCTGGGTGAGGGTATAAACGATGCCCGTCCCCGGTAAGGTTGGGATGGTCTGGGCGAGCCAGGCCAGACGGCTGGCTTGATCCGGCATGGTCAGGTTTTGCAACGACAGGCTTTCGCGTGTCAGTGGGCCTCGAACGATGTGGATGTCACCAAACTGGGCGCGGATATCATTCACTACCCGAGTGTTTGCCGTCGCAGTAGTACCCAAAAGTGGTGTGTTGGGAGGCAGGAAACGCAGAATGTTGACTATGCGTCGGTAATCTGGCCGAAAATCATGTCCCCAGTCGGAAATACAGTGTGCCTCGTCGATGACCATCAAGCCGATACGATCTGCGATGGGCCGAAGAATGTCTTCCATGAAATTGTCGTTTGCCAATCGCTCCGGAGAGATCAGCAAGCAGTCCACGCGGTTGGCCAGCACGTCCTGGCGGGCCTGTTCCCATTGCTGGGTATTGGTGGAATTGATGGTGACGGCGTTCACACCGATTCGGCGAGCTGCCTCGATCTGATTACGCATCAAGGCCAGCAGAGGAGAAATGATGATCGTCGGGCCTTGCCCGCGATCGCGCAGTATTCGAGTACTGATGAAGTAAACGGAGCTCTTGCCCCAGCCGGTACGCTGAACGACCAGCAGCTGTTGGCGGTGATTGACCAAGGCGTCAATCGCCTCCCATTGGCCGTCTCTGAATACCGCAGCCTGGTTGCCGATGGCGACTTTCAAGAGATTCTCAGCATCGTTCCGTTGCATAGATCAATTCCTTTTTCATCAATCCTTCCCAAGACATGACGTCCCGGTTTCCTATGACAGATCTTCCAAAGCAATTCGAGCGTGATTTTGCTGGGCCGGTTAGCAACCTTTTCTGTGGAGCAATCCTGCGAGCTGTTAGCTGACTTCGCTGATTATAGATGAGCACTTGTGCCTTCCAGTACGCAGAACAGACTCTGAAAAAGGGGAGGATCGCTTCAGCAGTGATCTGCAAACGCGCCAGCAACACCACGGTCAATGGCGGAAACACGCATGCGCCGTCCATCTTTTTGTAGCTATTACTCGTCAGCGATGAAGCCTCGTGTCCTCCAGGTCGCCCGTACATAGTCCGGGAATTTATAGCCTTCGCCCAAGGTGAGTCGGTCTGCGTGATCAGAGACGATGATTTGCGGGGTTACCTTGGTTGTCTTGCCGGTCTCATCGCAGAACTTCGCCAGTTGAGTGAACATGTTCGTCACGGCACTCATGTCGGCGTCGACCGCATTTTCACGTTTAGCCTGTTTCGCAAGCTCCTTTGCATCAAAGTCTTCCGCATCATCCAGTGACGCAGGGAAGTACACTTGGGTAGGCTGATCAAGGAACAGGATTGGGGGGATCTTGCATCCTTTGTTTGAAAGCGCGGCAAACTGGTAATGCAGCGACATGAACAAGGCAAGGTGCGAGTACAGCCAGTTCGCCCCACTGCCCATCGAGCGCAGGTAGACCCGGGTGTTCGGGGTCTGCTGGTACCAAAGGTCGAAGGTTTCGATGTCAAAGCGCAGCTTCGAAGGCTTGTAGGTATCTTCGAAATCGAACTGGTTGCCAATTTCACACATCTTGGCGTCGATTTCGGTACTCAGCGCTTTGAGCCTGTCTTTGATGTCGTATTTCGCCAAGAGCGCGGCAAGACGATCGACTTCTGCGCGCAGGGTTTTCTCTTGGATGAGCAGCTCTGATTCAGGTTTGTCCAACTGCTCTTGAATGGCGATCTCAAGTCGTAGTTTGGCCTTGATTGCCTGCTCATCGATCGACTTGGACGTCTTGAGCTTGGCAATTTCTTCGTCGAGTGGCTGGATATCGGCTTGGATGCGACGCAGCTCTGCGTTTACCTTGTCGAGATCTTCTTGAATGTTCCGGCGTTCTGCGGCGAAGCTTTCACGCGCATAGGCGGACAGCTTGAGCTCATCATTCAGCCAGTCAATCGCGTCTATTAGCTTGTTGGCCTCCATGGCAGGCGTGCTGGTGGCGGCCTCGCACAAGGGGCAGTGTGCTTCCGATAACTCAATGGAGTCGGGCAAGGTATCGGCCGTCATGCTCAAGCTGAATTGAGTAGCGGAGGTCAGAGACTCACCGATCAATCTCATCTGCCCTTGCAGCTTGCGCTTCTCGATGAGCTGAGCGATTCGTTGACTCTGGAGCTCAGCTCGGCGCTTCTCGACCTCATCGGAAAGCACGTCGATTTTGACGGCCTGCTCTGAGATTGCCTTTAGCATGGGCACCGGATTGCTGTAGATGTATTCCGCCGTTGCGTCGGTCAATGGAAGACCTGCCAAGGCCTTGAACTCGACCAGGTGACGGTTGTAACGAGTGATTGCTTTCTCTTTGCGCTGTTCTTGCTTGGGAATCTGCGCTTGGACTTTCTTGAGCTCGTACTTGGCAACCTCATGATCCCGGTACAGGTCGAAATAGGCCTCATCCACAAGTCCCATCAGGATCTTAAAGTGGTTGATTGCCTGGTCACGTTTTTCCTTCTCGTCGAAACGGTAGAAAATCGCGTGCTTGTTGGCCACCAGGTTCTGATGCTGGAGCATAAAAGAAGAAAAGCTGCGTACTGACGGGGTGGCAGACTTGTTACGGCCGGCGGCTTTCAGGTAGGGGTCTTCGTCGACATTCTCCAGGGTGATCGCAAAGTACCGTCCGAGGCTTTTCTTGAAGTCTGCCAGTGGCATGTAGTGCTTGGGATCGAAGAACGCTTTGGGTTGCTCTATGAGCTCAAGCAGCCGGTCAGGGTCTGAGCCTTGCACTTCAAGCAAAAAGCAGCGATCGGATTTTTTCTTACGGGCGGCCACGACGAAATAGCTTGGGAATTGCAGAGCGATGAAGAATGTCTCGGCACGTTGGGTGATCGTCCCCACTGGAATGGTGTCCTCCGTGCTACCGAGGCAGTAGTCGAAGATTTCCAGGATCGCGCTTTTGCCAGTGGACGATTTGCCCGTGATGACGTTGAGTCCAGGCTCCAGTCGCACCTTGTGAATTTTGTTTTGAGTGTCGACTACGCCGATGTACCGCAGAAAGCATTTCATAGAGACTTGAATCCTAACGTCCTGTAGATGGAAACCACGTCCGCTTCTGCGCAGACCATGGACAGCCGGCGGGCGGCTTCGAGCTGTTTGGGGTTGGCATTGCCAGCCTTAACGTCCTTGATAGATTTCACCGTCAGATCGTCGGTGAGCTCGATGCTCTGTTCTGCCTGAAGCACAAGCAGAGCGGCATTTGTCAGCGATTTGAATTGCTGAGTGTTGTAGGTGAGCCCGACCAGCCGTTTCTGTTCTTTGCATAGCGTGCGTAGGTTGCTGGTCTTCCTCACGGTTAGCAGGTACTCCTGCATGGCCGGGTACAGCACCATGGGCAGAACCAGATAGCTCAACAGCAAGTCGCGTTCCCGAGACTTGGAATGGGCAAAGAAATTGTGGATGACCGGCGCCAGTGCGATCGGAGAGCGCTGGAGCGTGAAAAGATGCTCGATAGGTTTTACGCTCATTTCCAGAGCCTCCAGTAAAACTCCTTCGCTGGGTTGGCATGCGCTGCGTCTGCGAGCATGTGATAGATCCCGTTGCGAAACTCAACGGGCGTGTCTTCGAAGTTGCGAAATCTCACAACGTCCAAACGACACCGGGAATGATAAAACTTCAAGGATGCTTGCTGAAGCTTGGTGCGGTGCGAGCTTTGGTCGCAGTCGCTCATGAGTTCAGATCTGTGGGCGCTGTGGGTGCGCATGTGATTCTTGCTGTAACCGTCCACGTCTTCCTGGGAGAGGGTGCAGTCCTTTATGAGTTCGACAATGTATTCTTGGGCATGCAGCAGATCGGCAGTCGCTTCAAGAATTACATCCTCTTCCCCTCCGATCTCATCCAGCTTTTGAGCATAGAGACGCTCACGTACATCAAGTTTCGCCGCTTCTCGCTCTATCAAGTCAGTGTTGACTCGGGGAAACCGCACCGAGCCGATCATGTAGCGAGCAGTCAGCTCAGTGAATTTTCTGTTGAACTCCGCCGTGGTGAATCGCCAGCCATCAGTAACTTTGACTGCACTCGTCATGAACCCGAAGAGGTCATTCAGGAAGTCGTCCGTGCGATGCTCATGTATGCTTTTCAGATAGGCTTTTTTGTACCTGGCAATCAAGCCGGCCAAGTCTGGCTGTTCGGTAATGATCTTGACTTTGGGAAGCGCATCGATCAACGACCGGCGCATCTCTTTTGCCATCACCTTGCGCTGCAGTGTCAACGCTTTTGAGGGGCCGGACGTCTTTCCTCCGGCTTCACCTTGTTCGGTGCCTTCACGGGTAGTTTCTTTGCCTGATTTCGCTTTTTCGAAGCGAGTCTCAGCGTCCTTCAGGATGTCTTCCAATGCAGCGAGGCGCTGATCACCGCTCCACTGAGGCCAACCTTTGATGGCCGTTCGCTCCCCGTAAGCCTGGGTGGTCAGCAGAATAAGGTTGGCATACTGCGAATGGTCGAATTCTGGCTTTAGCCAGTTATTGAGGGTATTCCAGAAGTTCTCGTGGCTGTCGGTCAGGCTATCGCTGTATTCCTTTACTTCGATCTGATCTCGGCCTTCGATGGTGACGTCGCCGAATACCTCGATCCAGAGAACATCGTCCTTATCCAGCGTGTGACAGTAGTCAATCGCTACGTGGATTTGGTACTTCAGGGCTTCGTAGAGCTTCGTCGCGTCAAAATCTAGCTTCGCGTTCACAGCTACTCCAATCTTGGATAAACAAGATCGACCAGTGCAGAGCTAATTTCGCCATCCTGGCCGGTAAAATTCGCAATACTGTATCCATATACAGCCAAATTGCAGCTCGGGATAATTTTACCAACGCGGGGTAGCTAAACGCTATCCTATCCACGGATGCCAGCGCATATTTGACTTTACGCTTGCTCTCAAAGCGGGGTAGCACGGGTTACGATAGCCCCAAGTTAAAGGCCTCCGGGCGCCGCTCACAGCGATTAAGCAACTGCTCGATCTCTCTTGGTCGGCAACACGTAGCTTGGACTTGCCCTGCCAAACTGCAGACCAACTCCCCGGACTCTGGGGGCTGCACACCGGTGTGGTTACCCGCTGCAAGCCGAACCGGCAGGCGAACAGGCGCGTCTGCTGGCGATAAAGGCCGAGCCGTCATCGCTTACGAGTGCGCCGGCGTGCTTGTTCGTTGATCACCAAAACGCCTCTCTGGACCTCCCAACATCAAGCCTCGGATGTCGTCACCGCTGTACCCGGCCGGGCTGGCAACCCAACCGATGGCCTCACGGTCACAGCAGCCCAGGGCAAACGCTACACTCAACCCCCGACCTTTAGGGGAGAACCATATCCTGTATTTCATAGGGCTCGTTCAGCCACAATCTGCCCCACTCACCACGCTTTCATCGTTGCACATCAAGCCTTATCCATCTGGGAGCGCTTGAATCTTAATCAACCGTCACACCAGGCTGATCCTCCTCGGAACCATCAGTGTCAATCCCGGCGAGGATCTCGGACAGATTGTGAAAATGCCCCTTGTCCTTTTTGGTTTCCGAGGTGTCGGTGTCGCTGCCGGTTTGCGCCAGGGCGTCACTGAGGGTCTGGTGTTGTACCAGCCATTGCGGCGCGGTTTTTTCTTCCGGGCTCATGTTCTCCAGAAACGCCAGTGCCGCCTTGGCACGCCCGACCGGGTCGTTGGCATAGGGGTCGGTGAAGTTCTTCTGCTGGTCGGCCGGGCCACTGTAATAACCGGTGGCCAGGCGCTCCTGTTGGCGCATCAACCCTTTGGCGGCGGCCTGTTCTTCGGCGCTGAACTGGCCGCCCTGATTGGTGGCCACGGCATACAGCGAGCGACGATCGAGATCGCCCATCAACGAATTGCGATCGGTGTCACTGCCGTCGTACGGTTTGCCGCCGCTCTTCATCAACGCGTACTTGCTGTCCATGCGTGTACGCGCATCCGAGGCGACATCCGGGAAAGACAGCCCTTTGGAACTCGAAACCGCGCCCGGCTGCGATACACCCAGTACCAGAGCGTCGGCGGTCATGCCCGAGCGCGCTGGAAAGTATGGCGTGTAGTTGGCGATGGAATGGCTGTAGCCCACTGACTTGCTGGAGAGGCTCACCCAGCCGGTGCTGTCATCCGCCTGATTGCTCTGATTGGCTTGAGTGGCCGCAGTGCTGGCGTTATCGGTACTGGAAGAGGTCTTGCGCAGGGAGGCATTGGCGTAAGCCGACATGGCGGTGTCTGAAGCGTTATTGACGATCATCCTGGCTTCCTTGGCATGGGGCGCCAAACCGGGCGCCTCGAAATTGGATGCACGACGGACCGCGACACGCGAATGCGTCGGGACCTGTGCAGAGGTTTGTTGCACGAAATAAATTATTTAATGGTCATACAAGCCAAATAGTGTTTCGGCCATTTATCGCGTTACTTGAGGGTAACTAGCTCCAAGGCCCTCATCAAGGCAAATAATGCTTAATGAAGCACTGTTGTGAATTGGTCTCCTTGATAACTTTTCAATTGGACTATCTGATCAGAACAATAACTTTAATACAGGTCCAGAACTCACTAGCGGCTGTTGGTAACTTCACTCTTCAATGGGCGAGCTACACTGAGCATCTTCGGGTCCCGTGACCTTTCCAGCCATTACAGAGGTGTGCCATGAACGAGGCCAACGCAACAGCCAGCGGCCAGCCCTTTATGGAAGTCCCTGCAACCACCCTCGCCGCCCGGGTGCATCAATTCGGTGGCCCTGAGTGCATCTGTGTGGAAACGGTTCCAACCCCGTCTCCGGGCCCTGGCCAGGTGCTGGTTCAAGTAGAGGCTGCGGGGGTTGGGCCGTGGGATGGCTGGATCCGGTCAGGCAACAGCGCCCTGCCCCAGCCTTTACCTTTGACGCTGGGCTCGGACCTTGCGGGCGTCGTGGTCGCGGTCGGGCCTGAGGTGGCAACCCTGAAAGTCGGCGATGCGGTCTTTGGCGTGACCAACTCCAACTTTACCGGCGCCTACGCTCACTATGCACTTGCCCAGGCGAGCATGATCGCGATCAAACCCGATGCCCTGACGGCGGTGCAGGCAGCCTCTGTCCCTGTTATTGCCGTGACGGCCTGGCAGGCGTTATTTGACAAGGGTCACCTGAAGCCGGGCCAGACCGTGCTGATCCATGGCGGGGCCGGGGGTGTCGGGGCGTACGCCATTCAGTTCGCCAAAAATGCCGGCGCCCAGGTCATCACGACCGCGTCGGCAAAGGATCAGGACTATGTCCGGGGGCTGGGCGCCGACCGGGTCATCGACTACAAGAACGAACCGTTCGAGACCACCGTCAAGGATATCGACCTGGTGGTGGATCTCGTGGGAGGCGACGCCCAGGACAAATCATTCAGCGTGCTCAAGCCCGGCGGCTTTCTCGTGTCGGCCGTTTCCAACCCCGATCAGGACGCAGCGGTCCGGCATGGCGTAACGGCCTTTTTCTTTCTGGTGGACGTGACGACCGACGCGCTGACCGAGATTGCAACGCTTGTGAATGCCGGGAAGCTGACGACCCGCGTGGGACCGGTGTTCGACCTTGATCAGGCCACGCAGATACACGAGATTCTCGACGGCAAGCGGCCACGGCCGGACGGCAAGATGATCATAAAGATGCGCTGACCCGGTTCCAGGTCGGTGCCCGCCTTTTGCAGGCACCGACCCGCCTGCCTCTATTCGAAATACTGGGCGCCGATGTCGGCCCTGTTGCCGTTGCGGGCCAGGGGCGCAGCCGGGATCGTGACCTGTGACAGCCATTGCACGGCCGCACGGGCCGCCCCTCTCGTCAGGCCGGGTAAGGCCCTGAGCCATGCCGTCAGGGTCCAGGGGCGACGGCCATTGATCCGTTCGAAATCCAGCAGAAAGTTGCGCATGACGGCTCGATCCTGGCCGGCAACTTCAAAAAGCAGCATGTCCCGTGCCCGACGCTTCTTGTCGGAATCCCTGAGCCAGCTCAAGTAGGGCGTGGCGCCCGGTGATGTCAGCGCCAGCCGGTCCTCGCGATGAACCGTCATCGCCTGCTCCAGCGCCGCATCAGCCTGCGGGTCCGCATCGTGCAGCCGGGCCATCAGCGACAGGGCAACGTGCTCGGCATCGGTGACACCACCGGACAGGCTCAAGCCGCCCATCGGGTTGGCAACATGGGCCGCATCGCCCGCAAGAATGACCCGCCCCCGCTGAAACGCTCCGGCGCAGCGCTGCTGAACCCGGTAGGGCTGGATGCGTTCGATGCGAAACTGATCCGGTGTCGGTGTGCCCGGCAGCATGCGCACCAGGCGTTCGGTTGCGCGCCTTGAGATCTGGGCGTCGGACAAACCACGACTTTCCTCGTAGCACACGCGCCACAGGCCGCTTCGGTCGAGCTGGATCACCGCTGCGGCATCGACTGCATCCTGTACGAAGTTGATCCTGGAATAACCATTGAGGGCGAAGTCGTAGAACAGGTTTACCGCGACCATCTGCTCGGGCCAGGTGACACCATCGAAACTTACGCCCAGCTGTTTGCGTACGGTACTTTGCGCACCGTCGGCGCCCACCACCCAACGCGCCCGAAGCTCACTGTCGCCTCCCGGAGTGCAGTGGGTCAGCGTGACCCAGGACCCTTCGTGCTCCAGCCCCTTTAGCCGGTGATTCCAGCGGATCTCGACATTGGGCAGCCTGCGCAGGTGCTCGACAATCACCGCACACACATGATGTTGCGCGAGCAGGAGCATGTACGGATGTTCGCTGTCCTCACTCAGCACATTCCATTGCATCGTGGCGATCAGGCTGGCGTCAGCGTGGCGGTAGGCCAGGTCGTCCGAGCGTATGGCGGCCTTGCTGATGTCGGCCAGCAATCCGGCCCTTTCCAGCACCGCAACACTGGCGGGCGTGTAGGCCACAGCCCAAGATGCAGATGAAACGTTGGGCGCGGACTCAAGCACGACCACCCGGGCGCCGGCCTTGCCCAGTATCAACGCGGTCAGCAGGCCAACGGCCCCACCTCCAACTACCACCACCCCCTCTATACTTTCCATATTGTTTTTATCCATCAGCAAGCGGCACACAGGTATCTGACGCACAAGCACAAGCACCAGACGCATCGACAAAGGCTAACCAGCGGCATTTGACGAGGCAACACGGCAGGGTTTGCGGTTCGCAAACACGCCGGTCGCGATTTGTGGGTGATCGGTTTCCCACGTAATCTGGTGCTGATTTGGCAATCGCAGGGTTTGCGAATCACGAACCACGACGCTGTTGTCTTGTGGCCAGGGACTGCTCAAGCTGAAGCGCAAGACGTGCCATGTTTCAAGGAAAGTGCTCGTCAAGCCAGCAGACGGACCGCTCCGGTATCCATGTTCGATACCGGTCCGCCGGCCCTCAAAACAAAAAAGATAGAGGCACAGCATGGACATTTATTTGAGTATCGAAGCATTCGTGCGTGCTGCGGAAGCAGGAAACTTTGCCAACGCCGCCCGGCAGATCGGCGTTGCAAAATCGGTCATCACCACACGGGTCCAGCAGTTGGAAGAGCACCTGGGCGTCTCGCTTTTTCATCGCTCCAGCCGGGCGGTGAAACTGTCCGAAGTCGGTGCATCCTATTACACCGATTGCCAGGAACTGATCGATCACATGCAAGCGCTCTCGCAGCGCTCGCGAGACACCTGCGCCTCGGTCAGCGGGACGCTGCGCGTGGCGGCGCTGAACGGTTTCGCCCTGGAGCACCTGCCGAAAGTCATCGAGACATTCCGCAAAAGCCACCCTAACGTGCAACTGGATGTCTTCGCCAACGACCAGGTCGTCGACCCCGTACAGGAAGGCTATGACATCGTCCTGCAGATCTTCCCCCCGGCCTCGGACTCGCTGATCGAGCGACGGCTGTTTCTGATGCGCGGTGTTTTCGTCGCCACGCCCGGTTATCTGCAAGGCAAGCCTCCCATCGAGACGCCTGATGATCTTTGCCTGCATGACTTCGCCTGTTACCGCTACTACCCATGGCGTCGCTGGTCGCTGAACAATCAAGAGCAGCAGCAACAGAGCGAGGTGACCCTGACACCGGCGTTGCGCTCCAACAGCGTGCACCTGATTCAGGAGTTTGCACGTCGCGGGATGGGCATTGCTTACCTCCCGACCATGGTGGCCTGCGAAGACCTGCTGCAGGGGCGCCTGGTCCGCGTGCTGCCGGACTACCAGACGGACACGCCCTACTTTTCCGCCGTGTATCCGACGTCTCATCGCCTGACCGCCAAGGTCAAACTGTTCCTGGACCTGCTGTCCTCGACATTCTCCATGGAGCCCGAATGGGACAGACGCCTGGGACTGTCGCCCGACACCGAAACCACCCCTGCCCTGGCAAGTTGCTGAATCCATTCTCACCTCCCCGGCAACGACACTGCAGGATCGACCTGCAGTGTCCCTCCACCGCGCGTTGTCTCCCTTTACCGCGCTGCAGTCGCCGATACCCTTGCCGGCAACGGCTGCGACTTGGCTGAAGGGAACAGGAAGTACGCCAGCGCCGGCAACAGGATCAGTGCGCCGAGCATGTTCCAGATGAACATGAACGCCAGCAGCACCCCCATGTCCGCCTGAAACTTGATGGGCGAGAAATACCAGGTGGCAACCGCGATACCCAAGGTCGCGCCGGTCAGCACCACTATCTTGCCGGTGAACATCAAGGCACGGTAATAGGCCTCGGAAAGGCTGGCGCCCTCACGCAGATACCGCAGCATCACCGTCATGATGTACAGCGCGTAGTCCACCCCGATCCCCACCCCCAAGGCGATCACCGGCAAGGTTGCCACCTTGACGCCGATGTTCAGCCAGACCATCAGCGCCTCGCAAAGCACCGACGTCAGCATCAGTGGCAGGACCGCGCAGAGCACCGCGCGCCATGAGCGGAACGTCACCAGACTGATGAGGATGACGGCGGCGTAGACCAGCCACAGCATCTTGCGATTGGCTTCCTTGACCACGATATTGGTCGCGGCTTCGATCCCTGCGTTTCCTGCGGCATTGAGGAAGCGGTAGCTTGTGGAGTCGTTGCGCCTGGCAAACGAGTCGACGACATTGACCACATCGGTCAGCGTATCGGCCCTGTGGTCGCGCAAATAAACGTACACACTCAGCAGGTCGCAGTTCTGGTTGAACATCTCCCGCGGCGCACGGGTGATGATGGCGTTGAGCATGTCCTGGTTACGCGGGATTTCGTACCAGCGCAGGCTGCCTTCGTTCATCGCACTGGCGGCGCCCTTGGCCAGGCCTGCCAGGGACTTGGTGCCCTCGACGCCAGGCAGTTGCGACAGCTCGAATTCCAGACGATCGACGGCGCGCACCGTGTCATAAAGCGCGCAGGCGAATTGCGGGGTCTTGACCATCACCACGTAGACATCGCTGCTGGCCGAGTAATGGCTGACGACAAAGGCGTTGTCCTGGTTATAGCGAGAATCGGCACGCAGCTCCGGCGCACCGGGACTGGTATCGCCGATCTTCAATTGACTGCCATAACCGAGACCGACTAGCGCCAGGGCAATGCCGGCCAGCAACGCGACGGCGGCCCAGCGACGGTGCGTGAAATGATCCAGGAACGCCCAGACCGCATGCTTGCTCAGGTAGAGGTCGGCAAGGTCGGTGGAAGCCACCGCCGCCGCTCTCTGTGCGGCTGTCTCACTGACGCCGATGAACGACAACAGCACCGGAAGCAACATCAGATTGGTGACAATCAGGATGGTGACGCCGATGCTGGCACAGATCGCCAGGTCCTGGATCACCGGGATGTCGATCACCATCAGTACCGCGAAGCCCACGACGTCACAGACCAGCGCCGAAAGCCCCACCAGAAACAACCGGCGAAACGTCAGCCTGGCGGCCAACTGGCGGCTGATCCCGCGCCCGATGTCCTGGGTGATGCCGTTCATCTTCTGCGCGCCGTGGCTCAAGCCCACGGCGAACACCAGAAACGGCACCAGTACCAGATAAGGGTCCAGGACAAAACCCAGGCTGGCGAGCGCGCCCAGCAACCAGACCACCGCCACCAGCGAACAACTGAGTACCACCAGTGCGCTGCGAATACAGCGTGTGTAGCCGATCAGGATGACCAGGCAAATCGCTGCGGCGACCAGAAAGAATACCATGACCTGACGCATGCCCTCGATCAGGTCCCCCACCAGTTTGGCGAACCCGGTGATGTGAATGTCGATCCGGGCCGAGGTGTACTGGGTTCTGAGCGCTTCCAGGCGCTGGGACAGGGCCTGATAGTCGATGGGCGTCGCATCGCTGGCACGCTGTTCCTGAAGCGGGACGAGGATGATGCTGGACTTGAAGTCGTCGGCGATGAGCTGGCCGATCTCCCCGGACCGCTCGATGTTCTGCCTGACCTGGGCCAGGCTGCGCGCCGAGCCGTCGTAGTCATCGGGCATCACCGGTCCGCCGTCCAGGCCATCCTCGGTCACCGCCGTCCAGCGCACGGCCGGGGTCCAGATCGACTTCATGTACGGCCGATCCACTGCCGGGAGCAGGAACAGTTCATCGGTCAGCTTCTTCACGGTGTCCAGATAGCCGGGATCGAAAATCGACCCCTCCCTGGCCTCCACCACCACCCGCAGCGTGTTCCCCGCGCCAGCCAGTTGCGAGCGGTTCTGCAGGTAGTTGACGATGTAGGGATGGCCGCTGGGGAGCATCTTCTCGAACGCCGCGTTGAGCTCCAGGCCCATGGACTTGTAGCCGAACCAGCACGTCGCAAGCACGCAGGCCAGCAGGAAGAGCCCGCGATGACCGAACAGCAAACGCTCGACCCATGACCCTCGTTGAGCCATCACGTCAACGTCGTCTGCGGCGACCTCATGGTGCGCATTCATAGTTCATTCTCTTTGTTCATGACGAGGGTATCCAGGCGCTTGACGCCTCGCAGGCCAGTCACCACCAGCACTCCATCGGTGGCTTGCACCAGGTCGGTGATGGGGGACCCATCGAGGTCGCGGCTCGGCAGCGGCGCAAAATGCTCGCCATGATCGAGGCTGCGCAGTAGCCGCCCCGCCTCACTGGCGAGCACAAGGCTGCCGTCCTGCAGTTCCCTGCCCGCCGTGAGGCTGCTGCTTTCACGGGTGGCGACCGCGGTCCATTTAAGGGCGTCGGCGCTGCGATAGAGGTTGCCTTTGAGCCCGAACACCAGTGCCTGGCCGGAGCCCAGCTCAAGTGCGCCGAACCAGGTGCCGTGGTAGGGCATCGGGACCTGCCTGAAGGGCGCCCCTAGTCCACTCGCGCGCAGGACAGTGCCCTGCTCTCCAACGATGGTCACGTCTTGGTCGCCTTGAACGATCCGGTAAAGGTGCAGGCCGGCGCGATTGTCCAGCTCGCTGGTCACCGAACGCCAATGCGCCCCGGCATCCTCGGTGAGCATCGCCATCCCGTAGGCGCCCACTGCCAGGCCGTGCTGAGCATCGGAGAAATGCACATCCAGAAACGGCTTGTCGGCGCCATCGGCGACCCACCGCCGGGCGATGTCCAGGTGTCGCTGCGCACCTTCGGCGCCCTGCGCAATTTGATCCTGCGCCGCCTGCTGCTCCAGCCCGGCAGCCAGGTTGCCGTCCAGCTGGCGCTCCCACGTCTCGCCGCCATCGGCGCTGTGCAGGATCACCCCGCCATGCCCCACGGCCCAGCCGTCATGGGCATCGACGAAGTCCACCGCCGTCAGCGCAACGCTGCTGGGCACCGAGCGCGCCTGACGCCAGGTGCGGGCCATGTCATCGGACAGCAGGACGATGCCCCGCTCGCCGACGGCCACCAGGCGCTGATCCGCGCGGGTGATGGCCAGTAGAACCGACTGTTGGGCGTGTTGATCGGGTGCTGCCGGTGTGTCCAAGAGGTCCGTCGAGGCACTGCACGCGAGATCGCACACAGCGCCGGCGAGCACGCACGACAAACCGATGTGTCGGAGCGTCGTCCGCACATTATGAAATTTGAGACTGGTCATCGCTTGATTCCACCGCTCGGTTGGCAAGCGGCCCGCTGACCGGGCCGCGGTCTTCGTGATTCAGCGCACGCCTTCGGCAGCCACTGCGTCACCGGTGAAGTAGGACTCAGGCTTGAGCGGCACCACCCGGAAGTTTTCGCCGTTGAATGCCTGCACGTTACTGACCGTGCCCGCCTGCAGGTTGAACACCGCGACCGGTTTGACCAAGACCACCGGCACCGACGGCACCACGAACGGCAACACTTGCGAAGTGCGCCACAGCTTGCCCTCGGCGTCATAGCCGTCGAGCAGAGTCAGCAGCCAGGTGTCCTCATCGAAGTAGAACGTGCGCTTGGGCACCGCATGGCGTTTGCCGCTGGCCAGCGTCGCTTCCACGACCCACACCCGGTGCAGTTCCCAACGCAGGGTATCGGGGTTCAAATGGTGAGGCGCAAACGCCTTGTCAGCCGCTGCGGTCACCTGGCCATTGGTGTTGTAGGGGACGTAGATTTCTTTCTTGCCGGCGATTTTCCAGTCGTAGCGATCAGGCATGCCGAAGAAGCCCTGCACTTCGTCGAAGTAGTTGGCGCCGGAGGCCACGAAGTCAGGGGTGTCGTAGGCCACGGTGGGTGCGCGCCGTACTCGCCGCTGTCCGACCAGATACTGCCAGGCCTGGCGTGACTGTTGCGGATCGACGCTGTCGCGAATCACCAGCGTTTCACCGGCCTTGAACGGCGGCGCCGTGGTGCTGAAACGCTGCAGGAAATATTCCTTGGACCAGTTCTGCGCCGAACCCTTTTGGTAGTAGTACGGGTACTGCCAGGCGTTGTCGTTGCGCGTCGCCAGGGTCTGCCCGCCGTCGCTGGTCAGCACCACGTTCTTGAAGCCGTACTCCACAGCCTCAGGCTCAACCCGCAGCAGGAAATTCCAGATCACCTCCAGACCACTCTTGGGCACAGGGAAGGGAATGCCGCCAAAGCAGCCCTCCACCGACTGGCCGTTTTGGGTCAGCTTGCAGTTCTGCGCATTGAGCGCGGTGTTCTTGTACACATAGTCCGGCGCAGAGGCAGTGCGGTGGGTTGGATAGACATCCAGGCGAAAGCTTTGCGGGTACTTCTGCAGCAGCGCACGCGTACCCTCGGAGAGCTTATCGCTGTACTTGGCCATGTTTTCTGCGGTGATCTTCAGCACCGGTTTTTCAGTGGCAAACAGGTCACCGGGAATGAAGCTATTCCCGGCCGCCGGGGTTTGTCGGGTGCCGCCGTCCCAGGCCGGGATACTGCCGTCGGCGTTGCCGGCTTTTTCACCACCCAGAGGCGTCAACGCGGCCCCCAGACTCGCCGCTTCCTGCGCACCGACCGCCGCCCAGACCGGCGCGCCTGTCACCAGGCTCGCCACGAGTGAAAAACCAAGGAATGTCTTGTTGTTCATTGTTCTTATCCTTTCGGGTTTAGAAAGTGCGCTGCAACGACACGGAAACGAAATCACGGTCGGCGTAAACCTGATCGCCTGACAGGGCGTTGGATGAATCGACGATCCCGCCCGCGCTGCCGTAGTAGTGGGTAAAGCTGATGCCGCCGCGCCAGGTTTTGCGGTAATCGAACTGCAAGCCCAGGCTCACGTCCCCGCCACCTTCGGGCGAGAAGCCGGTGCCCAGCACTGCGGTGTTGCCGTTGATGCCGTAGCCGATACCGATGGGTACGCTCAGATCGACGCCGGGCAGAACCTGGAAGTATTCCGGTGTGAACAGCACTCGCAGCGAGCTCGCGTTGCGGGTGACGTTGGGGTCCAGTTGGTCGCGGTTTTTATCGACGCTGGTGATGCGGTTGTAGGCCAGCTCACCGAGCAGCGTTGCGCCGTCCCAGAGCGAGTTTCCGGGCGCGACGCTGATCGCCGAGATTTGCGCGTGGAAGGTGTTGCCCACTGGATACAACGGGTCGTGATCGCCGTCGCCTCGGCCGCTGAGATCCAGCACCACGTTGCCGGTGGCGGCCAGCGGCGTGTTGCGCCGCACCGACGCTTCGGCCGCGACGTTGGTCTCGCCGACCAGGGTGCTGATGCTGGCACCGAAGGTTCTGATGCCCTCGCCGTAGACAAGCTCGTAATCGCCTTGCTCGGGGCGCAGGTAGAACTGCGGAAACCTGTCATGGTAACGAGCGGCGTAGAGGCCGTACTCGAAGTCACCGAACTGCATCTTGACCTCGAAACCATACTGTCCGGAATCGGAGGCATCGATGTCCTTGCCGCGCCGCAGTGCCTGCCCGGGTCCGATGAAGAACTGCTCGCCGCCTTCATCGACAAAGTCGGCGTAACTGAAGTAACTGCCGGCCCCCGGCAGGCGTGCAGGCTCCCAGCGGTACTGGTAATAAGCGCCGAGCGTCAGGTTCTGGTTGACCAGCAGCGTGCCGCCCACCTGATTGACCGGTCGGATGATTTCCTTGAACGTGGAGTTGGGCACCGACAGCAGCTTGATGATGTCGACCGGCGACTGCGCAACCGCGATGCCGTTGCCGCCGAAGAACAGGCTTTCACCGTAGACCTGGCTGTAGCGCCCTCCCCTGAGCGACAACGACATGTCGCCAAGAGCAAACTTGCCATAGGCGAAGGCGTCGAGCAGCTCTCCGTCCCGGCCCTGCAGATCCCGGGTGTCATGGGTGAACTGATCGTTGCGCACGGACGAGCTGTTGACCGTGTCGCTGTGGTTGTCGTTGCCCCGGTTATAAACGTCGTCGTACCAGGCCGCCCCGCTGAGCCGCACGCCATAGGTGTGCCGATAACTCATGTCCAGTTCGGAGAGAAGATCCAGGCGATCAGAAATCAATCCGCGATTGAAGTTGTTGTCGCCGTCATCGAGGTTCGGGTTGTAGGAAGGCCGAACAGCGTGGTCCTGATTCTCCACGCGCCAGGCGGCGCTGTATTTGAGCGTGTTGTCCCACGCCACGGAGAAATCGGTACTGCCAGTATCAATCTGGAAAGCCTGCGCTGACGGGATGCTCTGAATGCCGAACACAGCAGCCGCCACGGCAACGTGCATGTAACATAACGAGGGTCTTGCGGGTACAACGCTGATGTTCGCTTTCACGTTCATAGAGTAACCCTGACTTATAATTTTTATTGTTTGGACACTCGGAAACTTTCTCACTGCCTGAAAGTTTCAGACGAGACAGTACTGCGGTCGTTTTATAGAAAATCCTTACCGTATTCTTTAACCATCTGATCTTGAATCGAGCGCAACAGCATCCGCTTATGTAGGAGCGCGCTTGCCCGCGACTGCGATAGTTCAGTCATTGACGGTATGCCTCAAACACCGCCGTCGCGGGCAAGCGCGCGCCTACAGACAATCACGCAGGGCTGTCCGCACAGCCATGCTGCGCGCTCGATGATTACTGCTGCTTATTACGAGTTACAACACTCAGAGGGCGAACGTCATGCACTCACGGCTTCACGCTCTGCAGTATGTTGCAATGGCTTGATCACCCGTCGGCCATTGAGCCTTTCGAAGTCGAGCAAGATTTCGCGCATGACTTTAAGGTCCTTGCCCGCGTGATCGAACATTGCGTTATCACGAGCCCGTTGCGCAGGGTCGCTTTCTTTCATCCAGGTGAAGTTGGCGGTTGCGGTGGGCGAGGTGAACTCGAGGAACACTTTGCGCCGGTCAACAGAATACTCATCCAGCACTTTGCTGGAAGCGCCTTCATTGATGACCGCAATCAATGCTTCGGCCAGATGCTCGGCATCGAGCACACCGCCGGACAGCCCCAGCCCGCCCATCGGGTTGGTGGCATGGGCGGCATCACCGGCCAGGATCACCCGACCGCGACGGAACTCGGCCGCGCAGCGCTGGTGGACACGGTACGGGTTGAGGTAGTCGACCCGGTATTGATCCGGCGTCGGCGCGCCGGGCAACAGGCGCTTGAAGCGCTCCGGCAGGCGGCGGCGGACTTCGGCTTCGGAGATGTCCGGGTCTTCGCCGTAGCAAACGCGCCACAGTCCGGTCTTGTCGAGCTGGACGACCACGGCCCAGTCCACCGGGTCGTGCACGAAGTTGGCCCGGGAATACCCGTGCAGGGAGAAGTCGTAGAACACGTTGGTGGCAACCAGGCGTTCGCCCCAGGTAATCCCGTCGAACGTCAGCCCGATCTTCCCGCGCACGGTGCTGCGTGCGCCGTCGGTGGCCGCTACCCACTTCGCCCGCAAACGCGCCTTGCCGGCCGGACCGCTGGTTTCCATGGTCACGTAGTCGTCGTCCTGCTCGATCTCCTCGACCTTGTGATTCCAGCGGATTTCGACGTTGGTCAGCTTGCGCAGATGCTCCACGATCACGTTGGACACATGGTTCTGCGCCAGCAACAGCATGTAAGGGTAATCGGTGTCCTGCGCCAGAACGGCCCAGTCCATCTTCGCGATCAGTTCGCCGTTACCGTGACGGTAGGCGAAGTCCGGGCACCACACGGCGCGTTTGCGAATGTCGTCGAGCAAACCGAAACGGTCCAGTGCAGCAGCGGTGGGTGGCATATAGGCAACTGCCCGTGGCGAGGGTGAAACGCCTGATTCGGACTCCAGGACAACTACCCGCACACCGGCCTTGCCAAGTTTCAATGCGGTGAGCAGCCCGACCGGGCCTCCGCCGACAACTACCACGCCCTCTATTGTTTCCATCGTGTGTCTCCTATCACGGCCCATTTGCTGGGAAGGCGCCTGATCCTTCTTGTTTGAAGCTATTAATCAGGCGAGTGACTTCAGACTAATCACCCGACATTGGAGAGGCAATACAGCGACGTTTGGCAAACGCGAACAGACTGATCGGGTTTTGAGAGGACATCGACTTCATCCTGCATGAGATGCCCAACTTAATAGTTCATGAAACCAGCCACTTAGCTCATTCCTGGCGCGTTATTAACACTCAGAACTCTGCCCATGATGTCTGGCGGCGATCGTTCGCCGTTTACAATCACCACGTTTGCGAATCGACAACCTGCTTAGTGTTGTTTTGTCCTCTTGCCCTGCTCATGCTGCATTGAGCAATCGGTAAGTTTAATGGCTCGCTGATTGCAGTTTCTTCTAACAATGACGTCTTCAGGAAATTCACATGACCACTAAAATCCAGATCGTTTTCTACAGCTCGTACGGGCACATCTACAAGATGGCCGAAGCCATCGCCGCTGGCGCCCGTTCGATCGGGGATGTTGAGGTCACACTGCTGCAGGTTCCGGAACTGATGCCGGAAGAAGTCCTGGTCAAGAGCGGCATCAAGGGTTACCGCGCCGCCTTCGCCTCCATCCCTTTCGCGACGCCGGAAAAGCTGGCAGAAGCGGACGCCATCATCTTCGGCACCCCGACCCGCTTCGGCAACATGTGCTCGCAAATGCGTAACTTCCTCGACCAGACCGGCGGCCTGTGGATGTCCGGCGGACTGATCGGCAAAGTGGGCAGCGTGTTCACCAGCACCGCCTCCCAGCACGGCGGCCAGGAAACCACCATCACCAGCTTCCACACCACCCTGCTGCACCACGGGATGGTCATCGTCGGCGTTCCGTACTCCGAGCAAGGACTGGTCAACATGAGCGAAATCTCCGGTGGTACCCCATACGGTTCCTCGACGCTGGCAGGCCCCGACGGTTCTCGTCAGCCTAGCGAGAATGAACTGCAGATCGCGCGCTTCCAGGGCGAGCACGTCGCGGGCATCGCCAAGCGCCTGAAGCAAAACGTCAACTGATTCACTGCGGTGTGCCCGCCAGGCCGAGGGGCATCGATCACACAGAGACAACCACGTTCTCACTCACGGGAAGTGGTTGTCCCCTCCCCCCCCACAGGGCACTTCGGCTTGATGTTCACACCGTGAAAAGACAGAGGCCCGACCGGCAAGGCGTCCCAACGGAACCTTGCGGGTCAGGCCTCTGTTTTACGCAATGCGCTCAGTCCTGGACGTCCATCACCACGCTGCCCGCCTCGACGCGAACCTGCACAGAATCCAGCCGCGCGCCCTGACAAGGGCCCTCCACACACATGCCGTCGTCAAAACGAAACATGGCACTGTGATGGGCGCACATCAGGACTTTGCCGCGGTAGGTACAGAAGGTTTGCGGCCGATAGTTCAGGGGCACCGAGAAGTGTGGGCATCGATTCAGGTACACCCACACCGATTGCGCCTGGCGTACGGCAACCAGCCCCGAGGGATGGAGCTGGGTGTGATCCGGCAGCCCCAGGGCGCCGCCATCGGCAATGTCTTCAAGCTGACATAGCGTGATGGTGTTCATACAGAATCCCGCAGAGCCGGGTTGCCCAGGCTCCAGTTCCAGGGGCGAATTTCAATCCGCGAGAACAGCCCGGCCTGGACATACGGATCGTCCTGCAGGAAGGCTTCGACCTCAGGCAGGCTGGCGGCCTCGATCACCAGCAGCGTGCCATTCATTGCAGCGCCCGCATCGTTCAGTGTCGGACCACCCAGACGCACCACCACGTGATGCATCCCTGGCGCTCGCAAATGCGCCCGGTGGGTGGGCCGCAACTTCTCGCGCAGCGCCTGGGAGCCTTCGTGGTCAGTGGCGAAAACGGCGAAAAACTGTCCCATGACTCAGGCGGCCTCCAGGACAAAATCGTAGTACGCGCGCTTGTACGGATAGGCCATGTCCAGCCCTGCTGCATCCTCGTCGTGGGCCGGGCGATCTTCATAGGTCACCTGCAACGACCCTTTGACGCCGAACACGGCATCGGAATCCAGGTATGGGTCATCACTGTTGAACAGGTGCGTGACCAGCTTGCGATAGCCCGGCGCCTGAATCATGAAATGCAGATGGGCAGGTCGCCAGGCATGACGATTGGCCGCATCCAGCATCTCGCCCACGGGGCCATCGGTGGGAATCGGGTAGCACACCGGCACTGTGGTCTGAATGGCGAAGCAGCCGTCGTTGTCGCTACGGTAGCGCCCGCGCAGGTTGCCGAACGGCTGATCCGGATCTTGCCCGGAGTACATGCCGTTGTCTGCGGTTTGCCAGACGTCGAGCACCGCCCCGACCACTGGCCGGCCCAGCACATCGAGCACCCGGCCATGCACCAGTGCCGGTACGCCGTCGGTCAACGCCATGTTCTCGCCATAACTGCGATCGGGCATGCCCTCGATGAAGAACGGGCCGAACACCGTTGTCTCGGTGGCGTTGGTGCTCTGCCGATGATTGATCGCATCCACCAGCATCGACACCCCCAGGGTGTCCGACAGCAGGATGAATTCCTGACGCACCTTGCCATCGCACTTCTGTCCGGTCTCGGTCAGAAAACGAATGCCCTCGAACCACTCCTGTTCGGTCAGCTCGACCTCGCTGACGAAGTCGTGCAAGTGGCGCACCAGGCTTTGCATGATCTGTTTGAAACGCGGGTTGGGGCTGGTCTCGAAACTGCTGACAGCCTGTTCGGAGATCAAGGCTTCCACGGCTTTGTAATGATCGGTCATTGTTGTTATTCCGATGGGATTGGGGAAAGCAAAACGCCGGGGCACTGAGTGCTCCGGCGTCGTTTTTCAAGCGGGTGACCAGCCGTTCCAGGCCCGCGTCAGCAGCGCCTCGATGGGCGCCTGTTCAAACGGTCTGGGGTTGTAGTACGGGCTGGCGCAGGCGATGTGGGCGGCCTCGGCGGGGCCATCCTTGGGCATGCCCAGCTCTGCCAGCGACAGAGGAATGCCCAGCTTTTCGTTCAACGCAAACAGCAACTGGCCAACGTCCTTAGCCTCGTCACCACCTAGCGCGCGGGCGGCACGTTGCAGGGGCTGCGCCGCCGCCTCGCAATTGTAGTGCGCCGCGTGCGGCAGCACGATTGCATGGGCCTGAGCGTGGGGCAGGTTGAAGGTGCCGCCCAGCGTATGGCAAAGCTTGTGGTGCAAGGCCATGCCCACCGAGCCCAGGCAGATGCCGGCAAGCCAGGCACCGTAGAGGGCCTGGCCTCGCGCCTCGGGATGCTCAGGGTCCTGGACGATCAGTGGCAACGAGGCGGCCAGTGCCCGGATCGACTCTTCGGCCATGAAGCCGATGATGGGATTGGCGTCCTGGGCGTACAGCGCCTCGACCGCATGGGCCATGGCATTCATCCCCGAGCACGCAGACACCTGCGCCGGCAGCGACAGAGTCAGTTGCGGGTCGTAGATGACGGTTTTCGGCAGCACGCGGATGTCACGCCCGGTCCGTTTCAGGCGATCTTCAGTGAGCCCGTAGATGGGCGTCATTTCCGAGCCGGCATAGGTGGTCGGCACTGCCAGAATCGGCAGGCCCGAGTCCATGGCGATCGCCTTGCCCAGGCCGATGGTCGAGCCTCCACCGACGGCGACGCAGCAGTCGGCGCCCAGCCGGACAGCCTCGATCCGGGCCGCCTGCGCGACTTCGATCGGCACATGCATCACCGCGTTCGGATAGACACCCGCCGAGCGCGAACCCAACAGCGCGGCAACCTGCTCGCCCAGGTCCTGTTGCTCCGGCGTGGTCAGAATCAACGCACGTCGCGCACCCAGCCGGTCGATTTCCTGCGCCAGTTCAGACAGCTTGCCCCAGCCGAACACTACGCGCGTCGGCAGGCTTTGGTAGACAAATGGATTCATGGCCGGCCTCAGCGTTTGAAATGAGCGGGAATGGTGGCGTCGACGTTGACCCACACCGAGCGCGCCTCGGTGTAGTCATGCATCGCTTCGAAGCCCATCTCACGGCCATACCCCGACCGCCCTACACCGCCGAACGGGCTGCCTGGACTGACGCGCTTGTAGCAGTTGATCCAGCACATCCCGGCGTGGATCGAATCGGCCATCTTGTGGGCCCGCGCAAGGTTCTGCGTCCACAGACCGCTGCCCAGGCCGTACTCCGTCGAGTTGGCAATCGCCAGCGCTTCTTCGTCGGTTTCAAACCGCAGCACCGTCACGAACGGCCCGAACACTTCTTCCTGGGAGACACGGTCCCCGGGCGCCGCCTCGACCACGGTCGGTTCGACATAAAACCCGCTCGCCAATGCAGGATCGGCAGGCGCCTTGCCACCGGTAAGAACACGGCCGCCCTGCTCGCGGCAGATGTCCACGTACGCCAGCACGCGGTCACGGTGCAGGGCCGAAGTCAGCGGGCCCATTTCGGTGTCCGGGTTCATCGGGTCGCCCAGGCGAATCGACCGCGCCAGGGTGATGAAACGCTCCAGGAACGCGTCAGCGATGTCCTTGTGCAGGATCAGACGCGAACCTGCGATACAGGCCTGGCCCTGATTGTGAAAGATGGCCCAGGCCGCGCCATTGACCGCCGCGTCGAGGTTGGCGTCGGCGAACACGATGTTCGCGCCCTTGCCTCCCAGTTCCAGTTGAACACGCTTGAGGTTGCCTTGGGACGCCTCGACAACGCGGCGACCGGTCGCAGTGGACCCGGTGAAGGCGATCTTGCCGACATCCGGATGCTCGGCCAGACGCTGACCGGCAGTGTGGCCGTAACCGGGCACGATGTTGACCACGCCGTCTGGAAAGCCGACTTCTTTCATCAGCTCGGCGATGCGCAGGGTCGACAACGGGGTGATTTCAGAAGGCTTGAGCACCACGGTATTGCCGGCAGCCAGTGCCGGGCCCATCTTCCAGCTGGTGAACATCAGCGGAAAGTTCCACGGCACGATCTGCCCGACCACGCCCACGGGCTTTCGCTGCACGTAGTTGAGAAAGCCTGGATCGACAGGAATGACCGAGCCTTCGACCTTGTCGGCCATGCCGCCGAAGTAACGGAAACAGGCAGCCGTGCGTGGCACATCGAGCCCGCGCGAGTCGCGGATCGGGTGACCGGTGTCGAGGGATTCAAGTTGCGCCAGCTCTTCGGCGCACTCTTCGATCTTGTCGGCAAGTTTCAGCAACAACCGCCCACGCTGCGCTGCCCCCATCGCCGCCCAGGCCGGAAACGCCCGCTTGGCGGCATCCACCGCCAGGTCAACGTCCACCGCCTCAGCCGCGGCGATCCTGGTAATGAGCGAGCCATCGTGCGGTGAAACCACATCGATCGTGCCGCCGTCCACGGCGTCCACGAATCGACCATCGATAAACAGCTGGTTGTGCATGGTGCATTCCTCGCGCCGCATGACCTGCACGGCGCTTGCAACTGACTGGAAACGGGCCTGACCCGGTCAGGCCCAACAAGGCTTAGAACTCGATCGGGTACGGCGTGAGTTCACCGCTCTCGTAGCGCTCTGGCAGGTTGGGCGTGGCGTTTTCCCAGACCATCAACATCGAGCGTTTGGTCGAGTAACCCTGGTGGCGGATATCGGCCGGCATGGCGCAGATGTCACCAGGACGCATGGTGATGCGCGCACGCGGATTGCCCTCGTCCTTGTCGGCGACGTCCCAGACGATGTCATCGGACATTTGCAGGAACCACTCGACCCGATCGTTACCGTGGAACACCGGCAGCATGAATTCTTCGGTGGTCGGGCAGAACAGGCTGGCCTTGCAGACCGAAGTCACGGAAGGGTTCCAGGTCACGTCGGAGCGCGACAAGTACTTGAACAGGCTGAAGGCATGCAACTGGCCTTCGAAACCTTCAGCCGTGTGAATCTGCGGCTCATCCTGACTGACATCGGCGAAGTGACGGTTGATGTCCAGATCGTTGCGCAGCGGCGAATCATCCGGCATGCCAGGCATGCGTTTGGTGGCGATGCGGAAACGCTCGATGGCTTCGAGGTTTTCACCGTTCTTGCGCCCGAAGGCGGTGCCGGTTTCCTGTGGCGCGGCGAACGGGTCGAAGGTGCAGTTCACCCAGTCGCGCAGCATGGCCTTGAACGTCGCCATGATCAGCGGAGTTTCGAAGTTCTCGGTGTAGTTGACCCCGGCCTCTTTCAACACGCCGTTGAAGGTACCGGCGTACAGATCGACCCTGCCGTAGTAGTTGCGGGTACCGATGACGTTGTCGAAGTTGACCCAACCATAGAAAAAGCCCCAGGCCACGTCACGCATCAGCGCACGCAGAAAGATGTCGGCCGGGATCAGGTGCGAACGGGTTTCGCCCTTGGCGGGCCAGGTGATGCGGGCGAAATACTCATCGCGCGACAGTTCGAAAGCACCGAGCCGGTAGGAGCGATACCCGGTGACCGGATGGGGTGCGCTTGCGCTGACTTCGTCGTCAGCGAACGATGGTGCCTCAACGGCGGTTTCCAGCATGGCCATGGAAAATTCCTCTTGTTCTGGGTAGGGATGAGTGGCGATCAACGAATCACTTGAGGCAGATGTCTGCCCATTTCTCGACCGACAGCGGACCTTTGATGGTCTGCTGCAACAGCACACCCGGGCGGCTGGATTCAAAGCGGTACGCGGTGCCGGCAGGCAGCAGGCACTGATGGCCGCGTTTGAGCAGCACGTATCCCATGGGCTTGCCGACCGGCACTTCACCCGCCAGGCGAGTGCCCTCGCCGTCCACCTGAGGCGTATCCAGCTTGAGGAAGTCGACGCGCACTTCACCGTCCATCACGATGGCGAATTCGTCATGAGCGGCGGTGAACCAGGGCGACTGACCTTCAGCGCGCAGGGTTTCGATCACATAGCCAAGGTTCAGGCCCACCACGACTTTCTGGTAGGGAGGGGATTTTTCAGCCACTTCGAAGATGTTCGAAAATGCATAGTGGCGGGCTTCACCACTGATAATTTCCACCGACCCTTTGGTGTAGTTTTCCAGCGAGCCGAAGACCGTCTTGATTGCAGCAGTACTCATCGCGTTCACCGCACTTGTTGTTATTGAGGTGAAGCCACGGTACGGCGATGACTGACCGGGAACAATTACGCAGGGGCCGACAACAGTGTTTGCGAAACGCGAACACTGTTCGCCGACGAGCCTGGTTCAAACAATCCAGCCGCGCTCCAGCAACGGTCGATCCCAACTGGGTTCATCAGCAAAATGCTCGACCAGAAACTCAATGAGGGTGCGCACTTTCAGGGCCCGTCGCTGAGTGGCCGGGAACACGGCGGAGAAGTTGAACGAAGACAGGTGGTACTCGGGCAGTACGGGAATAAGTCGCCCCGCCAGCAGGTCATCGCTGGCCACCAGCGTCGGCAGGCAAACAATGCACACGCCCGTCTCGGCATAATCACGCAACAAGTGGACCGAGTTGGAACGCATATGCCCCGGCAGGCTGAGATTCAATTGTTCGCCCTCGTGAGTGAACACCCAGCGGTTGCGCGAGGGGTAACCTGCGTACATCGCGATCTTGTGGTTCAGTAAATCGTCGGGATGGCGAGGCACACCAAATTCGGCGGCATATTGCGGGGACATGCAGAACAACCGGCGAACGGAAAACAGCTTGCGCTCGATCAGGGTTTCACTCAGCGGCGGAAACATCTGGAAGGCGACATCGAAGCCTTCCTCGATGGGATCGACCACCCGGTCATTGACCACCACATCGATCTCGATATCGGGGTACAGGCGGTTGAACTCGGCCATCATCCGGCCAAAGTGCCCGATGGCAAAGCCTGGAAGCATCTGGATCCGCAACTTTCCGGTGGGCTTGGCGCGCAGCTCGCGCATGTGCTCGGTCAGTGAGTTGAAGTTGGCGACCATGTCCGAGCATTCCTTGTAATAGGTCTCCCCGACGTCGGACAGGCGCACATGTCGCGTGCTGCGATGAAACAGCGGTGCATTGATGAACTGTTCCAACTGCTGAATGCGATGTGAAATAACCGAGCGGGTCACGCCCAATTGCAATGCAGCCTTCGCGAAATTGCCGGTCTCGGCAACCCGCACAAAGGCTTCGACACTGAGTAAACGATCCATGGGAGGGTCCTGGATTTATCTTATTGTTCTCAAAGAATGAGGGTAAACCGCAGCCGGCCTGATTAGCCATAGCGACAAAGGTCCCATGTAACAGGGGATGATGCAGGGAGCGTCGTTAAACCTGTCCTCTATCAATATCGCGAACCTGGTGTTTGTACTTTGCAAACCTCCCTGCACTTTGCGCCACGTCACGCCAATGCCGCGCATTTACTAAGTCATGATCCTTCTGATCAATTAATTAGATAACTTCGTTCGAATTATTTGGCTTTTCCGGTGAGTTCGGGCCGATGTTCATTAGCGGACCGATGAGCCTGAGCTCGTTCGAATACCCTCGGAGGCCGGAACATGATTGAACTACGTCCGTTTAGAAAGTTGGGTGGCGGGAACCACGGATGGCTGGATACGCGACACCATTTCTCATTCGCCGACTATCAGGATCCCAAGCGCATGAACTGGGGGCGGATGAGAGTCTGGAACGATGACACCATCGCTCCGCAAACAGGCTTTGCCCCTCACTCACACCAGGAGATGGAAATCATCACCTATGTCCGCCAGGGCGCGATTACCCATCAGGACAGCCTTGGCAACAGCGGGCGCACCGCCGCAGGCGACGTCCAGGTCATGAGCGCCGGCACCGGCATCCAGCACAGCGAATACAACTTCGAAAGCGAAGACACGAAAATCTTCCAGATCTGGATCTTTCCGGACCTCAAGGGCCTGCCGCCAAGCTGGGGCGTGCGGCCTTTCCCCAAGCAACCCTCCAGGGGCAAATTCGAAACACTGGCCAGCGGCTTCGATGAAGACCACGACGCCCTGCGCATCCGCGCCGAAGCCCGCCTGGCCGCTGCAACGCTGGATCGAGGCGGCCACGCCGAATACACGCTGGACATCGCGCGCAAGGTCTACCTGGTGGTGGCGTCAGGGCAGATCGAAGTCAACGGTGTGACCGTGGGTCCTGGGGACGGAGCGGCCGTACAGAACGAATCGGTGCTCAGATTCCTTGCCCATCGACGCAGCGAGATCGTGCTGGTGGATGTGGCGGGCTGATCCCTGCGGGGAGACGTTCAGGGCATCTTGAGGCACTGGCGCTGGCGACTCGACCTCCTGCACGCGGCACCACCTCATGAAATGTCCTGAATGAGTCCTTCACACAAAAAATTTTTTGACTGTGTTGCAGTACCTGCACCAGAAGCGAATAATTGGCCTCATTACGTAGCCACAATGTAGCTACATTCTGAATACAGGTGAGACCATGGCCGCATTACTCAAGAACACCGACGTGCGTTGCCGCATCGACGAAGAACTCAAGCTCCAGGTGACCGCAGTGCTGAGCGCTTGCGGACTGACGATCAGTGAAGCGATGCGGCTTTTTTTGCTTCAGGTCGTAGAAACCCAGGGATTGCCCTTCGAAGTACGCGCCCCCTCGGAAAAAACCGCCCGGGCTCTGGCCCAGGCGAGACAAATCCGCAGCCGCTTCGAATCAATGGACGAATTGTTAGAGGATCTGGATGGCAAAGAAGCCCCCGAAGCAGGCGCAAAACGAATCCCCTGATCCTAAACGGGCAGCGTTGCCGCGACGTGTCGACTACACGGCAGAATTCGGGAAGTCATGGGAACGGCACAATCGCGCCGGTCGAAGTGACATGAAGGCGATGCGCGAAGTGATGACAATGATCTGGATGGGACAGCCACTGCCCCCTTCATACCGGGATCACGAACTTCGAGGAGAATGGGAAGGAACGCGGGAGTGTCATGTCGGTGGGGATTTTCTCCTCATCTACCAAGCCACCGAACGCGAAGTGGTCTTTGTTGACCTTGGCACTCATTCGGAGCTGTTCAGGTAGTCTGGCACCGCTCAGGACCACAAACCCCAGAAACGACAAAGCCCCGTAAAAACGGGGCTTTGCGGTACAAGATATGGCGGAGGCGCAGAGATTCGAACTCAGGGACCTGTTACAGTCGGCAGTTTTCAAGACTGCTGCCTTAAACCACTCGGCCACACCTCCATTGCGTTGCGGGCGCCATAATACCGTAATGAAACAAGCTGTCAAACTCTCTGGCTCGCGTGCCCCTGCGGCTCTGTTATGATCTTTGCAACGTGAGATTTCAAACCATCAGGAGTAGCGCCATGCGCGAACAGGATTACGCAGTCAACAACCGCGTGCAGGTCGAGCAGCTAGAGGTTAGCCGCGTCCTGCGCAACACATACGGCCTTCTGGCCCTGACCCTCGCCTTCAGCGGCATCATGGCGTTCGTCGCACAGCAGATGAACGTGCGCTACCCGAACGTCTTCGTGGTGCTGATCGGCTTCTACGGTCTGTTCTTCCTGACCAACAAGCTGCGCGATTCGGCCTGGGGCCTGGTGTCGGCGTTTGCGCTGACCGGCTTCATGGGTTTCATCCTCGGCCCGATCCTCAACCGCTACCTGGGCATGCAGGGCGGCGCTGAAATCGTTTCCTCGGCGTTCGCCATGACGGCGCTGGTGTTCGGTGGTCTGTCGGCCTACGTGCTGATTACCCGCAAGGACATGAGCTTCCTGGGCGGCTTTATCACCGCAGGCTTCTTCGTGCTGCTGGCGGCGGTGCTGGCGAGCATGTTCTTCCAGATCAGCGGTCTGCAACTGGCGATCAGCGCAGGTTTCGTGCTGTTCTCGTCGGTGTGCATCCTGTTCCAGACCAGCGCCATCATCCACGGCGGTGAGCGCAACTACATCATGGCCACCATCAGCCTGTATGTATCGATCTACAACCTGTTCATCAGCCTGTTGCAGATCTTCGGCATCATGGGCAGCAGCAAGGACTGACACTCTGCCAGCTTGAACAAAAAGCCCGCTTCGGCGGGCTTTTTGCTGTCTCGGGTTCGTGAATTCTTTATCATGGCGGCCATTGTTCCTCGCAACCTCCGCTGACAGAGCCGCTCATGAAGTTCGCCATCGCCCTGTATTCGCCCGCTCACGCGCCCTCCTCGCGCCGTGCCCTGCTGTTCGCCCAGGCTGCATTGGCCGCAGGACACCAGATTGTGCGGCTGTTCTTCTACCAGGACGGCGTGCACAGCGCGTCCTCTACGGTGGTCGCGCCCCAGGACGAACTCGATGTGCCAGCCCAGTGGCGTGAGTTCGTGACGAGCAATCAACTTGACGCTGTGGTGTGCATCGCAGCGGCCCTGCGCCGTGGCGTACTGAACGAAGAAGAAGCCCGGCGCTACTCGCGAACGGCGGCCAGTATCGCGGCGCCTTGGGAGCTGTCGGGGCTGGGTCAGTTGCACGACGGGGTGCAGGCCGCCGATCGCCTGATCTGCTTTGGAGGGCCTTGAGATGGCCAAGTCTTTGCTCATCATCAGCCGCCAAGCCCCGTGGTCCGGCCCCAGCGCTCGCGAAGCCCTGGATATTGCATTGGCAGGCGGCGCGTTCGATCTGCCGCTGGGCATGCTGTTCCTGGATGACGGCGTGTTGCAATTGCTGCCCTCGCAGAACGCCAAGGCCTTGCAACAGAAAGACCTGACCGCCAACCTGCAAGCACTGGAAATGTTCGGTGTCGAAGACCTGTTCGCCTGCGGCACCAGCCTTGCCGAACGCGGCATGTCGCCTGAGGCACTGAATGTCGAGCCGCTGAACGTCCTGCAGGATGATGAAATCGCCGCGCTCATTGACCGTTATGACCAGGTGATCACGATCTGATGTCGACCTTGCACGTGTTATCTCACTCCCCTTTTGCCGACTCGCGCCTGAACACTTGCCTGCGCGTGCTGGGCGGCGAAGATGCCATTCTGTTGTGCGGCGACGCGACCTACGCGCTGAACGCCTCCACGGCTGCGCGCCAGGCGCTGGACGCCCGGGCCGACAACCTGAAACTGTTCGTGCTCGATGAAGACGCCACTGCGCGCCACATCGAACTGCCCGACTGGGTGAAGGCTGTCGATTACCCGGGTTTCGTCGAACTGTCGGTGCACTATGACAAGGTCAACACCTGGCTATGAACGCACTCAACGTCAACGGGCGCAGCATCGCCCTGGACAAGGACGGCAACCTCGAACACCTCGACGACTGGTCTGCCGAGGTCGCCGAAGCGCTGGCGCGCGAGGTGGACATCACCCTGACGCCCGAACACTGGGAAGTGCTCGAGGTGCTGCGGGCGTTCTATGCCGAGTACCAGTTGTCCCCGGCCACTCGGCCGCTGGTCAAGTACACTGCCCTGAAGCTGGGCGCTGAAAAAGGCAACAGCCTGCACCTCAATCGCCTGTTCAACGGCACTCCCGCCAAACTTGCCGCCAAGCTGGCGGGCCTGCCAAAGCCGACCAATTGCCTATGACCGACTACGCCCCCCTCGTCCTGCAAACCCCTGCCGAGCATCCGTTCGCCGAATTCGTGCGCATCCTGGGCAAGGGCAAGCGCGGTGCGCGCAACATGACCCGCGAAGAAGCCCGCCAGGCCATGGGCATGGTGATCGATGGCAAGGTGGAGGACGCGCAACTTGGCGCCTTCCTGATGCTGCTGCGGCACAAGGAAGAAAGCGCCGAGGAGCTGGCCGGTTTTACCGAAGCGGTGCGCGAACGCCTGAATGCGCCGCAACTGGCGGTGGACATCGACTGGCCCACCTACGCCGGCAAGAAGCGTCATCTGCCGTGGTACCTGCTTGCCGCCAAATGCCTGTCGCAAAACGGCGTGAAGGTGCTGATGCACGGCGGTGGCGCACACACCGCAGGCCGCCTTTACAGCGAACAACTGCTGGAACTGCTGGGCATTCCGCTGTGCCGGGGCTGGCAGGCGGTGGACGATGCGCTGGCGCAGCACAACCTGGCCTTCATCCCGCTGGGTGACTGGGCGCCGCAACTGCAACGCATGATCGATCTGCGCAATACCCTGGGCCTGCGCTCGCCGATTCACTCCCTGGCGCGCATCCTCAACCCGCTAGGTGCCCGTTGCGGGCTGCAAAGCATCTTTCACCCTGGTTACCAGGCAGTGCACCGCGATGCCAGCACGCTGCTGGGGGATCACGCCATCGTTATCAAGGGCGACGGTGGGGAGGTCGAGATCAACCCGGACACCATCAGCCACCTCTATGGCACAACGGATGGCCAGGCCTGGGATGAGGAATGGCCTGCGTTGTCGGAGCGGCGCCATGTGAAACCGGCGACCCTCGATCCGCAGCAGCTGGTCGCGATCTGGAAAGGCGAAGCCGAAGACAGCTATCCGCAACTGGCGCTGATTTCCACCATCGCCCTGGCCTTGCGCGGCCTCGGAATGCCCCGGCCAGAAGCGTTCGAGCGCGCCGAGGCGTATTGGGCAAACCGGAACAGATCGATTTAGTCGATTATTACACCCCAGTCTTTGCGCTATTTCTTCGAACGATTCTCTTTAGACTGATCTCCAACGCACAACAGTGCACACACTTTTGGAGTCAGACATGGGCCTTCTCGTTGAAGGACGCTGGCAGGACCAGTGGTACGAAAGCAGCAAAGACGGGGCGTTTCAACGCGAACAGGCCAAGCGCCGCAACTGGGTCACCGCAGACGGCCGCCCTGGCCCGTCCGGCGAAGGTGGCTTCAAGGCCGAGGCCGGCCGCTATCACCTCTACGTTTCCCTGGCATGTCCGTGGGCCCATCGCACGCTGATCGTGCGCAAGCTCAAGGGCCTGGAAGACCTGATCGATGTGTCCGTGGTCAGTTGGCTGATGCGCGAACACGGCTGGACCTTCGACAAGAGCACCGGCTCCACCGGCGATGCGCTCGACGGCCACACCTACATGTATGAGCGCTATCTGGCCGACACCGCCGATTACACCGGCCGCGTGACCGTGCCCGTGCTGTGGGACAAGAAGCTGCAGCGCGTCGTTAGTAACGAGTCCTCGGAAATCATCCGGATGTTCAACTCGGCATTCAATGGCCTGACCGGCAACACCCTGGATCTTTACCCTGAAGCCCTGCGCCCTGAAATCGATCGTCTGAACGACCGCATCTATCCGGCGGTGAACAACGGTGTTTACCGTGCGGGTTTCGCCACGTCACAAGGTGCTTACGAGGAGGCTTTCGACGAAGTCTTCGCCGAACTCGACGCCTTGGAACAACTGCTGGGCGAGAAGCGCTACCTGGCAGGTGAATACCTGACCGAGGCTGATGTGCGCCTGTTCACCACACTGATTCGTTTCGACGCGGTGTACCACGGCCACTTCAAGTGCAACCTGCGCCGCATCGCCGACCACCCGAACCTGAGCAACTGGGTGCGCGAGATGTATCAGCTGCCGGGGGTTGCCGAGACGGTCGACTTCACGCATATCAAGCATCATTACTACGCTAGCCACGCCACCATCAACCCGACGGGTGTGGTGCCAAAGGGGCCGGAGCAGGATTTCAGCGGTGCGCATGACCGTGCGCGGATGAGCGGGAAAGGCATTTTGCAGAACGTGTGATCGGTGACGGCACCGTAGCAGCACGGCTTGCCGGCGGGGGCGACCTTAATGACGCCCCCGCCGGCAAGCCGTGCTGCTACGGGATCAACTACACGCTAGCCTGCGCCCCTTCGAACCACGCAAGTTTGTCCCGCAACGTCACCACTTCTCCGACGATCACCAGTGTCGGCGCATGAACCTCATGCTCCGCCACCAGTTGCGGCAGGTTCGCCAGGGTGCCGGTGAAGACGCGCTGGTTGGTCGTGGTGCCTTGCTGGATCAGCGCGGCAGGAGTATCGGCAGACCGGCCATGCCTGACCAGTTCGCTGCAGATGATCGGCAGCCCGATCAGGCCCATGTAGAACACCAGGGTCTGCGCCGGTGACACCAGGTCCTTCCACGGCAGGTCAGTGGTGTTGTTCTTCAAGTGCCCGGTCACGAAACGCACCGATTGCGCGTAATCGCGATGGGTCAGCGGAATCCCGGCGTAGGCTGCGCAGCCACTGGCGGCAGTGATGCCCGGCACGACCTGAAACGGAATACCGTTGGCCGCCAGTTCTTCGATTTCCTCGCCACCACGGCCAAAGATGAACGGATCGCCCCCTTTGAGCCGCACCACGCGCTTGCCTTGCTTGGCCAGGGCAACCAGTTGCTGGTTGATCTGATCCTGGGGCAATGCATGATCGGCGCGCTGCTTGCCGACGTAAATGCGGTCGGCATCGCGGCGACACAGTTCTAGAATCGCCGGCGCCACCAGGCGGTCATACAGCACCACGTCGGCTTGCTGCATCAGACGCAGCGCCTTGAAGGTCAGCAGATCCGGATCACCCGGCCCCGCGCCCACCAGATACACCTCGCCGGATGCGCTGGGCGCCTCGCCGTCGATCTTCGCCTGCAACAGACGCTCGGCTTCAGCGCCCTGCCCGGCCAGTTGCCGATCGGCGATGGGGCCCTGAAACACGTCCTCCCAAAATGCCCGGCGTTGCTGGACGTTCGGGAAGAGGTTCTTCACCTGATGACGAAAGCGGGCCGCCAGACCGGCCAGATGGCCATAGGTTGGCGGAATCCAGCTTTCCATCTTGGCCCGGATCAGGCGTGCCAGTACCGGCGCATCGCCGCCACTGGACACCGCGATCACCAGCGGCGAACGGTCGACGATAGCGGGGAAAATCACGCTGCACAGGGCCGGCGCGTCCACCACGTTGACCGGCACGCCGCGTTGGCGGGCATCGGCGGAAACCTGAGCATTGAGCGGTTCGTCATCGGTCGCGGCAATGATCAGCACGCACCCGTCCAGATCCGACTCGCTGTAGCCGCGCAGAATCTGTTCGCCACCGCTGCTGTCGATCAGCTCGCGCAGCTCTGTTCCGATCTGGGGTGCAACCACCCGCAGGACCGCACCGGCATCGGCCAGCAGGCGAGATTTGCGCAAGGCAATCTCGCCGCCGCCCACCACCAGCACGCGAGCGCCCCGCAGGTTGTGGAACAGTGGCAGAAATTCCATTTAGCCGATGACCTCGATGCCGCCCATCCACGGTTTCAGCACCTCTGGCACGCGGATCGAACCGTCGGCCTGCTGGTAGTTTTCCAGCACGGCCACCAGGGTACGACCCACCGCCAGGCCGGAACCGTTGAGGGTGTGCACCAGCTCGGGCTTGCCGGTTTCCGGGTTGCGCCAGCGCGCCTGCATGCGGCGGGCCTGGAAATCGCCGCAGTTGGAGCACGACGAGATTTCGCGGTATTTGTCCTGGCTTGGAATCCACACTTCCAGGTCGTAGGTCTTCACGGCGCTGAAGCCCATGTCGCCGGTGCACAGGGCCAGCACGCGATAGGGCAGTTCCAGCAGTTGCAGGACGCGTTCGGCGTTGCCGGTCAGGCTCTCCAGGGCTTCCATGGATTTTTCCGGCTCGACAATCTGCACCATCTCGACCTTGTCGAACTGGTGCTGACGGATCATGCCGCGGGTGTCACGACCCGACGCACCGGCTTCGGAACGGAAGCACGGGGTGTGGGCGACGAACTTGAGCGGCAGCTGTTTGGCGTCGAGGATTTCGCCGGAAACGATGTTGGTCAGCGACACTTCGGCCGTCGGGATCAGGTACAGATCGGCTTCGCCTTCGCGAGCGATCTTGAACAGATCCTCTTCGAACTTCGGCAACTGGCCAGTGCCCTGCAGCGCAGGCGCCTGAACCAGATAAGGCGTGTACGCCTCTTCGTAGCCATGCTCGTTGATGTGCAGGGTGATCATGAACTGCGCCAGGGCGCGGTGCAGACGGGCAATCGGGCCGCGCAGCAGGGCGAAACGGGCGCCGGACAGCTTGGCGGCGGTTTCGAAATCCAGCCAGCCGAACTTCTCGCCCAGGGCGACGTGGTCCTTGGCTTCGAAGTCGAACGAGGCAGGCGTGCCCCATTTGCGCACTTCGACGTTTTCTTCTTCGTCAGCGCCGACCGGCACCGACTCGTGCGGCAGGTTGGGCATGCTCAGCAGCATGGCGTCGAGTTCGGACTGAATGCCGTCCAGCTCTTTCTTGCCGGTGCTCAGCTCTTCGGCCATGCGATCGATGTCAGCCATCAGCGGCGCGATGTCTTCGCCGCGTTGCTTGGCCTGGCCGATGGACTTGGAACGGGCGTTACGCTCGGCCTGAAGCTGCTCAGTGCGGGTCTGCACGGTCTTGCGCTGGTTTTCCAGCGCTTCGATGCGGGCCACGTCCAGTGTGAAGCCACGGGAAGCCAGGCGATCCGCTACGTCCTGAAGCTGGGTACGTAACAGTTTGGAATCGAGCATATCGTTCTCTCGTCTAATGAATTCGGGTCTATTAAATGCGGGTCAGCGACAGACCTGCCCAGGTCGCCAGCAGCCCGCCGAACACGCTGATCGCCGCATAGCCTATGGCCAGTGGCGCCTGCCCGCTTTCCAGCAGGCGCAGCGTGTCCAGGGAAAAGGACGAAAATGTCGTCAGGCCTCCGACAAAACCGACGATCAGGCCGGCGCGGATTTCAATCGGCACCTCCGGACGCAACAGAAACCATCCGTACAGCAGGCCGATGATCAGGCAGCCCACCAGGTTGACGGCCAGCGTCGCCGTGTAGAAATGCCGGGGCCAGTTGGCCGATACCCAGGTACCCGCCGCGAAACGCAATAATGTACCAGCGATGCCAGCAATCGACACCGCAAGAATCGTCTGAATCACTATTTTCTCCGCTGACGGGGGCTGGCGCGATCAAGTGCCGCCAGATGTTTGAGCTTTTCGCCGATTTTCAGCTCCAGGCCACGGGGCACGGGCTGGTAATACTGCCGGGGTTCGAGCTCGTCGGGGAAGTAGTCTTCCCCGGCCGCGTAGGCGTCCGGCTCGTCGTGGGCATAGCGGTATTCCTCGCCATAGCCCAGTTGTTTCATCAGTTTGGTCGGTGCGTTGCGCAGGTGCAGCGGCACTTCCAGCGAGCCGTGCTCGGTGGCCTCGCGCATGGCCATCTTGAAGCCCATGTACACCGCGTTGCTCTTGGGCGCGCAGGCCAGGTAGACGATGGCCTGGGCCACTGCCAGCTCACCTTCGGGGCTGCCCAGGCGCTCCTGCACGTCCCAGGCGGACATGCACAGCGGCAGCGCCCGAGGGTCGGCGTTGCCGATGTCTTCACTGGCCATGCGCACCACACGCCGCGCCAGGTACAACGGATCACAGCCGCCGTCGATCATCCGGGCGAACCAGTACAGCGCCGCATCAGGATTCGAGCCGCGAATGGATTTGTGCAGCGCGGAAATCTGGTCGTAGAACGCCTCACCGCCCTTGTCGAAGCGACGGCGGCTGTCGCCCAGCAGGCTCTGCAGGAGCTCGGGCTCGATTTCGCTGCCGTCTTCGGCCAGATCAGAAGCGTTTTCCAGCAGGTTGAGCATCCGCCGGCCATCGCCGTCGGCTGCGGCCAGCAGGGTCTTGAACGCTTCATCGCCCAGGCTCAGGTGGCGCTTGCCCAGCCCGCGCTCTTCGGTGAGGGCGCGGTCGACGAGTTGCCGCAGCGCTGCTTCGTCGAGGCTCTTGAGCACATAGACGCGGGCGCGGGAAAGCAAGGCGTTGTTGAGTTCGAACGACGGGTTTTCAGTGGTCGCGCCGATGAAGATCAGCGTGCCGTCTTCGACGTACGGCAGAAACGCATCCTGCTGCGACTTGTTGAAACGGTGCACCTCGTCGACGAACAGAATCGTGCGACGGCCGTATTGACCCGCCTGCTGCTTGGCCACTTCGACGGCTTGGCGAATTTCCTTGACCCCGGCCAGCACCGCCGAAACGGTTTCGAAGTGCGCGTCGGAAACCTTGGCCAGCAGCCGCGCCAGGGTGGTCTTGCCCACCCCCGGCGGGCCCCAGAAGATCATCGAGTGCAGCGCGCCCTGCTCCAGCGCCTCGCGCAGGGGCTTGCCGTGGGCGAGCAAGTGCTGCTGACCGACATACTCATCCAGGTTGGTGGCCCGCAGGCGGGCGGCCAGAGGCTGGGCTATCGGCTCACTGCTGAACAGGTCCATATACGACGGTGCAGCCTCTTATTCCTGAATGACGTCAGCGCCTTTCGGGATCTGGAACTGGAATTTGCTCGCCGGAACAGGCTCGTTGGCCTTGATGCCGGTGAACAGGATGTTGGTGCGCTGGCCCACGCTGTCGATCAGCTGCATGTCGTTGATCACGCCATTGCGGAACGACAGGCGCATGTTGTCGAACAGGGTGTCCTTGGACTTGGGCTTGAGGGTGAAATCGATCACACCACCGGCCTCCTTGGCCGAGATGTCGAAGCTCTCGCTGATCTTCGAGACATCGCCGGACAGCAACAGGGCCGGGGTCTGGGTCAGGCGCTGGTCGAGGGTCTTGATGGTGGCCTGTTCCAGGTCCGGGTCCCACAGGGTGACCTTCTTGCCGTCGGACACCATGGTCTGTTCCTGTGGCGCGTCGGTGTGCCAGTAGAACAGCCCCGGACGCTGGAGGGTCATGTCGCCCTCGGTCTGTTGCATCTGGGTGCCACTGCCGTCGAGGGAAATCTGGGAAAACCGGCCGCTCAGGGTCTTGGAGTTTTCCAGCAACTGGGTCAGGCGCGCCACGTCCTTGCTGTCGGCGTGTGCGGGAATTGCGGAAACAGCCAGTGCAGATAGCAACAACATGCGGATAAGACGCATGGGAGTCCTCTTTGAATTCAATTAACGCTGAATGGCGCCCTAAGGCGCCACTCAGTCACTTGTGACAACCGCAGTGTCAGTCACGCATGGGGGCTGGTGCAATCACTTCCCGCGAGCCGTTGGTGTTCATCGGGGTGACGACACCGGCCATCTCCATGGATTCGATCATGCGGGCTGCGCGGTTGTAGCCAATCTTGAGCTTGCGCTGCACTGCGGAGATCGACGCCCTACGGCTTTCCAGGACGAAATTGACCGCTTCGTCGTAAAGCGCATCGGTTTCGCTGTCGTCGCCGTCACCGCCGCCACCACCGCCTTCGAAACCGCTGCCGGCCTCCTCGACGCCATTGAGGATGTCGTCGTTGTATTGCGGGGTGCCGCGCAGTTTCCAGGCTTCGACCACACGGTGCACTTCGTCGTCGGAGACGAACGCGCCGTGAACCCGGATCGGCAGGCTGGTGCCTGGCGGCATGTAGAGCATGTCACCGTGGCCCAGCAACTGCTCGGCGCCGCCCTGGTCGATGATGGTCCGCGAGTCGATCTTGCTCGACACCTGGAACGCCATGCGGGTCGGGATGTTGGCCTTGATCAGACCGGTAATGACGTCAACCGAAGGACGCTGGGTCGCGAGGATCAGGTGGATACCTGCCGCACGGGCCTTCTGCGCGATACGGGCGATCAGCTCTTCGACCTTCTTGCCGACGATCATCATCATGTCGGCGAATTCGTCCACCACCACCACGATGGTCGGCAGCTTGGTCAACAGCGGCGCTTCGTCGTGGATGCTTTCGCGGTGGTACAGCGGGTCCGAAATCGGCGTACCGGCGTCTTCGGCTTCCTTGATCTTGTGGTTGAAGCCCGACAGGTTACGCACGCCCATCTTGGCCATCAGCTTGTAGCGGCGCTCCATCTCGGCCACCGACCAGCGCAGGGCGTTGGCGGCGTCCTTCATGTCGGTCACCACCGGGCACAGCAGGTGCGGGATGCCTTCGTAGATCGACAACTCGAGCATTTTCGGGTCGATCATGATGAGCTTGGCGTCTTCGGGGCCGGACTTGAACAGGATCGACAGGATCATCGCGTTCACGCCCACCGACTTACCGGAACCGGTGGTACCCGCCACCAGCAGGTGCGGCATCTTGGCAAGGTCGGTGATGATCGGCTTGCCGCCGATGTCGTGACCCAGGGCCAGGGTGACCGGCGACTTGAAGTTGTCGTATTCCGGGGTCGAGAGCACCTCGGAGAAGCGCACGATCTGGCGATCCTCGTTGGGAATCTCGATACCGACGGTGGTCTTGCCGGGAATCACCTCGACCACACGCACGCTGGTCACCGCCAGGGAACGGGCCAGGTCCTTGGCCAGGTTGGCGATGCGGCTGACCTTGACGCCTGCCGCCGGCTGGATTTCGTAACGGGTGATGACCGGACCCGGATGGATCGAATCCACCGAGACTTCGACGCCGAATTCCTTGAGCTTGATCTCCAGCAGATGCCCAACGGCCGCCAGCGATTCGGGCGAATAGTTGAGCTGCTTCTTTTCGGCAGGATCGAGGATCGAGATCGGTGGCAGCGTGCCTTCGACGGCGCTGTCGACGAACAGCGGCACCTGTTTCTCTTTCTGTACGCGCTGGCTCGGCTCCGGCGGACGGGCCGGCGCCGGGGCGATCACCGCAGGCACGTGCTTCTCGCGGGCGGTCATGTGCTCGGCCAGGGCCTGTTCGCGCTCGATGATGCGCTCCTTGGCCTTGACCTGCTCGCGACGGTCCGGCACCACCGGTGCCACGACTTCATCGACGCGCATGTCCACTTCCCGCAACTGGGCCACCATCTGCTTGCGCTCGTTGCGCTCGGTCCACCAGCGGTTGATCGAGCCCTGGAAGAGTTCGAACAGGTCCAGGGTGATCTTGCCCGTGGTGTCCATGACCTTGAACCACGACAGGTCCGTGAACACCGTCAAGCCGAACAGGAACAGCGCGATGAACAGCAAGGTGCTGCCCTGCACGTTCAGTGCACGCTTGGCCAGATCCCCGAGGACCTCGCCCAGCACGCCGCCCGCCGAGCCCGGCAGGCCCGAGGCCGAATGGAAATGGATGTGCGCAAGGGCCGCGCCCGCGAGGATCAGGAACACCAGCCCGATCATGCGCCACGAGAACAGCCAGCCGCTCCATTGCCACGGTTCATGACGCTGGCGGAACACCTGCCAGGCCTTGACCCCGAGCAGCAGCGGGAAGATATAGGCGAAATAGCCCAGCACCATGAACAGGATGTCGGCACAGAACGCGCCTGCGCGGCCTGCGGCGTTCTGCACCTGGGCGGAGCTGCTGGTGTGGCTCCAGCCCGGATCGCCCTGGTCGTAGGTCAACAGGGCCATGATCAGGTACAGGCACAGGAAGCCGAATGCGATCAGCGCACCTTCCTTGAGCCGGTAGTGCAAGTGCTGCCGCCAGAGCGGAACGGGGCTGGGTGCTGCGGTGGATTTCTTCAAAACGCTTCAATTCCTGCGCGTCAGCGCGAACATCTCGTGGTTGACTATGTGCCGCTGCATTGACGAAATAGTACAGACCGTTTCCTGCCCCTGGCGATGCGAAGACAAATGTGATCGCGCGCACGGCAGGTGATTTGAAATGTGGTTAAACAATATCGGGCATTGTCCGGATTTGCACGCCACGCTAGTCTGGCGTGGACCTTGCAGATCTTCAAGCTTGGCCTGTGACAGACGATTTGAGCATGCATTTTCTTTGCTGACAAAGGTTTATGACTGTTTTTTATTACAGCACGCAAGTGTCCAATGGCCATGCTTCTCTCAATCACGGCAAACCGGTGTGACGCCTTTGCCAAGCAAGCCCGGTCAATCGCCTGTGACCGCGTTTACTCCCCGGAGTTGCACCACGGGTTTACCTCTCCCCTCCCCTCTCGGATAGTCTGGACGCCATGCTGACCTGGTTAAATCGCGACACGCTCGAGTTTCCCCCTCTGGAAAAGGCCCTGCGCGATCCCAATGGATTGCTCGCCGGCGGCGGCGACCTGTCACCCGAACGCCTGGTCAGCGCCTACCGTCACGGCTGCTTTCCCTTCTTCATGCCGGGCCAGCCGATTCTCTGGTGGTCGCCCGATCCGCGCACGGTGCTGTTTCCCGAGGAGCTGCACGTATCGCGCAGCCTGGCCAAGCTGATGCGCCAACAGTATTACAAGGTGACCTTCGACCAGGATTTCCCTGCCGTCATCCGCGGCTGTGCAGGGCCGCGCGAGGATGTCCACGACACCTGGATCAGCAGCTCCATGCAGGCAGCCTATATAGAGCTGCACGCCCGGGGCCATGCGCACAGCGTCGAGGTCTGGGAGGACGGCAAACTGGTGGGCGGCCTGTACGGCCTTGCCATGGGTCGGCTGTTTTTCGGAGAATCGATGTTCAGCCGGGCCGACAACGCCTCCAAAGTCGGCTTCGCCACGCTGGTCGAGCGCCTGAAGGCGTGGGGCTTTGTCATGATCGACTGTCAGATGCCGACCAACCACCTCCACAGCCTGGGCGCCCGGGAGATTTCCCGTCACACCTTCGCCGACTACCTCAGCAAATACCTCGATCAACACAATTCGGCCGACTGGTTACCTAGGCGAGTTTGACCGCGCTGGCATACACTCTTAGCTAAAGCTTTTCTCGAGGGTTGATCATGACCGAGCTGGCGCGGCTTAAGTTTTATGCCACTCAACCCCACTCCTGCAGCTACCTGCCCGAAGAACAAGCCACCACGCTGTTCCTCGATCCCAGCCAGCCGATGGACGTGCAGGTCTACGCCGACCTTTCAGACATGGGGTTTCGTCGCAGTGGCGACCATCTTTACCGTCCGCATTGCCAGAATTGCAGTGCGTGCGTGCCTGCTCGTATTCCGGTAGGACTCTTCACGCCCGATCGTCAGCAAAAGCGTATCTTCAAGAAAAACGCCGACATCGAGGTCACCAGCACCAAGCCGCACTTCAGCGAAGAATATTTCGACCTCTATCAGCGCTACATCGAGCAGCGCCATGCCGACGGCGACATGTTCCCGCCCAGTCGCGATCAGTTTTCGACCTTTCTGGTGCGTGACCTGCCTTTTTCGCGCTTTTACGAGTTTCGCGCAGAGGGCCGCCTGCTGGCTGTCGCGGTGACCGACCTGCTGCCCAACGGGCTGTCGGCTGTCTATACGTTCTACGAGCCATCGGAGGAACGTCGCAGCCTGGGGCGCTATGCGATTCTGTGGCAGATCGCCGAGGCCGCCCGTATGCAACTGCACGCGGTGTACCTGGGTTACTGGATCAAGAACTGCAAAAAGATGAACTACAAGACGCAATATCGCCCCATAGAGCTGCTCACCAATCAAAGATGGGTCACTCTTTACTGAATCCCTTGGCTTGAAGCGCACTTTTCGGGCACAATGCAGCCCGCTTTTGCCTGGCTGCCGTTTGCACCGGGCCATTCATTGGATACCGAGGGCTTTACTGCATGTCGAAAGAAGACAGCTTCGAAATGGAAGGCACTGTCGTCGACACCCTGCCCAACACCATGTTCCGTGTGGAGTTGGAAAATGGGCACGTCGTTACCGCGCACATCTCCGGCAAGATGCGCAAGAACTACATTCGTATTCTGACCGGCGACAAGGTCCGCGTTGAACTGACGCCGTACGACCTGAGCAAAGGGCGCATCACCTACCGCGCCCGTTAACAGGTCCTGACAAAAACGCCCGGCTTATGACCGGGCGTTTTTGTTTGTGCATAGTTGAACCCACACCCCTGTAGGAGCGCGCTTGCCCGCGACGGCGATCTCAAGACCGCACCCGCCGGCAAGCCATGCTGCTACGGGATGGTGGTGTGTCAGATAATGGTGCATTTCGGATAGACCGCCTTCGCGGGCAAGCGCGCTCCTACAATGACAGTGGCGTTCACGCCATTGCGAGGTAGCGGGCCATAAATGCAAAAAGGCGCCAACCGGCGCCTTTTTGCTGTGTTGCAACGAAACGTCAGGCCATTTCCACCGTGGTTTCGTACTCGAACGTGATCTCGCCGTCCTTGTAGTCGATGTGTACCACACCGCCATGCTCGGACAACTCGCCGAAGAGGATTTCCTCGGCCAGCGGACGCTTGATCTTGTCCTGGATCAGACGCGCCATCGGACGTGCACCCATCGCGGCATCGTAACCGCCTTCAGCCAGGTAGCTGCGTGCGGCGTCAGTCACCTCAAGCAGCACACGCTTGTCTTCCAGTTGCGCCTGAAGTTCGGTAAGGAACTTGTCCACCACGCTCTTGATGACCTCATGGCTGAGGCGACCAAACTGAATGATGGTGTCCAGGCGGTTGCGGAATTCCGGCGTGAAGCTCTTCTTGATGACTTCCATCGCATCGGACGAGTGGTCCTGATGGGTGAAGCCGATCGAAGCACGCGCCGCGGTTTCAGCACCTGCGTTTGTGGTCATGATCACGATCACGTTGCGGAAGTCCGCTTTGCGACCGTTGTTGTCGGTCAAGGTCCCGTGGTCCATGACCTGCAACAGCAGGTTGAAGACTTCCGGGTGAGCCTTTTCGATCTCATCGAGCAACAGCACGCAGTGCGGCTGCTTGGTGATGGCTTCGGTCAACAGACCGCCCTGATCGAACCCGACATAACCTGGAGGCGCACCGATCAGACGCGAAACGGTGTGACGCTCCATGTACTCGGACATGTCGAAACGCACAAGCTCGATACCCAAAGCCTTGGCCAACTGACGCGCCGCCTCGGTCTTGCCGACACCGGTCGGGCCTGCGAACAGGAACGAACCGACAGGCTTGTCAGGTGATTTCAGGCCCGCACGGGACAGTTTGATCGCCGTGGACAGCGAATCGATCGCCGCATCCTGACCGAACACGGTCAGCTTCAGGTCACGCTCGAGGTTACGCAACAGTTCCTTGTCGGAGCTGTTGACGTGTTTAGGCGGAATTCGCGCGATTTTCGCGACAATGTCTTCGACCTGAGGCACGTCGATGCGCTTGACCCGCGACTCCACCGGCTGCAGACGCTGGTAGGCGCCCGCCTCGTCGATGACGTCGATGGCCTTGTCCGGCATGTGACGGTCATTGATGTAGCGCGAAGCCAGCTCGGCCGCTGCGCGCAGGGCCTCGTCGCTGTATTCGATGTTGTGGTGCTGTTCGAAACGACCCTTCAGGCCACGCAGAATGCCGATGGTGTCTTCAACCGAAGGCTCGGACACGTCGACTTTCTGGAAGCGACGGGCCAGCGCACGGTCTTTCTCGAAGATGCCGCGGAATTCCTGGAACGTGGTCGAACCGATGCAGCGGATATCACCCGAAGACAACAGCGGCTTGAGCAGGTTGGAGGCATCCATCACCCCGCCCGACGCAGCACCGGCACCAATGATGGTGTGGATTTCGTCGATGAACAGGATGGCGTGCGGGCGTTTTTTCAGTTCGCCCAGCAGCGCCTTGAAGCGCTTCTCGAAGTCGCCACGGTATTTGGTACCGGCCAGCAGCGCGCCCAGATCCAGCGAGTAGACGACGCTGTTGGCCAGCAGATCAGGCACCTGGCTGTCGACGATGCGCTTGGCCAGGCCTTCGGCGATGGCGGTTTTACCGACACCGGCCTCACCGACCAGCAACGGGTTGTTCTTGCGACGGCGGGCGAGAATCTGAGCGACACGCTCGACTTCCAGCTCGCGGCCGACCAGAGGATCGATGCGACCCTGACGGGCCAGTTCATTCAGGTTGCTGGCATAGGCATCCAGAGGATTGCCTGAAGAAGAAGACTCGCCGCCCTCATCGTCCTGCATATCTTGCTCACCTTCAGAGTGTTCGCCATGCCCCGGCACCTTGGAGATACCGTGGGCGATATAGTTGACGACATCGATGCGGGCAACGCTCTGCTGTTTCAGCAGAAACACCGCCTGACTTTCCTGCTCGCTGAAAATCGCCACCAGCACGTTGGCGCCAGTGACTTCACGCTTACCGGAGCTCTGCACATGGAACACGGCACGCTGCAGCACACGCTGGAAGCCCAGGGTTGGCTGGGTCTCGCGATCTTCGTCGTGGACAGGGATCAGTGGCGTGGTGGAGTCGATGAACTCCTGAAGGTCGTGTTTGAGTTTGTCGAGGTTTGCGCCGCAGGCACGCAGAACAGTGGCGGCAGCCTCATTGTCCAATAGGGCTAGCAGCAGGTGCTCCACGGTCATGAATTCATGACGTTTGGAGCGAGCCTCCTTGAAAGCCAAATTGAGGGTGACTTCGAGCTCACGGTTTAACATAGCTTCACCTCTTACCCAAGTGTCCGGCGTTAACCGTCCTTCTCGATCTCACAGAGTAGCGGATGCTGGCTTTCCCTGGCGTATTGGTTGACCTGCATGGCCTTGGTCTCGGCGATGTCGCGGGTAAACAATCCGCACACTGCCCGTCCCTCTGTATGGACGGCCAGCATGACCTTGGTCGCCAGCTCACGATTCAGGTTGAAAAACACCTCCAGTACTTCGACAACGAAATCCATCGGGGTGTAGTCATCGTTGAACAAAACCACCTTGTACATCGGTGGGACCTGCAGGGTCGGCTTGGCCTCCTGTACCGCGACACCTTCCGCGCCATCCTCGTGGGAGTGCGGATCATCCTGATTGAATGTTAGTCGAATCTCGCTGATTGCATGCATGGTAAAGAAGGATCGCTGGGGACGAAATTAAATAGATTGGTCTTGATCATGCTCGCTATCGATTGGACCGCCACATGACCTTGACTAACGGCTAAACGGTGTTACAAACAATAGAACCCACATTGGGTAAAAAGGGTCCGCGCAGTCAACCAAAATTTTTTAGGTCCGGCGGATGAGAGGTGATGATACTCCCATCGGAGTCCTTTGCAGAGGGATGTGACTATGCTAAGCGGTAAGGTCAAGTGGTTTAACAACGCCAAGGGGTATGGCTTCATCGTTGAAGACGGCAAGTCCGAGGACCTGTTTGCGCACTACTCGGCGATCGAAATGGACGGATACAAGACCCTCAAGGCAGGTCAGCCGGTTCAATTCGAAATCATCCAGGGCCCCAAGGGGATGCACGCAGTCAAGATCAGCGGGCAACCTTCGGCCACTAAAGAGCACGCTCATCAACAAAACACGCATCACGAACACAGCAAAGATCACGCCTGAGCCGGACCGTTCATGCGCGAGACCTGAAAAGGCCGGTCATCCCACCCAGGATTGACCGGTTTTTTTTCGCACCTGCCGGGCGACAAAGACACTAGATTGGCCCGGCAGCCGCACTCCCCCACCTGCAAGGCTCCTCCTTTAGTCGAAAATCGACCGCTGGACCACCCGCCGTTTTTTGCCCCCGCCAGCCTGCGACAGCTTGCCGCAGGGCGCGTAGTTCGCGGGTTCCAGCTTTTCAGAGGTTTTGCCCTCGCCAATTTGTCGCGCAAAGGTGCGTGCGATCAACGCACAGCCTTCACACTACTATCGTAGTAATGGCCGGGACCGGTGATATACTTCGCGCCGGTGACCATTGGGTCATTGGGGGCCGAGCCATCTGAAACGAGACTTTCAGCCCTCGACAGGCTGGACTCTTACCGGAGTTCAACCGCTTGACGCTCGACTGATGCACCCCATATCACGCGACGAAATTCTCGACTTTCGGCTCATTGATATCTGGGCGAAAGTGCCTACCCTGCGCATCTCGAAATTTTGTGTACGCTCAGCAAAGAAGAGAGTATTCCCAAAAATGTCCAACCGCTCGAAGATCATCTACACCTTCACCGACGAAGCTCCTGCCCTCGCCACCTACTCACTCCTGCCGATCATCGAAGCATTCACCTCCTCGGCCGACATCACCGTCGAAACCCGCGACATTTCTCTGGCAGCCCGCATCCTGGCCGGCTTCCCCGAGCAACTGGGCGCCAAGAAGGTTTCCGATGACCTGGCCGAGCTGGGCGAACTGGCAACCACGCCGGAAGCCAACATCATCAAGCTGCCGAACATCAGCGCCTCGGTTCCGCAACTGAAGGCCGCGATCAAGGAGCTGCAAGCCAAGGGCTACGACGTCCCGGACTACCCGGATGAAGTCGTCACCGAGGCCGACAAGGCCGCCCGTGCCGCTTATGACAAGGTAAAAGGCAGCGCCGTGAACCCGGTCCTGCGTGAAGGCAACTCTGATCGCCGCGCACCGCTTTCGGTCAAGAACTACGCTCGCAAGCACCCGCACAAGATGGGCGCCTGGGCAGCGGACTCCAAGTCCCACGTTGCCCACATGGACAGCGGCGACTTCTACGGCAGCGAAAAATCCTCGCTGATCGAAGCCGCAGGCTCGGTCAAGATCGAACTGATCGCCAAAGACGGCAGCACCACCGTGCTGAAAGACAAGACGTCGGTACTGGCCGGTGAAGTGATCGATTGCGCGGTCATGAGCAAGAAAGCCCTGCGCGCTTTCGTGGCCAAAGAGATCGAAGACGCCAAGAAACTGGGCGTCCTGTTCTCCGTGCACCTGAAAGCCACCATGATGAAGGTCTCCGACCCGATCATGTTCGGCGAATTCGTTGCCGAGTATTACCAGGCCGCGCTGAGCAAGCACGCTGAAGTCCTGAAGGAAATCGGCTTCAACCTGCACAACGGCATCGGCGACCTGTACGCCCGCATCAAGGATCTGCCAGCCGACCAGCAGGCGCAGATCGAAGCGGACGTCAAAGCTGTCTACGCGACCCGCCCTGCACTGGCGATGGTCAACTCCGACAAGGGCATCACCAACCTGCACGTGCCGAGCGACGTCATCGTCGACGCCTCGATGCCGGCGATGATCCGTGACTCGGGCAAGATGTGGAACAACGACGGCGTCCTGCAGGACACCAAGGCCGTGATCCCGGATCGCTGCTACGCCACCATCTACCAGGCTGTCATCGAAGACTGCAAGAAGCACGGCGCCTTCGATCCGACCACCATGGGCAGCGTACCGAACGTTGGCCTGATGGCGCAGAAAGCCGAAGAGTACGGCTCGCACAACAAGACCTTCCAGATCGAAACCGACGGCGTCGTTCGCGTGACTGACGACAAAGGCCAGGTCCTGATGGAACAGAACGTCGAAGCCGGCGACATCTGGCGCATGTGCCAGACCAAGGACGCGCCGATCCAGGATTGGGTCAAGCTGGCGGTCAACCGCTCGCGCCTGAGCAATACCCCGGCCATCTTCTGGCTGGACCCGAAACGCGCCCACGACGCGGTGATGATCAAGAAGGTCGAGAAGTACCTGAAGGATCACGACACCACCGGCCTGGACATCACCATCAAGTCGCCAGTTGACGCAATGAAGGTTTCCCTGGAGCGCATCCGCGCTGGCAAGGACACCATCTCGGTCACCGGTAACGTGCTGCGTGACTACCTGACCGACCTGTTCCCGATCATGGAACTGGGCACGAGCGCCAAGATGCTGTCGATCGTTCCGCTGATGAATGGCGGCGGTCTGTTCGAAACCGGCGCTGGCGGTTCGGCTCCGAAACACGTTCAGCAGCTCAACGAAGAGAACTTCCTGCGCTGGGACTCGCTGGGCGAATTCCTGGCACTGGCCGCTTCTCTGGAGCACCTGGGCAACGTCTACAACAACCCTAAAGCTCTGGTACTTGCCACTGCCCTGGACAAGGCCACCGGCCAGTTCCTGGACAACAACAAGTCGCCATCGCGCAAGGTTGGCGGTATCGACAACCGTGGCAGCCACTTCTACCTGGCGACCTATTGGGCTCAGGCCCTGGCCGCCCAGACCGAAGATAAAGAGCTGCAAGCCAAGTTCACCCAGCTGGCCAAGACCCTGACCGACAGCGAAGCGACCATCGTCGCCGAACTGAACGGCGTACAGGGCAAGCCTCTGGACATCGGCGGTTACTACTTCGCCACCCCGGAACTGGCCAGCAAAGCCATGCGTCCTAGCAAGACCCTGAACGACGCGATCGCTTCGCTGAAGTAAGGCTTGCCGGATCGGCGGGGTTATCCCGTCGAACGCTCATGAAAACCCCGGCCTCGTGCCGGGGTTTTCTATTTAGACGCCTTGATGCTTCTGTAGCAGCACGGCTTGCCGGCGGTGGCGTATTCAAGATCGCTAACGCCGGCAAGCCGGACTGCTACAGAAAAATCACGCGGACAGGAGATCTGCTCATGACTTGGCAACCCCACATCACCGTCGCTACCGTCATCGAAGACAACGGCCGCTTCCTCTTCGTCGAGGAAACCAAGAACGGCAAGCGCGTGCTCAACCAGCCCGCCGGCCATCTGGAAGCCAACGAGACCCTGCGCGAAGCTGCGATTCGCGAGACGCTTGAGGAAACCGCCTGGGACGTCGAACTGACCGGCGTGGTCGGCATCTATCTGTACACAGCACCCAGCAACGGCGTGACCTACCAGCGCGTGTGCTTCGCGGCCAGACCCGGCCAGCATCACCCCGAGCGCGAGCTGGACACCGACATCGATGGCGCCCTGTGGCTGACTCGCGAGGAACTGGCCAGCCAGCCCGAACGCTGGCGCAGCGAGCTGGTGCTGCAATGCCTGGACGACTACCTCGCAGGCCCGATCCACAGCCTGGATGTGGTACGCGATTGAATAGCTTTTAGCCTTGGCGCCGACACCCTGCTAGAATCGCGTCCTTTTCCAGACTACCCATCGAAACCCTATGTCTGATTCAGCCTTTTCCAATCCAGAAAAGAAACGCGTCATTGTCGGCATGTCCGGCGGCGTGGATTCTTCGGTCTCCGCCCTTCTGCTCATGGAGCAGGGGTATCAGGTGGAAGGCCTGTTCATGAAGAACTGGGAAGAAGACGACGGAACGGAATACTGCACCGCCATGGACGACCTCGCGGACGCCCAGGCCGTGTGCGACAGGATCGGTATCAAGCTGCACACGGTGAACTTCGCCGCCGAATACTGGGACAACGTCTTCGAGCACTTCCTCGAAGAGTACAAGGCCGGTCGCACGCCGAACCCGGACATCCTGTGCAACCGCGAAATCAAGTTCAAGGCCTTCCTGGACTACGCCTTCATGCTGGGCGCAGACCTGATCGCCACCGGCCACTACGTGCGCCGCCGCGACATCGACGGCCGCACCGAGCTGCTCAAGGGCCTGGACCCGAACAAGGACCAGAGCTACTTCCTGCACGCCGTAGCCGGTGAGCAGATCGCCAAGACCCTGTTCCCGGTCGGCGAGCTGGAAAAACCGCAGGTGCGCGAAATTGCCGAGAAATACCAGTTGGCGACCGCCAAGAAGAAGGATTCCACCGGGATCTGCTTTATCGGCGAGCGCCGCTTCACCGATTTCCTCAAGCAGTACCTGCCTGCCCAGCCCGGCGAGATCAAGACCACCGAAGGCGAAAGCATCGGCCGCCACGCGGGCCTGATGTACCACACCATCGGCCAGCGTCAGGGCCTGGGGATCGGCGGCCTTAAAGACGCCGGCGACGAGCCGTGGTACGTGCTGGAGAAGGATCTGGCGAACAACGAGCTGATCGTCGGCCAGGGCAACGAGCACCCTTGGCTGTTCTCCCGCGCCCTGCTGGCCTCGGAAATCTGGTGGGTCAACCCAATCGACCTGAGTACCCCGCGCAAGCTGACCGCCAAGGTTCGCTACCGCCAGGGCGACCAGACCTGCACCCTGGAGCGCACCGAAACCGGCTACCGCGCCATCTTCGACGAGCCGCAACGCGCTGTGACGCCGGGCCAGTCGGTGGTGTTCTACGACGGTGAAATCTGCCTGGGCGGCGGCGTCATCGAAACCGCCGAACCCTGGCACAGCAAGGACGCTCGTTGATGAGCCCGACCCAAGAGCAACTGACCGCCCTGGGCGGTGTGTTTCAGGCCGCCGTGCTGGTGGACCGCATCGCCAAGACCGGCCAGGCCGGCGAGGCGGCGGTGGGTTGCCTGATCGGCAGCCTGCTGAACATGGACCCCAGGGACACCCTGGACGTGTTCGGCGGCGACGATCTGAACCTGCGCGAGGGCTATCGCGCCCTGGCCAGTGCTCTGGAGCGCGACCCCAGCACCCTGCAACGCGAGCCACTGCGTTACGCGCTGGCGATGCTGGGCCTGGAGCGTCAACTGTCCAAGCGCGATGACATGCTCGAAACCATCGGCAAGCGCCTGCCGCAGATCAAATCCCAGGTCGAGCACTTCGGCATCGTCCACGAGAACGTGATCGCCGCCAGTGGCGCGCTGTATCAGGACACCCTGAGCACCCTGCGCCAACGCATCCAGGTGCACGGCGACATGCGCAATCTGCAGCAGCCGAACAACGCCTCGAAAATCCGCGCCCTGCTGCTGGCCGGGATTCGCTGCGCACGACTTTGGCGACAAGTGGGCGGTCACCGCTGGCAATTGGTCATCAGCCGTCGCAAGTTATTGAAAGAACTGTATCCGTTGCTCCACGGCTGACCGTAGAGCACCGCGCAACCGCGCATTTATCCCTCGCGGGGCGAACCATGGCGATCAGTCAGCCTCGGCTGATGCGGATTTTCATGTATGATACGCGCCCCTTGTTAAAGCCCGACTGTCCGAGAGCACCCCATGCAGCTTTCTTCGCTCACTGCGGTTTCCCCTGTAGACGGCCGCTACGCCGGCAAAACCCAGGCCCTGCGCCCTATTTTCAGCGAATACGGCCTGATCCGTTTCCGCGCCCTGGTCGAAGTTCGCTGGCTCCAGCGCCTGTCGGCCCACCCGCAAATTCCTGAAGTCCCGGCGTTCTCTGCCGAAGCCAACGCCATCCTCAATGCGCTGGCCGATGACTTCGCCCTGGAACACGCCGAGCGTGTGAAGGAAATCGAGCGCACCACCAACCACGACGTCAAGGCGATCGAATACCTGCTCAAGGAGCAGGCGGCCAAGCTGCCGGAACTGGCCAAGGTCAGCGAATTCATCCACTTTGCCTGCACCAGCGAGGACATCAACAACCTGTCCCACGCCCTGATGCTGCGCGAAGGCCGTGACACCGTGCTGCTGCCGCTGATGCGCCAGATCGCCGAATCCATCCGTGAGCTGGCGATCCGTTTCGCCGCCGTGCCGATGCTGTCGCGCACCCACGGCCAGCCGGCTTCGCCGACCACCCTGGGCAAGGAACTGGCCAACGTCGTCTACCGTCTGGAGCGCCAGATCGCTCAGGTCGCCGCCGTTCCGCTGCTGGGCAAGATCAACGGCGCCGTGGGCAACTACAACGCGCACCTGTCGGCCTACCCGGACATCGACTGGGAAGCCAACGCCCGCGCCTTCATCGAAGACGAGCTGGGCCTGGGCTTCAACCCGTACACCACGCAGATCGAGCCGCACGACTACATCGCCGAGCTGTTCGACGCCATCGCGCGCTACAACACCATCCTGATCGACTTCGACCGTGATATCTGGGGCTACATTTCCCTGGGTTACTTCAAGCAGAAGACCGTCGCGGGCGAAATCGGCTCCTCGACCATGCCGCACAAGGTCAACCCGATCGACTTCGAAAACTCCGAAGGCAACCTGGGTATCGCCAACGCGCTGTTCCAGCACCTGGCGAGCAAGCTGCCGATCTCCCGCTGGCAGCGCGACCTGACCGACTCCACCGTACTGCGCAACCTGGGTGTGGGCTTCGCTCACAGCGTGATTGCCTACGAAGCGAGCCTGAAGGGTATCGGCAAGCTGGAGCTGAACGAGCAGAAGATCGCTGCTGACCTGGACGCCTGCTGGGAAGTCCTGGCCGAGCCGATCCAGACCGTCATGCGCCGCTACGACATCGAAAACCCGTACGAGAAGCTCAAGGAGCTGACCCGCGGCAAAGGCATCAGCCCTGAAGCGCTGCTGACCTTCATCGATGGCCTGGACATGCCTGCCGAAGCCCGCGCCGAGCTGAAAAAGCTCACGCCGGCCAACTACATCGGCAACGCTGTGGCACAGGCCAAGCGCATCTGATCGAACGGCATATGCTCTGAGCGCCCGGCTGAGCCGGGCGTTTTTATTCCAGTCTGAAAAACACGTTTTTTCAATAGGTTACACATGAATCCTGATATTCCTGTTCAGCTGCTTGGCGGCATCACGGCGCGCGAATTCCTGCGTGACTACTGGCAGAAGAAACCCCTGCTGATCCGTCAGGCCATCCCGGATTTCGAAAGCCCGATCGACCAGGACGAGCTGGCTGGCCTGGCGCTGGAAGAAGAAGTCGAGTCGCGCCTGATCCTCGAAAACGGCGTGCGCCCGTGGGAAATGCGTCGCGGCCCGTTCGAGGAAGACGAGTTCAGCAAGCTGCCGGAAACCGAGTGGACCCTGCTGGTGCAGGCCGTCGACCAGTTCGTCCCGGAAGTGGCCGAGTTGCTGGAGCAATTCCGCTTCCTGCCAAGCTGGCGCATCGATGACGTGATGATCAGCTACGCAGCCCCCGGCGGCAGCGTCGGTCCGCACTTCGACAACTACGACGTGTTCCTGCTGCAAGGCCACGGCAAGCGCCACTGGAAAATCGGCCAGATGTGCGACAGCGACAGCCCGCTGATCGAGCACGCCGACCTGCGCATCCTCGCCGACTTCCAGGGCAGCGACGAATGGACCCTGGAACCGGGCGACATGCTTTACCTGCCGCCACGCCTGGCCCACTGGGGCGTCGCCGTGGACGACTGCCTGACCTACTCGGTCGGCTTCCGCGCACCAAGCGCCGCCGAAGTGCTGACCCACTTCACCGACTTCCTCAGCCAGTTCATGTCTGACGAAGAGCGCTACACCGACGCCGATGCCCAGCCGGTCAGCGACCCGCACCAGATCCAGCGCGACGCACTGGACCGCCTCAAGGCGCTGCTGGCCGAGCACATGGGCGACGAGCGCCTGCTGCTGACCTGGTTCGGCCAGTTCATGACCGAGCCGCGCTACCCGGAAATGGTCGCTGGCACCGAACTGGACGACGCCGAACTGCTCGACAGCCTGGAACAGGGCGCGATCCTGATCCGCAACCCGAGCGCACGCCTGGCCTGGTCGGAAGTCGATGACGATCTGCTGCTGTTCGCCAGCGGTCAGAGCCGCCTGCTGCCGGGTAACCTGCGCGAGCTGTTGAAGCTGATCTGCGCCGCCGACGCACTGCATATGGACAATCTGGGCAAGTGGCTGGCCGACGAAGACGGCCGTCATTTGCTCTGTGAGCTGGTCAAACAAGGAAGTCTGGGGTTTGCCGATGAATAAGATCCGCGTACGGGTAGCTGACTGGCAGAAGGAGAACGCCGATATCCGGCGTATCCGCGAAGCCGTGTTCATTGCCGAGCAATCGGTACCGCCCGAACTGGAATGGGACGCCGAAGACGCTGGCGCACTGCATTTTCTGGCACTCGAAGGTGATTATCCGATTGGCACCGCACGGCTGCTGCCGGACGGCGAGATCGGCAGATTGTCGGTGCTCAAGGACTGGCGCGGCCTGAACGTCGGCGATGCGCTGCTCAAGACCGTGATCAGCGAAGCGGAAAACCGCGACCTCAAGGAACAGAAACTCAGCGCCCAGGTGCACGCCACAGCGTTCTACGAGCGCTTCGGCTTTACCGTGGTCAGCGAAGAGTTCCTCGAAGCCGGCCTGCCTCACGTCGATATGGTGCGCACCTCGCGCTAAGCGAGCGGCCACCACGCAAGCCGAACGCCCCGCCTTCCTCATTCAGCTGGCTATGTTGACAAGCTATGCTGAAACGAGGACGCCGGGGCGTTCTGCTGTCTGCGATTCAATTTGCCTTTGTCTGGGCCGACAAACTGGCAAGCCGTTACCTTAAAAAACCATAATGCCTTGATACGCCCCCTCGCGGAGATCACAACGATGTCGTTACGTACCCTGCTCGCTTCTGTGCTGTTGGCCTGCAGCTTGTCGGCAGTTGCCGCCACCGAAGTCATCCCCCTCAACTACCGCACCAGCGATGACCTGATGCCCACGGTGAAATCCGTGCTCGGCAACGAGGGTACGGTTCAGGCCTATGGCAACAAGCTGATCGTCAATGCCGAGCCCGGGAAGATCAACGAACTCAAGGACCTGCTGTCGCAACTGGACGTGGCGGCCAGACGCCTGCTGATCAGCGTGGACACCAGTGACAGCAGCACCCAGAGCGATTCCGGTTACTCGGTCAACGGCACCGTGCGCTCGCAGAACGGCCGCGTCAGTGCCGACGGACAGACCCGCATCATCAACTACGGCACCGCCAGCCGCGACGGTGGCATGCAGCAGGTCCAGGCCAACGAAGGGACTCCGGCGCTGATCCAGGTCGGCCAGAGCATTCCGATCACCAATGTGCAGACCGACTCCTACGGCTATGCGCAGACCAACACCCAGTATCGCAACGTCACTCGCGGGTTCTACGTGACCGCCAGCGTGACCGGCGACATCGTGCACCTGAACATCAGCACCAACAACGACCGCATGAGCCAGCAGCAGGCAGATGCGATCAAGGTGCAGAGCACCGACACACAGGTCAGCGGCCGTTTGGGCGAGTGGATCACCCTGGCGGGCGTCAGCGACCAGTCCCGCGCCGACGAACACGGCGTCACCCGCCGTTACTCCACCCAGGGCCGTGACGACATGACCTTGCGGGTGAAGGTCGATAGTCTGGATTGAGCTCCGTAAGCGCAGGCAGAACCAAATCCTGTAGGAGTGAGCTTGCGGTGCCTGGCAACCGCTGCGCCTGACACACCGCCGTCGCGGGCAAGCGCGCTCCTACAGGGTTGCGGTGCCTGGCAACCAATGCGCCTGACAAACCACCGTCGCGGGCAAGCGCGCTCCTACGATGTCGCGGTGGACGCAAGATTTGAGTACAAACCCCACCCCGTAGGAGCGCGCTTGCCCGCGACGCGATCTGTCTGTGACGGAAGCTGCGCCTGACACACCGCCTTCGCGGGCAAGCGCTCCTACAATGCCGCGGCGGACGCAAGATTTGAGCTCAAACCCCACCCTGTAGGAGCGCGCTTGCCCGCGACGCGATCTGTCTGTGACGAAGGCTTCGTCTGACACACCGCCTTCGCGGGCAAGCGCGCTCCTACAATGCCGCGGCGGACGCAAGATTTGAGTACAAACTCACCCCCGTAGCAGCACGGCTTGCCGGCGGGGCGATTTTGTGGGCAACACCAGCCTCCAGGTGGCCGCAAAAAGCACCGAACCCGCCAATTATGTAGTGCTCGAAAACTCACTACATATCCTCCCTTCCCTCGTGACCGCCCAGTGCTACCGCTGACTTGCCCGTACCAGCACCTCCGAGCCCGAAACTGACTGATGAGTCGTATTAGACAAAAGATGTAGTGACGCAAAATTATCACTACAAAGTGTTTGACGAAGGAAAATCGTCGAGGCATGATGGCCTCGCTCCCACAAATCGGAGGCTTTGTAGAAAGCCTCAGGATCGTGCTCAAACTCAACCAGATTGAGCAGATTCGCGTCTTTTATGCCCAAAAGGCCGCGTCATCGCTTCATCACCGTGAACGCGATAAACAACCCAGGCTGTGAACCAATGCTTTCCGATTCTGTGAGCACCCATACGTGCGCCTTCAAGAAACCTTGAGGCGCTGGCAGAGCAAAGAGCTTCACCTCAAGACTCACAAGACCAAGCGACGAGGTTTACCCCATGGCACTGACACGCGAACAACAAATTGCAGCTATCGAGAAAGACTGGGCCGAGAATCCACGCTGGAAAGGCGTGACCCGCACCTACTCTGCTGCTGACGTCGTCCGCCTGCGTGGCTCGATCCAGCCAGAACACACGTTTGCCAAACTGGGCGCTGAAAAGCTCTGGAACCTGGTGACTCAGGGCGCCAAGCCGTCCTTCCGTCCCGACAAGGACTTCGTCAACTGCATGGGCGCCCTGACCGGCGGCCAGGCTGTGCAACAGGTCAAGGCCGGGATCCAGGCGATCTACCTGTCCGGCTGGCAAGTGGCTGCGGACAACAACTCCGCCGAGTCCATGTACCCTGACCAGTCGCTGTATCCGGTGGATTCGGTTCCGACCGTGGTCAAGCGCATCAACAATTCGTTCCGCCGCGCCGACCAGATCCAGTGGAAAGCCGGCAAGAACCCGGGCGACGAAGGCTACATCGACTACTTCGCACCCATCGTGGCTGACGCTGAAGCCGGTTTCGGTGGCGTGCTGAACGCCTACGAACTGATGAAAAGCATGATCGAGGCAGGCGCCGCCGGCGTGCATTTCGAAGACCAACTGGCCTCGGTGAAGAAATGCGGCCACATGGGCGGCAAGGTTCTGGTGCCGACCCAAGAAGCCGTGCAGAAGCTCGTCGCTGCCCGCCTGGCCGCCGACGTGGCTGGCGTGCCGACCATCATTCTGGCCCGCACCGACGCCAACGCGGCAGACCTGCTGACCTCAGACTGCGACCCGTACGACAAGCCGTTCGTGACCGGCACCCGCACGCCAGAAGGCTTCTACAAGGTGCGCGCAGGCCTGGACCAGGCCATCGCTCGCGGCCTGGCCTACGCGCCATATGCCGACCTGATCTGGTGCGAAACCGCCAAGCCGGACCTGGACGAAGCTCGTCGCTTCGCCGAAGCGATCAAGAAGGAATACCCGGACCAACTGCTGTCGTACAACTGCTCGCCTTCCTTCAACTGGAAGAAGAACCTGGACGACGCGACCATCGCCAAATTCCAGCGCGAGCTGTCGGCGATGGGCTACAAGCACCAGTTCATCACCCTGGCGGGTATCCACAACATGTGGCACAGCATGTTCAACCTGGCGCACGACTACGCCCGCAACGACATGACTGCCTACGTGAAGCTGCAGGAGCAGGAGTTCGCTGACGCGGCCAAGGGCTACACCTTCGTGGCGCACCAGCAGGAAGTGGGCACTGGCTACTTCGACGACATGACCACCGTGATCCAGGGTGGCCAGTCCTCGGTGACCGCCCTGAAAGGCTCCACCGAAGAAGAACAGTTCCACTGAGTCACCCGCACCACGCAAAAGCCGCCTACGGGCGGCTTTTGTTTTACCCCTCGATAAATACCCTACAAAACAGCTCAACTATTACGATAGGCGCGCCCAATCGTCGCCTGAAAGTTAATTAGTGTCGCCTGGCAATAAATCCTTGTTTTACGCAGAACTTTGTCACTCGGCGGTGACAAGGCCGGATTCAAGTTTCAAATGATATTAATTATCATTTCACCCAGTAAACTTTCGTTACTCGCTGAAGGAAACATAATTAACGAAATGACCGGTAATCCCCGTGCCACGGGGCCCCGCGCACCAAAACCGTGACCTGGCTCATTAATCCCCTGAATAAATTTGATGTAGAAAATTTACTTGCCCTTCTTTTGCACATAAAATCCCAGAAATTGATTGCACTGCGACATTTCGTCACTGCTTCTGCTTCTCTTTCTTTTCAAGCTCAGAGACCCTTGATCTCTGTTAAGGACTGCCAGCATGCCCGAATCGACAGGTCTGATTGCCCACAACTGGGGCTTCGCCATTTTCCTTTTGGGCGTCATTGGCCTCTGCGCCTTCATGCTCGGCCTGTCCAGCCTGCTCGGCTCCAAGGCCTGGGGCCGCAGCAAGAACGAACCGTTCGAATCCGGCATGCTGCCTACAGGCGGCGCCCGCCTGCGGCTCTCCGCAAAATTCTATCTGGTCGCGATGCTGTTCGTGATTTTCGATATTGAAGCCCTCTTTCTGTACGCCTGGTCTGTGTCCGTCCGCGAAAGCGGCTGGACCGGCTTCGCCGAAGCTCTCGTTTTCATAGCAATTCTGTTGGCAGGTCTTGTCTACCTATGGCGTGTAGGGGCGCTCGATTGGGCTCCCGTTGGACGTCGTAACCGGCAGGCGAAGCTAAAACAATGAGGCTTTGGCAATGCAATACAATCTCACCAGGATCGACCCTGATGCTCCTAACGAGCAGTACCCCATCGGCGAGCGGGAAACCGTAGCCGATCCGTTAGAGGATCAGGTACACAAGAACATCTTCATGGGCAAGCTCGAGGACGTACTGAGCGGTGCTGTCAATTGGGGTCGTAAGAACTCCCTTTGGCCGTACAACTTCGGTCTGTCCTGCTGCTACGTGGAAATGACCACCGCCTTCACGGCGCCCCACGACATCGCGCGCTTCGGCGCCGAAGTTATCCGGGCATCGCCGCGTCAGGCCGATTTCATGGTCATTGCCGGTACCTGCTTCGTCAAGATGGCTCCGATCATCCAGCGTCTCTATGAGCAAATGCTTGAACCCAAGTGGGTCATCTCCATGGGTTCGTGCGCCAACTCCGGTGGCATGTACGACATCTATTCTGTCGTTCAGGGCGTGGACAAGTTCCTGCCCGTGGATGTCTATGTGCCCGGCTGCCCGCCCCGTCCAGAGGCATTCCTGCAAGGCTTGATGCTGCTGCAGGAATCCATTGGCCAGGAGCGTCGTCCTCTTTCCTGGGTCGTGGGTGATCAAGGCGTGTATCGCGCCGAGATGCCGTCGCAGAAAGAGCAGCGCCGCGAACAGCGTATCCAGGTCACAAACCTGCGCAGCCCCGACGAAGTCTGATCCAGTTTTCTTTTACAAAAAGAAGCCTGAACCTGGGTTCATTCTGTACGTTGACCGATAGCGATCGAGACCTATGACTGCAGACACCGCTCTGTACATCCCGCCTTACAAGGCTGACGACCAAGATGTCGTCGTTGAACTGCACAACCGTTTTGGCGCCGACGCGTTCACCGCCCAATCCACCGTCACTGGCATGCCAGTGCTGTGGGTTGCCCGTGCCAAACTGTTTGAAATCCTGACGTTCCTGCGCAACGTGCCCAAGCCGTACTCGATGCTGTACGACCTGCACGGCGTGGACGAACGCCTGCGCACCAAGCGCCGTGGCTTGCCGGACGCCGACTTCACCGTGTTCTACCACCTGCTGTCGGTAGAGCGTAATAGTGACGTGATGATCAAGGTGGCCTTGTCCGAGGGCGACCTCAGCGTGCCTTCCATCACCACCATCTGGCCCAACGCCAACTGGTACGAGCGTGAAGTCTGGGACATGTTCGGGATCGACTTCCCGGGCCACCCACACCTGTCGCGCATCATGATGCCGCCGACCTGGGAAGGTCACCCGCTGCGCAAGGACTACCCTGCCCGCGCCACCGAGTTCGACCCCTACACCCTGACGCTGGCCAAACAGCAACTGGAAGAGGAAGCCGCGCGTTTCCGTCCGGAAGACTGGGGCATGAAGCGTTCCGGCACCAACGAGGACTACATGTTCCTCAACCTGGGTCCGAACCACCCTTCGGCCCACGGTGCGTTCCGTATCGTGCTGCAACTGGACGGCGAAGAGATCGTCGACTGCGTGCCTGACATCGGCTACCACCACCGTGGCGCCGAGAAGATGGCCGAGCGTCAGTCCTGGCACAGCTTCATTCCGTACACCGACCGTATCGATTACCTGGGCGGGGTGATGAACAACCTGCCTTACGTGCTCTCGGTCGAAAAACTGGCCGGCATCAAGGTGCCGGAGAAGGTCGACGTCATCCGCATCATGATGGCCGAGTTCTTCCGGATCACCAGCCACCTGCTGTTCCTGGGTACCTACATCCAGGACGTGGGCGCCATGACCCCGGTATTCTTCACCTTCACCGACCGCCAGAAGGCCTACACCGTGATCGAAGCGATCACCGGTTTCCGCCTGCACCCGGCCTGGTACCGCATCGGCGGCGTCGCCCACGACCTGCCACGCGGCTGGGACAAACTGGTCAAGGACTTCGTCGAATGGCTGCCCAAGCGCCTGGACGAATACACCAAGGCTGCCCTGCAGAACAGCATCCTGAAGGGTCGTACCATCGGCGTCGCCGCGTACAACACCAAGGAAGCCCTGGAGTGGGGCGTCACCGGTGCCGGCCTGCGTTCCACCGGTTGCGATTTCGACCTGCGCAAGGCTCGCCCGTACTCGGGCTACGAGAACTTCGAATTCGAAGTGCCGCTGGCGCACAACGGCGATGCCTATGATCGCTGCATGGTCCGCGTCGAAGAGATGCGTCAGAGCATCAAGATCATCGAGCAGTGCCTGCGCAACATGCCGGAAGGCCCGTACAAGGCGGATCACCCGCTGACCACGCCGCCGCCCAAAGAGCGCACCCTGCAGCACATCGAAACCTTGATCACGCACTTCCTGCAAGTTTCGTGGGGCCCGGTCATGCCGGCCAACGAATCCTTCCAGATGATCGAAGCGACCAAGGGCATCAACAGTTATTACCTGACGAGCGACGGCGGCACCATGAGCTACCGTACCCGGATTCGCACCCCAAGCTACCCGCACCTGCAACAGATCCCTTCGGTGATCAAAGGCAGCATGGTCGCGGACTTGATCGCGTACCTGGGTAGTATCGACTTCGTTATGGCCGACGTGGACCGTTAAGCATGAACAGCACGCTCATCCAGACAGACCGTTTCGCCCTGAGCGAAACCGAGCGCTCGGCCATCGAGCACGAAATGCATCACTACGAGGACCCGCGCGCGGCGTCCATCGAAGCCCTGAAGATCGTCCAGAAGGAGCGTGGCTGGGTGCCGGACGGCGCCATCTACGCCATCGGCGAAGTGCTGGGCATCCCGGCCAGCGACGTTGAAGGTGTGGCCACGTTCTACAGCCAGATCTTCCGTCAGCCCGTAGGCCGCCACATCATCCGCGTCTGCAACAGCATGGTCTGCTTCATCGCCGGCCACGAAGACATCGTCGGCGAAATCCAGAGCAAGCTGGGCATCGGCCTGGGCCAGACCACCGCCGATGGCCGCTTCACCCTGCTGCCGGCCTGCTGCCTGGGCAACTGCGACAAGGCACCGGCGGTGATGATCGACGACGACACCTTCGGCAATCTGCAGCCGGCGGGCGTAGCCCAGTTGCTGGAGAACTACGTATGAAAATCACTTCCTTCGGCCCGGCCAACCTGATTGCCCGCACCCCGGAAACCCATCCCCTGACCTGGCGCCTGCGTGACGACGGCGAGCCTGTGTGGTTCGACGAATACGTCGCCAAAGACGGCTACGCCGCAGCCCGCAAGGCGTTTGCCCAGCAATCGCCTGACGAAATCGTGCAGTCGGTCAAGGATTCCGGCCTCAAGGGCCGCGGCGGTGCGGGCTTCCCGACCGGCGTGAAATGGGGCCTGATGCCCAAAGACGAATCCCTGAACATCCGCTACCTGCTGTGCAACGCGGACGAGATGGAACCCAACACCTGGAAAGACCGCATGCTGATGGAGCAACTGCCCCATCTGCTGGTTGAAGGCATGCTCATCAGTGCCCGCGCGCTGAAAGCCTACCGCGGCTACATCTTCCTGCGTGGCGAGTACGTAACTGCCGCCAAGCACCTGAACCGCGCCGTGGAAGAAGCCAAGGCCGCAGGCCTGCTGGGCAAGAACATCCTGGGCACCGGTTTCGACTTCGAGCTGTTCGTGCACACCGGTGCCGGGCGTTACATCTGCGGTGAAGAAACCGCACTGATCAACTCCCTGGAAGGCCGCCGCGCCAACCCGCGCTCCAAGCCGCCCTTCCCTGCCGCTGTCGGCGTGTGGGGCAAGCCTACGTGCGTGAACAACGTCGAAACCCTGTGCAACGTCCCGGCGATCGTCAACAACGGCAACGACTGGTACAAGTCGCTGGCCCGCGAAGGCAGCGAAGACCACGGCACCAAGCTGATGGGCTTCTCCGGCAAGGTCAAGAACCCGGGCATCTGGGAGCTGCCATTCGGCCTGCCAGCGCGCGAGCTGTTCGAAGACTACGCAGGCGGGATGCGCGACGGCTTCAAGCTCAAGTGCTGGCAGCCAGGCGGTGCCGGTACCGGTTTCCTGTTGCCTGAGCACCTGGACTGCGCCTTCTACGCCGGTGGCGTGGCCAAGGTCGGCACCCGTATGGGTACCGGTCTTGCGATGGCCGTGGACGACAAGGTCAACATGGTCTCCCTGCTGCGCAACATGGAAGAGTTCTTCGCCCAGGAGTCGTGCGGTTTCTGCACACCTTGCCGCGACGGTCTACCGTGGAGCGTGAAGATGCTGCGCGCCCTCGAAAACGGCCAGGGTCAACCGGGCGACATCGAGACGCTGCTGGGGTTGGTCAACTTCCTCGGCCCAGGCAAGACCTTCTGCGCCCACGCACCGGGCGCCGTGGAACCTCTGGGCAGCGCGATCAAATACTTCCGCCCGGAATTCGAGGCAGGCATCGCACCGCAGCGTGCGGCGTCAGGTCTGGTTCCAGGTAAAGCGCCGACCATCGTCGGCGCATAAAAAGACTGACCGGTCGATAAGCCCACAAGGCCTGTCGACCTTTGCCCCGGTTGCGCCTCACTGGCTGTTTGAACCGTGGCAGCACCGAGATTCCATTAGCCACGCCCGCTGACACCGGGCCAACGAAGACCTTTGAACCATGGCTACTATCCACGTAGACGGCAAAGCGCTCGAAGTCGATGGCGCAGACAACCTGTTACAGGCATGTCTGTCGCTGGGCCTCGACATCCCTTATTTCTGCTGGCATCCAGCCCTTGGCAGTGTTGGCGCCTGTCGCCAGTGCGCGGTCAAGCAGTACACCGACGAGAACGACACCCGTGGTCGTATCGTCATGTCCTGCATGACCCCGGCCACTGACAACACCTGGATTTCCATCGACGACGAAGAATCCAAGGCGTTTCGCGCCAGCGTCGTCGAATGGCTGATGACCAACCACCCGCACGACTGCCCGGTCTGCGAGGAAGGCGGTCACTGCCACCTGCAAGACATGACGGTGATGACCGGCCACAACGAGCGCCGTTATCGCTTCACCAAACGCACCCACCAGAACCAGGAACTGGGGCCGTTCATCGCTCACGAGATGAACCGCTGCATCGCCTGCTACCGTTGCGTGCGTTTCTATAAGGACTACGCCGGCGGCACCGACCTTGGCGTGTTCGGCGCCCACGACAACGTGTACTTCGGTCGCGTTGAAAGCGGCACCCTGGAAAGCGAATTCTCCGGCAACCTCACCGAGGTCTGCCCGACCGGTGTGTTCACCGACAAGACGCACTCCGAGCGCTACAACCGCAAATGGGACATGCAGTTCTCGCCGAGCATCTGCCACGGCTGCTCCAGCGGCTGCAACATCAGCCCGGGCGAGCGTTATGGCGAAATCCGCCGTATCGAGAACCGCTACAACGGTTCGGTCAACCAGTACTTCCTGTGCGACCGTGGCCGTTTCGGCTATGGCTACGTCAACCGCAAGGACCGTCCGCGCCAGCCACTGCTGGCCAACGGCAACGTCAAGCTGAGCCTGGACGAAGCGCTGGACAAGGCCGCCGACCTGCTGCGCGGTCGCAATATCGTCGGTATCGGCTCGCCACGCGCAAGCCTGGAAAGCAACTTCGCCCTGCGCGAACTGGTCGGCGCCCAGCACTTCTACTCGGGTATCGAGGCCGGTGAGCTTGAGCGTCTGCGCCTGGTGGCCCAGGTCCTGAAAGACAGCCCGCTGCCGATTCCGACCCTGCGCGAGATCGAAGAGCACGACGCCGTGTTCATCCTCGGCGAAGACGTCACACAGACGGCCGCGCGCATGGCCCTGGGCCTGCGCCAACTGGTGAAGAACAAAGCCGAAGACATGGCCGCTGCGATGAAAGTCCAGCCATGGCTCGACGCTGCCGTGAAAAACATCGGTCAGCACGAGATGAACCCGCTGTTCATCGCAAGCCTGGCTGATACCCGCCTGGACGACGTCGCCGAAGAGTGCGTGCACGCCGCTCCCGACGATCTCGCCCGCATCGGTTTCGCCGTGGCCCACGCCATCGACCCGAGCGCGCCTGCCGTTAGCGGTCTGGACAGCGAAGCCCTGGAACTGGCTCAGCGCATCGCCGATGCCCTGCTGGCCGCCAAGCGTCCGCTGATCGTCTCCGGTGCCTCGCTGGGCTCCAACGCGCTGATCGAAGCAGCTGCCAACATCGCCAAGGCCCTGAAACTGCGCGACAAGAACGGCTCCCTGAGCCTGATCGTGCCGGAAGCCAACAGCATGGGCCTGACCCTGTTCGGTGGCGATTCGGTGGATGCCGCGCTGCAACAGGTGATCTCGGGCCAGGCCGACGCCATCGTCGTACTGGAAAACGATCTGTTCACCCGTGTCGATGCCGCCACCGTCGAGGCTGCGCTGAACGCTGCCAAAGTGGTGATCGTCGCCGACCATCAGAAGACCGCCACCACTGACCGCGCCGACCTGATCCTGCCAGCCGCCAGCTTCGCTGAAGGCGACGGTACGCTGGTCAGCCAGGAAGGCCGCGCCCAGCGTTTCTTCCAGGTCTACGATCCAACCTACCTGGACAGCAGCATTCTGGTTCACGAAGGCTGGCGCTGGCTGCATGCCCTGCGCGCGACCCTGCTGAACAAGCCGGTGGACTGGACCCAACTGGACCACGTCACCGAAGCCTGCGCCGCAAGCAACGCGCAACTGGCCGGCATCGTCGGTGCTGCGCCTTCGGCCAGCTTCCGCATCAAGGGCCTGAAACTGGCTCGCGAACCGCTGCGTTACAGCGGCCGGACCGCCATGCGCGCCAACATCAGCGTGCACGAGCCGCGTACCTCCCAGGACCAGGACTCGGCGTTCTCGTTCTCGATGGAAGGCTACTCGGGTTCCGCCGAACCGCGCTCCCAGGTGCCATTCGCCTGGTCGCCGGGCTGGAACTCCCCGCAAGCGTGGAACAAGTTCCAGGACGAAGTCGGTGGTCACCTGCGTGCTGGCGATCCGGGCGTACGCCTGATCGAAAGCAGCGGCGACAAGCTGAGCTGGTTCGCTGGCGTGCCTCGCGCCTTCTCCCCTGCCCAGGGCACTTGGCAGGTCGTGCCGTTCTTCCACCTGTTCGGCAGCGAGGAGAACTCCTCCAAGGCCGCGCCGGTGCAGGAGCGTATCCCTGAAGCCTACGTCGCACTGGCCAAGTCCGAAGCGGACCGCCTGGGCGTCAACGACGGTGCCATGCTCAGCCTCAACGTTGCCGGCCAGACCCTGCGTCTGCCGCTGCGCATCAACGAAGAGCTGGGCGCAGGTCTGGTGGCACTGCCATCGGGTCTGGCCGGCATTCCTCCGGCGCTGGCCGGGAAAACCGTTGAGGGTCTGCAGGAGGCAGCACAATGACGTGGTTTACCCCTGAAGTGATCGACTCGATCATCGCGGTCCTCAAGGCCATCGTGGTGCTGCTCGCCGTGGTGGTCTGCGGCGCCTTGCTCAGCTTCGTCGAACGTCGTCTGCTGGGCTGGTGGCAGGACCGTTACGGTCCTAACCGCGTCGGCCCGTTCGGCATGTTCCAGATCGCAGCGGACATGCTGAAGATGTTCTTCAAGGAAGACTGGAACCCGCCGTTCGTTGACCGGATGATCTTCACCCTGGCGCCCGTCGTTGCGATGAGCGCCCTGCTGATCGCGTTCTCGATCATCCCGATCACCCAGACCTGGGTGGTCGCGGACCTGAACATCGGCCTGCTGTTCTTCTTCGCCATGGCGGGTCTGTCGGTCTACGCGGTGCTGTTCGCCGGCTGGTCGTCGAACAACAAGTACGCCCTCCTGGGCAGCTTGCGTGCCTCGGCACAGACCGTCTCGTACGAAGTGTTCCTGGGCCTGTCCCTGATGGGCATCATCGTGCAGGTCGGTTCGTTCAACATGGGCGACATCGTTCAGTACCAGGCTGACCATCTGTGGTTCATCATTCCGCAGTTCTTCGGCTTCTGTACCTTCTTCATCGCAGGCGTAGCCGTGACTCACCGTCACCCCTTCGACCAGCCGGAAGCGGAACAGGAACTGGCCGACGGTTACCACATTGAATACGCCGGCATGAAATGGGGCATGTTCTTCGTCGGTGAGTACATCGGCATCATCCTGATCTCGGCGCTGCTGGTAACGCTGTTCTTCGGTGGCTGGCACGGTCCGTTCAACATCCTGCCGCAACTGTCGTTCATGTGGTTCGTTCTGAAAACCGCGTTCTTCATCATGCTGTTCATCCTGCTGCGCGCTTCTATCCCGCGTCCGCGTTATGACCAGGTGATGGATTTCAGCTGGAAGTTCTGCCTGCCACTGACCCTGATCAATTTGCTGGTGACCGCTGCGGTCGTCCTGGCGGCTCAGTGAGGATTTGACCCATGTTCAAATATATTGGCGACATCGTTAAGGGTACGGGTACCCAGCTACGCAGCCTGATCATGGTCTTCGGCCATGGCTTCCGTAAGCGTGACACCCTGCAATATCCGGAAGAAGCGGTTTACCTGCCGCCACGCTACCGCGGTCGTATCGTGCTGACGCGCGACCCCGACGGCGAAGAGCGCTGCGTGGCCTGCAACCTGTGCGCCGTGGCCTGCCCGGTCGGCTGTATCTCGCTGCAGAAAGCCGAGACCGAAGATGGTCGCTGGTACCCGGACTTCTTCCGCATCAACTTCTCGCGTTGCATCTTCTGCGGTCTCTGTGAAGAAGCCTGCCCGACCACCGCGATCCAGCTCACGCCGGACTTCGAGATGGCCGAGTTCAAGCGTCAGGATCTGGTGTACGAGAAGGAAGATCTGCTGATCTCCGGTCCCGGCAAGAACCCTGACTACAACTTCTACCGCGTTGCGGGTATGGCCATCGCTGGCAAGCCGAAAGGCGCTGCACAGAACGAAGCCGAGCCGATCAACGTCAAGAGCTTGCTGCCTTAAGGAAGAAAGATGGAATTCGCTTTCTATTTCGCATCCGGCATCGCTGTTGTGTCCACCTTCCGGGTGATCACCAACACGAACCCGGTGCACGCCCTGCTCTACCTGATCATTTCGCTGATCGCCGTGGCCATGACCTTCTTCAGCCTCGGCGCACCGTTCGCCGGTGCCCTGGAAGTGATCGCCTACGCTGGCGCCATCATGGTGCTGTTCGTGTTCGTGGTGATGATGCTGAACCTGGGCCCGGCCTCGGTTCAGCAGGAACGCGCCTGGCTCAAGCCCGGTATCTGGCTCGGCCCGATCCTGCTGGGCGGCCTGCTGCTGGCCGAACTGCTGTATGTGCTGTTCGCCGACTCCACCGGTGCCGGCATCGGCCACACCACCGTGGACGCCAAGGCCGTGGGCGTCAGCCTGTTCGGCCCTTACCTGCTGGTTGTCGAACTCGCGTCGATGCTGCTGCTCGCTGCAGCCGTGACCGCGTTCCACGTCGGCCGCAACGAGGCGAAGGAGTAATCACATGAACTCAGCTATTCCTCTGGAACATGGCCTGGCGGTTGCCGGGATCCTGTTCTGCCTCGGCCTGGCGGGCCTGTTGGTACGCCGCAACATTCTGTTCGTGTTGATGAGCCTGGAAGTGATGATGAACGCAGCCGCACTGGCTTTCGTCGTGGCGGGTAGCCGCTGGGCGCAGCCTGACGGCCAGATCATGTTCATCCTGGTGATCAGCCTTGCCGCAGCCGAGGCCAGTATTGGCCTTGCGATCCTGCTGCAACTGTATCGCCGCTTCCACACTCTCGATATCGACGCTGCCAGCGAGATGCGCGGATGAACCTACTCTTTCTGACTTTCGTATTCCCCCTGATCGGCTTCCTGCTGCTGTCGTTTTCACGCGGCAAGTGGTCGGAAAACCTGTCCGCCCTGGTCGGCGTCGGCTCCATTGGCCTGTCGGCCATCGTCGCTGCCTATGTGATCTGGCAATTCAACGTCTCGCCGCCCGAAGGCGGTCACCTGACCATGGTGCTGTGGCGCTGGATGTCGGTTGACGGCTTCGACCCCAACTTCGCCCTGTATGTCGATGGCCTGTCCATCACCATGCTCGGCGTCGTGGTCGGCGTTGGCTTCCTGATCCACCTGTTCGCGTCCTGGTACATGCGCGGTGAAGACGGTTATTCGCGCTTCTTCGCGTACACCAACCTGTTCATCGCCAGCATGTTGTTCCTGATCCTGGGCGACAACCTGCTGTTCATCTACTTCGGTTGGGAAGGCGTGGGCCTGTGCTCGTACCTGTTGATCGGTTTCTACTACAGCAACCGCAACAACGGTAACGCGGCACTCAAAGCCTTCATCGTGACCCGCATCGGCGATGTATTCATGGCCATCGGCCTGTTCATCCTGTTCCAGCAACTGGGCACGCTGAACATTCAGGAACTGCTGGTACGTGCGCCACAGCACTTCAAGGTTGGCGATTTCTGGATCGTGCTGGCGACCCTGATGCTGCTGGGCGGTGCGGTCGGTAAATCCGCGCAACTGCCGCTGCAGACCTGGCTGGCGGACGCGATGGCCGGTCCTACCCCGGTTTCGGCACTGATCCACGCCGCAACCATGGTGACCGCGGGCGTCTACCTGATCGCCCGTACCCACGGCCTGTTCGCCCTGGCGCCGGACATCCTGCACCTGGTCGGCATCGTCGGCGGTGTGACCCTGGTGCTGGCCGGTTTCGCAGCCCTGGTTCAGACCGACATCAAGCGTATCCTCGCCTACTCGACCATGAGCCAGATCGGCTACATGTTCCTGGCGTTGGGTGTGGGTGCATGGGAAGGCGCGATCTTCCACCTGATGACCCACGCCTTCTTCAAGGCCCTGCTGTTCCTTGCTTCGGGTGCGGTGATCGTTGCCTGCCACCACGAGCAGAACATCTTCAAGATGGGCGGCCTGTGGAAGAAACTGCCACTGGCCTACACCAGCTTCATCGTCGGCGGCGCGGCCCTGGCGGCATTGCCTCTGGTCACCGCGGGCTTCTACTCCAAGGACGAGATCCTCTGGGAAGCCTTCGCCAGCGGCCATCAGTACCTGCTGTACGCAGGTCTGGTCGGTGCCTTCATGACTTCGCTGTACACCTTCCGCCTGATCTTCATCGCCTTCCACGGCGAAGCCAAGACCGAAGCTCACGCCGGCCACGGGATTTCCCACTGGCTGCCGCTGAGCGTGCTGATCGTGCTGTCGACCTTCATCGGTGCCTGGATTCATCCGCCACTGGCCGGCGTGCTGCCGGAAAGTGCCGGTCACGCAGGCGGCGAAGCCAAGCACAGCCTGGAAATCGCCTCGGGCGCCATCGCCCTGGCCGGTATCCTGCTGGCAGCCCTGCTGTTCCTGGGCAAGCGTCGTCTGGTGACGGCCATCGCCAACAGCGGTCCGGGTCGCGTCCTGTCCGCCTGGTGGTTCGCGGCATGGGGCTTCGACTGGGTTTACGACGTGCTGTTCGTCAAACCTTACCTGGCTATCAGCCGCATCCTGCGTGGCGACCCGCTCGACCACACGATCGGTCTGATCCCGCGTCTGGCAAAAGCCGGTAACGGCCTGATGAGCCGTACTGAAAATGGTCAGCTGCGCTGGTATGCCGCTTCTATCGCCGCAGGTGCCGTACTGGTGCTTGGCGCGATTGTGCTGGTCTGATGAGTCGATCTGACATGAACCTTGCGACTTTGCGAAAGGAATTGAGCCCGTCATGATTCTGCCTTGGCTAATCCTGATCCCCTTCATCGGCGGCCTTCTGTGCTGGCAAGGTGAGCGCTTCGGCCCTACCCTGCCGCGCTGGATTGCGCTGGCGACGATGTCCCTGCTGACTGCCCTTGCCCTGTGGCTGTGGAGCATCGGTACTTATAGCTACGCTCCGGCTCCCGGCGCGGACCCGACCTGGGCCCTGGAATTCAAGGCCCAGTGGATCCAGCGCTTCGGCATCAGCGTGCATCTGGCACTCGACGGCCTGTCGTTGCTGATGATCCTGCTGACCGGCCTTTTGGGTGTGCTGTCGGTACTCTGCTCGTGGAAAGAGATCCAGCGTAACGTCGGCTTCTTCCACCTGAACCTGATGTGGATCCTGGGCGGTGTCGTTGGCGTGTTCCTGGCCATCGACCTGTTCATGTTCTTCTTCTTCTGGGAAATGATGCTGGTGCCGATGTTCTTCCTCATCGCGCTCTGGGGTCACAGCTCGGCAGATGGCAAGAAGACTCGTATCTACGCCGCGACCAAGTTCTTCATCTTCACTCAGGCCAGCGGTCTGATCATGTTGGTGGCGATCCTGGGCCTGGTGCTGGTGCACTTCAACCAGACTGGCGTCATCACCTTCGGCTACGCCGATCTGCTGAAGACCAAGCTGGCCCCTGGCACCGAGTACATCCTGATGCTGGGCTTCTTCATCGCCTTCGCGGTGAAGCTGCCGATCGTGCCGCTGCACTCCTGGCTGCCTGACGCTCACGCCCAGGCGCCGACCGCAGGTTCCGTGGATCTGGCAGGTATCCTGCTCAAGACCGCTGCCTATGGTCTGCTGCGCTTTGCCTTGCCGCTGTTCCCCAACGCTTCGGCGGAGTTTGCGCCCATCGCCATGGTGCTGGGCCTGATCGGTATCTTCTACGGTGCCTTCCTGGCTTTCGCCCAGACCGACATCAAGCGCCTGATCGCCTTCTCCAGCGTCTCGCACATGGGCTTCGTGCTGATCGGTATCTACTCCGGCAGCCAGCAGGCCCTGCAAGGTGTCGTGGTACAGATGCTGGCCCACGGTCTGTCGGCCGCTGCACTCTTTATCCTCAGCGGCCAGCTTTACGAGCGCCTGCACACCCGTGACATGCGCGAAATGGGCGGCCTGTGGAACAAGATCGCTTACCTGCCGGCCATCAGCCTGTTCTTCGCGGCTGCGTCGCTGGGCCTGCCAGGCACCGGCAACTTCGTCGGCGAGTTCCTGATCCTGATCGGCACCTTCGTCAGCGCACCGTGGATCACCGCCATCGCTACCTCTGGCCTGGTGTTCGGTTCGGTCTACTCGCTGATCATGATCCACCGTGCCTACTTCGGCCCTGCAAAGACCGAAGAGATCCTCAAAGGCATGGATGGACGGGAATTGATCATGGTGCTGGGCCTGGCCGTGTTGCTGGTTCTGCTGGGTGTCTACCCGCAGCCGGTGCTGGACACTTCCTCGGCGACCATGCATGGCGTGCAGCAATGGCTCGGCACTGCCTTCACTCAACTCGCTTCGGCCCGGTAAGAGCGCTATGGACCTGACGATTCAACACTTTATTGCGCTTGCGCCGCTGCTGATTACCAGCATCACCGTCGTGGTGGTGATGCTGGGCATCGCGTGGCGTCGCAACCACTCGCAATCGTTCCTGCTGACCGTGGCAGGACTCAACCTGGCTCTGCTGTCGATCTACCCGGCCTACAAGGTCGCGCCACTGGTGGTCACCCCACTGCTGCAGATCGACAGCTTCGCCTGCCTGTACATGGGCATCATCCTGGTCTCGACCCTGGCCTGCGTCACCCTGGCTCACGCCTACATGGGTGAAGGCAAGGCCGGCTACCCGGGCAACCGCGAAGAGCTGTACCTGCTGATCCTGATGGCCGCCGCCGGTGGCCTGGTGCTGGTATCCGCGCAACATCTGGCGGGCCTGTTCATCGGTCTGGAACTGCTCTCGGTGCCGGTCTACGGCCTGGTGGCGTACGCCTTCTTCAACAAGCGTTCGCTGGAAGCCGGTATCAAGTACATGGTGCTGTCGGCCGCGGGTTCCGCGTTCCTGCTGTTCGGCATGGCGCTGCTGTACGCCGATGCAGGCAGCCTGAGCTTCAGCGAGATCGGCAAGGCCATCGCGGCCACCGGCATGCCGAGCAGCATGGCAAGCCTGGGTCTGGGCATGATGCTGATCGGCCTGGGCTTCAAGCTGTCGCTGGTGCCGTTCCACCTGTGGACGCCGGACGTGTACGAAGGCGCCCCTGCCCCGGTGGCGGCATTCCTGGCCACCGCCAGCAAGGTCGCGGTGTTCGGAGTGCTGGTCCGCCTGTTCCAGATCTCGCCTGCGGCTACCAGCGGCGTGCTGACCGATGTCATGTCGGTGATCGCCGTGGCATCGATCCTGATCGGTAACCTGCTGGCCCTGACCCAGACCAACCTCAAGCGTCTGCTGGGTTACTCGTCCATTGCCCACTTCGGTTACCTGATGATCGCGATGGTCGCCAGCAAAGGCCTGGCAGTCGAAGCCATCAGCGTTTACCTGGTGACCTACGTGCTGACCAGCCTGGGCGCGTTCGGCGTGATCACGCTGATGTCCTCGCCGTACAGCGGCCGCGACGCCGACGCGATGTTCGAATACCGTGGTCTGTTCTGGCGCCGTCCGTACCTGACCGCCGTACTGACCGTGATGATGCTGTCCCTGGCCGGTATCCCGCTGACCACCGGCTTCATCGGCAAGTTCTACATCATCGCCACCGGCGTCGAGGCTCACCTGTGGTGGCTGACCGGCTCGCTGGTCATCGGTAGCGCCATCGGCGTGTTCTACTACCTGCGTGTGATGGTGACCCTGTACCTGCAGGACTCCAAGATCCAGCGCCACGATGCCCCGTTCAACTGGGCACAGCGTGCAGGCGGTGTGATGCTGCTGGCGATCACCCTGCTGGCGTTCTTCCTGGGCGTCTACCCGCAACCGATGCTGACCCTGGTGCAACACGCCGGGCTGTAATGGTCGGATGAAGTACAAAAAACCCTGCTCTTGAGCAGGGTTTTTTATTGTCTGGGGTATCAACCTCCCCCGTAGCAGCACGGCTTGCCGGCGGGGGCGCCCTTAAGATCGCTCCCGCCGGCAAGCCGTGCTGCTACGGGGGGTGGTTGTATCGACCAGCTCCGCACAACGCCTATCTGTGGGAGCGGGCTTGCCCGCGAAGGCGGTCGGTCTGGCACCCCAGCGCACATGATCCGGCGCATTCGCGGGCGAGCCCGCTCCTGCAACGAACCTCAACTACCCCGGCAAATTCACCTTCTGCTTGTCGCTGGTAAACAATCCCCACGTCGACATGAACAACGCCGCGATCATCGGGCCGATCACGAAGCCGTTCAGGCCGAAGATCGCCATGCCGCCCAGGGTCGAGATCAGGATCAGGTAATCGGGCATGCGGGTGTCCTTGCCCACCAGGATGGGCCTGAGCACGTTGTCCACCAAGCCGATCACGAATACGCCGAACAGCCCCAGCACAATCCCCTGCCAATACATCCCGCTGAGCAGGAAGTACGCCGCCACCGGCGCCCAGACGATCCCCGCCCCCACCGCTGGCAACAGCGAAAGAAATGCCATGAGCACCGCCCATAGCAGCGAACTCGGGATGTCCAGCACCCAGAAGATCAGCCCGCCCAGCGCGCCTTGAGTGATGGCGACTACCACGTTGCCCTTGACCGTCGCCCGCACCACGCGGGTGAACTTGAGTTGCAGGCGGCGTTTCTGTGGTTCGGCGAGGGGGATGGCAATGCGGATTCGGCGGGTCAGCTCCTGGCCGTCACGCAGGAAGAAAAACAGCAGGTACAGCATGATGAAGAAACTCACCACGAAATCGAAAGTACCCTGGCCGAAGCTGAACGCCTGGGTCGCCAGGTACTGGCTGCCCTGCATCGCCGCCTTGGAAATCTTGTCTTGCAGGCCCTTGAAGTCGCCCATGCCCAGACGATCGAGCCAGTGCTGCATCGATGCTGGAAGCAACGCCTTGAATTCAGCCAGGTATTTAGGGATGTCCAGTTGGCCGCTTTCGACATTCTTGTACAGCGCCGCGCCCTCCTGAACCATCAGCGTGCTGATGACGATCACCGGCAGGATGGCGATCACCAGGCACACCCCCAGGGTGCACAGCGAGGTGACGTTGCGCTTCCAGCCCAGGCGCATCAGCAGCCGGCGTTGCAGCGGCGCGAAGATCACGCCCAGCACCACGGCCCAGAACACAGCGCCGTAGAACGGCAGCAGAATCCAGATGAACGCCAGGCTGACCAGTATCAGCAGCAACATCAGGGTCTTGTTTTGTAGCGCGGTTTCGTTCATGTCTCTTCCATGTCATTGAGCCGCGCTGAATCGGCGGCCTAATGATTAGTCAGCCCGCCGCGACAGGAGTGCCCTGTGTAAGGCGCGCGAAACAGCCCACGGAAGCGCTTCAGACTGGGGATTGAGACAGGGCCTGGCGCTCGGGCAGATCGATGCGCACCTGCAAGCCGCCCAGCGGGCTTTCCAGCAGTTGGATCCGGCCGCCCCAGGACTCGACGATGTCCTTGACGATGCCGAGCCCCAGGCCATGCCCGGTCACCTGTTCATCCAGGCGATTGCCGCGCCCCAGCACATCCTCGCGTCGCTCGACGGGAATACCCGGACCGTCATCGTCGATCAGCAGACAGAAGCCGTTCTCCTCCTGAGTGATGCACAGGCAGACGCTGCTGTCGGCCCACTTGCAGGCGTTGTCCAGCAGGTTGCCCAGCATCTCGAGAATGTCTTCCCGATCCCAGGGCAGGACCAGCCCCGGCGTGACGTGATTGTTCAGCTCCAGGTGTTCGCCGTGCACCATGCGCAAGGTCGAGAACAAACCCGGCAACTCGACATCAGCCTCGAAACGCACCCCCGGCAAGGCATCGCCCGAAAGACGAGCGCGGTTGAGTTCGCGTTCCAGCCGCTGCTGAATCTGTGTCAGTTGCTCCCGCAGCGTGGCGCGCAGTTGCGGGTGGGCTTCAAGCTTCTGACCTTCGGCCAGACTCAACAGTACGGCCAGCGGTGTCTTGAGGGCATGCCCCAGATTGCCCAACGCGTTGCGTGAGCGCTTGAGGCTGTCCTCGGTGTGGGCCAGCAGGTGGTTGATCTGCGCCACCAGCGGCTCAAGTTCAAGGGGCACCTGTTCGTCGAGCTGTGATCGCTGGCCCTGTTGCAGTTGCTGAATCTGCTCGCGGGCCGTATCCAGCGGGCGCAGAGCACGGCGCACGGTCATTCGCTGGAGCACCAGAATGAGGATCAGTCCCGCCAGGCCCAGAGCCAGGCCGATTCGCTGAACCAGCGCAAAACTCGCCTTCACCGGCGAGTAATCCTGAGCGACAGTAATGGAAATCTTCTGGCCGAACTTGCGGTACTCGCTGTGCAGCACCAGCAGCGACTGCCTGCTCTTCTCAAGCTTCAGGTCGGCGTGCAGGCCAGGCTGCTCGGGCTGTGGCAGTTCAAGATCCCACAGCGAGCGCGAACGCCAGTGGCCGCCGTCGAAGTCGATGCGAAAGTAGTGACCCGAATACGGCCGTTGATAGCCCGGCGACAGGCGATGCTCGTCCAGTTGCAGACCGTTGGGCCCTCGAACGATAGCCACCAGCAGCAGTTCGCTGTCATTGCGCAGGCCGGATTCGAGGTAGCGTTGCAGGCCGACCTCAAACAGCCACAGGCTGATCTGAGCCAGTACCAGGCCGATGATGAGCAGCACGCTGACAAGGCCCAGGCTCAGGCGCCGCTGGATGGATCTCACCCCCCTGCCCCGCCGAACCGGTAACCCTGGCCGCGCCGGGTTTCGACGACGGCGCGCCCAAGCTTGCGGCGCAGATGGTTGACGTGGACTTCGATGACGTTGGAGTCGCGTTCGTTTCCGCCGTCATACAGGTGCTCGGCCAAATGGCTCTTGGAGAGGATCTGTTCAGGGTGCAGCATGAAGTAGCGCAGCAGGCGGAACTCGGCGGCGGTGAGCTGAATCTCTTCGCCATCACGGCTGACGCACTGCCGGCCCTCGTCCAGATGCAGCCCGGCGGCTTCCAGCTTCGGCTGGTTGGCAAGGCCTCGGGCGCGGCGTAGCAACGCCTGAATACGCAATTGCAGTTCTTCGGGGTGAAAGGGTTTGGTCAGGTAATCATCGGCACCGGCCTTGAGGCCTTCGATGCGCTCGGCCCAGGAACCACGGGCGGTGAGGATCAGCACCGGCGTCGACAGGCCCCCGGCGCGCCACTTCTGCAGCACCTCGAGCCCCGGGACGCCGGGCAGACCAAGGTCCAGCACGATCAGGTCATAGGGCTCGCTGGCCCCCTGGTGAATCGCGTCGCGGCCGTCGGCGAGCCAGTCAACCGCGTACCCCTGCCGGTTCAGAGTGCCGACCAGCTCATCGGCCAGGGGTACGTTGTCTTCAACCAATAGCAGACGCATCAATCATCTTCCTTGTCTTCCAGCAAGCGGCTGTCACGGGCATCGAATTTCAATTCGCGAACCACGTGATCCACCGTCAACAGCTCGATCTCGTAGACCAGCCGATCATGTTTCTCTTCCAGCTCCGCCTCCAGCAACCTGGAGCCGGGATAGCGTCCCAGTGCCTGTTCGATGAACTGCTCCAGCGGCAGGATCACGCCCTTGCGCCGAAGCTCCAGCGCCTGGTCCTGATTCAGGTCCCGCGCCGTGCAGACGGCCGAAGCCAGGACCACGCAGCTTGCGAGCACGCAATAAACGAGGCACTCGGCGGGACGCTTACTGGCGATCATCACTTGTCCTGATGATCCTTGAGTACCTGGCCGCTGACAGCGTCAACTTCGACATCCCATTCGACACCCTGGGCGTCGCGCAGGTCGACCTGATAAACGTACTTGCCATAGTGCTCTTCCAGCTCGGTGTCGGTAATGGTGGCATTGGGGTGTTTGGCCAGCGCCGCAGCATTGAGTTTCTCGAAAGACTGAATAGTACCTGCATCGCGCAGCTTGAGCGCCTGATCCGGGCCAAGATCCTTGGCTTGAACGTAACCGGCGGTGACAGCGAGGGCAGCAGCAGTGAAAAAGGCAGTAAAGGTGTTCATGGTGTTTCTCCGTTTTGGGTTCAGCGTGTTTACGGAATTCACGATAAACATCCGAACTTAATTGAAGCTGAATTTTCTGGCCACCTGCCATCACCCTGATCAGGGATCTGGTTCGCCCTTGAGCACTGACCAGTGGATATAATCAACGCCTGCTCAACCACGGAGTACACATGAGCGCGATTCAGATCAAATCCCGCGCACTGACGATCAAGGCCGGCAAACGCGCCATGGCGCGGATTCGCGACCGAGGCCTCGCGCCAGCGGACGTTGCCATCATTCCCGGCGCCGCAGGCGGCCCCAAGGCACTGGGGATTCAGGGACTGGACCTGGCGCTGTTCGGCGAATGGCTGCCACGGGCCCCGCGCGAGCGTTCGCTGATCGGTGCGTCCATCGGTTCCTGGCGGTTTGCCAGCGCCTGCCTGCCCGACCCTGTGCAAGGCATCGAGCGGCTGGGCAAGCTCTACAACGAGCAGAGCTTCGCCAAGGGCGTGACCATGGCTGAGGTCAGCAGCAGTTGCGTGAAGATGCTCGACGACCTGCTTGAGGGCCGCGATGCCAGTGTGTTGAGCAACCCCTATTACCGGCTCAACATCATGATCGTGAAGAGCCACGGGCTGCTGGCGCTGGATCATCGCGGCGGCCTGGGGCTGGGCCTGGGCTCGGTGATCGCCAACAACCTGCTGGGGCGTGCGCGTTTGTCCCGGCACTTCGAACGCCTGATCATGCACGATGCCCGCCTGGCGCCACCGCTGTCGGCCCTGACGGACTTCCCGTCGCGCTGCCTGCCTCTGGACGTCGGCAATCTGCGCCAGGCGTTGCTGGCCTCGGGTTCGATTCCCATGGTGATGCAGGGCGTGATGGACATTCCCGGTGCGGGGCCCGGGACCTTCCGCGACGGCGGCCTGCTGGACTATCACCTGGACCTGCCCTACAGCGGCAGCGACATCGTGCTGTACCCGCATTTCACCGACAAAATCATCCCTGGCTGGTTCGACAAGACCCTGCCGTGGCGCCGTGGGGACCTGGACCGCCTGCAGGATGTGGTGCTGCTGGCACCCTCTGCCGATTATCTGTCGACCCTGCCCTTCGGCAAACTGCCAGACCGCAGCGACTTCAAGCGCTTCGTGGGCAAGGACCCGGAGCGCCAGCGCTACTGGCGCACCGCGATGGAACAGAGTCGCAGGCTGGGTGATGAATTCATCGACCTGGTGGACAGCGGCAAGCTTTCGGAGCGAATGGACGCACTGATCTAACCAGGCGGTCAGGTTTTGCCTGCCCCTGGACAAACCTTTGCTGGTAAACTCGTCGGCTGCATCCATCGCCCTGGCGATCGCCACTTTTCAAGGCTCTTACTACCGTGGAAATCTTCAAAGAATTTACGTTCGAATCCGCCCACCGCCTTCCTCACGTTCCTGAGGGCCACAAGTGCGGCCGACTGCATGGTCACTCCTTCCGGGTAGCGATCTACCTGCAGGGCGAGCCGGATCCGCATACTGGCTGGATCCGCGACTTCTCGGAAATCAAGACCATCTTCAAGCCGTTGTACGAGCGTCTTGACCACAACTACCTCAACGACATTCCAGGCCTGGAGAACCCGACCAGCGAAGTGCTGGTGAAGTGGATCTGGAACGAGCTCAAGCCTTTGTTGCCTGAATTGTCGGCCATTCGTATTCACGAGACCTGCACCAGCGGTTGCGTGTATCGCGGCGAGTGATGTTGAAAAAACCACCTTCGGGTGGTTTTTCGTTTATTGGCTGTGGTGCCCTCCAGATCGCGCCCGCCGGCACATGCTCCGCACCGGTCTTTGTAGGAGCGCGCTTGCCCGCGAATGCGCCGGACCAGACGCCTCAGAGGTGCCTGACCCACCGCCATCGCGGGCAAGCGCGCTCCTACGGATCCGTGTTGAACGGTGATTCTCGATACACCCACAACCCCGTAGCAGCACGGCTTGCCGGCGGGGGCGATTTCAAGAACGCTGCTTAGAACCGATAATCCACCGCCAGGCTGGACAACACCGTCCTGCTCGCCTGTGATCCTGACTTGCCGCCGAAGTGGTAGCTCTGGCCGCTCGGCAGATCTGTATACCGCGTACTGCCCTTGGCCTCGGCATGCACCTGATAATCGACACCCGCCTTCACCGCAAGCTGCGGACTGACCTGATAAGACGCACCCAGCGCCAGGCTCTGCATCTGGCCGGTGTTGCCGTTGTTCCCGGCAACGGTCAGGCTGCGCATGTGGTGCGTATCGAATGACCGGGCCTTGACCCACTGGCTGTACTTGAACCGCCCTTCGAGGGTCCAGGCCCGGTAGTTGTAGATGCCGACCAGCCCGATATAAGGCGTGTCGTAGGTCTGTTGATAACTGACGCCTTTCTCGCCCCGTGGAAACTCCCCGGTCGAGTCCCGGAAATCGTCCTCTGAATAGACGTAACGGCCACCGCGAGCCTGCCAGCCCAACTGCGTGCGCTGATAACCCAGCATCACCCCTACTGCCAGATCATCACGCTTCAACGCCCAGGCGGTGGCTGCCACTTCTGCTTGCCAAGCCTTCTGTACGCGGGTGTTGGGGTGATCGGAATAGTCAGTCCAACTTTCGCCTTCATCGCCCAGCCAGTCGTAGTCCTTCATGTGCCCGTCACCCTTGGTGATCTGCGTCCAGCCGCGGGCTTCGAGGGACAGCCAGTCCAGCGGATCATAAGTCAGCCCCAGGTGCAGTGTGGGAATCTGCTTGAGGTCCCAGTTCAACTGGCTGATTTTCTTGCCGTCATCAGTGTCGTACACCTTCTCCTGTGCCTGGCCATTAAGCATACCCAGCCCCAGGCTGACTGCCACCTGACCCAGTTGAAAGCCCTGCTCCTCAGTCACCTTCGCGTCGGCGGCTGCATCCTGCACCAGCAGCGCAAGCCCCATTACCGCCAGCGTTCTACGTCCGTTCATCAGCCACTCCGCACCGTTTCAAAGAGGGTGTAAAGAATGAACGCGCACGCAGGATGGTTCTGCCAGCCCTCTCCCACTGAGCGTGTGTGAAACCTAAACGCGCGATGACGGACCGATCCTACAAACCATTCGCGCAGAAAAAAGGGCCGCCCGTTTGCCCGGGCGGCCCTCTGGTCAATGCGTCAGACGTGGATCACGCCAGACTCTTGCTCACCACTTCATAGACATCAGGCGACAGCGGACCGGAGGCGAGAATGCGCTCCAGCTCGGCCTTCATCAGGCCCTGACGTTTATCGTCGTACTTGCGCCAGCGGGTCAGCGGCGCCAGTTGACGCGAGGCGATCTGCGGGTTGAAGCCGTTCAGCTCGATGACCAGATCGGCCAGGAAGCGATAGCCCGAGCCGTCCGCCGCGTGGAAGTTGATGAGGTTCTGCCCGGCGAACGCGCCGATCAGTGCCCGCACCTTGTTCGGGTTCTTCATGGTGAAGGCCGGGTGCTGCATCAACGCTTTCACGCGGCCCAGACCGCCAGGCAAGGTGCTGGCCGCCTGGACGCTGAACCACTGATCCATGACCAGCGCGTTGTCCTTGAAGTTCTCGGCGAACACCGCCAGTGCCTTGGCCTTCTCGTCTTCGAACGGCGAGTTGACCAGCACGGCCAGCGCGGTCAGGCGCTCGGTCATGTTGTCGGCCGTGTCGAACTGGTCGATGGCGGCTGTCAGCACTTCAGGCTTGCCGCTCAGCATCAGGTAGGACAGGGCAATGTTCTGCAACGCACGGCGGGCGAAGTGCTCGGACTCGGCGACGTAAGCGGTGTTTTTCGACAGCTCGCGGTTGGCCTGATAACGCTTCCACAGCGCGTCGCTCAGGCTGTTCGCCAGTTGCTGACGGGTGAACTCGCGGGCAGCATGGATCGCATCGACATCGGCCACTTCGCTGATTTCGGTGAGGTAGGCCTCGCCCGGCAACGACAGCATTTCAGCGACCATGGCCTGATCCAGCGAATCATCAGCCAGCACAGTACCGAGCGCCGTGATCAGACGCTGATCCAGCACCAAAGCCTCGCCCTTCTGATGCTGGGCGATCAGTTCCTGCAACACCTGAACCGACAACTGCTGCCCGGCATCCCAACGGTTGAAACCGTCGCTGTCGTGCTGCATCAGGAACATCAACTGGTCGCGGTTGTACGGGAAGCTCAGTTTCACCGGCGCCGAGAAACCGCGCAGCAGCGATGGCAGCGGCTGTTCGGCGATGTCTACGAAGGTGAAGGTCTGTTCGGCTTCGGTGACCGAAATCACCCGCGAAGTGCCGGATGCCGACGATTCGCCTTGCAGGCGCAACGCGATTTCGCGGCCCTGTGGGTCCAGCAGGCCCATGGATACCGGGATCACGAACGGCTTTTTCTCCTCGCCAGGCTGGCCGGGGGTGGTCGGCGCGCTTTGGCGGAAGGTCAGGCTGTAGGTCTTGGCCGCTGCGTCGTAGGCATCGGTCACGCTCAGGCGTGGCGTGCCCGCTTGCGAGTACCAACGCTTGAACTGGGTCAGGTCGATGCCGTTGGCGTCTTCCATGGCCTTGACGAAATCGTCGCAGGTCACGGCCTGGCCGTCATGGCGCTCGAAGTACAGGTCGCTGCCCTTGCGGAAGCCATCGGCGCCCAGCAGGGTGTGGATCATGCCGACCACTTCCGAGCCCTTTTCGTACACGGTCAGGGTGTAGAAGTTGGAAATCTCGATGAAGCTGTCCGGACGAACGGCGTGGGCCATGGGGCCGGCGTCTTCGGCAAACTGGTGGGTGCGCAGGTAGGCAACGTCCTGGATGCGCTTGACCGTGGCCGAGTTCATGTCGGCCGAGAAGCCCGAGTCACGGAATACGGTGAAGCCTTCCTTGAGCGACAACTGGAACCAGTCGCGGCAAGTCACGCGGTTGCCCGACCAGTTGTGGAAATACTCGTGGGCGACGATGGCTTCGACGCGCTGGTGGGCGGCGTCGGTCGCGGTTTCGGCGCGGGCCAGCACGGCGCTGGAGTTGAAGATGTTGAGGCCCTTGTTCTCCATGGCGCCCATGTTGAAGTCGTTCACCGCCACGATCATGAAGATGTCCAGGTCGTATTCGCGGCCGTAGACCTCCTCGTCCCAGCGCATGGACTTCTTCAGGCTGTCCATGGCGTGCTGGCACTTGTCGATGTTTTCCTGCTCGACGTAAATGCGCAGCGTGACCTTGCGCTCGGTCATGGTGGTGAAGGTGTCTTCGATGCACCACAGGTCGCCCGCCACCAGCGCGAACAGGTAGGCAGGCTTCTTGAACGGGTCTTCCCAGGTGATCCAGTGACGGCCGTCGTCGGAAGGACCGGCATCAACCGGGTTGCCGTTGGACAGCAGGATCGGGAAGTCCTGCTTGTCGGCGATCACGGTCGTGGTGAAGCTGCTCATCACGTCGGGACGGTCGAGGTAATAGGTGATCTTGCGGAAACCCTCGGCCTCGCACTGGGTGCAGAACATGCCGCTGGACTTGTACAGGCCTTCCAGCGCGGTGTTGGTTTCCGGGTGGATCTTCACGCTGGTGTCCAGGGTGAAAGTCTCTGTCGCCGGCTGCACAGTCAGGTTGTCCGGCGTCAGGACGTAGTCGCCCGATGCCAGATCGACGTCGGCCAGCTTGACCGACAGCAGCTCCAGCTGTTGGCCATCCAGCACCAGCGGTGGCAGGCCTGGGCCCCGTTCCGGGTTGCGGCGCATGACCAGTTGCGCGTGGACCAGGGTGTGGTCGTCGAACAATTCGAAGGTCAGGTGCGTCTCGTCGATGAGGTACTCAGGCGCCTGATAATCCTTCAGGTAGATCATTTTCGGCTGTTCGGTACGCATGATGCTGTCCTTAGTGATGCACGGCGAGCTGGTAGGCCGTGTACTTGCGAATGTTGATCACGCCGGTGTCGAAGATCAGGTATTGACCCTTGATCCCCAGCAACGTGCCTTCGGCGATGGGATCCTTGTCCAGGTTGAAGCTGACGATCTTGGCGGGATACGCCTGGACCGGGTACTGAATCTCGATGGGCGCCACGTCGTCGAGCAACTGGATCGCCTGCAGCCCGAAACGCGCCTGCAGATCGGCAATGCCCTGGGCGCACGATTCGAACAATTGCTGACGAATGGCCGTCAGGTCAACCGATGGCGCATCGCCTTTAAGCAGCGCGCGCCAGTTGGTGCGGTCAGCGACCTGGCTGCGGAACAGGTCTTCGACGAAGCCCGATTGCTGGCGGGTCGAGACGCGCACGATGGGCAGCGCCTGGCTTGCGCCCTGGTCCAGCCAGCGGGTTGGCAACTGGGTGGCGCGGGTGATGCCGACCTTCACGCCCGAGGAGTTGGCCAGGTAGACCACGTGGTCGGTCATGCAGAACTGCTCGCCCCAGCTCGGCTCACGGCAGGTGCCGTGTTCGTGGTGGCATTTTTCCGGGCTCATGATGCACACGTCGCACTGCGCCAGCTTCTGCATGCAGGGGTAACAATAACCCTGGCTGAAACTGGTCTTGGTCTTGCGACCGCAGTGGCTGCAATGGATCGCGCCCAGATATTCCAGGCGCACGGTCTTGCCGATCAGCGGGTTGACCGGGATCTGCGCATCGCCCAGGCGAAACGCATATTCGACCCGCGAGGCATCGAGCCGCGCAGACATTTTGTTGACGGAGCCGCGACCGATTTCAATCAATGGATGGCATCCGACTTGAACAGGATGTTCGGCACCGGCGCCGACTTGGAGGCACATTCCTGCGGGCCCATGTAGCCGATGCGCTGCTCTTCGGGCACGTTGCGCACTTCCCAGGCGATCAGCGCCTGCAGCGACAGCTCACGTTGTTCCTGAGTCAGCTTGCGGCCATCGGACCACTTGCCGATTTCCACGGCCAGTTTCAGGCTTTCGTAGATGTCCGGGGTGATGTTTTCGATCATTTCGACAAAAGAGGACATTGGGTTCTCCCAGAATTAAGCGGGCGATTTTAATGTTTACGGCGCGCTAATGCACCGCCCACAAGACCTGTTGCACAACCGACGATCAGGCCGCCGACATGGGCACCGTTGGCGATCTCGCCAAACCCCAGCAGCCCGACCACGCCGGACATGCACACCACCAGCCAGATCAGCATCATGCCCAGGGTGCCGCGCGGCAGGCGATAGAGCGCGCTGGGCGCCAGTAGTTGGTAGATCCAGCAATGCCCCAGCAAGGCGTAGAGCACGCCGGAAAGCCCGCCAAACAGCGTCGGGCCGCTCCAGAAATACTGCACGTAGTTGGAAAACGCTGCGAACACCAGGGTCAGGCCCAGCAATGTCCAGCGGCCCTGGCGCACTTCGATTCGCCGCCCAAGCTCCCAGAACCACAGGGCGTTCATCACCAGGTGCAGGAGGCCGAAGTGGATCAGCATGGGCGAGATGATCCGCCACCACTGCCCCGCCGCCAGCGACACGTCCAGCGGGGTGAACATGACGTAGTTGCCGCTGACGCGGAAATCGTTGAAGGTCAGCCAGCTCAGGGCGTCGAGGTTGTCGCCCAGCAGCGTGACGCCGGCAACGATCGCGCACAGCAGCAGAATCGCCACCGTCATCGGGGCGCTGCGCACCTGCATCAGGGGGCTGGGCCGGCTGCTCGCCACAAGCTCCCGGCCCGGGGGCAACTGCGCCGTGGGATCACCCTGGGGATATTGCCGATAAAGCTCGCCGATATCCGCCACCAGCGTGCCCGCGTCCGGCACCCAGAGCACTTGCTCGCCGGCCTCCTCGCTGACCCGATGGGGCACGTTGAGGCGCCGGAGCAATTCGACGAAGCCGTTCAGGTCGGTGTTGAGGGGCAACCGTAATGCCACGACCGGCTTCACTGGGCCGTCTCCGGGCGCTTGACGTCAACCCAGACGAACTTGCCCGGATCGATGACGCTTTCCTGATCCAGGCGGTAGGCCACCAGCTTGCCGTACAGCACCGCGCTGTAGTCCAGGCACGCAAGGTTGGGGCGGATCGGCGCGGGAACGCCGCTGCGCCAGTAATGGCCGACGAACAGCAACGGCTGGTCGATGCCATAGCGCAGCAGCGCGTTTTTCTCGGTGTCCGACAGCGGCCGTTTGGCCACCGGCTCCGGCAGCGCGTCGGGCTGGAACACCACATCGCCGTAGGTCTGCGGGTCGTCTTCCCAGAATTTGGTACGGAACGAGGCCCGCGTCAGGCCGTCACCGCCGGTCAGCGTCATGCCGTGGGGCAGGCGCATGTCGGTGCCGCGCAGCAGACGGTCGAACACCGCACTGGCGAAGCTGCCCGGCAGCGCCGAGGCCTGGACGAAATGCTGGTCGATGCGGCCGTCGCCATGGGCGCTGCGCAGCGGTTCGATCAGGCTGGCGTCCCAGCAGGCGTGCACCAGCCGGAAACGTTCGGCGTCGATGAACAGCGGCAGCTCGTAGAACCAGTTGAGGAAATCCTTCCAGTCGCCGGGGTGCTGCTCGAACTGCGCCAGCGTTTCGCCGAGCAGGCGGGCATGGCGCGGCGTGTGTTCGCGCACGAACTGTTTGCCGCTCTCGGGCGGCGCAGGGGTTTCCCAGCCCAGGGCGTTGAACTCATGGTTGCCCATGATGCAGAACGCGTGACCGGCCACGACCATGTCGTGAACGATGTGCAGCGCCTCGCGAATCCGCGGGCCGCGGTCGATGATGTCGCCCAGGAACAGGGCGATGCGTTCAGGGTGGCGCCATACGCCGGCCTGAAAACGGTAACCAAGGGTGTCGAGCAAGTGCTCAAGGGTCTGGGCACATCCATGCACGTCACCGATCAGATCGTAGCTACGCGCGGGATCGAGCATCAGTCGCTCCCGCCGCCGAGCCGACTGCCCCAACCGAGTTTGGTCCGGCAGACTTCGTAGTAGTTGTGGTCGAGCGGGTGGATCAGGCGCAGTTTCTGGGGCTTTTTCTTGACCGTCACGGTGTCACCCGGTGCGCAGGTGAAGTGGTTTTGTCCATCGCAGGAGACCTGTGGATAAATCGTCATGTCCTTTGAGACAACGATTTTCAGCTCACTGTTGCCGTCGACGACAATTGGCCGGCCAGAAAGTGTGTGCGGATACATCGGCACGATGACGATGGCGTCCAGTTTGGGGTGCATGATCGGCCCGCCCGCTGACAGCGCATAGGCCGTGGAGCCGGTCGGCGTGGCCACAATAAGCCCGTCGGCCTTCTGGCTGCAGACGAACTGGCCGTCGATGTAGATCTCGAATTCGATCATGCGCGTGGATTTGCCGGGGTGCAGCACCACGTCGTTGAGCGCGTCGCCCTGGCCGATGGCTTCGCCGTGGCGACGCACTTCGGCCTGGAGCAGGAAGCGGTTTTCCACTAGGTAGTGACCGTCCAGCACCTCGGCGACCTTCACTTCCAGCTCGTCGGGGCGGATGTCGGTCAGAAAGCCCAGGCTGCCGCGGTTGATCCCCAGCACCGGCACGTTGTGCTTGGCCAGCGCCCGCGCCGCGCCCAGCAGGCTACCGTCGCCGCCGACCACGATGACCATGTCGCAGACCTCGCCCAGCATCTTGCGCGAGGACGTCTGCAGGCCGTGGCCAGGCAGGACTTCGGCGATGGTGTCTTCGAGGATCACATGCAGGTGCCGCGACATCAGGAATTTCTTGAGTCGGCGGACGGTCTCCAGCACCTGGGAACTGCCCAGGCGACCGATGATGCCGATATTACGAAATTGCTCCATGGGGCTCCCGCAGGGTCGATACGTGTAAAGAAAGCGATTATGGGCGATGGGGTCGATAGCGGCAAATGATGCCTGAATCCGTTGCGATCCCCGTAGCAGCAGGGCTTGCCCGCGGGAGCGATCTTGAATACGCCCCCGCCGGCAAGCCGTGCTGCTACGGGACCAGGGTTGTAGCCCAAAACGTACCAAAGGTGGCTGCTATCCTCTGCAGATGAACCCATTCCCTACCCTCTCCCACCTGCCCCACCAACTGCGCACGCCCCAGGTGCGGGATCTGGCCTGGGTCATTCTATCGCCGCCTATGCTGGCCACCACTCAATGGCCGCAGCGCCACCCGCTCAGCGCCAGTGACTGGGTCACGCAGCCTCAGGCGCTGGAGGCTTTCCTGCACGCTCTGGATCAGGACAACAGCGCCCTGCTCCAATGGCTGTCACGCAGCTCGATCCGCCGCCTGGGGCTGTATTACGAACGCCTCTGGCAGTTCGCGATCACCCACGCGCCGGGCGTTGAAATGCTCGCCGCCAACCTGCCGATCCGCGCCGAAGGCCAGACCCTGGGCGAGCTGGACATGCTGCTGCGCGACCGTGACGGCATCCATCATGTGGAACTGGCGATCAAGTTCTATCTGGGCCTGGCCGACGCCGATGGCCGGGACAGCGCCCACTGGTTCGGCCCCGGCAGCCATGACCGGCTGGATCTGAAACTGGCGCACCTGAACCAGCATCAGTTGCCGATCTCGGCGCGCGAGGAAAGCCGTCAGGCACTGGCAGCACTGGGCATCGAATCCTTCAGTGCCGAATTGTGGCTGGGCGGTTATCTGTTCTACCCGTGGTGCGATAGCCCGCAACCGCCCGAGGGTGCCCACCCCGATCATCTGCGCGGGCAGTGGCTGCATCATAAGGACTGGCCCCGCTTCGCCGCGCAACACCCGTCCGCACGCTGGCAACAGTTGCCCCGCCACGCCTGGTTGGGGCCATCGCGCGACGACCTGCCGTGGAGCAGCGAGGTGTTCGCCCAGTGGCTGCAACAGCTTGAACCCGGATCACCGGCGCAACTTCTGGTACGCCTCACGCCCCACCCCGACGGCCATTGGGAAGAGGCCCAGCGGGTGTTTCTGGTCCCGGATCAGTGGCCCGCCGTTGCCGACCGCGACCCTGCTACAGACTCAGCCGCAACACCAGCGCCGCCAGTGTGATCAGCAGCACCGGCAAGGTCAGCACGATGCCGACCCGGAAGTAATAACCCCAACCGATGCTCACGCCCTTGCGCGCCAGCACATGCAACCAGAGCAAGGTCGCCAGGCTGCCGATCGGCGTGATCTTCGGCCCAAGGTCGCTGCCGATGACGTTGGCGTAGATCATCGCCTCCTGCAACGGCCCGTGGGCCTGGCTTGCGTCGATGGAGAGCAGCCCAATCAGCACCGTCGGCAGGTTGTTCATCACCGACGACAGCAGCGCCGTCAGCACCCCGGTGCCCATGGCCGCGCCCCACAACCCGTGCTCGGCAAAGCGATCCAGCCAGCCGGCCAGATAGGTGGTCATGCCCTCGTTGCGCAGGCCGTAGACCACCAGATACATGCCCAGGGAGAAAATCACAATCTGCCACGGCGCCTCCTTCATTACCTTGCGCGTGGAAATCTTGTGGCCCTTGGCAGCGATGCCCAGCAGGATCGCCGCGCAAACGGCGGAGATCGCGCTGATGGGAATGCCCAGCGGCTCCAGGGCAAAGCAGCCCACCAGCAGAATCCCCAGCACCCACCAACCGGCGATGAAGGTCGCACGGTCGTGAATGGCCGAAACAGGGTCGGCCAGTTGCGAAGCGTCGAAGGTCTTGGGAATGTCGCGGCGGAAGAACAGCAGCAGCACCAGCAGCGTCGCCGCCACGCTGACCAGGTTCACCGGCACCATGACCGAGGCATAGCGGTTGAAGCCGATGCCGAAGTAGTCCGCAGAGACGATGTTCACCAGGTTCGACACCACCAGCGGCAGGCTGGCGGTATCAGCGATGAACCCGGCAGCCATGACGAACGCAAGGGTGGTCGCTTTCGAGAAACGCAGCGCCAGCAGCATCGACATGACGATTGGCGTGAGGATCAGCGCCGCGCCATCGTTGGCGAACAGCGCCGAAACCAGCGCCCCCAGTAGCACGATGAACGCAAACAGCCAGCGCCCCCGGCCCCTGCCCCATCGCGCCACATGCAGCGCCGACCAGTTGAAGAAACCGGCCTCATCGAGCAACAGGCTGATGATGATCAGCGCGATGAAGGTACCGGTCGCGTTCCAGATGATGTGCCAGACCTGCGGAATGTCCGAGAGATGCACCACGCCGAACAGCAACGCCAGCACCGCCCCGAAGGTCGCACTCCAGCCGACGCCCAGCCCCTTGGGTTGCCAGATCACCAGGGTGATGGTGGCCAGAAAGATCAGAAACGCTGTCAGCATGAAGGTCAGGTTCAGGTTCGTACGGAAGGTTTGGGTTTGGTGCGCGGCAGCAGAATCGCCAGCACCCCGAACAGCGGCAGGAACGAGCACAGGGTGTAGACGTAGACGATACCGTAGAGGTCAGCCAGATGCCCGAGCAGCGCCGCGCCAATGCCGCCGAAGCCGAACATCAGGCCGAAGAAGATCCCGGCGATCATGCCGACATTGCCAGGCACCAGTTCCTGCGCATACACGACGATGGCCGAGAACGCCGACGCCAAAATGAAACCGACGATCACGCTCAACACGCTGGTCCAGAACAGGTCCGCATAAGGCAGCGCGATGGTGAACGGGGCAACCCCAAGGATCGAGAACCAGATCACCGCCTTGCGCCCGATCTTGTCGCCAATCGGGCCGCCAAAGAAAGTGCCCGCCGCCACCGCCGCCAGGAACATGAACAGGTGCAGTTGCGAACTGGCCACTGACAGCTGGAATTTGTCGATCAGGAAGAAGGTGAAGTAGCTGGTGAAACTGGCCATGTAGAAATACTTGGAGAACACCAGCAGCGCCAGCACCACCAACGCACTGGTGACACGGCCTTTGGACAGGCCGTGGGTCGCAGCCTGGCCGGCCTTGAGCTTGAACAGCGCCAGGTGCTTCTTGTACCAGCGGCTGATGGCGTACAGCAGGCCCACCGAGAACAGCGCGATCAGGGCGAAGTACGCGATATGGCCCTGACCGAACGGAATGATGATCGCCGCCGCCAGCAGCGGACCAATCGCCGAGCCACTGTTACCGCCCACCTGAAAGCTCGATTGCGCCAGGCCAAAGCGCCCGCCGGAGGCCAGCCGCGCAATCCGCGAGGCCTCGGGGTGGAAGGTCGAGGAACCGATGCCAATCAGCCCCGCCGCCAACAGGATCAAGGGGAAACTGCCCACGGTGGCGAGCATCAGCACACCGCCCAGGATGCACAGCGAACCCACCGGCAGCACCAGCGGGTTGGGGTGACGGTCGGTGTAGTAACCAACCCATGGCTGCAGCAGGGAGGCGGTGACCTGGAACGTCAGGGTGATCAGGCCGACCTGGGTGAAGCTCAGGCCGTAGGAGGCCTTGAGCATCGGGTAGATCGACGGCAGGATCGACTGGATCAGGTCATTGAGCAAATGCGCCAGCGCCACGGCACCGATGATGCGCATGACCAGCGGACTGGTTTGAGGGGCCGCGGCGGTCGCGGTCGAAGGGCTGGTGACGGCCATCAGGTTCATCCATCGAACGATTGAGATGCCGCGCGCGAGATGGTTTCAAAAGATGTCGGCGGCACAAGGGGCAGTCAATGTGCCATTTTTTGGGGCGCCAGTGCCACGTTTTGTTACAACAATGTGAGGTGGCTATCGATCTGGCATCGCCTTGTAGGAGCGCGCTTGCCCGCGCTGGCGGTGGATCAGCACCACGAAGTGAGCCCGACACACCGCCGTCGCGGGCAAGCGCGCTCCTACAGGCCTGCGTTACGCCACTGAACGGGCAGCGGTAGGCGAATGGGCGTGCCCCTCGATCTCATCCAGCGAAACCTTCGACGTCTCCCTCAACGCCAGGCCACCTGCCAGCCCCAGCAGCGCCACCAGAATCAGGTAGAACGCAGGGGCCAGGTTGCTGCCGGTGGCGCCGATCAGCCAGGTCGCCATCAACGGCGCGGTGCCGCCGAAAATCGTGTATGCCATGTTGTAGGTGATCGCCGAGGCGGTGTAGCGCGTGCGGGTCGGGAAGGTCTCAGACAACAACGCCGCCGTCACCACGTTGCACAGCACCGCCCCTGTCGCCAGCAACATCACGCCGATGATCGAGCCTGTGAACGAACCGGAACTGGCCATCAGGAACGACGGATACACCATCACCGCCAGCAGGACGCAGGCCGTGACCACTGTAGCCCGGCGCCCGACCTTGTCGGAAAACGCGCCCGCCACCGGGCACATCGCGGCGGCGAACAACAACGCGATCAGCGACACCAGCAAGGCCGTGGCCCGGCTCAGGCCGCCCACCACCTGCAGGTACGTCGCGAAGTAGGTGGTGAACATGTAGAACGACAGCGCCGTCAGCGAGATGAACGCACCCAGCGCGCAAATCGCACCGCCGTGATTGCGCAGGGTTTCCTTGAGCGGCGAATGGGCCACGGCGTCCTCGTCGGCGACAGCCTGGAACGCCGGGGTTTCGTCCAGCTTCCAGCGCAGGTACAGGCCGACCAACCCCAGCGGCGCAGCCACCAGGAACGGCACGCGCCAGCCCCAGGTGCTCATGGCTTCGGTGGAGAGCGAGGCCTCCAGGGCGTAGGCAAAGATCGCCGCAGAGGCAAAGGCGGCGAAGGTCGATACCGGCACGAAACTGCCGTACCAGGCGCGTTTGCCCCGCGGCGCGTGCTCCATGAGGTAGGCGCAGGCCCCGGCGTATTCGCCGCCGGCAGAAAAGCCCTGGGCACAACGAATGATGGTCAGCAGGATCGGCGCCATCACCCCGATTGCGGCGTAGGTGGGCAACAGGCCGATGATGGTGGTCGCCCCGGCCATCAGCAGGATGGTGAAGGCCAGCGTGCGCTTGCGGCCGATCTTGTCACCGAGCATGCCGAAGAACAGCCCGCCCAAGGGCCGAAAGGCAAAGGCCACGGCAAACACGGCGAAGGTCTTGAGCAATGCCGCGCTGGCGTCGCCGCTGGGAAAGAACTCCTGGGCGATGGTGGTGGCGAGAAAACCGTAGACCGCAAAGTCGAACCATTCGACAAAATTGCCGATGCTCGCCGCAACGATGACTTTTCTCAAAGTGGCAGGGTCAACCTGCTCGATGGCTGGAGTGGTCATGCAAACCTCGGCGTGCGTAGTGAATACCCGATTATCGGTACAGCGCCCGAGCCGCCTGACTCCAAAAGTGTCGCCGACATACTCAGGACCGACCTGTCGGGGTGTCTAGTCCGCAGGATTCATGCCAGATGAGCTGATACCTTCTCTCGTAGCAGCGCGGCTTGCCGGCGGGAGCGGTGTATCAGTCAACACATGCCTCACAGACACGCCGCCCCCGCCGGCAAGCCGTGCTGCTACGGGGAAGGTTCAAAGTCCCGAACTGGCCCGTTTGCCTTGCAACCCACCGGTGTGAACGAAGATCAACCGCGTGCCTCTCGCAATCGTCCCGGCCTGAACCGCCTGGGACAGCGCCAGCAACGCCTTGCCGGTGTACAACGGCTCAAGGGGCACGCCGCTCTCGTGCTCGCTCTGCGCGATGAATGCGAGCAGCTGCGGATCGGTTTTCGCAAAGCCGCCGCGGCTGGCGTCCAGCAGTTGGTAGCCACCCTGCTCGACACCCAGAATGTCCATCACGTTGCCATCAACACCGTGGTCGGCAGGCACCGCCATCGCGCCGTAGACCCTGCGTTGGCCGCCTTCGGCCAGCACCAGCCCGGCCAACGTGGTGCCCGTGCCGCAGGCCAGCCACCAGCCGTGGTAATCGTCCCAGCCCAGCGCGCTCAACTGGCTGCGCGCCTGACGGACGATCTCCCCACAGCCCAACGCACCGTCCAGCCCGCCGCCGCCCTCCGGCACCGGGTACAGCTGTGGATAACGCTCGCGCCACGGCGTCCAGAAATCAGCGTCATGGCGAGCGCGATACCCGGCGTAACCCAGCCAGTGCAGTTGCATCCCGAACGCCTGCAGATCCTGCACGGTGGGGGTTTCAACCGGATGGCCGCGCAACAGGCCAACCGTCTCGAAACCAAAGCGCCGACCGGCAGCAGCCAGGGCATGCAGGTGATTGGAGTGCGCGCCGCCCAGGCTGATGATGCCCTTGGCCCCTGCTTGCTTGGCGGCGGCGAGGTGGTGTTTGAGTTTGAACCATTTGTTGCCGCTGATGAGCGGATCGATCAGGTCCAGACGCAGGATCGCGACGTCGATGCCGGCGGCGGTGAGCCAATGCAGGTTGAGGGGTTGCAGCGGGGCTTGGGGGAGCATGGCGAGGGCAGCGGAAAACGAAGAAAGACGAATTCTACACAGTCCCGTAGCAGCACGGCTTGCCGGCGGGGGCGTACTTGAGATCGCCCCCGCCGGCAAGCCGTGCTGCTACGGTGATGCGTGTGACGTTTACAACTCTGCCGCCAACCGCGAACCCTGGTTGATCGCGCGCTTGGCATCCAGCTCGGCCGCGACGTCGGCGCCCCCGATCAGGTGCACGCTCTGCCCTGCCGCCTGCAAGCCATCGTAGAGTTCGCGCAGCGGGTCTTGCCCTGCGCAGATCACCACGTTGTCCACAGGCAACAGCTTCTCCTCACCCTCGGCGCCAATGCGGATGTGCAGGCCGGCATCGTCGATTTTCAGGTATTCGACGCTGTTGAGCATCTGCACATGCTTGTTCTTCAGCCCCGCACGATGAATCCAGCCGGTGGTCTTGCCCAGGCCGTCGCCGACCTTGGAGGTCTTGCGCTGCAACAGGAACACCTGCCGCGCAGGCTCGTGGCCATGGGGCTTGATCCCCGCCACCCCGCCGCGAGCTTCCAGCGCGCCATCGATGCCCCACTCTTCCCAGAACGCATCGCGATCCAGGCTAGTGGCCACGCCCTGATGCACGAGGAATTCCGACACGTCGAAACCGATACCGCCCGCGCCGATCACCGCCACGCTCTTGCCCACCGGCTTGCGCTCCAGGATCACGTCCAGATAGCTCAGCACCTTGGGATTGTCGATGCCCGGGATCGCTGGAGTACGCGGGGCAATACCGGTGGCCAGAATCACCTCGTCAAAGCCTTTGCCCAGCAGATCCTCGACCGCAACCCGGGTGTTCAAACGCACATCGACGCCCGTGGTCTCCAACTTGCGCTTGAAGTAACGCAGCGTCTCGAAAAACTCTTCCTTGCCCGGCACTCGCTTGGCGACGTTGAACTGCCCGCCAATCTCGCTGGCCGAATCGAACAGCGTCACCGCATGCCCGCGCTCGGCAGCCACCGTGGCCGCAGCCAGCCCCGCAGGCCCGGCGCCGATCACGGCGATCTTCTTCAACTGCGTGACTGGCAGGTAGTTGAGTTCGGTTTCATGGCAGGCACGGGGGTTGACCAGGCAACTGGTCAGCTTGCCGTCGAAGATGTGGTCCAGGCAGGCCTGGTTGCAGCCGATGCAGGTGTTGATCTCGTCGCTGCGCCCGGCGGCGGCCTTGTTGACGAACTCCGGGTCGGCCAGGAATGGGCGGGCCATGGACACCATGTCCGCATCGCCCTGGGCCAGAACCTGCTCGGCGACTTCCGGGGTGTTGATCCGGTTGGTGGTGATCAGCGGGATCGACACCGAACCGCGCATCTTCGCCGTGACCTTGGCAAATGCGGCGCGCGGCACCTTGGTGGCGATGGTCGGAATCCGCGCCTCGTGCCAGCCGATGCCGGTGTTGATCAGCGTGGCGCCAGCGGCCTCGATGGCCTTGGCCAGTTGCACCACTTCTTCCCAGGTGCTGCCACCCTCGACCAGATCGAGCATCGACAGGCGATAGATGATGATGAAATTGCGGCCCACGGCCTCACGCACCCGCCGCACGATTTCCACCGGCAGGCGCATGCGGTTCTCGTAGCTGCCGCCCCAACGGTCGGTGCGGTGGTTGGTGTGGGCCACCAGGAACTGGTTGATCAGATAGCCTTCGGAGCCCATGATCTCGACGCCGTCGTATTCGGCGGTCTGGGCCAGGGTCGCGCAGGTGACGAAGTCCTGAATCTGCTTCTCGATCCCCTCCTCGTCCAGCTCTTTGGGCTTGAACGGGTTGATCGGCGCCTGGATCGCGCTCGGTGCCACCTGCTTGGGGCTGTAGGCATAACGACCGGTGTGCAGGATCTGCATGCAGATCTTGCCGCCCGCCTCGTGCACCGCCTTGGTCACGATCCGGTGATGTTCAGCCTCTTCAGGGGTGGTCAGCTTGGCGGAGCCTGCATACACGCCGCCCTCGACATTGGGCGCCACGCCACCGGTGACCATCAGGCCCACGCCGCCACGGGCGCGCTCGGCGAAATACGCCGCCATGCGCTCGAAACCACCAGGCTTCTCCTCAAGGCCGGTGTGCATCGAGCCCATCAATGTGCGGTTGCGCAGCGTGGTGAAACCCAGATCCAGCGGGGCCAGCAAATGCGGGTACACAGGGGCTGTCATAGAAACTCCATCAGATTCATCACGAAGGCGCGGGCGTTCTGTGACACCCGTCGTTTCAATCAGGGACTTGAACTATAGCCCTGCTCATGATGCAGACAGTAAACAGCCCCTCAGTCACGCTCAATGACTGAAAGTGACAACTTATTGATCCTGATGTGCAGCGCCCGGCTCTCTATTGAATCCGAACGCTGGCAAAGCTCGACTCCTCCCGCGCCTGATCCAATGCCTCCAGCGGCCGGGACAGCGGCGACAATGCCGAGGGATGATGCACCGGCACCAGCGCCACATGCTGGGCGGTCCTGGGTCCCATGCGCTCCTCCCGGGGCGGAATGCCGAAGTATTCCCGGTAGCACTTGGAAAAGTGCGGCGTGGAGACGAAACCGCACACGGCCGCCAGTTCGATGATCGAGATGGACGTCTGCTTGAGCAACTGCCGCGCCCGGATCAGCCGCAACTTGAGGTAATACCGCGACGGCGTGCAATTGAGGTACTTCTGGAATAGCCGCTCCAACTGGCGTCGGGAAACGTCCACGTAGGCGGCCATCTCGTCAAGGTCGATGGGCTCTTCGAGGTTGGCTTCCATCAACTGCACGATTTCCTGCAACTTGGGCTGGTGGGTGCCCAGCGTGTGCTTGAGCGGCACGCGCTGATGATCCTGTTCATTGCGGATGCGCTCGTAGACGAACATGTCGGAAATTGCCGCAGTCAGCTCGGTGCCGTGATCGCGGCCGATCAGGTGCAGCATCATGTCCAGTGGCGCAGTGCCGCCGGAGCTGGTGTAGCGGCCACGGTCCAGGGTGAACAGGCTGGTGTTGACGCTCACCCGCGGGAAGGCTTCCTGCATCGCCGCCAGGCATTCCCAATGCACACTGCATTCGAAACCGTTGAGCAGCCCGGCGCTGGCCAGTGCCCAACTGCCGGTGCAAATGCCGCCCAGGCGCCGGGACTGCCGGGCCTGGTTCTGTAGCCAGTGAATATGTTCGCGGCTGACCGCGCGCTGGATGCCGACCCCGCCGCAGACAATCACCGTGTCGGAAGCCGGCGCCTGGGCGATGGACGCATCCGGCGTGATGGGCAGGCCATCGCTGGCCCACACCTGATTACCGTCCTGGCTCAGGGTGTGCCAGCGATACAGTTCGCGCCCCGACAACTGATTGGCCATGCGCAGCGGCTCGACCGCCGAGGCCAGTGAAATCAGGGTGAAGTTGTCCAGCAGCAGAAAGCTGACCGACTGGGTCGTCCGGGTCTTGCCGGCGTTTTCGCTGTGCAGCGGCATTACGGCGCCTCCTGCCCCTGAACGGGGGTTGATCGCGTGGCACCACGGGTGGCCGGCGCTCGCTCATGGGAACGCGCCACCACGATGCCAATCAGGGAAATCACCAGGGCCAGGCCAATGGTGGAGGTCACTTCGGCGCGGTGCTCGGGGGTCACCAGCATCACGCCCAGCGCACTGACGATGAACGCGATGACCAGCCAGGTCAGCCAGGGGAAAAACCACATGCGAAAGGTCAGTTCGACGTTCTGCCGCAACAGCAGCTTGCGCATGCGCAGCTGGGAAATGGCGATCACCAGATAGACCAGCAAGGCGATGGCGCCGGAGCTGGCGAGCAAGAATTGAAACAGCCCGGCCGGTGCGAAATAGCTGATGACCGTGACGATGACGCCCAGCACGCTGCTGGCGATCACCGACGCCCGTGGTACGCCGACCGCTGACGTCACCTTGGTGATTGTCGGCGCTTCGCCGCGACGGCCCAGGGAGTAGAGCATGCGCGAGGCGATGTAGATCGAGGAGTTCATGCAGCTCGCCACCGCGACCAGCACCACCATGTCCACCAGCAGGTCGGCATGGGGGATGTTCATCAGTTCAAGGGCGCGCTGGTAGGAGCCGACCGTGGGCAGCAGCGGGTCATTCCACGGCACCACGGAAATCACCACCATGATCGACAGCAGGTAGAAAACGCTGATGCGCCAGATCACCGAGCGCGTGGCCTTGGCGATGTTGCGCGCCGGGTCGCTGGATTCGGCGGCGGCGATGGTCACCGCCTCCGTACCGATGAAACTGAACATGATGGTGATGAATGCACCGACCACCGCCGACGCACCGTTGGGCGCAAAGCCGCCGTGTTCACTCATCAACTGGGAGAGGCCGCCGACCTGATGATCCGGCACCCAGCCCATCAGCACCACAAAACCCAGGCCGATGAAGGCGATGATCGCCGTCACCTTGATCATCGCGAACCAGAATTCGAATTCGCCGTACTTGGCGACACTGAACAGGTTGGTGGCCATCAGCGCGACAATTGACAGCAGCGCGAACAGCCAGGCGTCTACCGCAGGAAACCAGGCGTTGAGCACATGCCCTGCCGCCAGCGCTTCGATGGGAATGACCAGTACCCAGAACCACCAGTAGAGCCAGCCAATGGTGAAGCCTGCCCAACGGCCAATGGCCTGGTCGGCGTAGGTGGAAAAGGAACCGGTGTCGGGCCGGGCGACGGCCATTTCCCCGAGCATGCGCATCACCAGCACGACCAGCAATCCGGAAAAGATGTAGGCCAGGATAGTGGCGGGGCCGGCGGCGGCGATCGCGTGGCCGGAGCCAACGAACAGACCCGCGCCGATGATGCCGGCGATAGAGAGCATGGTCACGTGGCGGGGCTTGAACCCTTGCGCCAACTGGCTGCCGGGGGTGGTGGAATCCAGGCTGTTCATTGTTGTTATTCTCTGTATTTGACGGGGCGCCGACTGACCGTCAGGCGAACTTCATACTTACCTGGCTATCCTTACGGCCCCCTTCTCCAAAGCAACAGGATCAAACAATTGGTCCACTTCGATCAGTCATTGCGACAAGCGCACGGCATGCAAAAGCCCGGGCACAATACGCCGCGACTGCAATGAATCTGTAGTCTGATAGCGCTGTAAAATGGACTGGATGCGACATTTTTTATGTCGTTTCTGGATGGCCATCCGACACTTTCAAGCGCGTGTCGAAACTGCCGGGTCAGTTTTCGACGCAGCGTTCAGCCCGGCGCGCCGCTGTCGGATTTCCCTTACCCCGGCGCTGATGCCAGAATGGCGCAGCCAGCGGTGTCGCCATCCGCTTGCGCCACGCACATTCAACATCTCGTTCAGGTCTGCTTTCACCCCACATGCGCAAAGTTCTCGGCTCACTCGCCCTCACCGTGCTGCTCATCCTGCTGGTCAGCTACGGCCTGTGGACCAGCAAGCGGCATGTCGGGCATTACCTCACCGATTTGCGCATCCAGTTGGTGGTCAACGATGGCGAACCTGCCGACAACGGCAACCTGCTGGGCATCCAGCCCGAGCTGTTCGCGTCCGATTATTCGAGCGTCAAGCGCCTGCACCGCAAGCTGGCGGCGTACCTGCAGCAGGCCCGGGATGACGGGCTGATCAACGCAAAAACCATCGTAGTGCTGCCCGAGCACGTCGGCACCTGGCTGTTCGCAGTGGATGAAAAATCCCAGTTCTACCAGTCGACCACCATCGAAGAAGCCATGAACTGGCTGGCGTTCAGCAACCCGCTGCTGTTTCTTGACGCGATGTTTCACGCCCGTGGCGAGAACCGCATGGACGACATCCACCTGCGCATGAAATCCCGCAGCATGGCCCGCGACTACCAGACGGTGTTCGGCGGGCTGGCCCGGGAATTCGGCGTGACCCTGGTGGCGGGCTCCATCGTGCTGCCCAACCCCGAAGTGCAGGACGGCGAGCTGAAAGTCGGCACCGGCGCGCTCTATAACTCAAGTGTCGTATTTGGTCGCGATGGACTGCCCATCGGCCAGCCCCAGCGCCAGCTGTTTCCAAGCTGGTACCAGCGCGGGTACATCCGCTCCGGCAAGGACGAGACGCTCACTGTGATCGACACACCGGCCGGCCGCCTGGGCATCCTGATCGGCACCGACAGCTGGTACCCGCAGAACTACACACGCCTGAACGAAGGCGGCGCCGAGCTGATCGCCGTGCCGGCCTTCGTCGCGGGCAATGGCAGCTGGTCACAGCCCTGGCGAGGCAGTAAACATCAGGCGCTGGCCGCCGAACTGGATCTGGGCCCGCAACCCTTGACCGAAGGCCAGGCCTGGCAGCGCCTGGCGCTGGCACCGACCAGCAACGCCCGCGCGGGCATCAGCGTGTTCATGCGCGGGCAATTCTGGGATCAGGGCAGCGCCGGTCACAGCTTTGCCAGCCGCAACGGCCAGAGCATCGCCGAACAATCCATCAGCGCCGCGCTCAAGGGCGCCAAACCCGGGCACGGGGCGCGCCTGATAAACCTCTGGTTGTAAACCATGGGCGCACCTGGGGTAAGGCTGGGCGATCTCTCGGTGGGTTTCGTCCACAGCCTGGCCGATGCCGTGCGCAGTACCGGGCACGACCCTCTTGCGCTGCTTGAGCAATACGGGCTGGATGCTGCACGGCTGGCGCAGGTCGGGGCGCGTTTGTCGATCCCGCGCTACATGCGCCTGGGCCACGCCGCGATTCAGTTGACCGGCGAGCCGGCACTGGGTCTGCGCATGGGCCTTTGCAGCCGCCTCGCCCACGCAGGGCTCGCCGGAATCACCGCAGCACAGGCGCCCACTGTGCGGGAAGCGGCGCGCACCCTGATGCGGTTCGAGCCGCTGTACGGCGCCAACTATCGCGGACAATCGAGCTTTCACGAAGACAGCCACGGCGCCTGGCTGCGTTTCTATTCCATCAGCCCGTACAACGACTACAACCGCTTCGTGGTGGACTCGATTCTGTCCGGCTGGCTGCACCAGCTTTCGACACTGGCCGGCACTGCGGTGATCGCCGAGCGCATCGAAATCGAGTTTCCGGCGCCCGCCTACTCGGCCGCCTACGCAGGCTTGAGCGAGCAGCCAACTAGCTTCGGCGCCGGGATCAACCAGCTACGTTTGAGCCAGCACAGCCTGAGCCTGCGCAACCCCGATCACGTACCGGGCACCTGGCGTCATCTGCTTGAGTTGTGTGAAAGGGAGCTGGAACAGCTCACGCGCACCCGCAGCCTGCGTGAGCGTATCACTCAGTTGCTGGGACCGTTGTTGAGTGGTGGCCGGGAGCCGGGCCTGGATGAGGTGGCTGCGCGGCTGAAACTGCCGGCCTGGACCTTGCGTCGCAAGCTGGTCGAGGAAGGCACGCAGTTTCGTGCGATCCTCAATGATACCCGCAGGGATCTGGCCATGACTTACATCCGGGATACGGAACTGGCCTTTGGCGAAATCGCCTACCTGTTGGGGTTCGCTTCAGCCGAAGCCTTTCAGCGGGCCTTCAAGCGCTGGAACGGCCAGACTCCCGGGGAGTTTCGCCGCAGCCAGCGTCATGTGCCCTGATCGAGCTTAAAGCTCGGTGGCGTCGTCCGCCGGTTCCAGCGGATCGAGTTCGTTAGCGCGAAATTCCAGCAGTTCTTCTTGATAATCGTCCATTTCCTGTGCCCTCGTGGCTGTTTCCTGTCTGTCGGTGTATTTCACCCTAAAGCGCCTGCATGACGGATGCATGAAGACTTGTTGAATACTAGACGAACTGCGCGCCGAAAAGTTTTATGGCCGCCCTCTCAACTCAACCGTAGCAGTCCGGCTTGCCGGCGTCGGCGATCTTCCGGGCCCTGACGCCGGCAAGCCGGACTGCTACGGTCAAGGGAATCCGCCCAATCGTACTTGCCTCTTGACGTGCAACATCCGCTCACAATAGTCTTCGGTCCATGAACGAATTCCTGCACAACCTCGGCCAACGAATTATTACCGCCATTCCAGTCATGGCGGGTTAGCCGACGTTTGCACCCAACCCGCCCTAGAGGCGGGTTTTTTCTTTCTGTCTCCCGGGCCAAAAAACGCGAAACCAGGAGTCAGACATGCTCATCATCCGCCCTTCCCTCGCCCTCGTTGCCGCTCGCCTGATCGCCGCCTGCCTGACGAGGACGACGCGATGAACCAGATGCTCGACAGCGCAATGGTCCAGGGCGACCTGCTGCAACACTACGTCAAGAAAATCCTCACCTCCCGCGTCTACGACGTCGCCGTGGAAACCCCGTTGCAGGGCGCCCGCCAGTTGTCCGAGCGGCTCGGCAACCAGGTGCTGCTCAAGCGCGAAGACCTGCAACCGGTGTTCTCCTTCAAGATTCGCGGCGCCTACAACAAGCTGGCACAGTTGAGTGCGGAGGAACTGTCACGTGGCGTGGTCACGGCCTCGGCGGGCAACCACGCCCAGGGCCTGGCGCTGGCGGCGAAGAAGCTGGGGATCAAGGCGACCATCGTCATGCCCAAGACCACTCCGGAGATCAAGGTCGAAGGCGTGCGTTCGCGCGGCGGAAAAGTGGTGCTGCACGGGGACTCTTTCCCTGAAGCCCTGGCGCATTCTCTGAAGCTGGTCGAGGAAAAGGGCTACGTCTACATCCACCCCTACGACGATCCGGACACCATCGCCGGCCAAGGCACGGTGGCCATGGAAATCCTGCGTCAGCACCCGGGCAAACTGGACGCGATCTTCGTGCCGGTGGGCGGCGGCGGGCTGATCGCGGGGATCGCGGCCTACGTGAAGTACCTGCGGCCCGAGATCAAGGTGATCGGCGTGGAGCCGGACGACTCCAACTGCCTGCAACAGGCCATGGCCTACGGCGAGCGCGTGGTGCTGCAGCAGGTCGGGCTGTTTGCCGATGGCGTGGCGGTGGCGCAGATCGGCCAGCACACCTTCGACATCTGCAAGGATTACGTCGATGAAGTGCTCACGGTCAGCACCGATGAAATCTGCGCCGCGATCAAGGACATCTACGACGATACCCGCTCGATCACCGAACCTGCCGGCGCCCTGGGCGCGGCCGGGATCAAGAAGTACGTCGAGCAGTACGGCGTGACCGGGCAGACCCTGGTGGCCATCGAGTCCGGCGCCAACGTCAACTTCGACCGCCTGCGCCACGTCGCCGAACGCGCCGAGCTGGGCGAAGGCCGCGAAGCGATCATTGCCGTGACCATCCCCGAACAGCCGGGCAGCTTCAAGGCCTTCTGCGAGGCTGTGGGCAAGCGCCAGATCACCGAATTCAACTACCGCTACCACACCGACCGCGAGGCGCACATCTTCGTCGGCGTGCAGACCCACCCCGAGAACGACCCGCGCAAGGCGCTGATCGCAAGCCTCACCGAGCAGGGCTTCCCGGTGCTGGACCTGACCGACAACGAACTGGCCAAGCTGCATTTGCGGCACATGGTGGGCGGGCATTCAGAGCGGGTCAGCGATGAAGTGGTGCTGCGTTTCGAATTCCCGGAGCGGCCGGGAGCGCTGTTCAACTTCCTGAATAAGCTGGGCGGAAAGTGGAATATCTCGATGTTCCACTACCGCAACCACGGCGCGGCGGATGGCCGGGTGGTGGCAGGCTTGGTAGTGCCGGAGGAAGAACGGCACCTGGTGCCCAAGGCGCTGGAGGAGATTGGCTATCCGTATTGGGATGAGACGAACAACCCGGCGTACAAGCTGTTCCTCGGCTGACTCGACGCAACCCATTGTAGGAGCGCGCTTGCCCGCGACAGCGTCGTGTCAGACGACATTGGTGTGACAGACACACCACCGTCGCGGGCAAGCGCGCTCCTACAGGGGCGGTTACATCAACCCATCACTGCGCCGGGGTGGCTTCGGGGGCTGGTTCGGCGGCAGGCTCCGCTGCAGGCTGGGCCGCAGGCGCAGGTTCAGACGGCGCTACCACCTCGGCCTTCAACGGCTCGGGTTCGGCAGGTGCTGGCATCGGTTCACTGCTCTGCTCGGCGGTGGTGGCCGGTGCCGTGGCAGGCGTGGCCAGCGCCGCAGGGGCTGCGACAGGTGCCGGGGCAGCAGCAGGTGCAGCGGCTGGCGCTTCAGCCGGTTTCTGCTCGGTCAACGCAGCCGGCTTGGCGCTAGGCTCCGGCATGCCCAGGTCAGTCTTGGGTTTTTCTTCAATGTGCGCAGCCTTCTTCACTTCCGGCGGCAGGAAGTTTTCCACCAGCGCGAAGAAACGGTCGTAGAACTTGGAAGACGCCACGGTTTCACTGGCGACCTTGACCATCGAATCATCGGTCGAGCCAATCGGCATCGACACCGAACCCAGCACGCCCACACCAAGGCTCGCCGAGTTGTTCACCTTCTTCAGCGCATAACGGTCCTGCAAGGCGTTGGCGAACATGGTCGCCTTGCCATCGGCACCGCCATCCGCAGCGCAGACCACGTTGAAGCTGATCTCCATGTGGGTTTCGCCGGTCTGCTGGAAGCTCTTGTGACCGGCAATCATCTTCGGATCGCTGCTGGTGATAATGTAGCCCTGGCTCAGCAGCGCGCGGCGGCCGGCTTCACAGGTGGCTGCATCGGAGACAGGGTAGTTGCGCGAGAATGTTCCAGCGTCATCGAAGTTTTCGTGTTCGTAGACAGTCTGCTTCTTCGACGAACAGCCTGCGGCGGCCAGCAGGGTGATCGCCCAGCATGCGGTACGAAAGCTCAGTAATTTAGACATCAAACATCCCGGGAAAAAGGCCGACAGAACAGTAGACCACAGAAAATCGCCGCCAAGTCTGCAACAAGGCCAGCGCAGGATCAACGCAGAGTTTGCAAGGATGTGGATACATCGAAGGTTTCAGCTTACCAGCCAGTTGCTGGCGGCGGCCTGAACAGGGTCGTTCAGGCGACTTATGGCCAGACGATGTCACGTGCGGGAAATCGCCGAACGGAGGCCGGATTGACTGACGGTCGTCGCTCCTGACCTCCTGAGGCGCGATCAGAGCTCGCCGCGTTCCAGACGCACGCCCAGAAACTCCAGCGCGCGCCAGTAGCCTGGGTAGGTCTTGGCGACGCAATCAGGGTCCTGGATGCGGATGCCGGACACCTTCAGGCCCGCCAGGGCGAAGCACATCGCGATGCGGTGGTCGGAATGGGTGTCGATCAGGCCAGTGCTGCTGGTGCCTGCAAGGCCCGGATCAGCCGCTACCAGCAGATCGTCGCCTTCGACCGAAGCCAGTCCCGGACGCACCTGGTTCAAGCCATCGTGCAGCGCCTGGACGCGGTCGCATTCCTTGACCCGCAAGTTGGCCAGGTCAACGAAGCGCACCGGGGTCTGGTTGAAGGCAGCCAGCACCGCCAGGGTCGGAATGGCGTCCTGCATCTGTGAGCCGTTGACCACCGCCGGCATGTTCGGGAACTGCGCAATCACCTCCAGCGCCTTGGCGTCGGGCTGGGTGAAGGCGTCAGCGGCCACGCCCAGGTCGATCTTGCCCGAGGTCAGGGCCTCGGCAGCCCACAGGTAAGTCGCGGCAGAAGCGTCAGGCTCGATGTAGTAATCGCACGCGGTGTACCCGGTCGGCGACACGCGCCACAGCGCTTCGTCGACCACTTCCACTTCTGCACCAAAGGCGCGCATGCAGGCGATGGTCAGGTCAACGTAGCCGCGCGCACCGATTTCCTTGCCGGTCAGTGCCACTTCGATCGGTGCGTCGCCGCAGGCCGCGACCATCAGCAGCGCCGACACGTACTGGCTGGACAGGCCGCCGTCGATTTCGAAACGACTGGCCTTGATCGAACCAGTGCCCTGCACCAACACCGGCGGGCAACCGGTGGCGCTCTCGGCGCTCAGGCCGCCCTTGCGCAGGGATTCGAGCAGCGGGCCGATGGGGCGCTTCTGCATGTAGTGGTCGCCGTCCAGGGTGACACTGCCGTCGACGGTGCACACGGCAGCGGTCAGGAAGCGCACGGCCGTACCGGCATTGCCCAGGAACAACGGGCCTTCCGGCACCTGCAGCGTGCCGTTGCCGGTGACCACGAAACTGGTGTCGTCCGGCTCTTCGATGGTCACGCCCATCTGCCGCAACGCATTGGACATGTGTCGGGTGTCATCGCTCTTGAGCGCGCCGCGCAGATGGCTGGTGCCCTTGGCCAGCGCCGCCAGCAGCAGCGCGCGGTTGGTGATCGATTTGGAACCAGGTGGTGCGACATGCCCCGTCAACGGTACGCCCGGTGGGATCACAGTGATCGTTTGGTTCATGCCCATGGTCCAGCTCTCCAGATTCGAAATCAGCGACGCTTCAAACAAGCCGCCAATAATGGCATTTATCGTTGCGCTGTGCAGCACTCGCTGTCGTATCTGCCCGCGCGGGCTTAAACGACAGGCACAAAAAAAGCGACCCTAGGGTCGCTTTCTTTGTCGCTTCAAGGAGTTCAAGGGCCTTGAAGCTATGTATGGCGCAGCGGACGGGACTCGAACCCGCGACCCCCGGCGTGACAGGCCGGTATTCTAACCGACTGAACTACCGCTGCGTGTCGCACAGACTTTCATCTGTTTAACTCTGTTGAAACATGCCGTGAGGCATACTTCGTGAAACACTGATTGAATGCCTTGGCTTCAATCTCAGATCCGTCTGCCTTGGCAAGACGACTCTGGAAAATATGGCGCAGCGGACGGGACTCGAACCCGCGACCCCCGGCGTGACAGGCCGGTATTCTAACCGACTGAACTACCGCTGCGCAGAGTGGACTGTTCGTCCTGCTGAATCTCAGTAACCTTCAGCGTTTTGTTACCAGCTTATAAAGCTGCTCAACGATGGTGGGTGATGACGGGATCGAACCGCCGACCCTCTGCTTGTAAGGCAGATGCTCTCCCGGCTGAGCTAATCACCCTTTGCTTCGCTGAGGCCGCGAAATTTACGCAGGTACCGAACCTAAGTCAATACCCTGCTTGAACTTTTTTTGAAAACAGCTTCAAGCTATAAGCTTCAAGCTACAAGCCAAAACAACTCGTCGGCCGCGCGACCGCTTTCCAACTTGAAGCTTGTAGCTTGTCGCTCGTCGCTGCTTTACTCGACGTAAATCATCTTCTTGCTCATGCCGCCGTCGACGACGAACTCCTGCCCGGTGACGAACCCGGAGTTCTTCGACAGCAACCAGGCCACCGTCGCCGCGACATCTTCCACCGTCCCTACCCTGCCCGCCGGATGCTGCGCATGATCGGCATCGGTCAGAGGCTCGGCACGGCGTGCGGAAGGATCACGGGCATCGATCCAGCCGGGGCTGACCGCATTGACTCGCACTTGCGGACCAAGGCTCATGGCCAGGGCGTGGGTCAGTGCCAGCAGGCCACCCTTGCTCGCCGCATAGGCCTCGGTATCGGGTTCCGATTGCCGGGCGCGCGTCGAGCTGAGGTTGACGATACTGCCGCCATGGGCACGCAGATAAGGCGCACAGTGCTTGGCCAGCAGCATGGGCCCTGTGAGGTTGACCGCCAGCACGCGATTCCAGTGCGCAAGGTCCAGGCTTTCCAGCACGGTATTGCGCGGATCGGCCACCGCCGCGTTGCACACCAGCGCATCGAGCCGGCCAAAGATGCCCAGCACCTCGGCAACGCCCTTGGCCACCTGCTCTTCGCTGGCGACGTCCATGGTGATGAACGAGGCATTGTCACCCAGCACATCCGCCACTGCCTCGCCGCGCTGGCGATCCACGTCGGTCAGCACAACCTGCCAGCCTTCGGTGATCAGCCAGGCGGCGATGCCCAGGCCGATGCCGCGCGCGGCACCGGTGACCAGCGCAACACGACCGTTGTGCACGCTCGCGGCGTCCATTGCGTATTCAGTCACGAGCGTCACTCACAACGCAGCCAGGCCACGTGCCAGGTCGGCCTTGAGGTCGGCAACGTCTTCCAGGCCCACGGCAACCCGGATCAGGCTGTCGCGGATACCGGCGGCTTCACGCTCCTGCGGCGACAGGCGCCCGTGGGAGGTGGTGCCCGGATGGGTGATGGTGGTCTTGGTGTCGCCCAGGTTGGCCGTGATGGAAATCAGCCGAGTGGCATCGATGAAGCGCCAGGCGCCGTCCTTGCCACCCTTGACCTCAAAGCTCACCACCGCGCCGAAAGCCTTCTGCTGACGCTTGGCCAGGTCGTGCTGCGGATGGCTTTCAAGACCGGCGTAGTGCACCTTCTCGATACCATCCTGCTGCTCCAGCCATTGCGCCAGTTCCAGCGCGTTCTGGCAGTGCGCACGCATGCGGATATTCAGGGTTTCGAGGCCCTTGAGGAACAACCAGGCGTTGAACGGGCTCAGGCTCGGGCCTGCGGTGCGCAGGAAACCGACGACTTCCTTCATCTGCTCGCTGCGGCCAACGACCACGCCACCCATGGCGCGACCCTGACCGTCGATGAATTTGGTCGCCGAATGCACCACCACGTCCGCGCCCAGGCGCAGCGGCTGTTGCAGCGCAGGCGTGCAGAAGCAGTTGTCCACCACCAGCATGGCACCCTTGGCATGGGCGATTTCGGCCAGTGCGGCGATATCGACCAGTTCGGCCAGCGGGTTGGATGGCGACTCGACAAACAGCAGCCTGGTGTTGGGCTTGATCGCCGCGTCCCAGCCAGACAGCTCGGCCAGGGCCACGTAATCGACCTGCACGCCAAAACGCTTGAAGTACTTTTCAAACAGGCTGATGGTCGAGCCGAACACGCTCTTGGACACCAGCACATGGTCGCCGGCGCTGCACAGACTCATGACGGTGGCCAGAATGGCCGACATGCCGGTGGACGTCGCCACGGCCTGCTCGCCACCTTCCAGGGCCGCGATGCGCTCCTCGAAGGAATGCACGGTCGGGTTGGTGTAGCGCGAATAGACGTTGCCCGGCTGGTCACCGGCAAAGGTGGCAGCCGCATCAGCCGCCGTGCGGAACACGTAGCTGGAGGTGAAAAACAGTGGATCGCTGTGTTCGCTCTCCGGCGTGCGGTGCTGACCAGCACGGACAGCGAGGGTATCGAAACCCACGCCGTCCAGATCGCTGTCCAGTCGTCCGGCATCCCATTGCTGAGTCATGCCGTCTACTCCTTGTCTGAATTAGTTGTTGTACAGATCGATGATCGCGCTCACTGCCTGATTCTTGACCTTGGAGGCGTCGTTGCGCGCCTGCTCGATCCGGTTCAGGTAATGCTCGTCGATATCACCGGTCACGTACTTGCCGTCGAAGACCGAGCAATCGAAGTTGTCGATCTTGATCTTCTTGCTGCCGCTGACCGCCTCGATCAGGTCGTTCAGATCCTGATACACCAGCCAGTCGGCACCGATGAGGTCGGCCACGTCCTGGGTGGTACGGTTGTGAGCGATCAGCTCGTGAGCACTCGGCATGTCGATGCCGTAGACGTTGGGGAAGCGCACGGCCGGGGCCGCGGAGCAGAAATACACGTTCTTGGCGCCGGCTTCGCGGGCCATCTGGATGATCTGCTTGCAGGTGGTGCCGCGCACGATGGAGTCGTCCACCAGCATCACGTTCTTGCCGCGGAACTCAAGCTCGATGGCGTTGAGCTTCTGGCGCACGGATTTTTTGCGTGCTGCCTGGCCCGGCATGATGAAGGTGCGGCCGATGTAGCGGTTCTTGACGAAACCTTCGCGGAACTTGACGCCCAGGTGGTTCGCCAGCTCAAGGGCAGCGGTACGGCTGGTGTCGGGAATCGGGATGACCACGTCGATGTCGTGATCCGGACGCTCGCGCAGGATCTTGTCGGCCAGCTTCTCGCCCATGCGCAGACGCGCCTTGTAGACCGAGATGCCGTCGATGATCGAATCCGGACGCGCCAGGTAGACGTGTTCGAAGATGCACGGCGCGTATTTCGGGTTGGCAGCGCACTGGCGGGTGTGCAGCTTGCCGTCTTCGGTGATGTACACCGCTTCGCCCGGGGCCAGGTCACGGATCAGGGTGAAGCCCAGCACGTCCAGGGAGACGCTTTCGGAGGCGATCATGTACTCGACGCCTTCGTCGGTATGACGCTGGCCGAACACGATCGGGCGGATGGCGTCAGGGTCGCGGAAGCCGACGATGCCGTAGCCGGTGATCATCGCCACGACTGCGTAGCCACCACGGCAGCGGTTGTGCACGTCGGTGACTGCCGCGAAGATGTCTTCTTCGGTCGGCTGCAGCTTGCCGCGAACGGCCAGCTCGTGGGCAAACACGTTGAGCAACACTTCCGAGTCGGAATTGGTGTTGACGTGGCGCAGGTCAGATTCGTAGATCTCCTTGGCCAGTTGCTCGACGTTGGTCAGGTTGCCGTTGTGGGCCAACGTGATGCCGTACGGCGAGTTGACGTAGAACGGCTGGGCTTCGGCCGAAGTCGAGCTGCCCGCTGTTGGATAGCGTACGTGACCAATGCCCATGTGACCGACCAGGCGCTGCATATGGCGCTGCTGGAACACGTCACGGACCAGACCGTTGTCCTTGCGCAGGAACAACTTGCCGTCGTGGCTGGTCACGATACCGGCAGCGTCCTGGCCGCGGTGCTGGAGGACGGTGAGCGCGTCATACAGCGCCTGATTGACGTTCGACTTGCCGACGATACCGACGATGCCACACATGCGACACAACCCCTACTTAGTGGAACTGGATTTACCGAGCACATCCTGCGGCGTTACCGACGGCAGGAGGTGATCCTTGAACGGGATATCAACAGGTACGCTGACCCCGCTGGCTAGCCACTTGCTGGACATCCCGAGAATCAGGTTTTTCGACCAGTCAGCGACCATGACAAATTGCGGAAGCAGCCTGGACTGCTGCCACCATTGATCCTGTTGTACCGGGCCCAGGCTCAACAGCCCTACCGCTACCACGACCAGCAGGCCTCCGCGCGCAGCGCCGAAGACCATGCCCAGAAAACGATCGGTCCCGGAAAGCCCGGTGACGCGAATCAGTTCCCCGATCAGAAAGTTGACCATGGCGCCGACCAAGAGGGTGGCGACGAAAAGAATGGTGCAGCCCGCGATGACGCGCGCCGACGGTGTTTCGATGTAATTGACCAGATACTGGGCCAGCGAACCGCCAAACATCCAGGCAACAGCACCTGCGATGATCCAGGTCAGCAAGGACAGCGCTTCCTTGACGAAGCCGCGCTTGAGACTGATCAAAGCGGAAATGACGACAATCGCGATGATTGCCCAGTCAACCGGAGTAAATGACACGTTGCAGCCTACAGACTGATGAGGCGGCGCATTTTAGCAGAGCCCGCGCGTGGCGGTAAGCGGGGATTGCGGGTGTCGGGCAATAAAGGCGAACTATTGGACTTTGGCCCGGTCACCAAGGCCCAGACCTGTAGGAGTGAGCTTGCTCGCGATTGCGCGGTGTCATTCGAAATCGTGGTGTCTGACCGGGCGCTGTCGCGGGCAAGCGCGCTCCTACAGCGGAGCACGGCGGCGGGTTATTTGCGCTCTGGCTGGAAGCGTACGACGATGCCCTTGAGCTTCTGCTGCTTGTCGAGCTGGTCGCGCAGGCGGTCGGCCTCGGCGCGTTCGATCAAGGGACCGACGAACACCCGGTTCACGCCATCGGATGTGCGAATGTAGGCGTTGTAGCCTTGGGTGCGCAGGGTTTTCTGCAGGTTGTCGGCGTTGGCGCGGTTGGACAGGCTGGCAAGCTGGACCGCCCAGGTGACCGACAGGCCATTGGCATCGACGCGACTTGGCTCGGCGGCCGGCGCGGCGGGAGCCGGTGCCGGTGCAGCGGTTGCCGGTTTGGCAGGGACCGGAACTGGCGTCTGTGCCGGCGCTGCCTTGGCGGCAGCCGCAGGCTTGGCAGGCGCAGGGGCCGGTGCGATTGGCATGGACGGCGGCTGGTGGCTGGTCACGGGCTGGCTGGGTTGCGCCAGCTCTTCGTCGCTGGGCACAGGCTCCTGCGGCAGCGGCTGCTGCTCGGGCACCGCGACCGGATCGACCTTGACCTGAGGCACGACAGGCGCCTGTGGCGCGGCTGGCGCGTCCACCTGCACATGACGCGCTTCGTCCTGACGCGAAAACAGCATCGGCAGGAAAATCACCGCAATGGCAATCAACACCAATGCGCCAACCATGCGCTGCTTGTACGCCTTATCCAGCAAAGCCATGTGTCACTTCCTCCGTGACGTGCCAGCAAGCCATTCCAGGGCCTCGGCGACGCAATAAAAAGACCCGAACAGCACGATTTCATCGTCGGCTGTTGCCTGCGCGCACTGAGCCTCGAGGGCCAGTGCGACACTCGGGTAGGACGCCACCTGAGCGCCAAGGTTCTGCAACGCCTGCGCGATTTCCTGTTCCGAACGGCTGCGCGGCGTCGGCAATGGCGCCACCGCCCAACTGCTGAAGCTGCCCACGAGTTCGGTGAGCACGCCTTGCAAGTCCTTGTCGCCGAGCAGGCCGAACACCGCCAAGCGCTTGCCGGACACTGCGCGCTGATCCAGGCGCTGGGCCAGGAACACCGCTGCATGCGGGTTGTGGCCCACATCCAGCAACAGGTGCAATGGTTTGCCCTGCCACTCGAACGAGCGACGATCCAGACGCCCGGTCACGCGAGTGCTCAGCAGCGCGGTGCGGATCGTGGCCTCCTGCCAGGGCAGGTCCATCAGCAGAAAGGCCTGCAGCGCCAGCGCGGCGTTCTGCATCGGCAGATCGAGCAACGGCAGATCGCGCAGTTCGACACGCTGACCGCCCGCATCGGTGCCCGACCAGTTCCAGCCGGCGGCCTGCACGTCCAGGTCGAAATCACGACCGCGCAGCGACAGTGGGCAGTTCAGCGCGGCAGCCTTGTCCAGCAGAGGCTGCGGAGGATCGATATCACCACAGAGCGCCGGGCGCCCTTCGCGGAAGATCCCGGCCTTCTCGAACGCCACCGATTCGCGGGTATTGCCCAGCCACTCCGCGTGATCCACGCCAATGCTGGTGACCAGCGCCATGTCGGCGTCAATCAGGTTCACCGCGTCCAGCCGCCCGCCCAAGCCAACCTCAAGCACTACAGCATCGAGTGCTGCCTGCTCGAACAGCCAGAACGCCGCCAGGGTGCCCATCTCGAAGTAGGTCAGGGAAACATCGCCACGAGCCTTCTCGATCACCTCGAAAGCCTGGCAGAGCTGTGCATCGGTGGCCTCGACGCCCTGCAACTGGACCCGCTCGTTATAGCGAACCAGGTGCGGCGAGCTGTAGACACCGACCTTCAGCCCTTGCGCCAGCAGCAACGAGGCAACGAAGGCGCAGGTCGAGCCCTTGCCGTTGGTGCCGGTGACAGTGATGACGCGAGGTGCCGGGCGGCTCAGACCAGCCTGCTGCGCTACCTGTTGCGAACGCTCCAGCCCCATGTCGATGGCAGAAGGATGCAGTTGCTCCAGGTAGCTGAGCCAGTCGCTCAGAGAGCGTGCGGTCATATGTTGGCCGGTGCAGGTGGAACGACGATTGGTTCGAGTTTCGGCGCGACGAATTTCGGCGTCGGCAGGCCCATCATCTGCGCCAGCAGGTTGCCCAGGCGCGGACGCAGTTCCTGACGGGAAATGATCATGTCGATGGCACCGTGGTCCAGCAGGAATTCACTGCGCTGGAACCCTTCCGGCAGTTTTTCGCGCACAGTCTGCTCGATCACGCGAGGACCGGCGAAGCCGATCAGTGCCTTGGGCTCGGCAACGATCACGTCACCCAGCATTGCCAGGCTCGCCGACACACCACCGTAGACCGGGTCGGTCAGCACGGAGATGAACGGCAGGCCTTCTTCGCGCAGGCGGGCCAGTACGGCCGAAGTCTTGGCCATCTGCATCAGGGAGATCAGCGCTTCCTGCATGCGTGCGCCACCGGAAGCGGCGAAGCAGATCATCGGGCAGCGGTTTTCCAGCGCGTAGTTGGCCGCCTGGACGAAACGCTCGCCGACGATGGCGCCCATCGAGCCGCCCATGAAGGAGAATTCGAACGCGCTGCACACCACCGGCATGCCCAGCAGGGTGCCGCTCATGGAGATCAGGGCGTCTTTCTCGCCGGTCTGCTTCTGGGAAGCGACCAGGCGGTCCTTGTATTTCTTGCTGTCGCGGAATTTCAGGCGGTCGACCGGCTCAAGGTCTGCACCGATTTCCTGACGCCCTTCAACGTCAAGGAAAATGTCCAGACGCGCGCGCGCACCGATACGCATGTGGTGGTTGCACTTGGGGCAGACGTCCAGGGTCTTTTCCAGCTCCGGACGATACAGCACCGCCTCGCACGATGGGCACTTGTGCCAGAGGCCTTCAGGTACCGAGCTTTTTTTCACCTCGGAACGCATGATCGAAGGGATCAGTTTGTCTACCAACCAGTTGCTCATGCTTTCTTTCTCCAGTACCTACGGCTGGAACGCGATGGCAATCAATGCCAACGCCAGCCCTTAAACTAAATTCATGTGCAGCTTCGCGAAACACCCTGCGACGATCGACACAGGTGCCTGACCTGCCGAACGGCGTTTCTTCGAGACTGCCCTCGATTTCCTGCAGCGAGACGCTTGTACGTCTTCGCCTGTTAAATTTTTGGCCAGCCATAAACCCTGGCCGCAGGCTAGTGGACGGCAACCGCCTGTCTGCCGTCACATCGACGAGCGATACCTGCGCTAAAAAACATCACGCCCCATGGACCGCGCTCATGAACGCACGGATCTTGTCGTGATCCTTGATGCCCCGGGACATTTCTACCCCGCCGCTGACATCCACCGCGTAAGGCCGTACCTGTGCGATGGCCTGAGAGACGTTAGCCGAAGTCAGCCCGCCCGCCAGGACGATGGGTTTGCTCAATTGCTTTGGAATCAGCGCCCAATCGAAAGTTTCGCCGGTACCACCAGGCACGCCCGCGACGAAGGTGTCGAGCAGGATGCCGCTGGCCTTGTCGTAAAGAGCACAACTGGCGGCGATGTCGTCACCGGCCTGCACCCGCAGGGCCTTGATCCATGGCCTGCCGTAGCCTTCGCACTGCTCGGGGGTTTCATCGCCGTGGAACTGGATCAGGTCCAGGGGCACCACTTCCAGCAACGCCTTCAGCTCCTCGCGGTCAGCGTTGACGAACAGCCCGACCGTACTGATGAAGGGGGGCAACTGGGCAATGATGCGCTGTGCCTGCTCGATGGTGACCGCCCGCGGGCTCTTGGGATAGAACACGAAACCGATCGCATCGGCACCCGCCTCGACAGCGGCCAGCGCGTCTTCTATGCGGGTAATCCCGCAGATCTTGCTGCGAACGGCTGACATGTGGTGAAGGCCTCAGACGACGAAAGTCCCGGATGGTAGCAAATGCTTGTGTAGGCGTCAGCCGTCCAGTTCCGAGAAACCTGTCAGAAAATGCGGCCCGATGTAACGCTCGGGCAACGGGAACTCGTCACGGTACTCCACCTGCACCAGATACAGCCCGAACGGATGCGCCGTCACGCCGCCTGTTCGACGCACCCGGCTCTCCAGCACTTCACGGGCCCATTCGATGGGCCGCTCCCCTGCCCCGATGGTCATCAGTACACCGGCGATGTTGCGCACCATGTGATGCAGGAAGGCATTGGCGCGAATGTCGAGCACGATCATCTTGCCGTGGCGGGTCACCCGCAGATGGTGCAGCTGCTTGATCGGCGACTTGGCCTGGCATTGCCCGGCACGGAACGCGCTGAAATCATGGGTGCCCACCAGATACTCAGCCGCCAGCGCCATGCGCTCGACGTCCAGTGGACGGTGGTTCCAGGTGATTTCCTGGCCCAGGTGCGCCGGACGAATCTGATCGTTGTAGATGACGTAGCGATAACGCCGGGCAATGGCCTTGAAGCGTGCGTGAAAGTGCGCAGGCATCTCCTGGGCCCAGGTGACGCTGATGTCATGGGGCAAGTTGATGTTGGCGCCCATGGTCCAGGCCTTCATGGTGCGCACCGCCTGGGTGTCGAAATGCACCACCTGGCCACAGGCATGCACGCCCGCATCGGTGCGCCCGGCGCACATTAGGGATACCGGCGAATCGGCGACCCTGGACAGTGCATTCTCCAGGGTTTCCTGAACGGTCAGCACGCCGGTGGACTGACGCTGCCAGCCGCTGTAGCGAGAACCTTTGTATTCAACGCCCAGGGCGATTCGGAAAAAGCCTTCGGCGGCCATTTCGGCGGCCGCGGTCTCTGCCTGAGTATCTGTAGTTGCCAAGAGCTTGAAGCCTGTCGATGTGCGCAAGGGCGGCCATTATACGGATGGCGGCGAAAGACGCCATTCTCAAACGGCTACCACACATCCCGTAGCAGCACGGCTTGCCGGGGGGGACGATATGCCTGCCCCTGCATGGGTGACTGACACACCGCTCCCGCCGGCAAGCCGTGCTGCTACGGGGCGTGATGGGCCGTGCAGGGAACGGAGGTGAGGCTGAAAACGAAAACGACCGCCGAAGCGGTCGTTTTGCAGCGCAGATAATGCCCGATCAGGCCAGGCGCGAAAGCATCTCGCGGGCCTCGGTTTTCTGCCCGTCATCACCTTCGGCCACGACTTCATCGAGGATGTCGCGGGCGCCGTCGGCGTCGCCCATTTCGATGTAGGCCCGGGCCAGGTCCAGCTTGGTCGCCGCCTCGTCGGTGCCGGACAGGAAGTCGAACTCCGGCTCGTCGTCGGCTGCCAGTGTATCCTCGGTGAACATCGCAGGATCATCGAACGGCTTGGCCATCGGCGGCTGTTCCAGGCTCTGGGACAGCCGCTCGAGCTCGGCGTTGACATCATCGATTTCCGAAGCGAACGCCGCAGAGGCGTGGTCGGTTTCCATCTCGTCGGCCAGCGACAGATCGAAATCGGCCGGCAATTCCAGTTCGTCATCGACCGCCGGTTTGCTCGCACCCAGATCAGCCGTCTCCTCTAATGGCGGCAGATCGCGCAGATCGTCTTCCAGGCCCAGCAGATGGTCGTCTTCGGCCTTGAGCTCAGGCTGATCCTCGGCAAGGTTCAGGTCGAAGTCCGCCAGATCATCGGGCTCAACGGCCTTGGCTTCGGTCTGCTCGCGCAGGATCGAATCGAAATCCAAGTCATCGGGGGTCGAACCACCGAATGGCGCGTCCAGATCCAGATCGTCCAGCCCGGCATCAGCCACTGGCGTCTCGTGCGCCGGGGCCGGCGTGGGGCTTTCCAGATCATCCAGGCTCAGGTCGAACGCGGTGTCGAAATCTTCAGGCGCCTCTGTCACTGGCTCGCTGACCGGTTCAGCGGCCGCTTCAGGCTCGGACTTGTCGTTGAGCAGGTCCTCGACGTATTTGGCGTCCATCTCCGCCGCCAGCGCAGCGGCCGCCGCGACACCCGCTGCCGCCGCTGCAGCAGCAGCCATCGCCGGGTAGCGGGTTTTCAGTTGTTCGACTTCAGCGTGGTTCTTGCCGGTCGCGACCAGTTGGCGCTCCTGGGCAACGAAACCGGACTTGTTGTCCTGCTGGGCGTAGATCTCCATCAGCTTCAGACGCAGGTCACTGCGCTGCGGCTCTTCCTTGATGGCTTCTTCGAGCAGCGCTGCGGCCTGGTTGGTGCGGCCATAAGCGATGTGGATCTCGGCTTGTACCAGTACATCCGCCGGGCGTTCGCGGGTCGGCTCAATGATGACGGCCGCCAGCGGTGCCTGCTTTACCGCAGGCGGAGGAACCTCCAGACCCTCGAAACTGCTTTCGGGCATGTCCATGTCGGCGGCGAAATCGGACTCTTCGGCCAGTGCGCGGGCCATTTGCCGATGCTTCTCGGCCTCGATCAGCGCATTGCGGCGACGGGCCAACAGCAGCAGGAGCAACAGCAGCACCAGCAGCGCACCGCCACCGATGATGCCCATCAGCAGCGGGCTTGCGAGAATCTTGTCCAGCGCACTGCGGTCATCCGGTGCGGCTGCATCCGGCGGCACCACCAGCGGCTGATCCGGGGTGGCATTGCTGACTTTGGCGCCATCGACCGGCAGCGCATCCTCCGGCGCGATTTCGTTCGGCGGTTTGCCAGCGGTGTCGGGTGCTGCGGGCTTGGGGACGATCTCGGCAGGCATCGCCGGGTTCGCAGCGTTGTTCGGGTTGGTCACACTGTTGGGGCTGACGGTGCTGGCAGCGTTGTCCACCGGCGGCGGAACGGCGGCACCTGCGGCCTGCATCTTGGCCAACTGGTCGTTTTTCAGCTGGATCAGGCGTTGCAGTTTGTCGACCTGGCTTTCCAGATCGCTCATGCGGCTTTTCAGTTCGGCGTTGTCGCGGCGGGTGCTGTCCAGACTCTCCTGGGTGGTCGCCAGCTGATTGCTCAGTTCGGCGTTGTCCCCTGCCGCACCTTTGGCGCCCGGCTTGTTGGCCGAGACCAGGCTGAGGTTGTCCTTGGCTTCGATCTGCGACGGCGCAGCGCCGGCACGCTCGCGACGGGTGGCATCGACCTGACGCGCGCCCGTTGGCAGGCGACGGCCTTCACGCCAGGCACGGTTCTGCTCGGCCACTTCGGCCACGGCACGCGGTTGTGGCGTGGCGCTGACTTCCTGCGGGGATGGCAGGCGCAACACCTGGCCTTTCTTCAGGCGGTTAATGTTGCCTGCAATGAAGGCATCCGGGTTGAGCGCCTGGATCGCCAGCATGGTCTGCTGGACCGTACCGCCGTTGCGCACGCGCTCGGCGATTTCCCACAAGGTGTCGTTGTTGGCGGTGGTGTACTGGGTGTATTTGGGTTCGGCCGGCGTTGCCGGTGCAGGCGTCGGTGCAGGCGCCGGAGCTTGTGCGGCGGGTGCCTGTGCCGGCGCGACTGCCGGTGCGGTAGACGGCAGTTGCGCCGCGGCTGCAGCGGCTGCGGCCTGCGGCAGCACTTTGGGCGGATCCAGCAGCAGGCTGTATTCGCGCAGCACCCGGCCGTTCGGCCAGAGCACCTGCACAAGGAATTTCACGTAAGGGTCACGAATGGGCTTGGTCGAGGTGATGCGCAAGACGCTCTTGCCAGCAGGATTGACAACCGGGGTGAACGTCAGGTCGTCGAGGATCGCCATGCGGCCAACACCCGCCTGGGCGAATTCAGCTGAGGTCGCCAGGCTCGGCACCACTTGCGCCGAGTTCAGGTCCTGCACCTGTGTCAGTTCGATCTCGGCCAGCAGCGGTTGATTCAGGCTCGACTTGACGGTCAGCCCGCCCAAGCCAAGCGCCTGGGCCATCCCGGATGACAGCGCCGAAGCCGCAGCGATTGCTAAAACCAGTTTACGAACCTGAACCATAGCCCATCCCTTGTTTAAAATTTCCCCGGCGAGCGAGAAGATAAAGCCTGCTAGGGCGTAGGGCGTGTCAACACGCCACAGCTAGAATGATTCTTTGAATTGTGGGCAAGTATCTTTTACGAAACATCTTTTATCAACAATTCAGCCACCTGCACAGCGTTCAACGCCGCGCCCTTGCGCACATTGTCGGACGTCACCCAGAAATTGAGCTCACAGGCGTCGTCGACTCCCTCGCGCAAACGTCCTACATAGACAGCGTCCTGTCCTACAGCGTCACCGACCGGAGTCGGATAATCGCCAGCGTCTACCAGGTCGATTCCATCGGCAGCGTCCAGCGCGGCACTGATGGCAGCGATGTCCACCGCACTGGTGGTCTGTACCGACACGCTCAAGCTATCGCCGAAAAACACCGGGACTTGAATGCAGCTCACGCCGACCTTGATTAAAGGCAGCGACAGCAACTCGCGCAACTCGCTGACCAAACGTTTTTCAAGGGGCACATGGCCTTGCGCGTCCGGGGCGCCGACCTGAGCGAGCAGGTTGAAGGCCATCTGCCGGTCAAACACCTTGGGTTCCAGCGGGCGCATGTTCAAAAGTTCGGCGGTCTGGCGCGCCAGCTCCGTCACCCCTTCGCGGCCCTGGCTGGACACCGCCAGGCACGCCGTCACGCTGACCCGTTGAATCTCCAGCAAGCCGCGCAACGGCCCAAGCACCAATGCCAGCGCCGCCGCACTGGAACTTGGGCAGGCTACCTGGCATGGCTGACTCAAGCCCTGCAACACATCGCCATTGACCTCGGGCACCAGATTCGGCGCCTGCTCCACCGGCAGCCCGCCGGACAGATCGATCACCGCGCAACCGGCTGCAGTGGCCCGCGAGGAGTAGCTGCGGGTCACGGCTGCGCTGGCTGCAAAAAAGGCGATCTGTACCGTGCTGAAATCGAAGGCATCGACTTCCCGCACGCGAACGTTCTTCCCGCGCCAGGGCACCGAGCTGCCTGCGGACTCGGCGCTCGCCAACAGATGCAACTGGCCGACCGGAAAGTCGCGCTCCTGGAGGATCTGGACGATGGTTTCGCCGACAGTGCCGGTGGCGCCGATCACGGCGATGTCAAAGGACTGGCTCATGGAAAAACCTCAGAAAAATCGGGGGGCGGCACTTTAACCGCGAGATGAAGGCCAGGCAAATGGCCTGGCACGCGCTGCAAGTCGGTCAGGGCTCAAGACCGATGGGGAAAAACTCGCCATGACTCCACACACCGAGCCAGCGTTGCCCGTCGATCATGCGCGTTACCGCCAGATCCACCAACTGATAGAAGACGTTGCGATGAATCAGCGCTTCGAGATTGCTGCGCACCAGAATGTAGGGCGCAGGTTCCTGGGTGGCAGGATCGATGCTCACGCGCAGCGGATGCTCGGCGCCCGCCTGCACCTGGTCGTCGACGTTGGTGGTGAAGGTCAGCACCTGGGATTCGCCCGCGCCCTCGACCTGCAACAGCACGGCCACGAACGGGGCGTCGTCGACCTTGATGCCGACCTTCTCCACCGGCGTGATCAGGAAGTAATCATCGCCGTCGCGGCGAATGATCGTGGAAAACAGGCGCACCATCGGCTTGCGGCCGATAGGCGTCCCCAGATAGAACCAGGTGCCGTCGCGGGCGATACGCATGTCGATATCGCCACAAAAATCCGGGTTCCACAGATGCACAGGCGGCAAACCCTTGCCGGTCTTGGGTAATTGCGCCAACAAATCGTTGGCCTTGCCCGGACCACTCATACGTCGCTCCTCAGTGGGATTCCAGCCCCATAAGTGAACGAGCGTAAGCCTCCATGGGCGGTCCAAGCAAATCTTCAGGCTTGGTGTCGTAAAGTGTCAACAGGCCACCACGGCTGCGGATGCGCGCCGAGTCGATCAAATAGCGGGTGTTGGTTTCGATCAGCATGAGCTGGATCACGCCACTGTCGATGCCCAGACGGTCGACCGCTTCCTGGTCGGACCATTCGTCGAAGGTGCCGATGCGGTCGTCGGCCTTGGCGAAGCGGGTGTACAGCAGATAGTGCGCGCCAGCGGCCCGGGCCTCGGTCATCGCCTCGTCCAGCCCTTCCGGCGCACGGGCGCGGCGGACCATCGGGAAATACTCGACGAAGCCGTTGAAGGCCTCTTCGGCGACGACGTTCGGCCGCGGGTAGGCACCGCCGGGAGGCGCGAACGCACCCTGCGCGATGTAGATGAAAGAGTCCGGTTGCAGGCGGAAATTGTTGATCCGACGCGTCGAGCTGTGGTCCAGAAGACCCGCATCGCTGAGCTCGTCATGGGCACCCTGAGCCAGATCGCTGACGTGCATGCAGCCGCTCAAAGCCAAAAACGTCAGCAGTAAAACCAGGCTACGCATTATTTCCTCCAAAGTCCGGCGACGGAAAACCGGCGAATGGCCGGGTAATGCAGCTTTTGCGCCAGCTCTGGAAAAAGCCACCGATCCCGTAGCAGCACGGCTTGCCGGCGGGAGCGTCTACAAGATCGCCAACGCCGGCAAGCCGGACTGCTACGAGTGTGGTCACCTCAACCCCGTAGGAGCGCGCTTGCCCGCGATGGCGTTCTCGAGATCGCTCCCGCCGGCAAGCCGTGCTGCTACGGGGCGGTGTACAACCAAAGACTTTGATCTTGCTTTTGATCTTGGTGCGCGGTGGTACAGGCGCCGCAGAGCGCGACGTTAAGGCGCCAGGCCGAGCGCAGGTGTCGTGGAGGGGGATGAGCGGCATGGATGCCGCGAAAGCCGTGCGGGCCAGGGACGGCCCATCATGGCGTGCCCCCGGAACGGCGCCGGAGTCGAGGGAAGTCCGAAGGACCCCAGCCTGTCGCAATGGCTTTGCCTACTTTCCCCGTAAGGAAAGTAGGTCGCCCGTAAGGGGCGAAACCCTAACCCCCAACCACCGCCATAACGGATATACCCACAACAACGGCGTCACCCAAAGACGCGGAGCGTCGCACAATGCATTCCCACGCGGAGCGTGGGAACGATCATCTTCATGGCGTATGCCGCCGGGGACAGCCTCAGCCTCACCCGCCAATAATCTTCATCACCGTCGCCCCACCCGAAAACGCCACGGCCTGCTTGTCATCCAGCGCTTTTATCAACAGCCGCTGCAACGCCGGCAAGGCCTGATGCCGGGGTTTGTCGAACAGGTCGCCCACATAATGCCGGTTGCTCGATGACAGGCAGCCATGCAGCCACCCTGTCGAAGACAGCCGCAACCGCGAGCAGGTGCGGCAGAACGGCACGCTTTCGTTGGCGATCACGCCGAAATGACCTTTGCCCGGAATCCGGTAGCGCACCGCCGTCGCATCCACCGGCGCGTCGGCCTGGAGAAATTCGTGACGCTCGCCGATCAGTTCCAGCAACTGCCCAAGGCTGACGAACTGCTGGATGAAGCCGTTGCGGTCAGTCGCCAGATGCCCCATCCGCATCAGCTCGATGAAACGCAGCTCATAGCCGCGGGCCAGGCAGTAATCCAGCAGCGGCAGCACCTGATCCAGATTCTGCCCGCGCAGCGGCACCATGTTGACCTTGATACGGATCCCTGCCGCGCTGGCCTGCTCCATGCCATCGAGCACGGTCGCCAGGTCGCCGCCCCGCGCAATCGCCCGAAACGCGGAAGGATCGAGGGTGTCGAGCGACACATTGATCCGCCCAATCCCCGCCTCCAGCAACAAAGGCAGCTTGCGCGCCAGCAACTGCCCATTGGTGGTCAGGCTGATATCACCCAGCCCCATCTTCCCCACCTGTCCCATGAAACCTTCAAGACGCGGGCTCACCAGCGGCTCGCCACCGGTGATGCGCAATCGCTCGATGCCCGCCGCCTCGATCAGGTACTCCACGCCACGGGCCATCTGATCCGCCGACAGCTCGTTCTGCGCAGCCACCAGCCGCTTGCCGTCGGGCACGCAGTAGGTACAGGCATAGTTGCAGGCGGCCGTCAGACTGATCCGCAGGTTGCGGAAACGTCGGCCTTGGCGATCAACGATCATGGTGAACTCCGGGAAGAATGCAGCGAGCAAAAAGTTGACTCATAAATCAACTTTTTGCAAGGGTCATTCCGGACAGATCACATCAATGGCGAAGCGTCTGAGGTAACTCAGTTACCGAAGATTTCCGGCTTGAGGTCGTGACCAGCTTCAGGGTCGCGCTTGCGCTTGTTGCCCATGCGCACGCCGATGTCCATCAGGAACTGGAAAAAACCTTCCTGATCTTCCAGCACATTGCTCCAGAACGGCGAGTGGTACAGCGCCACCGCGCCATGCACCAGCGCCCACGCCGCGCAATAGTGGAAATACGGCGGAACGTCTTCGAGCTTGCCTTCGGTGATGCGGCCCTTGATAAGCAGCGTCAGGTGCTCGAAGTTCGAGGCGCGAATCTTGTGCAGTTGCTCGACCATCTCCGGAACCTGGTTGCCCTTGACCACTTTCTCTTCGAGGCGGTCAAACAGGCGGTAGCGTTGCGGATCGCGCATGCGGAATTCGAAGTAGGCCCGGGACAGCGCTTCCTTGTCCTTGTCGACGTCGGCCGAGTGCAGCAACTCGTTCAAATCGCGCTCGTAGTCGAGCATCAGGCGCAGGTAGATCTCCGCCTTGGATTTGAAGTGTTTGTAGATCGTGCCTTTGCCAATACCCACGGCATCAGCAATCATCTCGACGGTGACGCTGTCTTCACCCTGTTCGAGAAACAGCTTTAACGCGGTGTCGAGAATTTCCTGCTCACGGCGGCGAAACTCACGGACCTTACGAGGTTCTTTCTGCATAGGAAGAGGCTGTTCGGGTTCAAAATCGAAGCCGCACATTATGCCTAAATTGCGGCAAATTGCACGGAACATCCGACCATGTCTACGCTTCACGACGAATTCGCCCAAGCCCCGGATCTGCGTTATCTGAACCACGCAGCCGTCGGACCCTGGCCAAAACGCACGGCCATTGCCGTGCAAAAATTCGCTGAACAGAACGTTTTACAGGGCGCGCGGGACTATCCAGACTGGACCCGCGCCGAGTATCGCCTTCGTGAACGTCTGGCTCGCCTGCTGAACGCGCCATCGACCGATGACATCGCCCTGGTCAAAAACACCTCGGAAGCCCTGTCATTTGTCGCTTTTGGCCTTGACTGGAAAAGTGGCGACAACGTGGTCATCAGCGATGAGGAATTCCCCTCCAATCGCGTGGTGTGGGAAGCGCTCAAGCCACAGGGCGTCGAGGTCATCCAGGTCAGCCTCAAGGGCGAAGACCCGGAAGCCGCCCTGCTCGCCGCCTGCGGTCCTCGTACTCGCCTGCTGTCGATCAGCTCGGTGCAGTTTTCCACCGGCATGCGGCTGGACATCGAACGGCTCGGCCAGGGTTGCAAGCAGCGGCAGGTGTTGTTTTGCATCGATGCGATCCAGCATATCGGCGCCCTGCCCTTCGACGTTCAGGCGAGTCAGTGCGACTTCGCCATGGCCGACGGCCATAAATGGATGTGCAGCCCCGAAGGCTTGGGCGTTTTCTATTGCCGTGCGGAGTTGCGCCCGCAGCTCAAGCTTCACGAGTACGGCTGGCACATGCTGGAAAACTCCGGCGACTATGGCCGCAACGAATGGCAACCTGCTGCCAGCGCCATGCGCTTCGAATGCGGCAGCCCCAACACCTTGGGCGCCATGGCACTGGACGCCAGCTTGTCACTGCTGGAAGAAACTGGCATGGATGAGGTAGGAAAAGCCGTCATAGACCGCGTGAACTGGCTTGAGCAGGGTCTGGCGAGTATCAAGGGGGTGGTGCTGCATTCATCCCGACTGACCGAAAGGCGCTCGGGAATACTGACCTTCAGCCTGGATGCGAAGCCGGCTGCGCAGGTGTGGCAGGCGTTGATGCAAGAGCAGGTGGTTTGCCTGCCAAGAGGCCCTGGCATCCGCTTTTCACCGCATTTCTATACACAATCGCGGGTGATCGAAGAGACACTGGCCATTGTGCAGCGCATTGCCATGCTTTGAGGTATCAACAGGGAACTGGGTATTCCAAATCTGTTTAAAAAACGTACAGCAGCGCGCTGGACGCCAGCCGATTCTGGCTAATACTTAAATTCGCTGATGCGGCATCTCCCCCAAGTGCCAGCATCGGTAAAGGCACCAACGGATAGCGTGTCTTTGTTTTACTCCTAATGGTCTTAACCCGGATTCACCCCCCAGAACCCGGGTTTTTTTTGCCTGCGATTCGACGACCTCAGTCGCTGGCCTTCACCCGCGCCAAAGGAAACAGGCGCTTGAAGTTCTCAGTGGTCTGCTCGGCGAAGCCCTCATAGCTTTCGCCGCGCAGCATCGCCAGGAATTCAGCCACTTCACGCACGTACTGTGGCAAGTTGGGCTTGCCGCGATACGGGATCGGCGCCAGATACGGCGAATCGGTTTCCACCAGCAGGCGGTCCGCGGGCACTTTACTGGCCACGTCACGCAGGGCGTCGGCGTTGCGGAAGGTGACGATGCCGGAGAGCGAGATGTAATAACCCATGTCCAGCGCGGCCTTGGCCATGTCCCAGTCTTCGGTGAAACAGTGCAGCACGCCTGCCTGAGGCAAGGCCGCTTCACGCAGCAGGTCCAGTGTGTCGGATCGCGCGCCCCGGGTATGAATGATGACCGGCTTGCCCGTCTGGCTCGCGGCCTGCAGGTGCAAGCGGAACGAGGCCTGCTGCAGCTCGGCCGCTTCCGGCTCGTAGTGATAGTCCAGGCCCGTTTCACCGATGGCCACCACACGCGGGTGATTCAGCTCGTTGAGCAGCCACTCCAGTGCCGGCGCTTCGCCTGGCTTGAGGTCGAGGGGGTGAATGCCGACCGAGCAATCCACATCATCGAAGCGTTCGGCGAGCGCCTTGACGTCTGCCGCGTTGTCGGCGCTGACGCCGATACACAGAAAATGCCCGACGCCCCGTTCGCGCGCCGCCTGCAGGGCGTGATCGAGCGAGCCTGCGTGCTGGGTGAGATCGAGACGATCAAGGTGACAATGGGAATCTACAAGCATGGGGATCGCAGCACTTACATCGTATGGGTAGGACGGTCGGACTTCAGGGCGCCCGCCAGATAGTTTTCAATCATGTTTCGCGCGGTGTTGTCGCCGTCGTTGAACTGCACGCCGACCCCCGCCGCACGGTTGCCCTGGGCACCCTTGGGGGTGATCCAGGTGACCTTGCCCGCGACCGGGATCTTTTCCGGCTCGTCCATGAGGTTAAGCAACATGAACACTTCATCGCCCAGCTTGTAGCTCTTGCTGGTGGGGATGAACAGCCCGCCATTCTTGATGAACGGCATGTACGCGGCATACAGGACAGATTTGTCCTTGATGGTCAGGGACAGGATGCCATTCCGTGGACCCGGGCTCAGAGGCACGCTCATCTCAACTTCCTCGGTCAATACTGATGTCATGCAGATGGCCAGTCTAACCCTGTCCGGTGAGCGATGCCCACTGCACCAATAACGCTTCGAGCAACAGAACGCGGTTCAGGTTCGCTTTGGACAGCACTTTCTGACGCTGCAACAGCACCCAGTCCTGCATGGCGAGCACTTTACCCTGGGCCGACTTCTGCGCCAGATACTGCACCACCTTGCGCATGTCGGCCAGGCCAAGGCCGTCTTCATCCTGGGTCAACTGATAGCGCAGCACCAGGTTGGACCAGTCGCAGAACCAGTCGAACAGCAACAACAGCGGTACGTCCTTCCAGCCTTCGGCCAGTTGGGTGGGCGACTGCTGGCCCTTGAGCAGCTTTTTCACGCCATCGACCACCAGTGCGCGCTGTTCACGCACGCCTTGGGCCTGAAGCTTGACCGCCGCCAAGGGCGAACCTGCGGCCAGCGTCAGCAACTCGCGACGTTCTTCTTCGCTGCACTCAGGCAAGGCATCGGCCAGCCAGGCGACACTCATCGCCTCGCTCGGCAACGGACAGGCCTGCTGCACGCAGCGGCTCTTGATGGTAGGCAGCAAGCGGCTCGGCTGATGACTGACCAGCAACAGCACGGTATTGCCCGAAGGCTCTTCCAGGCTCTTGAGCAAGGCGTTGGCGGCATTGATGTTCATCGCCTCCACCGGCTCGATCAGCACCACCTTGCGCCCGCCCATCTGCGCGGTCTGGACCACGAAACTCACCAGATCACGAACCTGGTCGACCTTGATCGCCTTGTCCGCCTCTTCCGGTTCCAGCACGTAGTTGTCCGGATGGCTCCCTGCCGCCAGCAGCGAGCACGACTTGCAGTGCCCGCACGCCTCAAGCCCCTGAGGCTGCTGACACAACAAAAGCGCCATCAGACGCTCGGCCAGCGCGCGCTTGCCGATACCGGCCGGGCCATGGAGCAGATAGGCATGGGCGTGCTGAGTGCGACCGGCCAGTTGCTGCCAGAGGCTGTTCTGCCACGGATAGGCCTCAGCCATTCTGGCGGTCCGACATCAGCTTGAGAAGATCCGGGAGCATCACATCCAGCGACGCCTGTACCTGATCCAGCGGCAGCGCCGCTTCCACCAGGCGATAACGCTCGGGCGCGGCCTGGGCGCGATTCAGATAAGTGTTACGAACGGCTTCAAAGAACGCCCGGCCCTCTTGCTCGAAGCGGTCCAGCCGACCGCGAGCGGTGGCGCGGGCCAGGCCGATTTCCACCGGCAAGTCGAACACCAGGGTCATGTCCGGACGCAGGTCGCCCTGAACGAAGGTTTCCAGCGCGGCGATGCGCTCGACAGACAGGCCACGGCCGCCGCCTTGATAGGCGTAGGTGGCATCGGTGAATCTGTCACAGAGTACGACAGCACCGCGCGCCAGCGCCGGGCGGATGACACCGGCCAGATGCTGGGCGCGGGCGGCAAACACCAGCAGCAGCTCGGTGTCGGCGTCCATGGTTTCATCGCTGGGGGCCAGCAGCAGCTCGCGAATGCGTTCGGCCAGCGGCGTGCCGCCGGGCTCGCGGGTCAGCACCACGTCGATGCCATGGCTGCGCAGGCGCTCGGCCAGGTACTCGCGGTTGGTGCTTTTGCCAGCGCCTTCAGGCCCTTCCAGGGTAATGAACAAACCAGTCACAGGGCGTCCTTAATCAGATTCATTGCGGGCTCTGCCCGGCCTTCGTTTCGGCCTTGTCAGTTGCTTCGGGCGCAGGGTCCGGCGTCTCGGTCGCCGGCTTCTCTGGCTTGCTCGTGTCAGGCACCGGTTCAGACTCGGGAATCTGCGGCACCGAGGCCTCAGGCGCCGGAATCGGGGCTTCTGCCGGCTTTTCCGGGATTGCCTCAGGCGGCTGGGCAGCCTCGACAGCAGGCGCAGGCGCTGTCGTCGGCGCCGTCATCGGTGCAGGGCTTGAGCGGTAGTCGGCGCGGCGTTTGAGCTGGAATTCCTTCACCGCTGCGTTGTGCGCGTCCAGATCAGCCGAGAATACGTGGCTGCCATCGCCACGGGCCACGAAATACAGGCTGTTGCCAGGCACCGGGTTCATCGCCGCGTGAATCGCTTCGCGCCCCACCATGGCAATCGGGGTCGGCGGCAGGCCGGAAATGACGTAGGTGTTGTAGGGCGTCGCTTCCTTGAGGAATGCGCGGGTGATCTTGCCGTTGTAGCGCTCACCCAGGCCGTAGATGACGGTCGGGTCGGTCTGCAGCAGCATGCCCAGTTGCAAGCGGCGTACGAAAACCCCGGCGATCTGCCCACGCTCCTGCGGCACGCCGGTTTCCTTTTCCACCAGCGAGGCCATGATCAGCGCTTGATACGGGTCGACATAGGGCACGTCGGCTCCGCGCTTTTCCCACTCTTCCTGAAGGACATCGTCCAGGCGGTTGTAGGCTTGCTTAAGCAGTTCGGCGTCGGTCATGCCACGGGTGTAACGGTAGGTGTCAGGAAAGAACCGGCCTTCCGGGAAAACGTTGGGATGGCCGATTTTTGCCATCAGCTCGCTGTCGCTCAGGTTAGCCAGGGTCTGTTCAAGCTTGGGCTGCTTGCCCAGCGCCGCGCGAACCTGACGGAAATTCCAGCCTTCGACCAGCGTCAGGCTGTACTGCACCACCTCGCCGCGCTCCCACAGGCCCAGCAGGGACCGCGCATCCATCCCGGGGGTCATGCGGTATTCACCGCTGTGCAGCGCCTGGCCGGACAGGTTGAAGCGCCAGTACAGACGCAGCCAGAAGGCGTCCTTGATGACGCCTTCGGCTTGCAGGCGATTGAGCACGCCGGTAGGCGACGCGCCGGATTGCACATCGAGCAGTTGCTCTTGAGTCAGTTTCAGGGGTTGCTGCAGCGCGTTGTTCTGCTGCCAGTAGGCCAGACCCAGTAACAGCCCCGCCAGAACCACACCTGTTTCCAGCAAGACGAATAATTTTCGGATCACGAATCAGATATCCAGAAGCCCGCGAACAAGGTTTTGCAGTTTACGGGTGACAGGCCCGAGCGGCCAGTTGTGTTGCTCGAATCGGCGAACAGGCCAGATGCCATAGACGCTATTGCAGACAAAGACTTCGTCGGCCTTTTGCAGATCGGACAGTTGCAGGTCCAGTGCCCGCGCCGGCAGGTTGATCTGCTCGGCCTGCGCCAGCAGTTCGCCACGCATGACTCCGGCCACACCGCAACGGCTCAGGTCCGGGGTGAGCAATACGCCGCCCTTGACCAGAAACAGGTTGCTGTACACGCCTTCGATGATGCGCCCGGTAGTGTCGCGCATCAGGCCCTCGGCGTGCTCGGTATCGCTCCACTCGCTGCGGGCGATGACCTGCTCCAGCCGGTTGAGGTGCTTGAGCCCGGCCAGCAGAGGCTGTTCGGCGAGCCGCGTCCGGCAGGGAAACAACTTGATGCCCTGCTCCGCGTGCGCCGCAGGGTAAGCAGGCAGCGGGCTGCCTTGCAGGATACGGCGCGGTCGGGCATCGATGGCAGGCGCATAACCGCGCACGCCATCGCCACGGGTGACGATCAGCTTCATCACCCCTTCGACCAACTGCGCGGCGAACCCCTGGCACTCGCTCTCGATCAAGGCAAGATCGAGGCCCAGCGCCAGGCGTCGCCCGCCCAGCGCCAGGCGCTGCAGGTGACGCTCGAAAAGCAATGGCTGGCCAGCCTTGACCAGAATGGTCTCGAACAGGCCATCACCGTAGGCGAGCCCGCGATCCTTGACGGACAGCGAGTCGCCGGGCGCGCCATCGATCCAGCACAGCGTCATTCGGCGTACCGGCGGAACACCAGCGAGCCGTTGGTGCCACCAAAACCGAAGGAGTTGGAGACGACGATATCGATCGGCATGCGACGCGGTTCGTGCGGCACGAAGTCCAGATCGCAACCCTCGCCCGGCTCGTCCAGGTTGATGGTCGGAGGCGCCACCTGGCCGTTGATCGCCAGCACGCTGAAGATCGCTTCGATCGCGCCCGCCGCACCCAGCAGGTGGCCGGTCATGGACTTGGTCGAACTGACGGCCAGCTTGTAGGCGTGCTCGCCGAACACCGACTTGATCGCGTTGACTTCAGCCAGGTCACCGGCTGGAGTCGAAGTGCCATGAGCGTTGATGTACTGCACCTGCTCAGGGCTGATCTTCGCGTCACGGAGGGCGTTGGTGATGCAGCGTGCGGCACCTGCGCCATCTTCGGGAGGCGAGGTCATGTGGAACGCGTCGCCGCTCATGCCAAAGCCGATGATCTCGGCATAGATGGTCGCACCGCGCGCCTTGGCGTGCTCGAGCTCTTCGAGCACCAGCGCACCGGCACCATCGGACAGCACGAAGCCATCACGGCCCTTGTCCCACGGACGGCTGGCACGGGCCGGCTCATCGTTGCGGGTCGACAGTGCGCGCGAGGCGCCAAAGCCGCCCATGCCCAGGCCGCAGGCAGCCATTTCGGCGCCGCCGGCGATCATCACGTCGGCTTCGTCGTAGGCGATGTTGCGTGCTGCCATGCCGATGCAATGGGTGCTGGTGGTGCACGCCGTGGCAATGGCGTAGTTAGGCCCCTGTGCGCCCAGATGGATCGACAGGAAGCCGGAAATCATGTTGATGATCGAACCCGGTACGAAGAACGGGGAGATCTTGCCAGGCCCCTGATCCTGCATCAGGCGGGCAGTGTTCTCGATATTGGTCAGACCACCGATACCCGAACCCATGGCAACGCCGACGCGCTCACGGTTGGCATCAGTGATTTCAATACCGGCATTGCGCACTGCCTGAAAGCTGGCAGCCAGACCGTACTGGATGAAGAGATCAAGACGGCGCGCCTCTTTGGGCGACAGATATTCCTCGACCTTGAATCCCTTGACCGAGCCGCCAAAGCGGGTCGTGTAAGCCGAAAGGTCCGTGTGTTCGATGGGGCCAATGCCACTCTGGCCGGCCAGAATGCCTTGCCAGGTGCTGGGCACATCGTTGCCCAATGGCGTCAGCATACCCATACCGGTGACCACGACGCGTCTACGCGACACAGGACTCTCCTTATTTCTATTGACGAAACGCTGCCCTGCTTAAAGAAAAAACCGCACGCCTGAGGCAGTGCGGTTTTCCCATGACAGCAAGCGACGATTAAAAAGTCTTAAGCCTGGTGGCTAGTGACGTAATCGATAGCAGCTTGAACAGTGGTGATCTTCTCGGCTTCTTCGTCTGGGATTTCGGTCTCGAATTCCTCTTCCAGAGCCATTACCAGCTCAACGGTGTCAAGGGAGTCGGCACCCAGGTCTTCAACGAAAGAAGCAGTGTTGACCACTTCCTCTTCCTTGACGCCAAGTTGTTCGGCAACGATTTTCTTGACGCGCTCTTCGATGGTGCTCATACCGTGTTTTAACTCCTAGTGGACAAATTCGGGCAGCTGGCCGGTGGGTAAGTGTATAGAAGAGGTTTTGCGCTTTTCAAGCTCAACGCAATTCCCGCTACGCCCATCGACCCTCAACCCATTAATAGATTTCAGCTTTATAACGGATTTTAGACAGCCCGTATGACATTTTTTCGATACGGGAAGTCACATGTACATGCCGCCGTTCACGGGGATTGTAGCCCCGGTAACGTAGCCTGCACCTTCCGAGGCAAGAAAAGCGACCACATGCGCGATCTCTTCTGCCTGCCCCAGTCGACCCAGAGGAATCTGGGCCGTCAGGGAATCACGTTGTGCCTCAGGCAGCTCGCGGGTCATATCGGTATCGATAAAGCCCGGGGTCACCGAGTTCACGGTCACTGCCCGCGAGCCGACTTCACGCGCCAGTGCGCGGCTGAAACCTTCAAGGCCCGCTTTCGCGGCGGCGTAGTTTACTTGACCTGCGTTGCCCATGGCACCCACCACCGAGCCAATGCTGATGATACGGCCCCAACGCGCCTTGGTCATGCCGCGCAGAACGCCCTTGGACAGGCGATACAGGCTGTTCAGGTTGGTGTTGATGACGTCATGCCACTCGTCATCCTTCATGCGCATCATCAGGTTGTCACGGGTGATGCCGGCGTTGTTGACCAGGATCAACGGCGCACCAACGCGCTCGGTGATCTGTGCCAGCACGGCGCTGACCGACTCGTCACTGCCCACGTCCAGCGCCAGGCCGAAGCCTTCGACGCCGTTTTCCTTGAAATAGGCGGTGATCTTCTCGGCACCGGCTTCGGACGTCGCGGTACCCACGACAGTCAGACCGGCACGACCCAATTCCAGAGCGATAGCCCGGCCAATGCCACGGCTCGCGCCGGTGACCAGTGCAACTTTACCCTGACTCATGTGAGCGTCTCCCTAATCAGGCCAGCGCCGCGCGGGTGGCGGCGAAAGCGTCCGGTGTATTGAGGTTGTAGGTGTTGACGCCATCGGCGCAACGCTTGTTCAGACCTGCCAGCACCTTGCCCGGGCCGCACTCGACCAGTTGCAAGGCACCTTTGGCAGCCAGCGCCTGAACCGATTCGACCCAGCGAACCGGCTTGTAGAGTTGTTGCAGCAAATCGGTTTTCAGCGTGTCCAGATCGGCCGGCACGCTGGCCGTGACGTTCTGCACCAGCGGGATCTGCGGCGTCTGCCAGTCGATGGCAGCGACCGATTCAGCAAAACGCTCGGCAGCCGGACGCATCAGCTCACAGTGCGACGGCACGCTGACAGGCAGCGGCAGTGCGCGCTTGGCGCCCTTGGCCTTGCACAGTTCAATGGCGCGATCGACCGCCGCTCTGGCACCGGCGATCACGACCTGGCCCGGGGAGTTGAAGTTCACGGCGCTGACCACTTCACCCTGCGCAGCTTCGGCGCAGGCGGCGATCACGTCGGCGTCTTCAAGACCCAGGATGGCCGCCATGCCGCCCTGCCCGGCCGGCACGGCTTCCTGCATCAGTTGACCGCGGCGCTCCACCAGTTTGACCGCATCGCCCAGCGAGAGGCTGCCAGCGGCAACCAGCGCGCTGTATTCGCCCAGGCTGTGACCGGCGACGAACGCCGGACGCGCGCCACCTTCAGCCAGCCACAGGCGCCACAGGGCGATGGAGGCGGTCAGGATGGCGGGCTGGGTTTTGTCGGTCTGGTTGAGGTTTTCTTCCGGACCCTGCTGGGTCAGCGCCCAGAGGTCGTAGCCCAAGGCATCGGAGGCTTCTTTGAACGTATCCAGCACCAGCGGGTACTGCGCGCCCAGCTCGGCGAGCATGCCGAGGGACTGCGAGCCTTGGCCCGGAAAAACGAATGCGACGGAAGCAGACATGAACAAGCCCCTGATTATTGTCGTCAAAAACACACCCGAACGAACCGAATGTGAGTAAATTCAATGTGTTGCAACTGGTCAGTTGGATGACTGAGCAGTCACAGGCGTCACATATTAGCGCAAGACGGGCTACAGCAACTCTTCCAGACGCCCATGAAGGCGCTGTGGAAGGTTTTCCTGAATCTCGATCAGCGCCCGCTCGATGGCGCTCTGGAACCCCTGCACGCCCGCCGAGCCATGGCTCTTGACCACGATCCCCTGCAGGCCCAGCAGGCTCGCGCCATTGTGCCGCGCAGGCGCAAGATCCGCCTTGAGACGCTTGAGCAACGGCATCGCCAGCGCGCCTACCGCCCTGGAGAGCACATTCTGGCGGAACAATGTTTCGATTCTCTCACCGATCATGGTCGCCAGGCCCTCGCTCGATTTGAGCAGGATGTTGCCGACGAATCCGTCGCACACCACCACATCGGCCTCGCCACGGTACAGCCCGTCACCTTCGACGAAGCCCACATAGTTCAGCCCCGGCGCCGCCTGCAACAGGCTTGCGGCCAGCTTGACCTGCTGGTTGCCCTTGATGTCTTCGGTGCCGACGTTGAGCAGTGCGACCCTTGGTCGCGGCACTCCCAGCGCTTCGGCGGCCACCGAGCCCATCACGGCGAACTGATAGAGGTTCTCTGCGCTGCAATCGACGTTCGCCCCCAGGTCCAGCAACTGGCAGTAACCGGTCTGCGTCGGGATCGCCGCCACCATCGCCGGGCGGTCGATGCCGGGCAACGTCTTGAGCACGAAGCGGGAGAGCGCCATCAATGCGCCGGTGTTTCCCGCACTCACGCACGCCTTGACGTGACCTTCGGCCAACAGCCGCAGCGCCACGCGCATGGACGAATCCGGCTTGCCGCGCAGGGCCAGGGACGGACGGTCATCCATCGTGATCACTTCGCTGGCATGGACGACGTGCAGGCGTGAACGATCGACACCAGAGTGGTGGGCGATGAGCTCTTCAAGAAGGGAGGCGTGACCGACGAGGGTCAGGTGAAGCGAGGGGTGTGCGAGCAGGCAGGCAATGCTGGCCTGAACAATGTTGCGGGGACCGAAGTCCCCGCCCATTGCGTCGATCGCGATGACCGGAGCGGACAAGAAATTACTCGTCAGCGCCCTTGTCGATCACTTTACGACCACGGTATACGCCTTCTGGCGATACGTGGTGACGCAGGTGAACTTCACCAGTGGTCTTTTCCACGGACAGGGTGCTAGCCTCGAGCGCGTCGTGCGAACGGCGCATGTCACGGGCAGAGCGGGATTTTTTGTTCTGCTGAACAGCCATAATTGATTAACTCCTAAACGTTTGGGTCACGCTTTAACTGCGCCAATACACTGAACGGGTTGGACCGCGTTACCTCGTCCACGCTCGGTTCGGGCTCATCGGCGCCCGCCGGCTGCTGGCATTCTTTCGGATCATGAACAGGCACGATAGGCAAGGCGAGCAGAAGCTCCTCCTCGATTAGCGCCTTCAGATCCAATGGATCTTCGCCGAGTTCCAGCACGTCATAGCCTTTCGGCAACGACTGGGTATTTGCACCCTCCTTCACCACGGCGTAACTGCATTCGCTGTGGATCGGCAGGGTGACCAGCTCAAGACAACGCTGGCAAACCATTTTGACTTCGACGTCGATGTCACTGTGGATAACCACAGAGCGTCGCTCGTCTCGTTCAAAAACGAATTTCGCCTGCACTGTACCGAGATTGTCAGCAAGCGGGTCGCAGAGTCTCTCCAAATCGGCCAGCAGCAACTCCCCTTGAAGGGTAGTGCCGCGATCAGCCAATTTGCGCGGGTCAACGTGAGGTGGAATCGGGTCATTCAACATAGGCGCAGCATTCTAGGGACGAGCCCTGCGACTGTCAAAGGAAATTCAGGGCTGTTCGCAACCTGACCTGCTGATTACACTCGACTTTCATGTTTCGGAGAACCCCATGCTGCCTCTGCTCCTTGCCTCAAGCTCGCCCTATCGCCGGGAATTGCTCGAACGCCTGCGCCTACCGTTCGTCTGCGCATCGCCTGACATCGACGAAAGCCATCGTCCGGGCGAGTCTGCCATCGAACTGGTCAAGCGCCTGGCTTGCGAGAAAGCGCAGGCGCTGGCAGGGCGATTTGCGGGCCATCTTATCATTGGCTCCGACCAGGTGGCCGTGCTGGGCGAGCAGATTCTCGGCAAGCCTCACACCTTTGAACGCGCGCTGGAGCAACTGAGTGCAAGCAGCGGCAAGAGTGTGAGCTTCCTGACCGGCCTTGCGCTGTATAACAGCCAGACCGGGCAGTGCCAGGTCGATTGCGTGGCGTTTACCGTGCACATGCGCGAGCTGGACACCGACCGCATCGCGCGCTACCTCAATGCCGAGCAGCCGTATGACTGTGCAGGGAGCTTCAAGGCCGAAGGCCTGGGGGTGAGCCTGTTCCGCAGCACCGAAGGCCCGGACGCCACCAGCCTGATCGGCCTGCCTTTAATAAGGCTGGTGGATATGTTGCTGGCCGAGGGGGTCGAGATCCCCTGACCCAGCGACACCCTCAAGACCGCTCCCGCCGGCAAGCCGTGCTGCTACGAAGCCTCACCGCGCTCCCCGTAGCAGCACGGCTTGCCGGCGGGGACATTCTCGGACACACAAAAAACCCGACCAATGGCCGGGTTCTTTTTATAACGCATCGATCAACGCAACGACGGCCCGTTGAAACCTGCCCACATCGCAATCTTCTCCGCCACGCTGGAACCCAGCTTCTTGGAGAAACGATCAAACGGCGATTCCTGCACGGTGTAATCGACCATCTCTTTCTCGCCGATCACGTCGCGCGCCACATAACTGGCACTGCCCAACCCGTCCACCAACCCCAGGCCGACTGCCTGCTCACCAGTCCAGACCAGGCCCGAGAACAGTTCAGGGTGGTCCTTGTCCTTCAGCCGATCACCACGCCCAGCCTTCACGCTGGCAATGAACTGCTTATGAGTGGTATCCAGCACGCCCTGCCAGAATGCCGTCTCATCAGGCTTCTGCGGCTGGAACGGGTCAAGAAACGCCTTGTGCTCGCCCGAGGTGTAGACGCGACGATCCACGCCCAGCTTGTCCATGGTCCCGACGAAACCGAAACTGGCAGCAGTCACGCCGATGGAGCCCACCAGACTGGCCTTGTCGGCATAAATCTGGTCGGCGGCGCTGGCGATGTAGTACGCACCGGATGCACCCAGGTCGGTGATCACCGCATAGACCTTGATCTCCGGCTTCTTGGCGCGCAGACGGCGGATTTCATCGTAGATGTAACCCGACTGCACCGGACTGCCGCCCGGGCTGTTGATGCGCAGGATCACGCCCTTGGTTTTCTCGTCATCGAAGGCCGCGCGCAGGCTGCCGACGATGTTGTCCGCACTCGCAGGCTCGGTGTCGGCGATCATGCCTTTCACTTCGATCAGCGCAGTGTGGCTGGTCTTGCGTGACGCACCCTTGCCCAGGTCCATCAGCGGCGAAAAGATCGCCAGCGCAACAAACAGATAAACAAAGGTCAGGGATTTGAAGAAAATCCCCCAGCGACGGGAGCGGCGCTGCTCCTGCACGCCCGCCAGCAGGGTCTTCTCCAAAAGCTTCCAGCTTTTTGCGTCACCGGTATCGTCGCGTTCTTGCGAAGACGGTGATTTCCATTCGTCCGACATAGATCAATTACCCCGACAACAGAGATTAGGCAGTCCGCGCACCCAACCAGGTGCGCAATTCGGAAAAATGTTCGATGGCCAGACGCGGCTCGTACTGGCGCAGGGAGTCCAGCGCCTGGGCGCCGTAACCGACCGCGACCGAATCCATGCCCGCATTGCGCGCCATCATCAGGTCGAACGACGCATCGCCCACCATCAGCGAGCGCTCAGGGGGCACCGCGCAATGCGCCATGATTTCATTGAGCATCAGAGGGTCGGGCTTGCTGGCAGTTTCATCCGCCGCGCGGGTGGCATCGAAATAATCCAGCCAGCCATGGGCCTTGAGCACCCGGTCCAGTCCGCGGCGGGCCTTGCCGGTCGCGACGGCCATGCGATAGCCCTCGGCGCGGAACGCTTCCAGGGATTCAAGCACACCGTCGAACAGCTTCGACGGCTCGACATCCATCGCCATGTAGCAATCGGCGTAGTGCTGGCGAAAATCGATCAGGTCGTTGGTGGTGATATCCGGGTAGAGGGTGCGGATCGCCTCCGGCAAGCCGAGGCCGATGATGCCCTTGATGGCGAAATCATCACGCACCGGCCGCCCGGCAAGCCCGGCGGCTTCGCGCATGGCGACGACAATCCGGCCAATGGAATCGGACAGCGTGCCGTCCCAGTCGAAAATCAGCAGATCGTAATCACGGCGCACTCAGCAATCGCTCCACGGTACTGGCCCACATGTCATCGACAGGGGCTGTCAATTCGAGCTTGCTGCCATCGGGCAGCGGCACGGTCAGAGCGTAAGCATGCAGGAACAGACGCTTGCCGCCCAGATCACGAATTTCCTTGGTGAAATCTTCGTCGCCGTACTTGCTGTCCCCGGCAATGCTGTGCCCGGCATGCAGGGCGTGCACGCGAATCTGGTGGGTGCGCCCGGTAATCGGACGGGCCTCGACCATGGTCGCGAAATCGCCGAAGCGGCGCAGCACCTTGAACAGGGTCAGCGCCTCCTTGCCTTCGTCGTTGACCTCGACCATGCGCTCGCCCGAACGCAGGTTGCTCTTGAGCAACGGCGCGCGGACCTGCTTCTGCGAGGTCGGCCAGTTGCCGCGCACCAGCGCCATGTAGCGCTTGTCGACGCCGTCACCGCGCAACTGCTCGTGCAAATGCCGCAGCATGCTGCGCTTTTTGGCGATCATCAGCAGGCCCGAGGTGTCCCGGTCAAGGCGATGGACCAGCTCCAACTCCTTGGCGTCGGGACGCAACTGACGAAAGGCTTCGATCACGCCGAAACTCAGGCCGCTGCCGCCATGAACCGCGATGCCAGCGGGCTTGTTGAGGACAATCAGCCCCTTGTCTTCGTGGATGATGGCCGCTTCCAGGCGCTGCAGCAAAGCCTGGGCGACAGGCACAGGTTCGTCGCGCTCAGGCACTCGAACGGGTGGAACGCGCACGATATCGCCCGCCTGAAGCTTGTACTCCGGCTTGATCCGACCCTTGTTCACTCGCACTTCGCCCTTGCGCAATATGCGGTAAATCAAGGTCTTGGGAACGCCCTTGAGGTACGTGATCAGAAAATTATCGATGCGTTGACCGGCAAGTTCCGGGGCAACCTCTACCAGCTGAACGCCGGGGGTTGGAGGAGTAGAATTCGTCATGCCGCAAATCATAACAATTTTTTATGGATTTGAAGCACTTAATGATTGCTGCTATAGTCGCGAACGCCGCCAAAAGCGGCCTGGACAGCGGACCAACGGCAAAACAGCCGGCCCTGACCAACGCAATTCACAGGGGCGCGAGGCCGTCCCACGGGACTTTCGGTGACAACGGAAGGTCAGCAGGCGTAACAGGCGCAGGTGACATGAGGCCTGAACCAAGTCCGATCGCAGAGTCAATCACTCGCCATCGAGGCCCACGTTCCAGGGCAGTTCACAAAGTGCAGTCGCTGGTGATCGATCCGGGCGAACGTTTCGCAAACCACGCCTTAATTTGAGCCATGAGGCGCGAACTTCCCATCGAAGCTCGCGTAAATGCAAACCCGCTGCGGATTCAGCGCGCGGCAGCACCCGAATTATCAGGGATACGTGTGGGGTGGAGACGCACAACCGTCGGACTGTGTAGCACAAGGCTTTATCAAGACGCTTAACCCCGTCCGCTACCGATGGTTGATTCCTCCTCCTGACAAAGCTTTTGCTGACAGGGTGTCATTTGTCACCACAGCAAGCAGGAAACGTCGTCGCGACTCCGGCCCCGCTGGCCGAACATCGTTAGACACTGGAGTGTTCAAGCACTCCTGACGTGCCCTGACACCGACCGTGAGAAGTCGTGTGTGCCGAACGCCGTTTCCGGCAGCCCGGAAACCGACGGTACTACATGAAAAGAATGCTGATTAACGCAACTCAACCCGAAGAGTTGCGTGTTGCGCTGGTAGACGGCCAGCGCCTATACGACCTGGACATCGAATCCGGGGCCCGCGAACAGAAGAAGGCCAACATCTACAAAGGCCGGATCACGCGCATCGAGCCGAGCCTGGAAGCGGCTTTCGTCGACTTCGGCTCCGAGCGTCACGGCTTCCTGCCGCTGAAGGAAATCTCCCGCGAATACTTCAAGAAGTCCGTTGAAGGCCGCGTCAACATCAAGGACGTCCTGAGCGAAGGCCAGGAAGTCATCGTTCAGGTCGAGAAAGAAGAACGTGGCAACAAGGGCGCCGCCCTGACCACCTTCATCAGCCTGGCCGGTCGTTACCTGGTGCTGATGCCCAACAACCCGCGTGCCGGCGGCATCTCGCGCCGCATCGAAGGCGAAGAGCGCAACGAACTGCGTGAAGCGCTGAACGGCCTGATCGCCCCTGCCGACATGGGCCTGATCGTGCGCACTGCCGGCCTTGGCCGCAGCAGCGAAGAAATGCAGTGGGACCTCGATTACCTGCTGCAACTGTGGACCGCCATCAAGGAAGCGTCCCAGGATCGCGCCGCGCCGTTCCTGATCTACCAGGAAAGCAACGTCATCATCCGCGCCATCCGCGACTACCTGCGCCAGGACATCGGTGAAGTCCTGATCGACAGCGTCGAAGCCCAGGAAGAAGCCCTGACCTTCATCCGCCAGGTGATGCCGCAGTACGCCAGCAAGATCAAGCTGTACGAAGACAGCGTTCCGCTGTTCAACCGCTTCCAGATCGAAAGCCAGATCGAAACCGCCTTCCAGCGCGCCGTGGAAGAGAAAGTCCGCGAAAGCCTGGAAGCCGACCGCGCCCGCGTTCAGGTTGGCCGCATCTCGCGCTTCGGCCTGCTGGAAATGTCCCGTCAGCGCCTGCGTCCATCCCTGGGCGAAAGCAGCGGCATCGTCTGCCCGCGTTGCAACGGCACCGGCATCATCCGCGACGTCGAGTCGCTGTCGCTGGCGATCCTGCGCCTGATCGAAGAAGAAGCCCTGAAGGACCGCACTGCCGAAGTACGCGCCCAGGTGCCGATCCCGGTCGCCGCGTTCCTGCTCAACGAGAAACGCAACTCGATCACCAAGATCGAACTGCGTACCCGTGCGCGCATCGTCATCCTGCCGAACGATCACCTGGAAACGCCGCACTTCGAAGTGCAGCGCCTGCGTGACGACAGCCCTGAAGCCCACAGCCTGCAATCGAGCTACGAGATCGCAGCCGCTGCCGCCGAAGTGGAAGAAGTCCAGCCGACCGCAGCCACCCGCACCCTGGTTCGCCAGGAAGCAGCAGTCAAGACCGCACCTGCCCGTGCCAACGCTCCGGTCCCGACCGAAGTCGCAGCACCGGTGGCCCCTGCTCCGGTCGCTCACGAGCCAAGCCTGTTCAAGGGCCTGGTGAAATCCCTGGTGAGCCTGTTCGCCACCAAGGAAGAGCCTGTCGCACCGGCTGCCGTGGTCGAGAAACCGGTTGCCGAGCGTCCTGCGCGCAACGAAGAGCGCCGCAACGGTCGCCAGCAGAGCCGCAGCCGTAACGGCCGCCGCGATGAAGAGCGCAAGCCGCGTGAAGAACGTGCGCCGCGTGCCGAGCGTGAAGAACGCGCCCCACGCGAAGAGCGTGCACCTCGTGAAGAGCGTGCACCGCGCGAGGAACGTGCCCCGCGTGAAGAACGTGCTCCTCGCGAGCCACGTGAAGCCCGCGAAGACAGCGCACCGCGTGAAGAACGCGCACCGCGTGCCCCTCGTGAAGAGCGTGCACCGCGTGAGCGCAAGCCGCGTGAAGAGCGCGTGCGTGAACTGCGCGAGCCGCTGGACGCCGCTCCTGCCGTCAACGTGCCACGTGAAGAACGCCCTGAGCGCGCCCCGCGTGAAGAGCGTCAGCCACGTCCACCGCGTGAAGAACGCCAGCCACGCGCCGAACAGGCCGCTGTAGCAGCCGAAGACGAAGCATTGCCGAACAGCGAAGAGCTGCAGGATGACAACCAGGAAGCCGCCGAAGGCGATCGTCCTCGTCGTCGCTCCCGTGGCCAGCGTCGTCGCAGCAACCGCCGTGAGCGTCAGCGTGACGCCAACGGTGACGTGATCGAGAACGGCGAAGGCAACGAAGGCGAACAGGAACCGTCCGCCGCGAACGCAACCGTACGCAGCGAAGGCACCGGCGCGGAAATCGCCGCAGGCCTGGCCGTGACTGCCGCCGTTGCAGAAAGCGTGATCAGCGCCCCAGCCGAAGCCGATGCGAATCGTCAGGCTGAGCGTGCGACTGCCGCTGTCGAAGCGACTGTCGTTGAAACCGAAGTGGTTCAGCAGGAAGTTGTCGAGGCTCCAGCAGCACCGGCCAAGCGTTCGATCCTGCCGGAAGTTGCAGTGGCACAGTTCGACGCCAGCCTCAGCCCGTTCGAGCGCCAGGTGAAAGCCGCCGCTGAAGCCGAACAGGTCGAAGCCCCTGCTGATGTTGAAGCGCCAGCGGTTGAAGCTGTCGCCCCAGCGCCTGTTGCTCCGGCACCGGCTCCGGTCGTCGAGGCCCCTGTTGCAGCAGCCCCTGTCGAAGCGCCGAAAGCCGCCGAGCCAGTGGTTGAGCAGCCGGTTGTCGAGAAGCCAGTGGTAGAACAGCCAGTGGTCGCCGAGCCTGTGGCTCCGGCACCTGCACCGGTTGAACTGGCCGCACCGGAAATCGTCGCAGCCCCTGCTGCGGTCGAGCCGGCTCCGGCTCCGGTCGAGGAAAAGCCTGCGCTGCCGATGGCAAGCTCGGGTCGCGCACCGAACGATCCTCGTGAAGTCCGCCGTCGCCGCCTGGAAGCAGAACGCCTGCAGAAAGAAGCGGAGGCCGCTGCAGCCGCAGCACCTGCGCCAGCTTTCGAGCCAGCGCGGGAAGTCGTGACTGAAAACGGTGAAGAACTGGAAGAAAACAAAGAGCACAAACCGCTCGTGTAATCTCCAGGTAAAAAAAGCCCCGCCTGCGCAAGCAGCCGGGGCTTTTTTATGCCTGGGATTTGGTGGCACATCCGCCAATCCACCATCGTCTGACCCGCCCAATCGCGAGCAAGCTCACTCCTACAGGATCTGCACCAGACGAACGAACACCACCACCCTGTAAGAGCGCGCTTGCCCGCGATGACGACGGCACATCCGACACATCTTCATCGCCGGACACGGCCCCGTCGCGGGCAAGCGCGCTCCTACACCCGCGGAGTACATCCGATACATCTGCATCGCCGGAAACGGCCCTGTCGCGGGCACATCCACACATCTTCATCGCCTGCACGGCCAAGCGCGGGCAAGCGCGCTCCTACGAAGTGTGCGTCAAGGCCTTTCTCTGAACACCAGCGCCGAAGGCACGTCCACATCCCACAGCGCACCTGGGTCATTCACCTCAAGCTCGATTACCCTGGCGGCCTCGAACAGGCGTCTGGCGCCCTTCTCCCCGGCTAGCCCCATCAATGCAGGCCCAAACTCTCGACCAAACCCCACGGGGTGCCCGTACCGCCCATCATGGACAGGCACACTGATCGCCCCCGGTTCCAGAGAGGCAGCCACCTTTTCGAGGGTATCCGGATGAATGAATGGCATGTCGCCCAGGGCGATGAGCCAACCGCGATGGTTCGGCTGCGCCGCTACCGCAGCAGCGATGCTGTCGCCCATGCCTGACGAATCCAGCACCACCACCTCACAGCCATGGCGCAGGCCGATCTCTGCCACACAGGAATAATCGGGACGGGTCAGCAACACGATCTTGTCGACCGTTGCGCTCAGATTGAACAGCACATGCTCCAGGACGCAGCGCTCGACGCCATCACGCCCCGTGCATTGCGCAAGGAGCTTGTTGCGATGCTCGCCGGCCACCTGCCGATAGCGGCTGCCCTGCCCGGCGGCAAGGACGATGGCGCACAGGGTCTGGTTCATGGCGCTTACTCATGGATGGCCGATGAGGTCGTAAAAGCAAAAGCCGGGCCTGAACGCCCAACCTCAGTAGAGGTTAGGCTCCATTTCCAGCGAAACACCAAAGCGTTCAAGAATATCGGCCTGGATGCGCTGCGCCAGCTTCAATAACTCAAGCCCGGTGGCAGCGCCGTAGTTCACCAGTACCAGCGACTGCAAGGCGTGAACACCGGCATCCCCCTCGCGAAAGCCCTTCCAGCCGGCTTGCTCGATGAGCCAGCCAGCAGCAAGCTTCACTTGCCCGTCGGCCTGTGGATAAGCCACCAGCCCCGGATGTTCCTGCTTGATGCGCCCCGCCAGTTCAGCAGGAACCACAGGATTCTTGAAGAAACTGCCGGCATTGCCCAGCACGGCGGGATCCGGCAACTTCTCGCTGCGAATTGCGCAGATCGCACGGCTTACGTGGATCGGCGTCGGCTGCTCGATGCCCTGCTCCTGCAGACGCTGGCGCACCGGGCCGTAATCCAGATGCAGCGTCGCAGCAAAGCTCAGCTTGAACCGGACCCGCAGAATCAGCCAGCGCCCCACCTGATGCTTGAACACGCTGTCGCGATAGCCAAAGGCGCAGTCCTGCAACGCAAACTCGCGCAACTCGCCAGTCTGACGGTCCAGCGCGACCAAGCTGTGGAAAACATCCTTGATCTCGACGCCATAAGCGCCGATGTTCTGCATCGGTGCAGCGCCGACCGTGCCGGGAATCAGGCTGAGGTTTTCAAGCCCCGACAATCCGCGCGCCAGCATATCCTGCACGAAGGGATGCCAGGGTTCGCCTGCCTCGGCCTCGACAATCGCCCCTCCACAGTCTTCGTGGGTGATGCGAATCCCGCGGCTGGCCATGCGCAGCACCAGCGCATCGATGTCGCCGGTCAGCAGCAGGTTGCTGCCGCCGCCGACCACCAGCACTTCGACGTTCTTTTCAGAGGCCCAGGCCAGCGCATCACGCACATCGCTGTCGTTGTGAGCTTCGACGAACCAGCGCGCCTTGACCTCAACGCCAAAGGTGTTGAACGGCTTGAGAGAAACATCCGATTGCACGTGCAACATCAAACCTCCAGCAGACGGCGCACGCGTTCCAGATCCTCGGCAGTGTCCACACCGGCGGGCGGTGCTTCCAGCGCGTCGGCAACGTGGATACGCACGCCGTGCCACAAGGCGCGCAGCTGCTCCAGGTTCTCGGTGTTTTCCAGCCAGCACGGGCCCCAACTGACGAAGTCATGCAGGAAACCGGCGCGGTAGGCATAGATGCCGATGTGACGACGGTACGGCACGCCTTCAGGCAATTCGTCGCGGCTCTTGGCCAGGGCATCACGCGCCCATGGCAGCGGCGCGCGGCTGAAGGTCAGGGCCAGGCCGTTGAGGTCGGAACTGACCTTGACCACGTTGGGATTGAACAGCGCGGCCACGTCATCGATAGGCTCGGCCAGGGTCGACATGCGCGCCTCGGTGTGCGCCGCCAGGTTATCAGCGACCTGGTCGATCACTGCAGGCGGGATCATAGGCTCGTCGCCCTGAACGTTGACCACGATGGCATCGTTGGCCAGCCCCAGCAGCGAAGCCACTTCAGCCAGGCGATCGGTGCCGGAATTGTGGTCGTCGCGGGTCATCAGGACCTCGGCGCCGAATGCCTGGCAGGCCTCGACGATGCGCTGATCGTCGGTGGCTACCACCACGCGCTGGGCGCTGCTCTTGCGCGCCTGTTCCCAGACGTGCTGGATCATCGGCTTGCCGGCGATGGTTTTCAGCGGCTTGCCGGGGAAACGGCTGGAGCCGTAACGCGCCGGGATGACAACGGTAAACGCTGCGGTCATTTGTCCAGGCGCTCGTCGGTGGTCAGGGTGCGGGCTTCGCTTTCCAGCATGACTGGAATGCCGTCGCGGATCGGGAACGCAAGGCCTGCGCCCTTGCTGATGAGCTCGGTCTTGTCGGCGCTGAGCTTGAGCGGACCCTTGCAGACCGGGCAGGCGAGGATGTCGAGCAATTTGGTGTCCATAGGAGATCCTGAACGAGTCATGGAAGAAGGCGGTTTAACTGGGAATCGAACCAACTGACGAACGCTGCGGAGGGCACGGCCTCTACCGCCAGGTACCACCAGTTGGCCGCCGCGAAGGATGAACACTTCACGGCGTCTTTTTCGGTCATGACCAACGGCAGGTACGGCGTGAACGCCAGCGCCTGCGGGCTGAAAACGGCATGATCGGCGAATGCATGAGGAACAGGCCGCCAGTGTAGCCCTTCGAGGGTGTTGAAGAAACGCTGCGGGTTACCGATACCGGCCACCGCGTGCAGCGCCTGGCCGGCCGGGAAATAGTCCACAGGCTGGCGCTCGCCGGTCAGCAGGTTGACCAGTGCCGACGGCTGCAGCTTGAAGGCGTAGCCATCGTCGCGGTCCTCGCTGGCGCCGTTGTACAGCAGCGCATCGACGCTCTGCAGACGCTCCACCGGCTCACGCAAGGGACCAGCAGGCAGGCAGCGGCGATTGCCCAGGCCACGGGCGGCGTCGATCAGCACCAGTTCAAGGTCCCGGGCCAGGCGATAATGCTGCAGGCCGTCGTCGGTGAGGATCAGGTCCAGCGGCTCCTGTGCCAGCAGGCCACGGACCGCTTGTGCGCGATCCGGGTCGATCATCAGCGGCACGCCGGTGCGCTTGACGATCAGCAGCGGCTCGTCCCCGACCTGATCGGCGCTGTGCTGCGCCAATACCCGCCACGGCAGGCTCGGCGGCCTGGCACCGTAGCCACGGCTGACCACGCCAACCCGCAACCCGCGACGGCGGCAGTAATCGATCATCCACAGGATCAGCGGCGTCTTGCCCGTGCCGCCCACCGTGATGTTGCCCACCACGATCACCGGTACCGGCGCCTTGTAGATGTCGCCCTGCCCCGCCACGAACCGCGCACGCTTGCCGTTGACCACCCGGCGATACAGGCATTCCAGCGGACGCAGCAAGGCCAGGGCCGGATGGCCGTTGTACCAGGCATCGAGCAAGCGGTCGGTCAGTGCCATCAGTTACCCGAGGCGGCCTCGACAGTGGTCATGCGCAGATGGGCGAAGCCCATTTTCCCGGCAGCGTCCATGGCGGTGATGACCGCCTGGTGCGGGGTCTTGCCGTCGGCGCTGATGGAAAGCGGCAGGCTGGTGTCGCCCCCGGATTCCTTCTGCAGGGCATCGATCAGCGTGTCCAGCTTGCTGTCGGCCAACAGGGTGTTATTCACCGAATAGACGCCATCGGCATTGATGGTGATGTCGACGTGTTTCTTGTCGACATCATCGGCCGAGGCGCCGGTCACGGCCTGGGGCAGATCCACGCGCAACTGTGTCTCACGGGTGAAGGTGGTGGTGACCACGAAGAACAGCAGCAGGATGAACACCACGTCGATCAGCGACACCAGGTTGATGTCGATGGTCTCCCGGGGTTTGCGACGGCGGAATTTCACTTCTTGCGACCCTCGCCACGGGCTGCGGCCTTGAGGTCTGGCTGGGCGTCGGTCAGGTCGACGTCACGGTCGCCCTGCACCACTTCCACCAGCTTGATGGCTTCCTGCTCCATGCCGACGACCAGCTCATCGACCCGGTTTTGCAGGTAACGATGGAAGAAGATCGCAGGAATCGCCACGGTCAGGCCCGACGCGGTGCAGATCAGCGCCTTGGCGATACCGCCGGCGAGCATGCCTGCGTTGCCGGTCATGCCGGTGGCGGTGAACGAACTGAAGATGTCGATCATGCCGAGCACGGTGCCCAGCAGCCCCAGCAGCGGCGCCATCGCGGCGATGGTGCCCAGGGTTGCCAGGTAGCGCTCCAGATCATGAATGACCCGGGCGGCGGCTTCCTCGATGCACTCCTTCATGATCTCGCGACCATGCCGGGAGTTGGCCAGGCCTGCCGCCAGGATTTCACCCAGCGGCGAGTCGGCGCGCAGCTCCTTGAGCTTGTCGCTGCTCAGTTGTTTGTCCTGGATCCAGCGCCACACCTGACCGAGCAGATGCGGTGGCGTAATGCGGCTGGCACGCAGGGTCCACAGGCGCTCGATGATGATCCCGACGGCGGCGATGGAACTCAAAATGATCGGTAGCATCATCCAGCCACCAGATTTGACCAGCTCCCACACAGCGACCACCCCCTGAAAAAAAGTGGCGGTACTCTAACATAGCGTCGCAGCCTCACCGAACCCGGCGACGAAAAACCAGCCATTTCATTCACGCCAGAAGTGACGCGTCCTACGCTCGGCCTGGGCATCGGCAAACTCGCCTAATTGCAAGGTGATGGCACCCAGCTCGGCACTGTCGTGAATCTGCATGCCCAGTCGCTGATAGCGCGCCATCACCAGCGGGTGTGGATGACCAAAGGTGTTGTTGCGTCCACGGGAAATCAACACAGCGCGAGGCGCCACGGCCCGCAGGAACGCCTGGGACGAAGAACTGCGGCTGCCGTGATGGGGCGATTGCAGCCAGTCGGCCCTGACATCAAACCCCTGGGCCAGCATGGCGCGTTCGGCGTGCGCATCGATGTCCCCGGTCAGCAGCAGCCGTTCGCCGTTGGCTTCGACCCGCAGCACGCAGGATGCAGGGTTGCTCTCTTTCGCCTGACTCCAGACCCAGGTGGTGAACGTCACTTCGTCCCAGGTCCATGTCTCGCCATCCCGGCAGGCGTCGCCGCGCAGTGAGCGGGGCATGCGCTGATGGTCACCGGCCAGGACTCTGGTCACCGGCAGTGCGCGCACGATGGCCTGGGCACCGCCGATGTGGTCCAGATGGGCATGACTGAGGAGCATCATGTCCAGTTGCCTGACTGCCGCCCGGCGGATCGCGGGAAGCACCACCCGCTCGCCGATATCGACATCCCCGACCCTGGGCCCCGCGTCATACAGCAAGCTGTGCCCCTTGGTGCGCAGCAGGATTGCCAGGCCCTGCCCAACGTCCAGCTGCATCACCTCGACGCGGCCGGGCGCCAGGCTCTTCTGCGGGGCGAACACACACAGCAGCAACATGGGCCAACCCAGCGGGCGCATTGGCAAGCCTCTGGGCAGCAACAGCAGGAACGCGCCCAGCAGGCTCAGCGGCCAGACCCAAGGCGGTACGGCCGGACCGGTCCAGGCAGGCTGCAGGTCCGCCGCCCAGCCCAGAAACGCGAAGAGCCACTCCATCGAGCCGCCTGCCAGCCAGAGCAATCCCTGGCCAATCGGCTCAAGCCCGAGAAGAAGTGTGCCGAACAGCGCCAGCGGCAGAATGAAAACACTGACCCAGGGCACTGCCATCAGGTTGACCAGTGGACCGCTCAGGCTCACCGGAAGATTCAACGCCAGCAACGCAGGCAGTAACCCCAGGGCAATCAGCCACTGTGCCCGCGACCAGCTTTGCAGCCAGCTCCAGGCGCCCAGGCGACCACTGAAAATCAGCATGAGGATCGCCACCGCCGCGAACGAAAGCCACAGCCCCGGTCGCAGGCTGCTTAGCGGTTCGGCGATCAACACCAGATTCAAGGCGATCAGAAAAGGCCAGGTCATGCCCAGATGCCGGAAGCGCAGCCGCCACAATAGCACCAGCCCGAGCATCACGCAGGCGCGCTGCACCGGCACCTCGAAACCCGCCAGCAGGCCATAGGCCAGCGCCCCGCCGAACGCCAGGCCGCACGCCGAGGGCAGCCACGGCACAAAGCGCGGCCACAGGCCCAGGCGTGCGAGGCCCGCTATCAGTGCATAGAGCAATCCGGCCAGCAGCCCGATGTGGGTGCCGGAAATTACCAGCAGGTGAACCGTGCCGGTGTCCTGCAAGGCTTTCCAGTCGGCGGCGCTCAGCCCGGAATCGTCCCCCAGCACCAGTGCCGCCAGCGCGCCTTCACGCCCCTGTGCGTCAACCGCCAGCAAGCGCTGACGAACGCCATCGCGCCATGAAGGAGCAGCCGCCTGAAGCAACTGCCCGTCGATCACCGTCCCGGTTGCGCCCACACGCTGCGCCAGCAGCCAGGCCTCGTAGTCGAACGCACCCGGATTGACCAGGCCCGCCGGACGCTTGAGCTTGACCGCCAGCCGCCAGCGCTCGCCTGAACCCACCGCAGGGCCGTTGTACCAGGCGACACGGATGCGTTGCGGCAGCGCCGTACGCCGGGACTGCGGGCTGTCGATCTGAAACCGCACCACGCCGTCCACCGCGCCCGGCAGGCCAACCACCCTGCCCTCCAGCCACAAGGTCTGGCCATCGAGGCGCGCGGGCAGCCGATCATCCAGCGCGGACTTGGCCGACACACAGGCCCACGTCAGCCCTAACAGAAACAACGCCAGCGGATAGGTGCGAAACGGCAGCAGCATCAACCCCAGCACCGGCATGACCAGCAGCAACCAGACCGGCGGTAATTCCGGCAGAAAGCGCAGGGTCAACAGCCCCAGCGCAAGCGCCACCATCCCTGTGCGCATAAGGCTTTCCTTGCAGGTGTATGAAAGACACCCCCATGGCTTAGCCCACTGGACAGCGAGCGCTTTTTATTAATTGTCACAAAGTCTGAATTTGCATCGGTCACCATCCATGCATACTTGCCCGCACTTTTCCGTCCAGCCGCCGGATTACCGAATGCCACGTCACTTGATCAAACGCTACATGCCCGATCCGCACAGCATCCGGGAACACAAGTCCTTACGTTTTCTCGGGCGCCTGCTGCACGATCCGAACCTCTGGCACCTGAACCGGCACTCCGTGGCTCGTGCCATGGGCATCGGTCTGTTCGCCGCGCTGATGCCCATGCCGCTGCAGATGTTGCTGGCCGCCTTTCTGGCTGTCTGGGTACGGGCCAACATGCCGATTGCCGTCAGCCTGTGCTGGCTGACCAACCCCCTGACCATGCCACCGGTTTTCTACTGCACCTACAAGATCGGCGCGCTGCTGATGGGCCTGCCGCCGCGCAGTTTTCCGGACGAGATGAGCTGGGAATGGATCAGCGGCCAGCTCTCGACGCTGTGGCAGCCGTTTCTGCTGGGTTCTGTGGTGGCGGGGATTGTGCTGGGCTTGGTGGGGTATTTCGGGACGATGGGGTATTGGCGTTGGTGGGTGGGACGGCAGTGGCGCCAACGCAAGGCCAAACGCAGTTAAAGCCAACAATCCAGTCCTGTAGGAGTGAGCTTGCTCGCGATCGCGGTGTATCAGTCACGCATGGGTTGGATGACAGCCAGCAATCGCGAGCAAGCTCACTCCTACAGGATTTGCGGCGCCCCTAGAACCGCCGCAAAACCTGACGGGATTACTGCCGCATCCCGCGCCCACTCACCAGCAGGCGAGCGCAGCCCAGGTACAGCACGATCGTCGCCACGACCATGAACGCCAGGGCGATGCTGATCTTGATGTCCGACACACCCAGGATCCCGAAGCGGAAGGCGTTGACCATGTGCAGCACAGGGTTGGCCAGGGACACGGTCTGCCAGAACGGCGGCAGCAGGTTGATGGAGTAGAACACACCGCCCAGGTACGTCAGCGGGGTCAGGACGAAGGTCGGGATGATCGAGATATCGTCGAAGTTACGTGCGAAGACCGCGTTGATGAAACCCAGCAGCGAGAAGATCGTTGCGGTCAGCAGCACCACGACGATGGTCACGCCCAGATGGTGCACCTGCAGGTCAGTGAAGAACATCGACAGAATGGTGACGATGACGCCCACCATCAACCCGCGCAACATCCCGCCCAGGGTGAAGCCGATCAGAATCGTGTGTGGCGACACCGGGGACACCATCAACTCTTCCACCGAGCGCTGGAACTTGGCGCCGAAGAAGCTGGACACCACGTTGCCGTAGGAGTTGGTGATCACCGACATCATGATCAGGCCCGGCACGATGTACTGCATGTAGGTGAAGCCACCCATGTCGCCGATCTGCCGGCCGATCAGGTTGCCGAAGATCACGAAGTACAGAACCATGGTGATCGCAGGCGGCAGCAGGGTCTGCGGCCAGATGCGCATGAAGCGACGCACTTCCCGGTAGACGATGGTGTTCATGGCGATCAGGTTGGGGCGCAGCTCCGAACTCATACCGCCACCTTCGACAGATTCTTCTCGACCAGGCCCACGAACAGCTCCTCAAGGCGATTGGTTTTATTGCGCAGGCTCAGCACCTGAACATTTTGCAGGGCCAGTTGACCGAACAGCGCGGTAATGCCGATGGTCTTGTCCACCTGCACTTCCAGGGTATGGTTATCCACCAGACGCGACGGATAGCCGGCAAGTTGCGGAGCAACGGCCATCGGATCCTTGAGGTCCAGCAGGAAAGTCTCGACGTGCAGCTTGTTGAGCAGCGTCTTCATCCCGGTGTTTTCGATGATGGTGCCGTGGTCGATGATGCCGATGTTGCGGCACAGCTGCTCAGCCTCTTCCAGATAGTGGGTGGTGAGGATGATGGTGATGCCCTTCTCATTGAGCTCGGTGAGGAAGGTCCACATCGAACGGCGCAGCTCGATATCGACGCCCGCGGTGGGCTCATCGAGGATCAACAGACGCGGCTCGTGAATCAGCGCACGGGCGATCATCAAACGTCGTTTCATGCCGCCGGACAGTGACCGCGACGGCACACCGCGCTTGTCCCACAGTCCGAGCTGGGTCAGGTACTGCTCGGCGCGTTCCTTGGCGATCTTCGGCGGGATGCCGTAGTAACCGGCCTGGGTCACCACGATGTCGAAGGTCTTCTCGAACTGGTTGAAGTTGAACTCCTGGGGCACCACGCCGATCGAGCGTTTGAGCTGCGCCGGATTGCGGTCCAGGTCGTTGCCGAAGATGTTCACCGTGCCGGTGGTCTTGTTGACCAGGGTCGAGATGATGCCGATGGTGGTGGATTTGCCGGCACCGTTAGGGCCGAGCAATGCGAAGAAATCACCCTCGGCAACGTCCAGATCGATGCCCTTGAGGGCCTGGAATCCATTGCCGTAGGTCTTGGTTAGCTGCCGGATGGACAGAGCTGAACTCATGACTGAAAACACACCAATAAAAGGAAAAGGGAAAAGGGAAAAGAGGACTAATACAAAACGACCGCCACTGAAACATTCCGTTGCAAACGCGGCCCGGATAGCCATGGTGCTTGCCGAGGCCGCGCAAGTACAGCGAGTTCTATTGATAGTAGATATTAATTCAACGCGGCGGGCATTCAGGTCAGCGGCGTCATGACCGCCGTGCGATAGGCTTCACGCTGCTGCAAACGCTCGTACCAGGCTTTGAGGTGAGGCAGCTCGCTACGTTCAATCGGCATTTCCAGCCAGGCATAGATAAAGCTGCCCAACGGAATGTCGCCCATGCCGAATTCATTGCCCGAGAGGTACGGCTGGCTCGCCAGGGTCTTGTCGACGATGTGCAGCAGATTTTCGACCGTCGCCCTGGCCGCGTTGATCTGGTTCCAGTCCTGCTGCTCGGCCGGGGTGCGCAACACGCCCCAGAACACGGTGCGGAATGGGCCGGCAAAGGTCGAGGTAGTCCAGTCCATCCATTTATCGGCCTGGGCCCGGGCTTTGGGGTCGGCAGGATAAAGCGCCGCATCGGCACCGTACTGCGCCGCCAGGTAGCGCACGATAGCGTTGGATTCCCACAGCACGAAGTCGCCGTCTTCGATCATCGGCACCACGCCGTTGGGGTTCTTTGCCAGGTACTCAGGCTGATCGTTGAGGCCGAACGCGCCGCCCGCGTTGATCGACTCGTATTCGAGCCCCAGTTCCTGCGCGATCCACAACGCCTTGCGAACGTTGGACGAATTCTTGCGACCCCAGATCTTCAGCATCTTTTTATTCTCCTGCGTACGGTGACAACGAATTAGTGGCATATGCCTGTGGGCAGGCAGTCTACCCGACCGCAGGGCCAAGGGGGTATTAGAGCCACACCCTCACGCGCATCGGCCACGGTTCGAACTCCCATGGCAGGCAGGGGTCACTATCGATGCGCAGGGCAGAGCCTTGTCTGCGTGCTCGATGGCGCCTGTTTCGCCGTCTTTATGGAGGGATTCCTATGCTGTTGTTGTGGATCGTGGTTCTGGTGATCGGCGTGGCCTGGCTGACCCATCGGCGCGTCGCGCCCTTCCCCGCCCTTGGAATTGTGGCGGTTTACCTGCTGGTGATGGGGGCGCTCAGCCATGCCCATGGCTGGATGATAGTCCCTTGGGCGTTGTGGCTGGCAGTGGCCTTGCCGCTGGCGCTGCCGGACCTGCGCCGCAAGTATTTCAGTGCGCCGATGTTCGCCTGGTTCCAGAAAGTGTTGCCGCCTATGTCAGAAACCGAGCGTGATGCCATCGACGCTGGCACGGTCTGGTGGGACGGCGAACTGTTCAGTGGCCGCCCGGACTGGAACACCCTGCTCAGCTATCCGAAAAGTCAGTTGACCGAAGAAGAACAGGCGTTTATCGATGGCCCGACCAACGAGCTGTGCGCCATGGTCAGCGACTGGGAAATCGGCCAGGCGATGGACCTGCCGCCAGAAGCCTGGGCGCACATCAAGACCCACGGCTTCTTTGCCCTGATTATCCCCAAGGAGTACGGCGGCAAAGGTTTCTCGGCCTACGCCCACTCGCAGGTGGCGATGAAGCTGGCGACCCGCAGCGGCGATCTGGCGTCTACCGTCATGGTGCCCAACTCCTTGGGACCGGCAGAACTGCTGCTGCATTACGGGACTGACGAGCAGCGCAATCACTACCTGCCGCGCCTGGCCCGTGGCGATGACATTCCCTGCTTTGCGCTGACCGGCCCGCTGGCAGGCTCCGACGCAGGCGCCATGCCCGACACCGGGATCATCTGCAAAGGCCAGTGGCAGGGCGAAGAAGTGATTGGCCTGCGCCTGAACTGGGAAAAGCGCTACATCACCCTCGGGCCCGTCGCCACCCTGCTGGGCCTTGCGTTCAAGGCCTACGACCCTGAACACCTGCTGGGTGAGGAAGAAGATCTGGGCATCAGCCTGGCGCTGATTCCCACCGACACGCCGGGCGTGGAAATCGGTCGTCGTCACCTGCCGCTGGGCGCCGCGTTCATGAACGGGCCCAACTCCGGCAAGGACGTGTTCATCCCGCTGGAGTATCTGATTGGCGGCCAGGACATGCTCGGCAAAGGCTGGATGATGCTGATGAATTGTCTGTCCGTGGGCCGTTCGATTTCCCTCCCTGCTGTAGGCACCGGCGCGGCCAAGCAGGCGAGCCTGGTCACCGGCCAGTACACGCAGATCCGCGAGCAGTTCAACGTGCCACTGGCGGCGTTCGAAGGAATTCAGGAAGCCCTGGCGCGCATCGGCGGCAATGCATGGCTGATGGACAGCGCGCGGATGCTGACCGCCAATGCGGTGGACCTGGGCGAAAAACCGTCGGTGCTGTCGGCGATACTCAAGTACCACCTGACCGAACGCGGCCGCGAGTGCATCACCCACGCCATGGACGTGCACGGCGGCAAGGCCATCATCATGGGGCCGAACAATTACCTCGGCCGCGCATGGCAAGGTGCGCCGATCTTCATCACGGTGGAAGGCGCGAACATCCTGTCGCGCAACCTGATGATCTTCGGTCAGGGCGCGATCCGTTGCCATCCATTCGTGCTCAAGGAAATGGCCCTGGCCGGACGTGAAGATCACGACCAGGCCGTGGTCGAATTCGATGACCTGCTGCTGCAACACATCGGGTTCGCCGTGCGCAACGCCGCCAGCACCCTGGTGCTGAACCTGGGCTTCGGGCATTTCGAAAACCAGCCGGGGGACCGCCTGAGCCAGGGCTACTTCCGCGCGCTGAATCGTCAGGCTGCGGCCTTCGCCATGCTTGCCGACCTGTCGATGATGCTGCTGGGCGGCGAACTGAAACGCCGCGAGCGTCTGTCCGCGCGGTTGGGTGATGTGCTGAGCCACATGTACCTGGCCTCGGCGGCCCTCAAGCGCTACCACGACCTGGACTACCCCGAAGCACTGGCGCCGCTGTTGTGCTGGTCGATGGAAGAGGCGCTTGGCGAATCGGAACGCGCACTGGATGAGTTGCTCAGCAACTTCCCGAACCGGATTCTGGGCGGGATGCTGCGGGTGATCGTGTTCCCGTTTGGCCGCCGCCACAAAGGCCCGTCCGATGCACTGGATGCCGAGGTCGCGCAGATCATCGGCCGCGCCAAGGGCGATCCGGCGCTAGAGTCGGTGCTGGCCGGCTGTTACCGCCCCACCGCCGAAGACGATCCGGTCGGTGCCCTGCAACACGCAGCGGACCGCCTGCACGAAGCCAAACCGCTGCATGCTCGGCTGCATCAGGCGCTCAAAGGTGGGCAGGTGAAACCCGCTGCTGGCGAGCATGTGGTCGATGCCGCGCTCAATGCCGGAGTGTTGCAGGTGGCCGAAGCCGAGAAACTGCGCGCCGCCGAAACCGCGCGGCGCAAGGTGATTGACGTGGATGATTTCGACAAGGAGCAGTTGACCGCAGCCGAAGGCAAAATCCGCTAGGGGCAACACCTGTAGGAGCGCGCTTGCCCGCGACCGCGATCGTTCAGCCAGCCGATATGGCACGGCAAGATCGCAGTCGCGGGCAAGCGCGCTCCTACAGAAATTTGCGCGGCCGGCGGCTCGATTACCGCTCTAGCCTGCACATCCCCCAACCTTGTCCTACACTCCCCGGTAACAACAAGAAAACACCAAGGGGACGCATCATGATCGATCAACGCATGACTCATCGCTGCCTGCTTGCTGAAATCGCCTCGGGGGAGGACCTTCACAGCGGCAAACCCACCCAGACCCTGCAAACCCTGTTACTCATCGGCTTCGTGACACGCCAGCCCAGCCCTGACAATACCTTCTCCCACATCGCCCTGACCGAAGCCGGGCACCGATACCTGGCCGGCCTCTGGCACTGAACCCGCACGCCTTGCACGACCGCAGGTCCTCGGCGGACTATCGGCAGGCCTTGGGGAGATCTATACTCCCGCGCCTGTTTTTGTCTCTGAGGACCTCATCATGGCCAACGCCAATCTCGACCACACTCTGAACCTGCTGACGCACCTGCGCGGCATCCTGGTCGCGCTGGGTGAAGCAGAACAGGTTCCCGAAGAAAGCCATGACCTGTTCCTGGAGCGTTATGACGAACTGATGGCCCTGCTGCCTGTGGAGCCGATCGAAAGCCAGTACCTGGGCCAGGACCTGCTCTGCCAGGTGATCCAGCGCTATCCGCAAATCGCCCATCTGGTGCCCCGCGACCTGCTCTGGTTCTTCGGCGGCGACTGCCTGCACTTCATGCCCGACGAAGAAATCGACATGTACACCGCCCTCGAAGAGCGCCGTTTCGAGGCTGAAGAAAACGAAGAACCGTTCGATTGGGAACAGGAAAAACAGTTGCTGGCCCTGGGACAGGACGGCCCGCGCCACTGATATCGACACCCAAGTAGCAATCCGGCTTGCCGGCGTCGGCGTATCTGGGATCGCTGACGCCGGCAAGCCGTTCTGCTACGGTTTTGTAATATAAGCATTTCAAGTAAATGCATTATTTTTATAATTAGCTTAGCGCCAAATCGAATTTCACAGCTTGCGCCCATCCCCTTATGTTGCTGACTAGCGCTGGCGCCTACTCCTGCGCCCGGTCTTTCATCAACACAAGGAATTGTCATGAGCGTCGAATTCATCGGCTATATCGCCACGCAACCCGGCTCGGAAATCCACCCACGCAGCGGTCAGACGATTCAGCCCGAATATGTCGAAAAGGTCGCTCGCGCCCACGAGGAAGCGGGCTTCGATCGCGCATTGGTCGCCTACCACTCCAACAGCCCGGACAGCGCGTTCGTTGCATCCTACGCCGCCAGCGTCACGAAAAAGCTGAAGTTTCTCGTCGCTCACCGCCCAGGCTTCATCTCCCCCACCGTCGCCGCCCGGCAGTTCACCACGCTGGATGTGTTCAACGGCGGGCGCACGGCGGTGCATATCATTACCGGGGGCGATGATCAGGAGCTGCGTGCCGACGGCAGTTTCATCGGCAAGGACGAGCGCTATGCACGCACCGACGAATACCTGAGCGTGGTGCGCAAGGAATGGACTGAAGAAAAACCCTTCGACCACCACGGCACTTATTACCGGTTCGAAGGCGCGCACTCGCTGGTCAAATCGCCACAACAGCCGCATATCCCGCTGTACTTCGGCGGTGCTTCACAGGCGGCCATCGAAGTCGCGGGCAAGCATGCCGATGTCTATGCATTGTGGGGTGAGACCTACGAGCAGGTCAGGGATATCGTCAAACAGGTGCGTGCCGAAGCCGCGAAGCACGGGCGTACGGTGCGTTTCAGTTTGTCATTGCGGCCGATTCTGGCAGAGACCGAGGAAAAGGCCTGGGCCCGCGCCGACAGTATACTGGAGCGAGCCAAGGCATTGGCGCAGGCCAGTGGATTCGAGCGCCGGGAGCCAGCCAACGAAGGCTCGAAACGCCTGCTGCAAGCGGCCGCGCAGGGTGCGCGCCTGGACAAGCGCCTGTGGACCGGAATCGCGGGTCTCTTGGGCGCCAAGGGCAACTCGACTGCACTGGTGGGCACTGCCGAACAGGTGGCCGACGCGCTGCTCGATTACTACGACCTGGGGATAACCACCTTCCTGATCCGCGGTTTCGACCCGCTGGACGATGCCATCGATTACGGCAGGAAACTGATCCCGCTGACCCGCGAACTGGTGGCCAGGCGCGAACGGGAGAAGCGTGAGAAGGTTGCTTGAGAATCCTGCGAATACATACCCCGTAGCAGCACGGCTTGCCGGCGGGGGCGGCCTCAAGATCGCCCCCGCCGGCATCGGAACGCCGCCCGGCCGTGCTGCTACAGGAGCAGGGAGGCACTGATTACGCTGCCTCCTGCCCCTGCCTCAATGCATCCGCCACCAGACGCCCGAACGACGCCACCGGCGCCTGCAGGTTGCCCAGGAACCTTGGGTAGATCAGCCACAAATCCATCACCGGTTTGAAATCCTTGAGTGGCAACACCGCCAGGGATTCCCGGTGGGCGCTGCGCTCAAGCAAAGGTCGCGGCACCAGGCCAAGGCCCATGCCGTCAGCCACCAGGCCCAATTGCAATTCAGTGCCAAAGGTTTCCAGGTTGACCTTCAGGCTCAACCCCTGATCCGCCAGGGTACGCTGCAGCCCCGCGCGAAAACCGCAACCGTCCGGGTTGAGCACGAACCCCTGGTCATAACAGTCGGCCAGTTTGACCGGCTTCTTCGGCACGCGGTCTGCGGCGCAAACCACCACCAGCTCCATTTTGCCAATGGACTCGCCGATGATGCCTTCCGGGAAAATCTTGCCCGCAGGAAACAGCGCCGCTGCAGCGTCAAGCTCGCCATTCTCGATCTTGCTCACCAGATGGCTGCCCCAGCCCGTGGCGACCTGGGCACGCAGTTCCGGGAACTGCCCGCGCAAGTGTTTGAGCGCATCGAGCAGCACCACATCGCCGATGGTCTGCGGCACGCCCAGGCGCAGAAGCCCGCTGGGCGGCGTATCGTTGGCCACCAGTTCGCGCAGCGAGTCCATTTCCCGCAGGATGGCCAGACACTTCTGATACACCTGTGTACCCATGGGCGTCGGCTTGAGCGGTTTGGTGTTGCGGTCGAACAGCTCGACCCCCAGCGCCTGCTCGAAGTTTTGCACCCGTCGGGTGATCGCCGGCTGGGTCAGCGCCAGGGACTCGGCCGCATGGCTGATCGACTGACAGCGAATCACCGCGACAAAGGCATCGATATCATCAATTTTCATTCGAAAGGCACATATAAAAAAGGCAAGAGATAGGCAAAAAGCATAATTCCAAATGCCGCCCATGGATAGCCCGCCGACCTTCACTTGGGTTATCAAATGCCTTTTCGTTATAACCTAATCATTAATAAATAGCATATTAAACGCCGGTATTATGCTTATATTGTCGTAATCCTTAGATGCGGAGCCGACATGCCTACCTCTCGACACCCCGAACGACTCCGGGCCTTCATCGCCGCACTGGCTGAACTGGTGGACAGTCACCCCCACGAAACCGACCTGCTGCATCGTGGCGGCAAGCTGCTGGGCCAACTGGTCAGGCACGACGACTGGCTGCCGGACGAGTTCGCCATACCCGACCCCACCCGTTATCAGCAATTCCTGCTGCATGCCGACTCCCGGCAGCGCTTTTCGATTGTCAGTTTTGTCTGGGGGCCGGGTCAGAGCACGCCCATTCACGATCACCGCGTCTGGGGCCTGATCGGCATGTTGCGCGGCGCCGAGTTCTCCCAGGGGTTCGCCCGCACCACCGACGGCCGGCTTGAGAAGGAAGGCCCGGCCATTCGCCTGGACCCCGGCCACGTCGAAGCCCTGTCACCGCGCAGCAACGATATCCATCAGGTCAGCAACGCCTTCGCCGACCAGGTGTCGATCAGCATCCACGTCTACGGCGCCAACATCGGCGCGGTCAAGCGTGCCGTCTATCAAGCTGACGGCAGCGAAAAACTGTTCATCTCCGGCTATTCCAACGCCTTTCTCCCCAACATTTGGGACCTGTCCAAAGAGAACCAGAACTGATGACTCAAAGCACTCGATCCTACAGCGATATCCGAAATGCCCTGCTCGCTCGCCAGGAAGTGGCGTTGGTGGATGTACGCGAGGAAGCGCCCTTCGCCGAGGCGCACCCGTTATTCGCGGCCAACATTCCGCTGTCGAAGCTGGAACTGGAAGTGTTCTCCCGCATCCCGCGCCGAGACACGCAAATCACGGTCTATGACAACGGCGAAGGCCTGGTCCAGCCGGCCCTCGCCCGTCTGGCCGCGCTGGGCTACACCAACGCCAAGGCTTTGGAAGGAGGCCTGCAAGGCTGGCGCGAGGCCGGCGGTGAGCTGTTCATCGACGTCAACGTGCCGAGCAAATCTTTTGGCGAGCTGGTGGAGCATCATCGCCACACCCCGTCCCTGGCTGCCGAGGAAGTCAAAGCCCTGCTCGACAGCAAGGCTGATGTGGTAGTACTCGATGCCCGCCGATTCGATGAATACCAGACCATGAGCATACCCACCGGCGTCAGCGTGCCCGGTGCCGAACTGGTGCTGCGCGCCCGCGAGCTGGCGCCCGATCCCAAGACCCGGATCATCGTCAACTGCGCTGGCCGCACCCGCAGCATCATCGGCACCCAGTCGCTGGTGAATGCCGGGCTGCCCAACCCGATCTCCGCACTGCGCAACGGCACCATCGGCTGGCTGCTGGCTGGCCAGACCCTGGATCACGGCCAGGCACAGCGCTTTGGCGCAGTCAGCGAGCAGACCCAACAAGCCGCCCAGGCCGATGCGCGCAAAGTGGCCGACACGGCGAAAGTGAAACGCGGCATCCGCGCTGATCTGGACACCTGGCAGGCCGAGACGACGCGCACCACCTACCTGTTCGATGTGCGTACTCCCGAAGAATTTGAAGCAGGCCACCTGCCGGGCGCGCGCTCGACGCCAGGCGGCCAGTTGGTGCAGGAAACCGATCACTACGCCAGTGTGCGCGGCGCCCGGATCGTGCTGGTGGATGACGATGGCGTACGCGCCAACATGTCGGCCTCGTGGCTGGCGCAAATGGGCTGGGAAGTCTTCGTGCTGGACGGCCTCAAGCCGCAGGACTTCAAGGAAAAAGGCGCCTGGAATGCCCCGATCCCGACCCCGTGGCAGGTCGAAGAGATCAGCCCCGACACCCTGCGCCAGTGGCAGCAACAGGGCGGCGTCGCGGTGCTGGATTTCACCGCCAGCGCCAATTACGTGAAACAGCACATCCCCGGCGCCTGGTGGACACTGCGCGCCAACCTCTCAAGCGCCCTGCAGAAGATCCCCGCCGCCGAACGCTACGTGCTGACCTGCGGCAGCAGCAAGCTGGCGCGCCTGGTGGTGCCGGAAGTCGAGGCCCTGACCGGCAAGCCAGTGTTTCTGCTGGGCGGCGGCACGGCGAGCTGGGTCGCGGCAGGCTTTGAACTGGAAACTGGCGAAAGCCACCTCGCCTCCCAGCGTATCGACCGCTACCGCCGCCCCTATGAAGGCACCGATGCCCCCCGCGAAGCGATGCAGGCGTATCTGGATTGGGAGTTCGGCCTGGTGGACCAACTGGCTCGCGACGGCACCCATGGTTTCTACGTGATCTGACCGCCCCCTCCTGTAGGAGCGCGCTTGCCCGCGATTGAGGTGTGTCAGTGAGCACATGTCTCGCAGACACACCGCTATCGCGAGCAAGCTCACTCCTACAGGATTGGTGCAAGGCAAATAATCAGCGCGCGCTGTAGGAGCGCGCTTGCCCGCGGCGGCGATGGCTCATCCCCCACATTTCCACCGCCTTAAATCGCCCCACCGCGGGCATTCACCCATTCGATGGCCGACCCCTTCTCCAGGCGGAGGCCGCTCTCGCATTCAAGCCTGGAGATCCCCCATGAACATCCCTCTCACCCGCCTCCTGTCTGCCGCATTACTGCTGTTGGCCGTCAATCAATCTACCCAGGCTGCCGAAGCCCTGGAGCCACTGCTCGTCGCCAACCAGAAATCGGCGCTCAAAGTCCTGCTTCAGGCCTCGGGCGAACTGAAGGACGTGCCTTACGAAATCAAATTCTCCGAATTCCCGTCGGCCTCGCCCTTGGGTGAAGCCCTGAATGCCGGGGCCGTAGACGTCGGCGCCCTGGGCGATGCGCCTTATGTGTTTGCACTGGGCGCCGGTGCTTCGTTGAAAGTCATCAGCATCACCCATGTCAGTGGCCGCTACACCACGGCCCTGATCGTGCGCAACGACTCTTCCATCAAGAGCGTGGCCGATCTCAAAGGCAAGCGCATCGTCACCGGACGCGGCTCGATCGGGCACTACCTGGCCATCCGCGCGCTGAACGAGGCCGGCCTTCAATCCAGCGATGTCAGCTTCGTGTATCTGCTGCCCAGCGAGTCCCGGCTGATCCTGGACAATGGCAACGCCGACGCCTGGGCCACCTGGGCGCCCTACACCACCGTGGCCACCCAGAGTGGCGCACGTATCCTGCCCAACGGCCCGGACCTTTTGACCAATCACTCCTACCTCGCCGCCACCAGCAAGGCCATCACCGAAAAACGCGCTCAACTGGACGACTTCGTCGTGCGCCTGGATCGCGCCTATCGCTGGGTCAACACTCACCCTGCCGAGTACGCCGCCGCCCAGGCCAAAGTCACCGGCCTACCGGTTGAAGTGCACCTGGCCACCGCCAGGGAAACCACCATGGAGCGCGTGAGCATTGATGACGGCGTGATCAAGGGCCTGCAAAACACCGCCGACATTTATCAGCGCGAAGGCATTCTGAACAAACATGTCGATGTGTCGCAGGGATTTGATCCGGACTTCAACGCCATTCGACTGGCTGCCGAACAGGCGGCACTGAAAAAGGATACGCAGGCGGCCCGCTGATTCGCAGAGATGCTGCGCGGCAGGTTCGCGCAGCCATATAAAGGAAGGAACTAAAAAACGCGCACAAACAAAAACGCCGCTCTATTGAGCGGCGTTCTTGTGAATTTGGAGCGGGAAACGAGACTCGAACTCGCGACCCCGACCTTGGCAAGGTCGTGCTCTACCAACTGAGCTATTCCCGCAATATGGCGTCCCCTAGGGGACTCGAACCCCTGTTACCGCCGTGAAAGGGCGGTGTCCTAGGCCACTAGACGAAGGGGACACTGCCTGAAACACCATGGTGTAGTGTTTCAGTTCCAGAAATACACCCGAAGATGCTTCCTGGTTTCACTCAGCTCCGCCCGAAGGCCAAGCTGCTTAAAATTGGAGCGGGAAACGAGACTCGAACTCGCGACCCCGACCTTGGCAAGGTCGTGCTCTACCAACTGAGCTATTCCCGCTTTGGCGTCCCCTAGGGGACTCGAACCCCTGTTACCGCCGTGAAAGGGCGGTGTCCTAGGCCACTAGACGAAGGGGACACACTACAACATTCACTCCCTGCTGCGCTTCGCTGTGTGCTTTACGCTGCAAGTGGCGCGCATTCTATGGATGGTTGGGGAGGTCGTCAACCCCCCAATGAAAATTTATTCAAATCAATGACTTCCCCCTCTATTTAGGTAATGGGTGGCCGATACAGGGATCAGGCGGATGTATCTCTATATGGACATCCCGACCACCACCCTTCCAGTGCTAGTGCATAGCCACTACACTCGGCGCACATTTACCCGGATTGAGGCTTGTACGGTGACACCACTCATTATCACCCTGATGGTTGTAACAGGCATCGTACTCTTGATCGCCGTCGGCTATCTGAACCACGTCGCAGAGGCGAAGAAGGTCGAGCGCGCGCGCACGCTGGTCGAGCTCAACGATCGCCTGCGTCGCTGCTGCGAATTGTCCGAGACCTTCCCCGGGCAATTGATGAGCCCGGCGCTCAAGCTGTTGCTGGTGCGTCTGGAGCTGAACGTCGTCAAACGGCTGATCGCCCTGGAAAGAAGAAACAACCCTGGCATCCAGGAACGCGAAACCGAACTCGAAGCGCTGGTGGCCCAGGGCGACAACATCAAGGTGGACAACCCGGCCAGCCCCATCCAGACCGAAGCCAAGGCCAAGGATGTGCGCTTTCTGCTCGAAGCCATGCATGGTCAGGTGACGCGCGCCGCCCACGACGGTTTCCTGCAGACCGCCGAAGCCAAGCACTGGATTCGCGAGATTCGCAACATGCTGGTGCTGCTGCACATTGAGTTCTTCAATAACCTGGGCACCCAGGCACTGAATCAGGATCAGCCGGGGCAAGCGCGGCTGGCGTTCGAGCGTGGCGTGCAATACCTGAAGAACCAGGCCGAGCCGGCACCGTGGAAAACCCACCTGCAGGCCATGGAGCGTCAGTTGGCGCGGGCCAACGCCATGGTGCTGGACACCATCGCCCCCACCGAAGACGACCACAACGAGCTGACCGAAGGCCTGAAAGCCGACGAATCGGATGCGCAGTGGAAGAAGAAAGCCATCTACGATTGACGTTGATCCTGTAGCAGCACGGCTTGCCGGCGGGGCGGTGTGTCAGACGGTATATTCGTCACAGACACACCGCTCCCGCCGGCAAGCCGTGCTGCTACGGTTTAAAGCTGAGGCCTCAGCAGTCAGTCAGACGCAGGAAAATCTGCGCCAGCGCTTCGATACCCACCTGATCCGCCTCGCTGAAACGCGCCAGGCTCGGGCTGTCCAGGTCCAGCACGCCAATCAGGCGCCCTTCCTTGACCAGCGGCACCACCAACTCACTGTTGGACGCGCTGTCGCAGGCGATGTGCCCCGGGAACTCATGCACGTCCAGCACGCGCTGGGTTTCACGGCTTTGTGCCGCAGCCCCGCACACGCCCTTGCCAAACGGGATCCGCACGCAGGCGATCTGGCCCTGGAACGGCCCGAGCACCAGCTCTTCGTTGCGGTTCAGGTAAAACCCGGCCCAGTTGAGGTCGTCCAGTTGGGTGTAAAGAAACGCCGAGAACTGCGCGGCGTTGGCGATGAAATCGCGCTCGTCCGCAAGCAAGGACTCAAGCTGTGCGGCCAGCAGGCGGTAGCCGTCGAGACCCTGGCCTGCTGCACTCAAATCGATCATGGATGTTGCTCCAGCATTTTCAAACCAACCCAATAACGGGCGAACTGATAGGCGCAGCGGCCATTGCGGTTGCCACGACCGGTCGCCCAGCGCACGGCCAGGATGTCCAGTTCATGGTCCCGCTGCCACGAGAGCCCGGCCTTGGCCGCCAGTTCGCCAATCCAGTGTTCCACCACGTCCAGGAAATGTTCCTGGGTGAATGGATAGAAAGACAGCCACAAGCCGAAACGATCAGACAAGGCAATCTTGTCCTCGACCGCTTCGCTTGGATGAATTTCGCCGTCATCGCCCCGTTGCCAATGGGCGTTGTCGCTCTCCTTCTCCGGCACCAGGTGGCGGCGGTTGGAGGTGGCGTACAGCAGGACGTTGTCCGGCGCCTGCTCCAGCGAGCCATCGAGCACGCTCTTGAGCACGCGGTAGTCGCCTTCGCCGGAATCGAACGACAGGTCATCGCAGAACAGCACGAAACGCTGCGGCAGCTTTTGCAGTTGCTCGACCACCCGCGGCAGGTCCCCCAGATGATCGCGTTCGATCTCGATCAGGCGCAGGCCGGCCTTGGCATGCTCGGCGAGCAGCGCACGTACCAGCGACGATTTGCCAGTGCCGCGCGAGCCCCAGAGCAGCGCGTGGTTGGCCGGCAGCCCGTCGATGAATTGCTGGGTGTTGCGCCCCAGTTGAGCGCGCTGCTGGTCAACGCCGATCAGGTCCGACAGGCGCATGTCCAGGGTCACGTCCAGCGGCAGCAGATAGCCGCTGCGGCCCTCGCGCACCCAGCGCGCCGCCAGTGCCTTGTCCCAGTCCACTGGCTCGCGCACGGCAGGCAGCAGAGGTTCGAGTCGCGCCAGAACCGATTCGGCGCGTTCCAGGAATGCGTTCAACCTAGAATCCACGATGTCTCCTTGATTTAACTGGTTAAAGCCGGTCTGCGATCGGCTATGCTTTGCCCGCGAAGGACCCAGGAAGTGACAGCGCCCTTATGGAAATACCGATCACCCACCGGCTATCGTTCAAACAGGCCCGTTTGACCGTTCTGATCGGCTTCCTGCTGGGAACCCTGCTCAGCTTTGTTCAGATTGCCATCGATTATGCCAGCGAAGACGCCTCGATCGATCGTGAAATTCGCTCCCTGCTGCAAATCAGTCACAACCCCGCCTCGCGCATCGCCTACAACATCGACGCTGAACTGGCCCAGGAGCTGACCCTGGGGCTGCTGCATTCGCCTGCGGTGGTCAGCGCACGCCTGACCGATAACAACAATGTGCTGCTGGCCGCAGTGTCCCGCCCGCTGGCCGAAAGCCGCTACCGGATGCTCAGCGACAGCCTGTTTGGCAAGAGCCGGCAGTTCGAGGACGTGTTGCATCTGGACCACATGCCCAAGGAGGCCATCGGCACGCTGTTCCTGGAAGTGGACACCTTCGCGTTCGGCAGCCACTTCCTGCAACGGGCGGAAATCACCCTGCTCAACGGCTTCGTGCGCAGCCTGGTGCTGACCTGCATTCTCATGGGGCTGTTCTACCTGACGCTGACCAAGCCGTTGACCGGGATCATTCGCGCGCTGGCCAGTCGCGATTCGCGCAGCCCCAAACAGGCCCCGCTACCCTGCCCGCCCGGCCATGAAAATGACGAGATCGGTGTGCTGATCCACGTCGCCAACCAGCAATTCGATCATGTCGCCAGCGAGTTCGGCCGGCGCCTGGAAGCGGAAAACCGCCTGACCGACCACCTCAACGAGCTTGAAGACATCGTCGAGGCGCGCACCCAGGAACTCAAATCCAGCAACACGCGGCTGAGCCAGTCCAACGAGGAACTGGAAATTGCCCGCAGCACCGCCCTGGACATGGCCAATGCCCGCTCGGCCTTTCTGGCGCACATGAGCCACGAGATCCGTACCCCGCTCAACGGCCTGCTGGGCATGCTCGCGCTGTCGCTCGACGGCCCTCTGAGTGCCGAACAACGCCAGCAACTGTCGATCGCCCATGACTCGGGCAAAGTGCTGGTGGAGTTGCTCAACGATATCCTCGACCTGTCGAAATTCGATGCGGGTCAACTGGAGCTCGAACGCATTCCGTTTGACCTGGGCACCTTGATCGAAGACACGGCCAACCTGCTGTCACAGAACGCCGCGCCAAAAGTGGAGCTGACCTGCCTGATCGATCCGCATTTCCCGGCGTTGGTGCTGGGCGACCCGACGCGGGTGCGGCAGATCGTCAGCAACCTGCTCTCCAACGCGCTCAAGTTCACCCAGGTCGGACGTGTGGACGTGCGTCTGACCCAACAGGCGGACAAGGCGCGGATCGAGGTCTGCGACACCGGCATCGGGATCGCCCAGGACGCCCAGGCCAGGATCTTCCAGCCGTTCACCCAGGCCGAGGCCGCCATCACTCGTCAGTACGGCGGAACGGGGCTGGGCCTGAGCCTGACGCACAACCTGTGCGAAGCGATGGACGGGCAACTGCGCATCGAATCCACCCCCGGGGTCGGCAGCCGCTTCTATGTTGACCTGCCCCTGCCCGCTCACACGCCGGCACCGCATTGGCCTGCGATGAAAGGCCGGGTGGTGGTGGTGAGCACGCCGGGCAGTGGCCTGGTGGAGTTGCTCAGCGGCCTGCTGCCGGAATGGGGCATCGAGTATCGGCATTTTTCGGCCAACGCGCCCCAGCCGCAGATCGAGCCCGACCTGCTGATTACCGACTGCCCCGAATGCCTGATCGGCATCCGTCCCGCCACCCGCATTCCGATCCTGCTGGTGACCGCTTACGGCAACTTCATGCCCGGCGAGCAGGTGCAGGCGATGGCGCCGCTGCAGCAGCAGGCGCGGCCGCTGTCGCGCAGTGTCCTGCATCGGGCGCTGGGCCGGGTGCTGGGGATCGAAGGCCAACAGCCGAGTGCGCGCCTGGCCAGCAGCCAGTCGGCGTCGTATCGCGCGCGGATTCTGCTGGTCGAGGACAACCCGGTGAACCAGCTCGTCGCCAAGGGCATGCTGGGCAAGCTGGGGTGTGAAGTGGTGGTCAGCAGCCATGGCGGTGAGGCGTTGCAGCAGCTTGAGCGCGGCCAGTTCGACCTGGTGCTGATGGACTGCAACATGCCGGTGATGGACGGGTATGAAGCCACCCGGCAGATTCGCCAGAGCGAGAAATGGCCAGACCTGCCGGTGATCGCCCTGACCGCCAACGCCATGCCCGAAGAACGCGAGCATTGCAAAACCGCCGGCATGAACGATTACCTGGCCAAGCCGTTCCATCGCGAAGAGCTTATCGCCATTCTCGACCAGTGGATCCCGGTCACGCAGGATCACTGACCGGCGCCCTCAAGATCGCCCCCGCCGGCAAGCCGTGCTGCTACGGGGGCGTGGGCGTATGCGAGATTGGAGTCTGAACGCTGACTCGTAGCAGCACGGCTTGCCGGCGGGGGCGGCCTCATGATCGACGACGCCGGCAAGCCGGACCGCTACGGGGTGTTTACTTCAGGAGGGCTTTGATATCGGACTCAAGGTCTTCGGGCTTGGTCAATGGCGCGTAGCGCTTGACCAACTGGCCGTTGCGGCCGATGAGGAATTTGGTGAAATTCCATTTGATCCGCTCAGAGCCCAGCAACCCCGGCGCCTGTTTTTTCAATTGCACGAACAACGGATGGGCGGCGCTGCCGTTGACATCGATCTTCTTGAACAGCGGAAAGCTCACCCCGTAGTTCAGCTCGCAGAACTCGGAAATTGCACCTTCATTACCTGGCTCCTGCTTGCCGAACTGGTTGCAGGGAAACCCCAGCACCACCAGCCCCTGGTCGCGATAACGCTGCCACAGCTCTTCAAGCCCCTTGTACTGCGGGGTGAAGCCGCACTTGCTCGCGGTATTGACCACCAGCACTGCCTTGCCTGCGTAATCGGCGAGGGTCTTTTGCTCGCCCTTGATCGTCTGCACCGGGATGTTCAGCAAATTGTCGCTCATGACGATGCCTCGAAAGTTAAACCGCCAAGTTAGCGCGCCACTGATTGGCGCGCTATCGAATTATCCACGGTGATATCAGTGCATCAGGCGTCTCGGGGCACCAGGTCCAGGCAGACCGAATTGATGCAGTAACGCAAACCGGTCGGCGGCGGGCCGTCCGGGAAAACGTGGCCCAGGTGAGCATCGCATTTGGCACAGACCACTTCAGTGCGGATCATGCCGTGGCTGACGTCACGCACTTCCACCACCGCGCTGCCCTCGATCGGCGCATAAAAGCTGGGCCAGCCGCAGCCCGAATCGAACTTGGTTTCGGAGTCGAACAACGGCTCGTTGCAGCACACGCAGTGATAGACGCCGGCGGTCTTGGTGCTGTTGTACTTGCCGGTGAAAGGCCGCTCGGTGGCCTTCAGGCGGCAGACCTGATACTGCTCTGGGTCAAGCATCTGCTTCCATTCTTCAAGGGTTTTCGCAAGCTTCTCCACGGGTACACCTCCACAGCTGAAAAAGCCCGATCTGTGTCTTTTCCACGGGTCGGGTGGCACGTATGATTGCGCCTTCGTTTGACGCCAGTCTGTCACCGGCCTTACAGGCATACAAATTCATTTTGATGGCGTTGTGCTTAGCGGTCCGCCTTTTCCATCCAGCGCGCACCCTTATATTTTGGGATCAATCACATGCAGTTCAGCAAATCGAACAAGCTCGCCAACGTCTGCTATGACATCCGCGGGCCCGTGCTCAAGCACGCCAAACGCCTGGAAGAGGAAGGCCATCGCATCCTCAAGCTGAACATCGGCAACCCGGCGCCGTTTGGTTTCGAGGCGCCGGACGAAATCCTCCAGGACGTGATCCGCAACCTGCCGACCGCCCAGGGCTACAGCGATTCCAAAGGCCTGTTCAGCGCGCGCAAGGCGGTGATGCAGTACTACCAGCAGAAGCAGGTCGAAGGTGTCGGCATCGAAGACATCTACCTGGGCAACGGCGTTTCCGAGCTGATCGTGATGTCGATGCAGGCACTGCTCAACAACGGCGACGAAGTGCTGGTCCCAGCTCCCGACTACCCGCTGTGGACTGCCGCCGTGGCGCTGTCCGGTGGCAACCCGGTGCATTACCTGTGCGACGAGCAGGCCAACTGGTGGCCGGACCTCGACGACATCAAGGCCAAGATCACGCCGAACACCAAGGCCATGGTCATCATCAACCCGAACAACCCGACCGGCGCCGTGTATTCGAAAGAAGTGCTGCTGGGGATGCTGGAAATCGCCCGTCAGCACAACCTGGTGGTGTTCTCCGACGAAATCTACGACAAGATCCTGTACGACGACGCCGTGCACATCTGCACCGCTTCGCTGGCGCCGGACCTGTTGTGCCTGACCTTCAACGGCCTGTCCAAGTCCTACCGCGTGGCCGGTTTCCGCTCCGGCTGGATCGCCATCTCGGGCCCGAAACACAACGCCCAGAGCTACATCGAAGGCATCGACATCCTGGCCAACATGCGCCTGTGCGCCAACGTGCCGAGCCAGCACGCGATCCAGACCGCGCTGGGTGGCTACCAGAGCATCAACGACCTGATCCTGCCGCCCGGGCGCCTGCTAGAGCAGCGCAACCGCACCTGGGAGTTGCTCAACGACATTCCGGGCGTGAGCTGCGTCAAGCCGATGGGTGCGCTGTACGCCTTCCCGCGCATCGATCCGAAAGTCTGCCCGATCCACAACGACGAGAAGTTCGCACTCGACCTGCTGCTTTCCGAGAAGCTGCTGATCGTTCAGGGCACGGCGTTCAACTGGCCATGGCCGGACCACTTCCGCGTGGTGACCCTGCCGCGCGTGGACGATCTGGAACAGGCCATTGGGCGGATTGGCAACTTCCTCAAATCCTACAAGCAGTAATCCCGCTTTGTTGTAGGAGCGCGCTTGCCCGCGACTGCGGTGTGTCAGCAGGCACATGATTTCCCCGCAGATCGCGGTCGCGGGCAAGCGCGCTCCTACAGGTCTGCGCGACCAATCGCTCTACCCCCGCCCTCTCGCCAATGGGCCATAATTGCCCTGGCGGCTCGAAACGACACAGTTTGAAATAGTCGCCCGGTTGAATAGCCACCGACATCACCTTATATACCCCGCAACACGTTACACATTCTTCACGAGGAGACACTCCACACCATGATGCGCATCTTGCTGTTTTTGGCCACTAACCTTGCGGTCGTGCTGATTGCCAGCATCACCCTGAGCCTTTTTGGCTTCAACGGGTTCATGGCGGCCAACGGGGTTGACCTGAACCTCAATCAGCTGCTGATTTTCTGCGCCGTGTTTGGTTTCGCCGGTTCGCTGTTCTCGCTGTTCATCTCCAAATGGATGGCAAAGATGAGCACCGGTACCCAGATCATCACCCAACCACGCACCCGCCACGAACAATGGCTGATGCAGACCGTTGAACAACTGTCCCGCGACGCTGGCATCAAGATGCCGGAAGTCGGGATTTTCCCGGCCTATGAAGCCAACGCCTTCGCCACCGGCTGGAACAAGAACGACGCGCTGGTCGCCGTCAGCCAGGGCCTGCTGGAGCGTTTCTCGCCCGAGGAAGTGAAAGCGGTGCTGGCCCACGAGATCGGCCACGTCGCCAACGGTGACATGGTCACTCTGGCGCTGGTGCAGGGCGTGGTGAACACCTTCGTGATGTTCTTCGCCCGGATCATCGGCAACTTCGTCGACAAGGTGATCTTCAAGAACGAGGAAGGCCAGGGCATCGCGTACTACATCGCGACCATCTTCGCCGAAATCGTGCTGGGCTTCCTGGCCAGCGCCATCGTCATGTGGTTCTCGCGCAAACGCGAATACCGCGCCGACGACGCCGGTGCACGCCTGGCCGGTACTGGCGCGATGATCAGCGCCCTGCAGCGCCTGCGTTCGGAACAAGGCGTTCCGGTACAGATGCCCGACAGCCTGACCGCCTTCGGCATCAACGGCGGCCTGAAACACGGCCTCGCCGGCCTGTTCATGAGCCACCCGGCCCTGGAAGACCGCATCGAGGCCCTGCGCCGTCGCGGTTGATTCAAGGCAAACCAGAAAGGGCGACTTCGAGTCGCCCTTTCTCGTCCTCAACCAACCACAATCAACGCCCGAACACGGCCCCGTAGCAGCACGGCTTGCCGGCGGGAGCGATCTCAAGTCCGCCCCCGCCGGCAAGCCGTGCTGCTACGCTCAGCGGCGGAACAGCCGGTAGGCGTACTCCATCAAGCGTGTCACGCCTGCCTGTTTGAACTTGGCGCTCTGCTCCAGCACATCCCAGTCGCCGACCATCTTCACCCGCCATTCCGGCGACAGCAGCTGTTGCACCTCGTCTTCATCGACCGAAAAAGGCGGCCCGGGAATCTGCGACTGATCATAGTCCAGCGTCACCAGCAGGCCTCGGCAATCCTGAGCCACCAGCCGGTTCAGTTGCTCGACATAGCGCCAGCGCATGTCCGCAGGCAGCGCAATCAACGCCGCGCGGTCGTAGAACGCCGTGCAATTACCCACATCTCCCGGTTTGAGCGCAAAGAAATCACCACACCAGATTTCACAATTGTCGTGACGGTATACCTTGAATCCCCGTCGCTCCTCGACCACCGGCGTCAGCCCGTTTTCACTGAACCAGGCCGCCACTGCCGTTTCCGACAGCTCGGCGCCCACCACGTGCAACCCCTGGGAAACCAGCCAGGTCATGTCGATGGTCTTGCCGCACAACGGCACCAGGACCCGTTCACCTCGATTCACATTCAATTCGGGCCACAACTTCACCAGATATGGATTCACGTCCGACTGATTGAAACCAATCTGATTGATCGCCCAGCGTTCATGCCAAAACTGCGGCTCCATAAATACTCCTGATACTTCGATCAAAAAGCCCTAAAACTTATATTAGATTTAGATCGATGATCTGCCCGATCATGCAGTCATCTTATACGCTCAGGACTCCCGACATGCTCCCCAGCCTGTTCATTTCTCACGGCTCCCCCATGCTTGCACTGGAACCCGGCGAAAGCGGCCCGGCGCTGGCACGTCTGGCGGCCGAGCTTCCCCGACCAAAGGCCATCGTGATCGTCTCTGCCCACTGGGAGAGCAACGAGTTGCTGGTCAACGGCAACCCACAGCCGGAAACCTGGCATGACTTTGGAGGCTTCCCGGCGGCGCTGTTCGCCGTGCAATACCCGGCGCGGGGCCAGCTGGACATCACTCATCGCGTCATGGAGCTGCTGGCGGACGCCGATCTGACTGCGCGCATGGACACTCGCCGACCGTTCGACCATGGCGTGTGGGTGCCGCTGTCGTTGATGTACCCGCAGGCGGACATCCCGGTTGTTCAGGTATCCCTGCCAACACGTATGGGTCCTGAGCTGCAGACCCGCGTCGGCCAGGCGCTGGCGAAATTGCGCGAGGAAGAGGTGTTGGTGATCGGGTCGGGCAGCATTACTCACAATCTGCGCGAACTGGACTGGCATGCAGGGCCAGAGAGCGTCGAGCCCTGGGCGCTGTCATTCCGCGACTGGATGGTGGAAAGACTCGCCGCTGGCGACGACGAAGCCCTGCACGACTACCGCCGACAGGCGCCGAACGCGGTGCGCAATCATCCGAGTGACGAGCACCTGCTGCCCCTCTACTTCGCCCGTGGTGCGGGTGGCCAGTTCAGCATTGCGCATCAGGGTTTCACCATGGGTGCGCTGGGGATGGATATCTACCGGTTTGGGTGAGCACTTCAAGACCGCTCCCGCCGGCAAGCCGTGCTGCTACGGGGATGGGGCGGTCTGATCGAGCTCTGTCGGACACCACAAAACCGTAGCAGCACGGCTTGCCGGCGACGACATCCTCGAGATCGCTCCCGCCGGCAAGCCGTGCTGCTACGGGTTCGTGGTCACCGCTGGAAGGATGACACCCTGCATCACGTAGCAGCACGGCTTGCCGGCGGGTCGGTCGCAAGGTCGTCGCTGCGATAACGGCGGATAGCATTCCATGAGGCAAAAAAAATCCCCGAACCAGTCGGGGATTTTTTATTTCAGACGATCAGCACAGGGGCTGATCAGTCTTCGCGGTAGCGACGCAGTTTCAGCTGCTTGCCGGCAACGCGGGTGTCTTTCAGCTTGGCCAGCAGACGCTCGAGGCCTTCTTCCGGCAGCTCGACGAGGCTGAAGCTGTCACGCACCTGGATGCGACCGATGGCTTCACGGGCCAGACCACCTTCGTTGAGGATGGCGCCCAGCAGGTTCTTGGCAGCGATGCCATCACGCGCGCCCAGCGCGGTACGGCAACGGGCACGGCCTTCGGCCAGCGGCATTGGCGCACGACGCTCGCGGTCGCCACGATCAGGACGGTCACCCGATGGACGATCCGGACGATCGCCACGTGGCGCGCTGTTCGGCACCAGTGGACGTTCCTTCTCGATGGCTGCCAGGGTCAGGGCCTGACCGTTGGTAGCCTTGCGCAGCAGCGCAGCGGCCAGTGCACGTGGCGAGCAACCGATGTCGGCAGTCAGACGATCCAGCAGATCACCGTGGCTGGCTTCAGCGTCGGCAACCAGCGGCGCCAGGCTGTTGGTCAGTTTCTTGATGCGGGCATCGAGAACGGCCTGGGAGTCCGGCAGGCGAACTTCGGCAACCTTCTGACCGGTGACACGCTCGATCACTTGCAGCATGCGGCGCTCACGCGGGGTGACCAGCAGCAGCGCGCGGCCTTCGCGACCGGCACGGCCGGTACGACCGATACGGTGAACGTAGGACTCTGGATCGTACGGCATATCCACGTTGAATACGTGGGTGATGCGCGGAACGTCCAGACCACGGGCAGCAACGTCGGTCGCGACAACGATGTCCAGACGGCCATCTTTGAGCGAGTCGATGACGCGCTCACGCTGGTTCTGGGCGATGTCGCCGTTCAGCGCAGCGGCCTTGTAGCCTTTGGCTTCCAGGGCGCTGGCCAGGTCCAGGGTGGCCTGCTTGGTGCGCACGAACATGATCAGGGCGTCGAAGTCTTCGACTTCCAGCAGGCTCAGAACGGCAGAGGTCTTCTGGTCGGCGTGAACCAGCAGGTGAGCCTGCTCGATCGCGGTGACGGTCTGGGTCTTGCTCTGGATCTTGACGTGTTTCGGGTCTTTCAGGTGACGCTCGGCGATCGCACGAATCGACTGCGGCAAGGTTGCCGAGAACAGTACGGTCTGGCGGGTTTCCGGCATGGCCTTGAAGATCACTTCCAGGTCATCCATGAAGCCCAGCTTGAGCATTTCGTCGGCTTCGTCGAGAACCAGGTGGTTCACGGTCGCCAGGACTTTCTCGTCACGACGCAGGTGGTCGCACAGACGGCCCGGGGTAGCGACGACGATTTGCGCGCCGTTGCGGATGGCCTTGAGCTGCGGGCCCATTGGCGCACCGCCGTAGACCGCAACCACGGTCACGCCTGGCATCTGCTTGGCGTAGGTTTCGAACGCGGTGGCCACTTGCAGGGCCAGTTCGCGAGTCGGCGCGAGGATCAGCGCTTGCGGCTCACGTTTTGCCGGGTCGATGCGGTTCAGGATTGGCAGGGCGAAGGCTGCGGTTTTACCGGTACCTGTCTGCGCCTGACCGATCATGTCGTGGCCGGCAAGAATAATAGGGATCGATTGCTGCTGAATGGCCGAAGGCTCTTCGTAGCCAGTGGCGATTACGGCGGCAACAATACTTGGGTGAAGATCAAGAGCGGCGAAGCCGCCGGTTTCCTGGGTCATGGGTCTGCCTCTGAGTGCATCCGCAAAGACCCATGCTTCAAAGCTGCGCGTGCCGTGTAAGACCCGAAGGTCACCCTGGCTGCTTTGTCGGCGGGGATTTGCGAAAACGTATGGATGAATGGATCGTCAGGGACTGTTCGCAAGCGAACCGGCCAGTGAAGAAGGCTTCACAAACCATACCGTGACGAGGGCCCTATGAAAGGCCGGCGCGCACTATACCGGAAATGCCGAAAAATGTGAGGATTTTTTTCGGCCGGATAAGACCTTGCGTCCAAGTGTCACAGGCTTTGCGCAAAGCTGTGCCACTGTCTATTTTTCTAGTGCCCGGTATTACTGGTGGTAGCAGCTTAAACGATTCACCTTGATCAGTCAGGCAGCCCACTCTCCTTTCCTACTCATCAGCAGGAACTTGCGACATGACCTCTCCGACCAAAGGCCACGTCACCCGGGAACAGCGCGGCGCCATCCTGCTCATCGGGCTGGATCGCGTGGCCAAGCGCAACGCATTCGACATGGAAATGCTCAACCAGCTCAGCCTCGCTTACGGCGAGTTCGAGCGCAACCCAGAGGTGCGGGTGGCCGTGGTCTTCGCCCATGGTGATCACTTCACCGGCGGGCTGGACCTGGCCGACACCGGCCCGACCCTCGCCAATGGCTGGCAACTGCCCGAAGGCGGCTACGATCCCTGGGGTGTTTTCGCAGGGCCGCGAGTTACCAAGCCGGTCATCGTCGCAGCGCAGGGCTATTGCCTGACGCTGGGGATCGAACTGATGCTGGCCGCCGACATCAACCTGTGCGCGAGCAACGCCCGCTTTTCGCAGATCGAGGTGCAGCGCGGCCTGTTCGCCTTTGGTGGCGCGACCCTGCGCATGCACCAGTTGGCGGGTTGGGGCAACGCCATGCGCTGGTTGCTGACGGGCGATGAATTCGATGCCCACGAAGCACTGCGCCTGGGGCTGGTGCAGGAAATCATGGCACAGGAGGACCTGCTGCCCTGCGCGCTGCACCTGGCCGGGCGCATCGCCGAGCGGGCGCCGCTGGGGGTCAGGGCGACTCTGGCCTCGGCGCGCCAGGCGGTGCGCGAAGGCGAGCAGGCCGCCGCGCTACAGTTGCTGGCTCAGGTCAGGCAGGTGATGTCCAGCGAGGATGCCAAGGAGGGCCTGCGCGCCCTGATAGAACGCAGGCCGGGGCACTTCACCGGTCAATGAACAGGCGGCTCAGGTGGCCGGGCGAACGCTCTGGATCAACGACAGCAGGGAATAACCCAGATGCGGGGCCAGGGCCTCGGCACGCTGGGTCAGGGCGTCGATGTCCAGCGTCTGGTCAAGGTCGGCCGGCACCATGAGAATCACGTTGCCCTCCTTCACCGGCAGCTCCCAATAGTGGCGGTGATAGAGGCCGCGCAACAGCGCCGCGCCCAGCGGCTTGCCGTCGTCCGACGCCCACTGGTTGATGATGAGCCAACCACCGGGGTTCAGCCGCTGCTGGCACTTCTCCAGAAAGCCCCACGCCAGATGCCCGACTGCAGGGCCGGTGTCGGTGTACAGGTCGACGAAGATCAGGTCGGCGCTTTCGGCCGTGGGCAGCAGTTCCAGGGCATCGCCGATGCGGATGTACAGCCGGGGATCGTCCGAAAGACCCATGTATTCCATGGCCAGGCGCGGCACATCGGGGCGCAGCTCGATGGCTTCGACGTCGTCCAGCGGCAGGAACTTGAGGCAAGCCTGGGTCAGAGTACCCGCGCCAAGGCCCATGAACAGGGCGCTTTCCGGCGCTTCATGGCACAGCGCGCCGATCAGCATGGCGCGGGTGTAGTCGTACTCCAGCCACGCGGGATCGGCGGTGAAGGTGCAGCTCTGCTCGATGGCGTCGCCGAACTCCAGGAAGCGGTAGTCTTCCACTTCCAGCACGCGGATCATGCCGAAGTCATCATGGACTTCGGCCAGCACGCGCTCTACACGCTCCTGGGTCATTGCTGTTCTCTTGCCAATGGTCGGTCGGTGTACGGCTTGAGGGGCGCGGCGGCTGCAAAAATGCGGTCGCCGGCAAGCCGGACTGCTACGGGCCGCGACAACGGCCTGGATAAGCGGCGGATTGTCAGCGATTGCGCCCCGGCAGGTCACGCAAATTCTCGGGGCTTGCTGCTAACATGGCTGTCCGATCGCACTGACTTCGAGTTCATGATGAGCCAACCCTGGAGCCCCGACAGCTGGCGGACCCTGCCTATCCAGCAACAACCCCAGTACCCTGACGCCGAGCACGTGCTGCGTGTCGAGCAGACGCTGGCCAGTTATCCGCCGCTGGTGTTCGCCGGTGAGGCCCGCGAGTTGCGCCGCCAGTTTGCCGAGGTCACCGAAGGCCGCGCCTTCCTGTTGCAGGGTGGCGATTGCGCCGAGAGCTTCTTCGAATTCTCCGCCGCGAAGATCCGCGACACTTTCAAGGTGTTGCTGCAGATGGCAATCGTCATGACCTTCGCCGCCGGCTGCCCGGTGGTCAAGGTCGGGCGCATGGCCGGTCAGTTCGCCAAGCCGCGTTCGTCGAATGACGAGACCATCGACGGGGTGACCCTGCCCGCCTACCGCGGCGACATCGTCAACGGCATCGGTTTCGATGAGAAGAGCCGCGTACCGGACCCTGACCGCCTGTTGCAGGCCTATCACCAGTCCACCGCGACCCTGAACCTTTTGCGCGCGTTCGCCCAGGGCGGTTTTGCCGACCTGCATCAGGTGCACCAGTGGAACCTGGACTTCATCGCGGGCTCGGCGCTGTCCGACAAGTACAGCCAACTGGCCAACCGCATCGACGAAACCCTGGCCTTCATGCGCGCCTGTGGCATGGACACCTCGCCGCAACTGCGCGAAACCAGTTTCTTCACCGCCCACGAAGCCCTGCTGCTGAACTACGAAGAAGCCTTCGTGCGGCGCGACAGCCTGACCAACGACTTCTACGATTGCTCGGCGCACATGCTGTGGATCGGCGATCGCACGCGCCAGCTGGACGGTGCCCATGTGGAGTTCCTGCGCGGGGTGAAGAACCCGATTGGCGTGAAGGTCGGCCCGAGCATGAACACCGACGACCTGATTCGCCTGATCGACATTCTCAACCCGGACAACGACCCCGGCCGCCTGAACCTGATCGCGCGGATGGGCGCCAACAAGGTCGGCGACCATCTGCCGGGGCTGATTCGCGCCGTCGAGCGCGAAGGCAAGAAGGTGCTGTGGAGCTCGGACCCGATGCACGGCAACACCATCAAGGCCAGCAGCGGCTACAAGACCCGCGACTTTGCGCAGATTCTTGGCGAGGTGAAGCAGTTCTTCCAGGTGCACCAGGCGGAAGGCACCTACGCCGGCGGCATCCACATCGAAATGACCGGGCAGAACGTCACCGAATGCATCGGCGGCGCACGGCCGATCACCGAGGATGGGTTGTCGGATCGCTACCACACCCACTGCGACCCACGGATGAACGCCGATCAGTCGCTGGAACTGGCGTTTCTGATTGCCGAGACGTTGAAGCAGGTGCGCAGGTAGCCGGCGCTTCCTGTAGGAGCGCGCTTGCCCGCGACGACGTCGTGTCAGTCGACATAGGCGTCACAGGTAAACCGCCGTCGCGGGCAAGCGCGCTCCTACAGTGGGTGTGCGTCCATCAAAGAGTTACAAATGGTCCAACCCTTTCGCAACAAACGCCACCCGCAGGCGTGCCGCACTGGCGCGCTGGCAGTTGATCAGTACCTCTGGTAACCCCAGCCAGTTCGCCAGTTGCCGCAGGTTAGCGGCCAGCGCGTGCATCCCCTCCTCGTCCAGCCCCGGCTGCTCCTCATGCACGGCATGCACCGCCAGCCGCCCGGCTGCGCGCTCGGCACGCAGATCGATGCGCGCGGCGATGCGTTCGTTGTGCAGGAATGGCAGCACGTAGTAGCCGTACACCCGCTTGTGCGCCGGGGTGTAGATCTCGAGCCGGTAGTGAAAATCGAACAGACGCTCGGTGCGCGCCCGCTCCCACACCAGTGAATCAAAAGGCGAAAGCAGTGCGCTGGCAGTGACTTTTCGCGGCACGTTGGTGTTCGGCAGCACATAGGCCGGCTGTTTCCAGTCCTTGACCCGAACCACCTCGATGGCGCCCTCTTCTACCAGTTCTGCAAGCCCAATCTTGGCGGGCGCCGGATCCTGACGGAAATAATCGCGGATGTCTTTCTCGGTGCCGATGCCCAAGGCCTTGACCGCGTGCAGCAGCAAGCCGCGCTGGGCATCGGCTTCGGTCAGTTCGGGATGATTGATGATCGGGGACGGCAGCACACGTTCCGGAAGATCGTAGAGTCGTTCGAACCCACGGCGCCCGGCGACCGTCACCTCGCCCGCAGCGAACAGCCATTCCAGCGCGAGCTTCTCGGCGCTCCAGTCCCACCATTGCCCGGCGCGATCTTCGCGGGTGCTGATACTGCCCGCCCCCAATGCGCCCTGGTCGCGCACGGCCTGCAGGACACGGGCAAGGGTCGAGGCTTGTTCACGGCCGAATTTGGCCAGCTGTTGATAAATGCCTTCGCCCTGGGATGCACGCTGCATGCGCCAGCGCATCAGCGGGTACAGTTCGATGGGCAACAACGAGGCCTCATGGCCCCAGTATTCGAAGAGTTTGCGTTGTCGGCCCTGGCTCCATGCGGCCTGATCCAGCAGCTTCTGCGGGTAATTGCCAAGGCGCGAATAGAGCGGCAGGTAATGCGAGCGCACCAGGGCGTTGACCGAATCGATCTGCACCACACCCAGGCGTTCGATCAGTTGCATGACGTGACGCGAAGTGACCGTCGCAGGCGGCTGGCGGCCGTTGAACCCCTGGGCGACCAATGCCACCCGGCGTGCTTGCTTGACGGACAGTTGTTGAGTCGACAGATCTGCGGACATTCAGAACCTCCTGATCGATCCGCAAAGCTACCTGATCCGGGCCAACGCCGCCATGTGTGGGCTTGGGGGTGGTGCGATCAGGTGAGGCATAACACGGGCCCGTAGCAGCACGGCTTGCCGGCGGGAGCGATCTTGAAACCGCCCCGCCGGCAAGCCGTGCTGCTACGGGCGCGCGACATCGCATCAATGCTTGAGCGGGTCGTCCCAGAACGGGCGGTCGGTTTCCTCCAGCACATCGGCACGGCTCAGGCCGATGTCCTTGAGGGCGTCATCGCTCAGGCTCGCCAGTATGGCGCGCTCGTGATGCAGCTTGCGCCAGCGGGCTACCTGGGCCACGCCCGATTTCATCCAGCGCTCAAGGGTGGACTCACCCGACAGGGTTTTCAGTACCAGTACATAACCTTTTTGACCTTTCATCGTCTTGCCCTCCAAGTGGGGATGGCTAGATTGTCTGCCTGGGAATAAGATCAAACCAACGAATGTTTCTGATGCACCCCATCTGGGAGATTGATGCAATGGCCACCTATCCAAGTATCGACAGCGAGCTGCTGCGCACCTTTGTCGCCATTGCCGATCAGGGCGGTTTCACCAAGGCCGGCGAGGTGGTGAACCGCACGCAGTCGGCGGTGAGCATGCAGATGAAGCGGCTGGAAGACGACGTCGTACAGCGCCCGCTGTTCCAGAAAGACGGCCGCGTGCTGAACCTCACCGCTGAAGGCCAGGTCCTGCTGGGGTATGCCCGGCGCATCCTCAAATTGCACAGCGAAGTGTTCAACACCCTGCGCGAGCCGCACATGGTCGGCACGGTGAAAATCGGCACGCCGGACGATTACGTGATGCGCTTCCTGCCCGGCATTCTCTCGCGCTTCGCACAAGCCTATCCGCTGATTCAAGTGGAGGTGCACTGCGAGTCATCGGCGCAGTTGCTGCAACGTCAGGACCTGGACCTGAGCATCGTCACTCGCGAGCCCGGCAAGGAAATCGGGCAGATCCTGCGTCAGGAGCGTTTCGTCTGGGCCGAGGCTGCCGGATTCTGCCCACACGAACAAACGCCGATTCCCCTGGCGATGTTCAACAGCGACTGTTTCTGCAGGCTGTGGGCAAGCAACGCACTGGATGCAGCAGGCCGTGAATATCGTGTGGCCTACACCAGCGCCAGCCTCTCGGCGATCATGGCGGTGGTCAGCGCGGGGCTTGCGGTCACGGCCCAACTGCAGAGCCTGATCACCTCGGATCTGCGGGTACTCGGCGAGGACGAGGGCTTGCCGCAACTGCCCTCGGCCAGCATCGTGCTGCTGCGCAACCCGAACAATCCCTCGCCGATCACCGAATGCCTGGCCGATCACATCGCCGAGGGCTTCAAGCTCTAGATCCTGAAGCAGAGCATGATCGCGCAGATCACCAGGAACACGCAGAACAGCGAGCGCAAAAGGCGCTCCGGCAGGCTGTGGGCCAGCGCGACACCCCAGCTGATACTCGCAAGGCCGCCAATGGCTAGCGGGATGCCCATCAGCCAGTTCACATGACCGTGAAAGGCGTAAGTGGTCAGGGTGATCACCGTCGCAGGGGCCGCCAGGGCCAGCGCCAGGCCTTGGGCGACCACCTGGGTCGCGCCGAAAACGCCGGTCAGGATCGGCGTCGCGATCACACCGCCGCCCACGCCAAACATGCCCGCCGTCACACCAGACCCCACGCCCAGCATCCACAGCCACTTGCTGTGACGCAGCTGCGCATCGGCGTTGCCCTTGCGCCAGTACATCTGGATCAGGTTGAACAAGGTCAGCACCACCAGAAATGCGACGAAGCCGATGCGCATGCTCTGGGCGTCGACCCGCACGGCCCACAGCGAGGTCAGCCAGGACACGACGAAGCTGGGCACGATCAGCATCATCGCATTGCGCACGGAAATCCGGTTACGCTGGTTGTAACGCCACAGCGCCAACAGCACATTGGGCAGTACCATCAATAGAGCCGTGCCTTGGGCCAGTTGCTGATCCAGGCCAAACAGCACGCCCAGCGCCGGAATCGCCACCAGCCCGCCGCCGATTCCGAACAGCCCGCCCAAGGTGCCCATGGCCGCGCCCAACAACAGGTACATCACAACATCCACGATCACGACCGGTCCTCTGTATGAATTCTGCGCGCATGCTACGCAGTCGGGCCGGCCGAGGAAATCCGCAGCGGGCCAATAACATCGACGTTCTGTGATGAGTTGATTCACAGTTCGTGTTCCAATTGACGCCTGGGCCTTGTGAGCAGGCCGATAGAGAAAAGCCTCATGACCGATTGCCTAAATTATCTGGTGCATTAAACATCACCACACTAAATTAGCGCCCATGACTGACACCCCGAGGACACCCACGATGACCGCCGACCCAAGCGACACCGCAGCCGGCGCTGGCAGCTGTAACGAATTGCTGCTGGACAGCCAATTGTGTTTTGCCTTGTATTCCACCTCGCTGATGATGACCAAGGTCTATAAACCGCTGCTCCAGGCACTGAACCTGACCTATCCGCAGTACCTGGCGATGCTGGTGCTATGGGAGCGCGAAGGGATCACGGTGGGCGAAATCAGCTCACGGCTGCTGACCGACCCCGGATCGCTGACCCCCCTGCTCAAGCGCCTCGAAGGCGAAGGCCTGATCCGCCGCACTCGCAGCAAGGAAGACGAACGTGTTGTGCAACTGTACCTGACCGATCAGGGCAAGGCCCTGTACGACAAGGCGCGCAGCATCCCGCCGTGCATTCTTTCCGCCAGCGGCATTTCGCTGGAACAGCTCAAGGCGCTGCAGGAAGATCTGGTCAACGTGCGTGGGAATCTGCACGACAGTCTGTAAGCCGCTTCTCTTTCCGAAAGGCCAGCCATCGCGCTGGCCTTTTTTTTGGCTGCAGGAGCGCGCTTGCCCGCGACCGCGGTAAGTCAGATGTCGATGTATCCACTGGAACACCGCGGTCGCGGGCAAGCGCCGCTCCTACGTGATTTTTTTACGCTTATAAATCAGATAGATAAGCAAAAAATGAGCTGCAAGCGAAGAAAATCTGAAAATTAATCTTGCGCGCAAACTATTTGCGCAGTACATTTCATCTCACTTGCTTAGCGCACAAACCTTTAGCGCGAAGCACAACCAGCTTCAGCCCAACATCATCAAGTGAGGAAATATCATGCAAGCTCTCTATACCGCAGTCGCAACCGCAACCGGTGGCCGTGATGGCCGTGCTGTTTCCAGCGACAAGATTCTCGACGTGAAACTGGCCACCCCGAAAGAACTGGGCGGCGCCGGTGGCGAAGCGACCAACCCTGAGCAACTGTTCGCTGCCGGCTACTCGGCCTGCTTCATCGGCGCACTGAAATTCGTTGCCGGTCAAAGCAAGCGCAGCATCCCGGCTGATGCCTCGATCACTGCCCACGTCGGCATCGGCCAGATTCCTGGCGGTTTCGGTCTGGACATCGACCTGAACATCAACCTGCCGGGTCTGGATCAAGCCGACGCTCAAGCGCTGGTCGATGCGGCTCACCAGGTCTGCCCGTACTCCAACGCCACCCGTGGCAACGTTGACGTCCGTCTGCACGTGACCGTCTAACTCACCCGCCTGCTCAGGAGATGAACATGAACACGTTCGGCAAGATTCTGGCTGGTTCGCTGCTCGCGCTGTCCATCGGCAATGCCTTCGCGGCAACCGATACCGGCGTTGAGCACAACACTCAAGCGTTCCTCGATGCCCTGAACTCGGGCACCGGCAAACCGATTGAGCAGCTTTCGCCCAAAGACGCCCGCGCCGTACTGACCGGCGCCCAGGCAGGGGTCAAGCTGACCCTGCCCAAGGCCGATGTCAGCCAGAAGACCATCTCGGTTGACGGCCAGAACATCAGCCTGACCATCGTGCGTCCGGCTGGCGTCAAGGGCACCTTGCCTGTGTTCATGTACTTCCACGGCGGCGGCTGGGTGCTGGGCGACTACCCGACCCACGAGCGTCTGGTGCGTGATCTGGTAGAGGGTTCCGGTGCGGTGGCGGTGTTCGTCAACTACACCCCTTCGCCTGAAGCGCACTACCCGACGGCGATCAACCAGGCCTACGCAGCGACCAAATGGGTGGCTGAACATGGCAAGGAGATCAACGTCGACGGCAAGCGTCTGGCGGTAGCGGGTAACAGTGTCGGCGGCAACATGGCGGCGGTCGTCAGCCTGATGGCCAAAGACAAGGGCACCCCGGCCATTCGTTACCAGGTGCTGCTGTGGCCGGTGACCGACGCCAACTTCGATACCGGTTCCTACGAGCAGTTCGCCGAGGGGCACTTCCTCACTCGCAACATGATGAAGTGGTTCTGGGACAACTACACCACCGATCCAAAGCAACGCGCCGAGATTTACGCATCACCTCTGCGCGCAACCCTGGATCAGCTGAAGGGCCTGCCGCCTGCGCTGGTGCAGACAGCCGGTGCTGACGTGCTGCGCGACGAAGGCGAAGCCTATGCCCGCAAGCTCGATCAGGCGGGTGTTCCAGTCACGGCGGTGCGCTACAACGGCATGATCCATGACTACGGTCTGCTGAACGTGGTCAGCCAGGTGCCGGAAGTGCGCTCGGCAATGTTGCAGGCTTCGCAGGAATTGAAGGTTCATTTGAAGTAAACGGCGCAGGCCGGATGCATCGTTGCAGATGCATCTGACGCCGTCGCGGGGGGGGGGGGGGCGGGGGGGGGGGGCCCCCCCCGGGGGGGGGGGGGGGGGCCGCCCCGCCCGCCCCCCACACCCCCAACAAAAACACGCAAAAAACAAGGAAAAGGAAAAACCACCCCCCCAAAAA
>NZ_JBIVCV010000001.1:565565-620332 GCF_044746765.1 Pseudomonas sp. NPDC090203
TGGGCGGGCGTGCGGCGGGCGGCCCCCTCCTCGCCCTGCCTTATTCCCCGGCCCGGGGGCGGGGGGGGCCCCCCCCCCCGCGGGGGCCCCCCCCCCCCCCGCGCCCCCCCCCCCCCCGCGACGGCGTACCGACAAGCAGCAAACATATGCAGGGAAAGTCCCATGAACTGGTAACCCCCGCCCACAAAAAAGCCCGACTCAATGGTCGGGCTTTTTCGTATCCGGCGTTACAAAAAGCAGTGCTTACTTCGCACGGCCTTTGTACGAACCGCCTTCACGGGTGTCGATCTCGATCATGTCGTCGATTTCGATGAAGTCGGCTACTTGCAGCTCGGTGCCGTTAGCCAGCTTGGCAGGCTTCATGACCTTGCCCGAAGTGTCGCCGCGAGCGGAACCTTCGGTGTAGTCAACGCGACGCACGATGGTGGTCGGCAGCTCTACGGAAACCAGACGGCCTTCGAAGAAAACGGCTTCGCAGACGTCGGTCATGCCTTCTTCGATGAATGGCAGAACGCTTTCGATGTCTTCGGCGTTCAGCTCGTACATGGTGTAGTCGGTGGTGTCCATGAACGTGTAGGAGTCACCGCTGATGAAAGACAGGGTGGCTTCTTTGCGATCCAGGATCACGTCGTCCAGCTTGTCGTCGGCGAAGTAGACGGTTTCAGTCTTGTAGCCGGTCAGCAGGTTCTTCAGCTTGGTCTTCATGATCGCGCTGTTACGACCCGACTTGGTGAATTCAGCTTTCTGAACCAGCCAAGGATCGTTGTCGATACGGATCACGGTGCCGGGTTTAAGCTCTTTACCAGTTTTCATTACGAGTATCCGAATTTGGATTGAAGTTCTTTCTAAGCCCTGTACGAAAAGCCACTTTTCGTACAGGGCTTAATACAAGGCCGCGTATCATATCCAATTTCGGTAAAACGTTACCAGCGCAGTCGTCAGATCATCTTGCAAGGCCTGTTCCAGACACCAGCGCTCGGCGTGCCCTGCAAGCTCCTGGCGATGGTGTTGCAGGGTGTTCCAGCTTTCGGCCATGTCCTGCCCGGCGTTCCACGCACGCCAGACCTGGGTCAGTGCCTGCCCCGCCGCCTCGGACAACCCCGCCAGATACAGTTCCAGAAACGCATCGAGCTTGGCCCAGTGGGCGTCATCGTCCTGCTCATAGATGTGCCAGATGAACGGCCGGCCCGCCCATTGCGCCCGCACGAACGAGTCTTCGCCGCGCACCACGTTGAATGCGCAGCACCACAGCAAGAGGTCGTACTGCTCCTGGCGGACGAAAGGCAGCACCTGAATCGTCAGGTTGTCGCGCACATGCAGCGCCCCAGCGTTCAACCCCTCGACACCCAGCCAGCGCTGCACGTCACCGATGATGCGGCCTTCGGGCACCAGAAGATGAGTGGCCCGCCCGGCCTGGGCCAGACTGTCCAGCCATGACCCCAGCCCTGCGTGCTCATAGGCAAACAGCGAAACAAGCTGCGCGCCGGGCTGTGGATAAACGCCCAACTGCGCCAGAAACGCCTGTTGCGCCGCCGGGTCCTGCTCGAATGCGTGACGGCGCGCGATCAGCCCGGCCTCGCGCAGAAGCCCGCCCGTGGTCGGACGAAACCCCGGAAAGAAAAAGAATTTCTGGATGCCGCTCGATTGCAGCGACGGCAGGCCGTGACAACCGGTGACCCACTCCTCGGCGCTGAGGTAATCCAGGTTCAGCCACAGCGGCTTGGGGTTGCGGGCCTTCATCGCTTCGATCTGCGCAGGCGGCAGATGGCAGCCAAAGGCTTCGATCACCACATCGGCAGGCTCCACTGCCTGCCAGTCTGCGGGCCAGAAACACACATTGACGCCCTCGCGCCACTGTTGACGGGCCTCAGCGTCCGCGCCAGGGCACAGACGGGCGAACGCCGACAGATCGTCGATCCACAGGCGCACGTCCATGCCGTGCTCTGCCACCAACTGGCGCGCCAGGCGAAAAGTCACGCCGACGTCGCCAAAGTTATCCACAACCGTGCAGAAAATATCCCAAGAGGCTTTCATCCCGGCTCCTCGAGACTGTTCAAAAAAGCGGATTGTCCTTCATTCCGGCGCACAATCACCACCCCCGATCATGCGACAATTGCAGCCCGAGTCGACCTCATATGCGCAAGTAGGGAGTCTGCCATGTACGTCAACCATCGCGAATTGTCCGTCACGCTGCGTCCTCTGAAGCTGGTGCTGTCCATTGCCGCGGGTATCTGGCTGGGGTTTCTCGCCGTCGCGCTCACCGGCTGGCTGATCTACCGGCTGCTGCCTGCCGAGCAGACGCAGGCCGTGAGCAACGCAGCCACGCAATTGACTGCGCCGCCTGCGGCAAAAGCCAAACCTGAAAGCGACAACCCGATGTTCGACCAGTACCGGCAGATCCTGCGAGACAGTGAAGCCCGCCAGGCGCAGGAGGCCGAACAGGCCGAGCGCCAACGCAGCTTCAATGGCCCCAAATGCCAGTTCTGGATGCAGCAGAACCAGACCGCGCCGAGCGAAAAGAGCCGCGCCGCCATTTATCAGTACTGCGGCTGAACCGCGAGAGACAAGCAAGCCCTATGAACAAGCAACAGGTCCTGCAACGGATCGTCGAAAAGCTGGAAATCGACCTGGAGGTCGCGATTCGCGCCGCACAAACGGCCTACGAAACCGCGACCCACGAAGAAAACATCGCCGAAAACAAGTACGACACCCTCGGGCTGGAGGCGTCGTACCTGGCCGCCGGGCAGGCGCGTCGGGTCGAGGAAATCCGTCTGGCGCTGGCGGCCTACCGCAGCCTGGTGCTCAAGCCCTTCGACGACCAGCGCGGCATTCAGCCCGGTGACCTGATCAGCCTGGAATCGGAAAACGGCGTTCAACAGACGCTGTTTTTGGGCCCCGATGCGGCTGGCCTCAAGGTCAGCCTGGACCAGACCCTGGTGACGGTGATCACCGCCAAGGCGCCACTGGGGCAGAATCTGCTGGGCAAGTTCGACGGCGATGAGCTGGAAATCACCGTCAATGGCAGCCGCCAATCCTTCGAGATCATCCAGATCGCATGAGCCATCGATCGCTCGCGGGGTTGAAGGGTCCGACCTGTTGTGAGTATGGTGGGCCGTCGCACGATAAACGGCGACACCGGCACAGGGAGCCGGGTATGGACCCCATCAAGGAGATTTTTCATGACGAACGTCATCACCTTTCCTGACGCCCATGAACGAGATCGCCTCAAGTCCAGTGGCCTCCAAGGGGTGAGATACCTGAACAAGAAAGAGCGGCAACTGATCGACAACCTGCGCCTGACCAGCCACGCGGGGCGGCAGTACGTCTACGACTACGCCAATATCATGTACCGCTCCAAGCCCCTGTATCCGGACCCGCTGGACTGACACCCGGCGGCTCGTTCCACCGGCGTTCAGTGCACAGAGCCCTGGAGGCGGCCTATAGTGGGCGGATGTTTCTGCCCTCAGGAAAGCCTCCATGTCTGCCACGCCATCCTCCGCCGACCCGGGCCAGTCCCCGACCGATCATCACCTGCGTTTCCACAAGGGCCACGCGCACCTGGGGCCGACCTTCGGCACTGACGCCTTTGCGCTGAAAGCCGAAGCCTTTGCGCGGTTCTTCGGCACGCCTACCTTTTTGGGGGCGCAGACGCTGATCGTGCTCCTCTGGGTGGGGGCGAACATGACGGGGTTGGTGACCTTCGACGTCTACCCGTTCATCCTGCTCAACCTGGCGTTCAGCCTGCAATCGGCCTACGCCGCGCCGCTGATTCTGCTGGCGCAGACCCGTCAGGCCGCCCGCGACAAGGCCAGTTCCGACGCCGACGCCCAGCACCGCGAAGCACTGGCCGTCGCCAACGAAGAACGCATGGCCCGCGCCGCGCAGAACACTGCACAGATGCTCGAACTGCTGGAGCAGAACACTCGCCTGACGGAGATGACCAAGGTGCTGACCGAACGCGTCGAGGCGCTGACAGCGGACATGCACAAGCATTTTGTGAAGAAGGATGGGCATGTGTGAGGCCCCGCCCTCGTAGCAGCACGGCTTGCCGGCGGGAGCGTTGTGTCAGGCGGCGCATTTTTCTCTGATGCACCGCTCCCGCCGGCAAGCCGTGCTGCTACGGGACAGTTCAGGGCTTGTCCTGGTGCATCTCGTTGAACCCCGCCGCTGCTTGCTGAATGTCCGGCGTAAAATCATCGAAGCTCATCACCTGACGCACTTCGACGGTTTCATTGTCCCCCGCCGGGCAGCGTTTCGCCCAGTCGATGGCGGCTTCAAGGGACGGCAATTCAAGCATCCAGTAGCCACCCAGCACTTCGCTGACGCCCGGAAACGGCGCCTGGATTACCTGTGCCTGGCCCTTGTCGAACGTGACGCGGGCGCCCATGGTCGGCGGATGCAGGCCGTCGAGGGTCAGCAGCACCCCGGCCTGCTGCAAGGATTCGTTGTATTTCATCATCCGCTCCACGGCGTCAGCCTCGGGCAGGGTGCCAGGGGCTGCGGTTTCGTATCCCTTGGGGATCATCAGCATCATGAATCGCATGGTCGGCGTCCTTCTGTAGAGGGTTCCCCGAACACCATAGTCCAGGGTTTCGAACAGTAGTCGAACCACGGACGTGCAAATCGACACTTGATGTGTCGCACCAGACAAAAACCTGCCGGGCGCTTTTGCCACTGTTGGACATTTTTGATATTGCGGTCGACATCAAGCAGCGGGATTATGACCGTAATTTTTCTCATCCGACATTCCGCCGGATGCGTCCCGGAGCGTACGCCCATGCAAAGCACCTCTCGCGAAGAAACCCTGGCCCTCTGGCAAGCACAGGAAAAGGAAATGCGTGCCCGGCTGGGCAAGGCTGGCAGCATGAACCTGATGGAGGTGGCGCAGTTGACGCCGGAGGAGTTCTTCAACGGTATCGGCAGCGGGCTCTACCCTCACCCGCCAATCGGCGAACTGATGGACTTCGTGCCGATCCAGTGGACGCCCGGCTCCTTCATCTTTCAGGGCACTCCCGGCCCGCAGCATTACAACCCGCTGGGCATCGTGCACGGCGGATACGCCGCCACCCTGCTCGACTCCTGCATGGGCTGTTCAGTCCACACCCGCCTGAAGAAAGGCCAGGGCTACACCACCCTGGATTTGCGCATCAGCTACATCCGCGCCCTGACCGACAAGAGCGGCCCGATCCGCGCCGAGGGCACCGTGGTGCATGTCGGCCGCTCGACCGCGCTGGCCGAAGGCAAGATCTACGACGCCGAGGGACGGTTGTTCGCGACCGGTACCACCACCTGCATGATTCTGGATATGAATCGTTGAGCGTGTGATGGGTTCGACGTAGCAGCCCGGCCGGGGAACGTTCCGCTTGCCGGCGGGGGCGTCCTTGAGATCGCCCCGCCGGCAAGCCGTGCTGCTACGTGTTTGATGTGTCAGATTATGCGACCACAGGAATCAACGGGTCCGCCGCAGCCAGCGCGGCCTCACGTTCGGCCACTGGCGGGTAGATCCACACCGAGTTGATCTGCTGCTTGAGTTGCTTGGCTTCTTCCTTGATCAGCTTGACCTGGCGATCCCAGCCTTCGGTGTACACCGCGCCCCAGGCGCCGAGATCCAGGCAGGTGACGTATTTCACCTGGCTGTACGGAATCGGCGCTTCGCCCAGCAGGTCGGCGGCGACGTTGTTGCCGGCCGAGCGGCCCAGCGCGATGGCGTGCTGGCAGGTCATCAGGGCGAAGTTGCCTTCATCGTCGGTGGCGGCGTAGGCGGTGTCGCCGGTGGCGAAGATGTCGGCCTGGCCGATGACTTTCAGGTTGCGGTCAACGTGCAGGCGGCCTGCGGCATCGCGCTCGCCGGGGATCTGCTCGGTCAGGGAGCTGGCGCGCACGCCAACGGTCCACACCACGGTCTTGGCATCGATGCGACGCCCGTCCGCCAGGGTCACGCCATTGGCATCCACGGCGGCGACAGACGCATCGACGACCCATTCCACGCCCAGCGCCTCGGTGGCTTCGACGATGGCCGGGCTGATGTTCGCGCCCAGTGCAGCGCCGACCTTCTCGCCACGGTCAACGATGATGACGCGCACTTTGGCATCCGCCCCCAGGGCTTCACGCAGGCGCGCAGGCATTTCGGTCGCTGTTTCGATGCCGGTGAAGCCGCCGCCCGCCACCACGACTGTGTTGCGCATCGCCGACTCAGGCTGCTGGGCCAACGACTTGATGTGCTGCTCAAGGCGAGTCGCCTCGTTCATGTGGTCAACGTCGAATGCATGTTCGACCCCAGGCACGGAAGCCGGGCGCACGACACGGCTGCCGGTGGCCAGAACCAGTTTGTCGTAGTTGATCGAGGTCTGGACGCCGTTGGCATCGGTGTAGCCCACCTTTTTGCCGGCCACGTCGATGGTGTCAGCCATGCCCTTGATGAAGTTCACGCCAACGGCATCGAACAACGGACCCAGCGGCGACTGCATCTGATGCACTTGCTGCTCGTAGTAACGCGGACGTACGCCCAGCACCGCTTCAGGCGCCAGCACCGTGACTTCGACGTCGTGGCGCTGATGCATGTCCAGCAAACGGGTGGAACTCAGGGCACTCCACATGCCGCCAAAACCCGCGCCGACAATCAGAATCTGCTTTTTCATCGTGTGCTCCAAATAACAAAAGGACGTTTCAGGTGTATGCGGGTCGGAGTTGGCGACCGCCTCAAGACAACTACGACTCTATTGATCGGAGTTTATTTCGGCAAGCACTTTTTTCAGGTGTAACTCCAGATTCACGTCCTGCATCTTTATAAATACGTTGTTAATCAATAGATTATGAAGAAACACCGACCGTCGACCTGGCGCAGGAACAGGTTTGCCGCCGCTGCCACTGATCGCCATGACTCAGCGTTCCTTGCGATGAACTGCGCAAATTGTTAGCTTTTGCACGATCAATTCAGTCGGAGATCGACATGTCTCTCTACAGTGCCGGTGTCGAATACGGCATTCACTGCCTGCTGTACCTGGTCGATGAACGCGGCGACAGCCGCGAAGCCAGCGTGCGCGACCTGGCAGATCTGCAAGGTGTGCCTCAGGAATACCTGGCCAAGGTGTTCACCAAACTGGCCAAGGCCAGGCTGGTGGTTGCCACTGAAGGGGTGCGCGGCGGATTTCGGCTGGGACGGCCCTCGGACGAAATCACCCTGCTGGACATCGTCACGGCGATTGACGGGCGCAAGCTGATTTTCGATTGCCGGGACATTCGTGGCCGTTGCGCAGTTTTCGACGGCTGCGCGCCCGAGTGGGCAACCGAAGGGATGTGCGGGATAAACGCCGCCATGATGACCGCGCAGAAGCGCATGGAAGATGCCCTGGCGCAGCAGACCATCCTCGACCTTGCGCGGCGCACCGGCCGCAAGGCACCGCCGGAATTCGGCGCACAGGTCGCCGATTGGCTGAGCGAACGCAAGGAGAGCCGCGCAGGGGCTGCGGCAGAGGGGCAAACCATCGCAACCGATCGCCAGCCCTGAACCGTAGGAGCGCGCTTGCCCGCGATGGCGGCGTGTCTGTCAATCATGCACCGCCTGACACACCGCAGTCGCGGGCAAGCGCGCTCCTACAGGCGTTGGGGTTGGGGTTGGCGTTCGCGTTCGCGTTCGCGTTCGCGTTGGCGTTGGCGTTGGCGGTTGCGGTTGCGGTTGCGGTTGCGGGCGGATTGGGGTTGCGGTTGCGTCGTGCGGCGTTTCTTAGCCGAACACCACCGCATAGATTCCCACCCCACTGAGCACGATCACCGTCGCGCCCAGCACCACCACTTCGCGCAAGGGAGCGGGGATGCGCTCCTGCTTCAGGCCTTTGGCGCTCTTGCGATAGCGCGCGTTGAGGCCGATCTGGATCAGGATCCCGGCCATCAGCGAGAACACGATGGGCAGCAAGGCAATCAGCCCGAAGTGTGGAATCCAGCGCAGGAAAATCGTGCACACCACCAGCAGCGTCATCAGCGTACGCCGCCAGGCCAGCAAGGTGCGTTCCGGCTGCAGGCCGGGGTCGTCGTGCCCCAGCGTGGCAGGCGCCTGGGCGCGGCGGCTCACGACGCGCCGTAGATCAGAAAGACGATCAGCCCCGCCGCCACCAGCGCACCGCCCAGCGAGAGGATCGGCACCAGCACCGGCAATGGCAGCGGCTTGCGCACACGCATGGCCCGCTCGACCTTCAGCCATCTGATGCAGGCGCTGGCGCTGACCAGCATGGCCAGCACCAGCAAGGACAACGCCACCGCACGGCGCAGCCCCGGGCTGAACACATCGCCGGTGAAGGCTTCTACCGCAATGCCGCCCGCCAGGAACGCCAGCGCCGTGCGAATCCAGGCCAGGAAGGTTCGCTCGTTGGCCAGGGTGAAGCGAGGATCAGGCTCGCAACCCGGCCCCAGCAAGGATGCGGAAATACGATCGCGATCAGGGGAAGGCGCCTTGCCAGGTTCCGGAGAATTCATGTCGCACCGAGGTCGGGTAGATAGGCCAATGATACCGGTCATGGGGATGAAAGGCCCGCATCGGCAGCGACATTGGTGTGTCAGTGGCCGCACCTGTGCCCTGCTCCACGCAGGCATTTTCACTGAACAACCCGGCGAGCCTCCTTCATCTGACAAGATTCGACAATTTTCCCTTCAAAATCCCGTACTTGTCCTACGCTGTGATTCTATGATCGCTGTTGCGATACCCATGGCCACGAACCGCGAGGCGTTCGTCCCGTGGGCGGGTCTGAAGTCATGTTCGTCAGCGAGGGCGGGGATTGAGACAGGTAGAAGGGACGGACCTGGACGCAAGGAGCAGGCGCCTCAAGCGCATGCCGGTGCTTTGGCTTGCCGGTTTTTTCACCGTGCTGGTGTGTTTTTCCATTACCAGTATCACGCTGTGGCAATTGCGCCAGACGCGCATCCACGAGCTGGAACTGGCCGACACCAATGTTGCCAACCTGTCGCGCTCGATGGCGCAGCAGGCCCAGGACACCTTTGATCAGGCTGACATTCCGGTGGCGGGCATCGTCGAGCGTCTGTCCTATGACGGCTTCGGCGCGGCCACCAGTTCACGCATGCATGAATTCCTGCGGGCCACGGCCGGCAGCGTCGAACAGATCCAGGGCCTGTTCATCTACGACAAGGACGGCAACTGGGCGGCCACCTCGATGAACCGCATGCCGGAAAACGCCAACAACGCAGATCGCGAATATTTCCAGTTCCACAAGACCATCGACAGCACCCTGCCCCACATCGGCCACGCCCTGCGCAGCCGCACCACCGGCGACTGGATCATCCCGATTTCCCGACGGGTCAATGACTCTGCCGGCAACTTCGCAGGAGTGGTGCTGGCAACCATCGAACTTGCGTATTTCGACCGCTTCTTCGACCGCTTCAGCATTGGCCAGCGGGGCGTGATTACCCTGGCCATGGCCGACGGCATCGTGCTGGCCCGTCGTCCGGCGATCGATAACGTGCGAGGCGCGTCCATCGCCGACGGTGAGCTGTTTCGCAAATACCTGAAGGAAAACTACGAAGGCACCGCGACCGTGCGCTCGGTGCTGGACCACGAGCTGCGCCTGTACGGCTACAAGCGCCTGGACCGCTACCCGCTGGTGGTGCTGGCGGGGCTCTCGGAGGACGAAGTGCTGGAGGAATGGCGTCAGTACGCCTGGCGTTCGCTGGCGATCATCGTCTGCGTGGTAGTGGCCAACCTGCTGTTCGGGGTGTTGTTGTTCCAGCAGATCCGTTTCGGCCTCAATGCCGAATCGCAATTGCGCATCGCCAGTCACTCGCTGGAAAAACTCGCCTTGCAGGACAGCCTGACGGGCCTGGCCAACCGCCGCCATTTCCAGGAAATCCTCGGGCTGGAGTTCGCCAACGGCCAGGCCAATCTGCACCCGCTGAGCCTGATCATGATCGACATCGATTTCTTCAAAAGCTACAACGACAACTATGGCCACGTGGCCGGCGACAAGTGCATCGTCGCGGTGGCCGAGTGCGTGCGCAGCAACCTCAACCGCACCGGTGACCTGGCGGTGCGCTATGGCGGCGAAGAAATGGCCGTGTTCCTGCCCTACAGCGATGCCCAGGGCGCGTTCCTGCTGGCCGAGAAGATTCGTCTGTCAGTGCTGACCCGCGCCCTGGAACATCAGGGCAATCCTGTGGGCATCGTCAGCATCAGCCTGGGGGTCTACGGCTGCGCGGCCCACGAGTGCACCAGCCTGGAGGAATTCGTCGAACGGGCCGACGCCGCGCTCTATCTGGCCAAGCATGACGGGCGCAACCGCACGGAAATCTGGCAGGGCAGCAGCGTGGTGGCTCACTCGCTGGCTTGAGCCTTGACGATCTGCGCGACCTGGCCGCGAAACAGCTCCAGCCGGTCAGACGGCGCGTCGTGCTCGACCACCAGCGTGCCGACCTCGTCGCAGGGCGCGACCTGATAGTGCGCGATGCTGGAAAGCTTCTCGTTGATCACCGCCACCATCACCTGCCCGCTGCGCGCCACCACGGCGCGCTTGAACTCGGCCACGTCCATGTCGAACGCAGTGACGCCCTTGACCGCATCCAGCGCGCAGGCGCCCAGAAAGCACAGGTCGAAATTGAAGTGGGTCAGTTGCGAAATGGTGGTGAAACCATAGGTGCTGCCCGCCACCGGGCTCAGTCGCCCACCCAGCAGGATCACCTCCACTTGCGGCAGTTTCATCAACTCCACGGCGATCACCGGGGAATTGGTGGTGATTGTCAGAGCCATCTGCGGATCGAGGGCGCGGGCAATCGCAAGGTTGGTCGAGCCGCCATCGATGAACACGTGCTGACCGGCACCGATCAGGCCCGCCGCCGCCACACCCAATGCGCGTTTGCGTCCAGGTTCGTGCTCGATGCGTACAGTCAACGGCCCGTCGCTGGCCAGGGAAATGGCCCCACCGTACACCCGCTTGCACAACCCGGCCGACGCCAGCGTGCCCAGGTCACGGCGGATGGAATGCTCGGAGACGTTGAATTCAGCGGCCAGCTCTGCAGCGATCACCCGGCCATGAACGGCCAGACGCTCGGTAATCAGACGCTGACGCTCGCCGGGAAAGGCTTCGGGATTGGCAGACATAATGGCCTCGGTATCACGCTGGATCGCTCATGAACGAGCAGGATCATGCGTGGGTAACGACGCCAGTGTCAAACATGACGGCAATGCGAGCCAAAGAACCAGACTGGAAGAGGTGTAGCCAAACGGGTGGGGACCAGAGGCGCACGACCGTGACACCCCTGGTCTTTCTCGGCGGTCTCAAGGTGGCTATTCCTCCTCTTCTTCCTCGTCGTCCACAAGCGTGAACCATGGTTTGAGTTCGCTCAGCTCGAAATTGCCTGACTCCGCTCTGGCTCTCCCGATACGGGGATAGTCAACAGGTTTGAAGGACACGGACGAGTCCAGGATTTCTGCGCTCGTCGATACTACGGATCTGTCAGTCATGTTTGAGCCTCCCTGTCCAAAAAAGATGTGCGCAAGGGCGCCGGGAGACTATAGACCAGCTTCAGAAACCATTCGTCGATTTGCGACCCGCCGGTCACAAACCGCTAATACCCCGCTCAGAACTCGCCGTACTCGGCGCGCATGCGACCGTTGCGCTTGACCCGATAGAGCAACGCATCGACCTTCTCGATGAACGCCACCGCGCTATCGCCCGCCGCCGGCGTGACAGTCCCCACGCCCAGGCTCAGGGTGAGCAGCGGCGACACGTCGGATTTTTCGTGGGGGATCTGCTGCTGTCGAACCAGTTGCATGCATTTCTCGGCCACCCGGTGCGCCTTGTCCCGAGAGGTGTGCGGCAGCAGCCAGACGAACTCTTCGCCGCCGATACGGGCAATGAAATCCCCGGGTTCGTTCGCCGCCAGCGACAGCGTCTTGGCCACGGTGCGCAGTGCTTCATCGCCCTTGATGTGGCCGTAGTGGTCGTTGTACTGCTTGAAGTAGTCGATATCCATCATGATCAACGACAGCGGCTGATGGGTTTCCTGGGCGCTGGCCCACTCGCGTTCGAGCACGGTGTCGAACATGCGCCGGTTGGCGATGCCGGTCAGGCCGTCCTGATAGGAAAACGCCTCAAGCTGCTTCTGCAGGCGCACCAGGTGCTCTTCGGTCTTCTTGCGCTCGCTGATGTCGAACATGAAGCCGACCAGCGCCTCGACCTCGCCGTTCTTGCGCACCACATGCACCACATCGCGAATCCATACGTAGTCGCCATCCTTGGTCAGGGCGCGGTAATCGGCCTCGTGATCGACGCCGGCCTTGGACTGCGACACGCAGAAGTTGACCACGTAATCGCGATCATCTGGATGCATGCGCTCGACCCAGTCGTTGATCCCGACCCAACTGCCCTGCTCCCAGCCCAGCAACTGTTCGATCTGCGGGCCGATGTAGCTGAACGTCATGCTCTGCCAATCAATCCGCCAGGGAATCGCCCGGGTCGATTCGAGCAAGGTTTTGTAGACGTCGCTGTCGGTGCCTGGCGGCAGGGATTCATTGCTCATGATCGACCACGGTTCCGGGGAAAAGGGGGTGACAGCATGTGGCCACTATCGACGATAGGCAACGTCCGGATCATGACCTCGCGACACTTTCCAGACGACTGGTCAAACCCCAGCTATAAATCATCGATCAATTCCGTAGCAGTCCGGCTTGCCGGCGTCGGCATTTTCGACGGGACGGCCGCCGGCAAGCCGGACTGCTACGGGTGCCTCCATGAGGATTGAACGAGACCAGCCATGAAGACGTTTGAGGTGCTGATCATCGGCAGCGGCTTTGGCGGACAGTGCGCGGCGATCAACCTGCTCAAGGCCGGCATCGACGACTTTCGCCTGCTGGAGCGGCGCGACTTCTTCGGCGGTACCTGGTGCCAGAACACCTACCCCGGCGCCACGGTGGACATTCCCTCGCCGCTCTACTCGCTGTCGTTCGCGCCCTTTCCCTGGACACAGATGTACGCGGGCCAGGAAGAACTGCAGCGCTACACCCGGCATGTGGTCGAACGCTTCGGGCTGCTGGACAGGATCGAAACCGGCGCCGAGGTCCAAGGGCTCACCTGGGATGACGCCACTCGGCACTGGACAGTCCAGACCAGCAAAGGCACGTTCAGCAGCCGGTTCGTCATCAATGCCAGCGGTCCCCTCAGCCAGCCACAGATTCCCTCGTTCGAGTGTATGGATGTATTCAAAGGCACGAGTTTCCACAGTAATCACTGGGACCTTGGCTTCGATCACCGGGGCAAAAGGGTGGCGATTGTAGGAAGCGGCGCCAGCGCTGCGCAGATCATTCCGGCGATTGCCTCGGATGTCTCCCAATTGCACGTCTTCCAGCGCACCGCCCACTGGGTGCTGCCGCGCCCCGATCACACCTTCAGCCACCTGCAACGCCGACTGTTGACCAGCCCCCTGGCCTTGCGCCTGCTGCGCGCGCTGATTTACCTGAAGCTTGAGACCCGCTTCATCGGCTTCAAGTATTCGAAGGCCGGGCTTGCGCTGGTGCAATGGATGGCCCGCAGGCATCTGAAGCGGCAAGTGCCGAACGCTGAGCTACGGCGCAAGCTGACACCCGACTTCACCCTGGGCTGCAAGCGCGTGCTGCTCTCCAGCGAACTCTACCCGGCGCTGCAGCGCAGCAACGTGACGCTGCACAGCGCGTCCATCGCCCGGCTCGACCAGAACGGTATCGTCACCACGGACGGCGAGCATATGGCGCTGGACCTGATCGTCTGGGCCACCGGTTTCGAGACCACCGATAACGCCATTCCCTATCCAATCGAGGGTAGGGACGGCCGGCGGTTGGCGGAGGTCTGGCAGCCCTTCCCGCGGGCCTACCTGGGCACCTGCGTACCGGGCTTTCCCAATCTGTTCCTGATCACCGGGCCCAACACCAGCACCGGCCACACCTCGGCACTGTTCATGCTCCAAGCGCAGATGCATTACGTGATAGCCAGTATTGCCAGCGTGAGAAACTCAGCCCAAGGCAGCATCGAAGTGCGCCCCGAAGCGGAAGAGCGCTACACCGCAATGATTCATCGGGAGATGAAACGCACCGTGTGGTCCTGGGGAGGGTGCCGCAGTTGGTATCAGAGCAACAGCGGCAAGGTGACGGTGATCTTTCCGGGCTTCAGCTTCAGCTTTTACCGGCTGACGCGGTGGCTCAAGCCCGGAGATCATGTGCTGCGAGAATGAATCAGGGCAGCAGCGAATACACCAGGGCCGAAATCGACACCAGGCCGACCACCACCACAAATACATTGGACAGCTTGCCCGCGTACTGACGCATGGCCGGGACCTTGCGCACGGCGTACATCGGCATCAAGAACAGCAGCGCCGCAATCACCGGGCCACCCAGGGTTTCGATCATGCCCAGGATGCTTGGATTGAGCGTCGCCACCAGCCAGCAGACCACCAGCATGAAGCCAGCGGTGAGGCGGTCCAGCATCTTGGGCGACGGACGGCTGCCGCTCTTGATGACCAGGCCCTTGAGGCCTTCGCTGGCGCCGATGTAATGGCCCAGGAAAGACTTGGTAATGGCCACGAAGGCAATCAACGGCGCGGCAAAGGCGATGGTCGGGTTGCTGAAGTGGTTGGCCAGGTACGACAGGATCGACAGGTTCTGCGCCTTGGCTTCGGCCAGTTGCTCAGGAGACAGGGTCAGTACGCAGCTGAACACGAAGAACAGCACCATGACCACCATCAAGCCGTGGGCGCGGGACAGGATCTGCGAGCTGCGCTGTTCGGCAGCCGGGCCGTACTGGCGACGCTGATCCACGGCGAACGCGGAGATGATCGGCGAGTGGTTGAACGAGAACACCATCACCGGAATCGCCAGCCACAGGGTGTGCAGCAGCGCCGAGGGCGCAGGCACCTGGCTTGCGGTGGTGAGGATGCCGCCGGTCCAGTGCGGAATCAGGAACACCGCCAGGAACAGCAAGGCGACGATGAACGGATAGACCATCAGGCTCATGGCCTTGACGATCAACTGCTCCCCGCAGCGCACCACGGCCAGCAGGCCGAGGATCAGCACGAAGGCCAGCAGCGCGCGCGAAGGCGGCTGAACGTGCAGTTGATGTTCCAGGAAGCTGCTGACGGTGTTGGTCAGTGCCACGCTGTAGATCAGCAGGATCGGGAACACCGCGAAGAAGTACAGCAGGGTGATCAGCGCACCGGCCTTCTTGCCGAAGTGCTGCTCGACGACTTCGGTGATGTCCGCGCCTTCACGGCCCGAGAGCACGAAACGCGTCAGGCCGCGGTGTGCGTAGAACGTCATCGGGAAGGCCAGCAGGGCCAGGATCAACAGCGGCCAGAAGCCACCGATGCCCGCGTTGATCGGCAGGAACAGGGTGCCTGCGCCGATGGCGGTGCCGAACAACCCGAGCATCCAGGTGGTGTCGTGGCGCTGCCATTTGGTGAGGCTGGAAGTCACGCTCGCGGGCGCGGCGTCGATAGGTTGCTCGACGCTGTTGGCCTGATCATTCATCCGGTCGATTTCTCCGTTGCCGGTGATAGCTACAAGGTCAAAAGCGCGTCGAAAAACTTGGCAGTCAGCGCCCCTGACCGGTTCTGTACAGGGAAAGGGGCGCGATTGTCCGGGATTAGAGAGCAGAATCAAAGGGTTGTCGGAGGGATGGTCGCAGATTCAGAGGTTTCCGACGGTTGGATGGGGTGAAAAATCCCCCTCCCCTGTAGGAGTGAGCTTGCTCGCGATGGCGGTGTGTCAGGTCAATCAATACCATTTGACACACCGCTATCGCGGGCAAGCGCGCTCCTACGTGTCAACCGTCAATTCGCCGCAACGGCACGCTCAATTCGACCCGCAATCCATCGCTGCGGCTGTCAAACCGCAACGAGCAGGCGGAGCGCTGGACGATCGCCTGCACGATCGCAAGCCCCAGCCCCGCGCCCGGGCTCTTGCCGTTGCGCCAGAAGCGCTGGGTCATCTTGTCCAGATCCGGCTCCGGAATGCCCGGGCCGTAGTCGCGCACCCGGAAATGCGCATGGCCGTCAAAGGTCTCAAGGCTCAACTCCACTCGCGCACCGGGCTGGGTGTGGCGCAGTGCGTTGTCCAGCAGGTTGCGCAATGCAGCGACCGCCAGCGCCGCCGGCATTTCCACCGGGGCGGTAGACAGGTGCCCCGGCAGGATCAACTGGATGCGCTCGTCATCGCCATGGTTGGCATCGTGAATCGCCAGCCGTGCGACCTTCTCGGCATCGCACTGCACGCCGTCATCGAACGACAGACTGCCCTCCACCCGTGCCAGCAGCAACAACTGCTCCAGGGTGCGGTGCATGCGGTCAGCGCCCTCCTCGGCATGGGCCAGCGCCCTGTCGCGCTTGTCGCCCTCGGTCATGCGCGCCACTTGCAGGTGGGTCTTGATGGCGGTCAGCGGGCTGCGCAATTCGTGGGCCGCATCCCCGGTCAGGCGGCGCTCGCGCTCCAGGGTCTGGGCGATGCGCAGGAACAACTGGTTCTGGCTCTTGAGCAACGGCTGCAGCTCGCTGGGCAGGTTCGGCACGTCCAGTGGCTCGACCGAATCGGCGCTGTGCCGGTTCAAGGCGTCACGCATGCGATTGAGCGGCGCCAGCCCGCGACCAATGCCGAACCAGACCAGGATCAGGCTGCCGAACAACGCCACCAGCACCGGCACCGACGCCGCCAGCAGCACCGACTGGCCGAGCACATCGCGCTCGATCTGCCGGTCCGCGGTGCTCACCCGCACGTTGCCGTGCATCATGGTGTACACGCGCCAGTGCTCGCCGTTGATCATCTGGTCGACAAAGCCGCTGGCGTCAGCTTTCAAGGGTTCGGCGGGCGAGCTTTCGGTGCGCGCCAGCACCTGGCCGCGCAGGCTGCTCAACTGACAGGCCATGCCGTTGGGGATGCGCAGATCAGCGGTGTGCATCGAGCTGCTCTGGCCGTCGTCGGGCATCTGCATCTGCTCCAGCAACCCCGCCACCATCCGCGCCGAAGCCTCCAGCCGCTGGTCAAGGGACTGCATCATCTGCGTGCGCAGGTCGCGCAGCATCCACGCCGCCGCCAGCACCCAGATCAGGATGAACGCCGAACCCAGGATCAGGCTCAGGCGCGTGCGCAGGCTCATCATCCCTGTTGCTCCGCGACATCGCCGGCCGGCCCCAGGCGGTAGCCCAGGCCGCGAACGGTTTCGATGATTCGGCTACCGAGCTTGCGCCGCAGGTGATGGATATGAACGTTCAATGCGTTGCTCTCCACTTCATCGCCAAAGCCGTAGACGCAATCCTTGAGCTGTTCGCTGGACAGCACGCGCCCGTGATTGTTGAGCAGGGCCTGAAGCAGCGCCTGTTCGCGCCGGGACAGGTCCACCGCCTGGCCCGAGAGGCGGGTTTCGCGGGTGCTGGGGTCATAGGTCAAGGGGCCATGCTCGATCACGTTGACGCTGCGCCCGGCCATTCGCCGCACCAGCGTATGCAGCCGGGCGCTCAGTTCACGCAGGTCGAAGGGCTTGAGCAGATAGTCATCGGCGCCGGCCTGCAGGCCGTCGACACGGTCGGTAACAGTGTCGCGGGCCGTGAGGATCAACACTGGAATTTCCACCCCCTGCTGGCGAAGATGGCGCAGCAACCTGAGGCCGTCTTCGTCAGGCAGCCCCAGGTCCAGCACCATGACATCGAAGTGCGCCGCCGACAGCATCGCCCGCGCGCCCGCAGCGTTGGCGACGCGGTCCACGGTCAGGCCCTGGGCATCGAGGCCGGCGACGATGCCGCTGGCAATCAGGTCGTCGTCTTCACAAAGCAGTACGTGCATGGGCGGCCTCGGCAGAAAAGGCAATTGAAACAACGCGGGATTAAGAGTGGATTATGCATGATCCCCGGGCGGGTATTTCGACAGGTTGGTTGATGGGTTAATCGGCACTTAATCACAGGGCTCCAACCTCGGCTCATAGATGATTGGCAAGGTGTGCGCATGCGTAAGTTGTTGATACTGGTGCTTCTGTTGTTCCCGCTGCTGGCTCAGGCGTTGCCCGGCGGCGATCTGTTCAAGAAGCCCGATTTCCTGCCTGTCGAGCAGGCCTTCATATTCAGCTCCGAGCGTCTCGACTCCGGAGAAACCCGTCTGTACTGGCAAATCGCAGACGGCTATTACCTTTATCAGAAGCGCCTCAAGTTCGACGGCCTCAGTGCGGGCCTGCTGCCGGTTCTGCCGGTTGGCGAAGACCACAACGACGAGTATTTCGGCCAGCAGCAGGTCTATCGGCAGGGCCTTGAGCTGACGATCCCGGCGTCTGCCAGCGGGCAGGTGAAGGTGGGTTGGCAAGGCTGTGCCGATGCCGGCCTTTGCTATCCGCCGCAAACCCAGGTGGTGGACCTGGGCAAAGGCGGTGCGACCGTGGTCAACGGCCAGGCACAGGATCAGGCGCTGGCCAGCACGCTGCAGGAACGCTCGCTGGGCCTGAGCCTGCTGATTTTCTTCGGTCTGGGTCTGCTGCTGGCCTTCACCCCCTGCTCGCTGCCGATGCTGCCAATTCTCGCCGGCGTGGTGGTGGGCAGCGGCGCCCGCCCGCGTCGCGGTTTCGCCCTGGCCGGGGTCTATGTGCTGAGCATGGCGTTGATCTACGCGGGGCTGGGCGTGGTCGCGGCGCTGCTGGGTGGCAACCTGCAATCCACGCTGCAACAACCCTGGCTGCTGGGCAGTTTCGCCGGATTGTTCGTGTTGCTCTCGCTGCCGATGTTCGGCTTCTTCGAACTGCAATTGCCGGCCTTTGTGCGTGATCGTCTGGAGAATGCCGGACGCCAGCGTCAGGGTGGCAGTCTGGTAGGTGCGGCCATCCTGGGTGCGTTGTCCGGTTTGCTGGTCGGCCCCTGCATGACCGCGCCGCTGGCCGGTGCCTTGCTGTACATCGCTCAGAGCGGCAACGCCTTGCAGGGCGCGCTGGTGCTGTTCTCGCTAGGGCTCGGCATTGGCCTGCCGCTGTTGCTGGTGGTGACGGTGGGTAACCGCTTCCTGCCCAAACCGGGTGCCTGGATGGACCTGGTCAAGGGCGTGTTCGGCTTCCTGTTGCTGGGCACGGCACTCTTCATGATTCGTCCGCTGCTGGCCGAACCCCTGTGGCTTGCGCTGTTCGGCGCCTTGCTGCTGATCCTCGCGTTCAGTGCTATCGCTCAGACCCGCAGCCTCAAACGCGCGGCGCCGATCTGTGCGCCAGTCGGGCTGATTCTCGGCCTGTGGGGCACGATGATGCTGATCGGTGCCGCCGGGGGCGCGGACGATCCCTGGCAACCGCTGAAGGTCTACAGCGGTTCCAGGACCAACAGCGAAAGCGCAAGCAACCACGATGCCTTCACCACCATCAAGGATGCGGCCACACTGGACCGCGAACTCGCCGCAGCCACCGCCAATGGCCAGTGGGTGCTGGTGGACTATTACGCCGACTGGTGCGTGTCCTGCAAGATCATGGAAAAGACCGTGTTCGGGCAGAGCCAGGTCATCGAGGCGCTGAACGGTGTGCGCCTGCTGCGCCTGGACGTGACCGCCGACAACGACGCCAGCCGTCAATTGCTCGAACGCTACAAGGTCCCCGGCCCGCCAACCCTGTTATGGCTAGGCCCGGACGGCAGCGAGCGCCGGTCCCATCGCATCACCGGCGAGGTCGATGACAAGGGCTTCCTGCAGCAGTGGCAAGCGACCCGGGAGCAGGGTTGATGCTGAGTTTTTCCCTGGGGCCCTTCTCCCTGGCGCTCAACCACTTGCTGCTGTTGGCGGCTCTGGTGCTGGCCACCTTTGTCGGCTGGCTCAGGGGCCGTCGCCAAGGGGTCAACCCGGAACGCGCGCTGTTCGGTCTGTTCCTGCTGGGGCTGTTGCTGGCGCGTGTGGGTTTCGTGCTGGTGTACTGGACGCAGTATCAGAGCCATCCGGCGAGCATCATCGACATCCGCGATGGCGGGTTTCTGGTCTGGCCGGGGGTGGTCGCCGTGGTGATCGGCGCCCTGGTGCACGGCTTCAGGCGGCCCGCCTTGCGCACCCCGATGGGGATAGGCGTGGTCAGTGGCCTGGTGTTCTGGTGGCTGGCCAGCCTTGCGGTCAGCGCATCGCAACAGGATGCGCGCCTGCCGGACCTGACCTTGCGCAACGCCGCAGGTATGCCTGTGCAGTTGAGCGATTTCCAAGGCAAGAAACTGGTCATCAACCTGTGGGCCACCTGGTGCCCGCCGTGTCGGCGCGAGATGCCGGTGTTGCAGGCGGCCCAGCAGGCGAACCCCGATGTGGTCTTCCTGTTCGTCAATCAGGCCGAGACCCCACGGGAGGTCGGGACTTTTCTGACGAGCCAGGGTCTGCAACTAGACAATCTGCTGTTCGATGGTTCTGGTGAACTGGCCCGACGCGTCGGTTCGGCCGCGCTCCCTACCACCCTTTTCTACCGCCCCGATGGCCGCCTTTCGGCCAGCCACCTGGGCGAACTGTCCAACGCCAGCCTGACCCATGCCCTTGGGCAGCTCGCTGAACCGGCGGCACTGGCTTCTTCCCGAATCAGGAGTACTCAATGAGTTACATGCGGATTTCTACCTTGGCCGTCGCCAGCCTGCTCACCTTCCAGACCGCCCTGTTGCAGGCCGAAGAACTGCCCGCGCCGATCAAGGCGCTGGAAGCCAAGGGTGCCACGGTCAAGGGCAGCTTCGATGCGCCCGGTGGGCTCAAGGGTTACGCCGCCGAATACCAGAAACAAGCCATGGCGCTGTACCTGACCGCCGATGGCAAGCACGTACTGGCGGGCAATCTGTTTGACGAGAAAGGCGAAGATTTGAGCGAGGCGCCGCTGCAGAAGCTGGTCTACGAGCCCATGACCAAAGAGATGTGGAACCAGATGGAAAACAGCACCTGGATCGCCGACGGCGCCAAGACCGCGCCCAAGGTCATCTACCTGTTCAGCGACGCCAACTGCCCGTACTGCAACATCTTCTGGGAACAGGCGCGGCCCTGGGTCAAGTCCGGCAAGGTGCAGTTGCGTCACATCATGGTCGGCGTGATCCGCGAAGACAGCGCCGCCAAGGCCGCCACCCTGCTGGCTGATGCCAACCCTGAACTGGCCCTGCAGAAGCACGAACAGGCGGGCAAGAGCAGCACGCTCAAGGCCATGGACACCATCCCCAAAGACATCCAGGCCAAGCTCGATGCGAACATGAAGCTGATGGACGACATGGGCCTGTCGGCGACACCGTCGATTTTCTACAAGGACGCCAATGGCCACCTGCAACAGCAACAAGGCGCCCCACGGCCTGACGTGCTGGCGAAGATGATGGGGCCTAAATAAGCCCGAGAGCTGTGCTGGGTGTACCGGCCTCATCGCGAGCAAGCTCACTCCTACAGGATTGCAGCATTCCCTCGCCCCGCATCCATCCGTAGGAGCGCGCTTGCCCGCGACAGGGCCGTGCCAGGCAATAGAGGTGTGGCGGATGTACCACCGTCATCGCGGGCAAGCGCGCTCCTACAGCGGTCCACCGATTATTTGCCACACCCCGTAGGAGCGCGCTTGCCCGCGACAGGGCCGTGCCAGGCAATGGAGATGTGGCGGATGTACCACCGTCGTCGCGGGCAAGCGCGCGCCTACAGCGGCGCATCGATTATTTGCCACACCCCGTAGGAGCGCGCTTGCCCGCGACGGGGCCATGCCAGGCAATAGAGATGCGGCGGATGTACCACCGTCATCGCGGGCAAGCGCGCTCCTACAGCGGTCCACCAATTATTTGCCACACCCCGCATGAGCGCGCTTGCCCGCGACGGGGCCGTGCCAGGCGATAGCGATGTGGCGGATGTACCTCCGTCATCGCGGGCAAGCGCGCTCCTACAGCGGCGCATCGATTATTTGCCATACCCTGTAGGAGCGCGCTTGCCCGCGACGGGGCCGTGCCAGGCGATAGCGATGTACCGGATGTACCACCGCCGTCGCGGGCAAGCGCGCTCGTACAGCGGTCCACCGATTATTTGAAATGCACAGTCCTGTAGGAGTGAGCTTGCTCTCGATAGGGCCCTGTCAGGCGACGCAGATGTCTGTAATCCCCCTGTGACCTTCTGACCAATGGTCGCCCCCTCCCGAACCGTGGATACTGCGCCGGCTGTTCATCCATGTAAGAATGTCGATCAACATTTCAAGAGCCATAGTCGGGAGGCTCCTTTCAATGCGTTACGCCGAAGATCATAAAGCCCAAACCCATCAGCGCATCCTTGTCGAGGCGGGCGCGCGGTTTCGTCGTGACGGTATCGGCGCGACCGGTTTGCAGCCGCTGATGAAGGCATTGGGGCTGACCCACGGTGGCTTTTACGCCCACTTCAAATCCAAGGATGATCTGGTCGAAAAGGCCCTGCGTTGCGCGGTAGACAGCCTGCAGGCATCGCGCGCTGAAAAGCTGGGCAATGACACCTCCGCCGAGGCGTTCATTGATATGTACCTGGCCCCGGCTCATCGTCTGGAGCCGGAGAACGGCTGCCCGTTGCCGACCATGTCCTCGGAACTCGGCCAGCGCGGCCAGCCGAGCGAAATCACCGACGAGCTGATCAACAGCATGCTCGCGGCACTTCAGGCCGGCATGCCCGAGGGCTCCGAGAACAGCGACAAGGCCGTGATGATGATGTCCAGCCTGGTCGGCGCCCTGGTCCTGGCCCGTAGCGCCAAAGACCCGCAACTGGCCGAGCGCATCCTCAAGACCACCCGCGAGCAGCTTAAACTGCAGATCCCTCAGGCATGAGGTGAAATGCCCCTGCCGCCACAGGCAGGGGCATGGCGTTTCAATCAGGCTTCGAAGCGGCGGAACAACACGCTCGCATTGACGCCGCCAAAGCCGAAGCCGTTGGACAGCGCATACTCGATCTTCATCGGACGCGCCTTGCCGTGGACGATATCGATGCCCGCTGCCGCCTCATCCGGCTTCTCCAGGTTCAACGTCATCGGCGCAATCTGATCCCGAATCGCCAGCGCGGTGAAAATCGCTTCGATGCCACCCGCCGCACCCAGCAGGTGCCCGGTCGCTGACTTGGTCGACGTCACCGCCACCCCGCCCTGATCGCCGAACACTGTCTTGATCGCCGCCATCTCGCCCTTGTCACCCACCGGCGTTGAAGTGGCGTGGGCGTTCAGATGCGCAATGTCGGACGGCTTGATGCCGGCCTGGCGGATGGCCGCCTGCATCGCCCGGCGTGCGCCGCTGCCGTCTTCAGGGCCGGCGGTCAGGTGATAAGCGTCGGCGCTGGTGCCATACCCCACCAGTTCGACAATTGGCTTGGCACCTCGCGCCAGCGCATGCTCCAGAGACTCGATGACCATGATGCCGGCACCCTCACCCATCACGAAGCCGTCGCGGTCCTGGTCGAACGGCCGCGAGGCGCGCTCTGGCGTGTCGTTGAAGCCACTGGAGAGCGCCCGCGCCGCCGCGAATCCACCCAGCGACACTCGGTCGATGCAGGCCTCGGCGCCGCCGCATATGGCAATGTCCGCCTCACCGGCGAGAATCATCCGCGCCGCATCACCGATGGCCTGCACACCTGCGGCACAAGCGGTCACTGGCGCGCCAAGCGGTCCCTGGAAACCATGCTGAATAGAAACGTGCCCGGCCGCCAGATTGACCAGAAACGATGGAATGGTGAACGGCGAAAGCCGGCGTGGCCCACGAGAGTCGGTGGTGCGTACCGCATCGGCAATCGAGACGAAACCGCCCACCCCGGAACCGATGATCGTCGCCGTGCGCTCGCGCTCCTCATCGGTGGAAGGCGCCCAGCCCGCCTGCGTCACCGCCTGCTGGGCCGCACCGAGGGCGAAGAGGATGAAACGGTCCATCTTCTTCTGCTCTTTGGGCGGCGCTGCGGCGTCAGCGTCGAACCCGGCTTCGGTATCCTCGGCCAGCGTCGGCACTGGCCCGCCGACCTTGGCCGGCAGATCGGCCACTGTTTCCTCAGGCAGCCGGACGATACCGGAGCGCCCTTCGAGCAGCCGCTGCCAGACGGCCTCGACTCCCGTACCCAAAGGCGTCACCAGCCCCATCCCCGTGACTACGATGCGACGTGCGTTCATGGCTTCACCCTTTAAACCTTCATTGCATGGAAAGGCGCAGATTCATGCGCCAGATGTGTAACGTCGTACCTGCGATTGCCCATGAGTCTGGGTCCATGGGCGTTGAGCGTAGCAATCGAGGTATATTACGACCGTAATTTTCAAGATTATATGATTTTTGTCATTTGAAGTGTCAAGCCCGGGCGATGACTGCAACCCTCATCCCCCAACTGTCACTGGATAAAAAAAGACCGATCATCGATCGGTCTTCTGCTGCGTCCGCGGGTCAGTCGAGCGCCAGCTTTTCCCGGTTCCTGTCGACCAGCGCCTTGCCGATGCCCTTGACCTCAATCAACTCGTCGACCGACGCAAACGCACCGTTTTCATCACGATAGGCGACGATCGCCGCTGCCTTGCCCGCGCCAATGCCGGACAGTTCCTTGTGCAGGACGTCCGCCGAAGCGGTGTTGATGTTGACTTTGCCCGACTGCGCTGCGGGTGCGGCCATCGTCGTGGCGGGCGCCGGGCTGGCTGTCGCGGCTGGGGTTTGTGCGTTGGCAGCCATCGAGAAGCTGGCGACCACGGCGAAGACGAGGGAAGAAAGGTAGGACATGCGCATGAGTAATACTCCATGACATCGTTGATTAGGGAGCAGCTTTCCTGAGCTGCTTCCCAAACCTAGACCTTGTTCACGGAGCGTCAATGCAGGCATCAGTGACTGGATGTGTACCGCGCTGCAAGCCCTTGAAACCGGGCGTTCGGGTCGTATGGAAGTCGGGAGCCGGTGAGTAAGAAAAGGTTTCGGAGGGCTGATGGGCCTCAGGGCTCGTGACGCCGCTGAAGATGAATCCAGTCCACAATATCCCCCTCCGGCGCATACCCCGCCACCGTATCCCCCAAGATCTGCCGCACTCGGGCGTAGTCGTCCTCATCCAGTGCCTTGAGCAACCTCGACAGGCTCTGCTTGAAGGTCTCCCACGGCAGGTGATCTTCCTGGGCGCTCATGATCATCGGGTGGCTGGTGGCGGCAACGTTGTCGCCGATCAGCAACTCCTCGTAGAGCTTTTCACCGGGACGCAGGCCTGTGAACTCGATGGAAATATCGCCCTGAGGGTTCTTGTCCGAGCAGATGCTCAACCCTGACAGATGAATCATCTTTTCCGCCAGTTCGATGATCCGCACCGGTTCGCCCATGTCCAGCACGAAGACATCACCGCCCTGCCCCATGGAGCCGGCCTGAATGACCAGCTGCGCGGCCTCCGGGATGGTCATGAAATAGCGGGTGATCTTGGGGTGAGTGACCGTCAGCGGTCCGCCAGATTTGATCTGCTGGTGGAACAGCGGAATCACCGAGCCGGATGAACCCAGGACGTTGCCGAACCTGACCATGATGAAGCGCGTCTTGTTGACGTGATGCACGTTGGAGCGATCGCCAAACATCACCGGCGCGGTTTCCCGGCTCAGGGCCTGCAGCGTGAGCTCGGCCAGGCGCTTGGTGCTGCCCATGATGTTGGTAGGGCGCACGGCCTTGTCGGTGGAGATCAGCACGAAGTTGGCGACACCCGCCTGAAGCGCAGCCTGGGCTGCATTGACGGTGCCGACCACGTTATTGATCACGCCTTCGGCGATGTTGTGCTCGACCATCGGCACGTGTTTGTAGGCAGCGGCGTGGTAGACGGTGTCAACATGCCAGGTTTTCATCACGTCCAGCAGCTTGGCTTGGTTGCGTACCGAACCCAGGATCGGCAGGACCTTGACTTTGAGCGATTCGCGCCCGACCCGGCGTTCCAGCTCCGAAAGAATGGTGTAGAGATTGAATTCACTGTGATCCAGCAAGAGCAGCGTCGTGGGCTTGAGCAAGACGATCTGCCGACACAATTCCGAGCCGATCGAGCCGCCTGCACCGGTCACCAAAACACACTGGTTTCTGATGCAGTGCTCCAGCAACTCGTCCTGGGCAGGAACAGCGTCGCGGCCGAGCAAATCGGCGATGTCCACTTCCTGCAAGTCGTCGACCTTGACACGCCCCGCGGCCAGATCGGAAAAGTTGGGCACGCTGCGTACGTGTAAAGGGAAGCCTTCCAGAAGGCCCAGAATCTCTCGCCGCCGGGCCCTGGCAGAAGACGGAATGGCCAACAGGATTTCCTGCGCTCCCGTGCCATCGATCATCTGCTGAATATGTTTGGGCTTGTAGACCTGCAGGCCGGAAATCACCCGGTTGGAAATGGAATCGTCATCGTCGATGAAGGCAACCGGGCGCATCGAGCGGCCCATTCGCAACGCCGCAACCAATTGGTTGCCTGCCGCACCTGCGCCGTAGATCGCCACTTTTGGGAGGCCGTCATCGCGACTGGTGAACGGCACATGCTGTGCGGCAGAAAACCAGTCGCCGAGGAAATACTGACGCATGGCGAGCCGCAGGCCGCCGATCATCACCAGGCTCAACCACCAGTAGTTGAACATCACCGAGCGTGGCACGACATGCTGGTGGTTGCTGTAGAGATAGACGACCACGCCCAGAATCAACGCGGACAGGCTGACCGCCTTGATAATGGCGACCAGTGCATCGTTGCCAAAATAGCGCATGACCGCCCGGTACATGCCAAACCGGATGAACAAGGGGATGGCCACGACAGGCGCGCTGACGAAGAGCCAGGTGTGAATTTCAAGGGGGTTGATCAGATCATCGATGCCAAGACGAACGACAAAGGCCATCCACAGTGCAAACCAGACCAGACAGACGTCTGTGGCCACCTGGATGATCCGCTTCTTGCGACGGGGCAACGCCAGCAATGAAACGCGCAATTTGTCCATGATTCCCTCGAACACGAGTTCAAACTCCTACCAATCGACCGATATGTCGGTTGTTGATTCCTTTCGCCGGATAAAAATCGAATGGGCAATCAGGGCGGCCACGCGCCCTGTCAGTTTTTTTCCAGCTCGCCAGCTCGAAACCGAATGGCCAGGGCGATCAGCGGTGCATAGGCGATAATCACGCCAGTCAGCCCATCCAGACCAAGACATCCCACCCACACAGCGATGGGCAAAAGCCAGCAAAGATTGATTACACCGACTGCAGACGTCACGGGAAGGTGCCTGCCGAACCGCCGCGAGGCGAACTGGTAGGCATGACTTCTGTGAGCCTCATAGACCTTGTCGCCTCGAATGAGCCGACGAATGAGGGTAAATGTAGCGTCAACGATGAAAACACCGAGGAGAATAAGCCATGACCAGAGTAACTGCGAGGAAATAGTCGCCGCTTGAATGGACAGGATGCCCAGAATCATGCCAAGAAAACCGCTGCCAGCGTCGCCCATGAAGATCCGCGCCGGGGGAAAATTCCAGATCAGGAAACCGCTGACCGCCGCCGCAAGCAGGATCGGTAGCCAGATGTGCGACAGCTGATCGCTCACGGCATAGATCACCGCTACCCCGAGGCAGACACACACGGCCTCCACACTGGCGATCCCGTCGATGCCATCCATGAAGTTGTAGAGGTTGAGCAACCAGACCAGGTAGACCGCTGCCAGAACATCACCGATCAATCCCAGATTCACCGGGACGGTGAACAATGTGATGACGGGCAGCCCACCCATCCAGAACAGGCCCCAGGCGGAAGCCAGAAAGTGGCCGGCCAGGCGCCAGCGTGCGGCAACATGGCCGTGATCGTCGAGAAAACCCAGTGCCGCGATGAGCAGACCGGCGCCGAACAGGGCCATGAAAATCGAAAACCCCAGCTCGCCCGAGCCGTACAACGCAACCAGCGCCCCAAGATAACTGACGACAATCGCCACGCCGCCGCCCCGGGGCGTAGGTACAGTGTGCGAACTCCTGCCATTGGGGATGTCCAGCAAACTCTTGTGCAACGCATAGCGCCGCAGCCAGTACGTCATAGCGAATGATCCCCCCGCCACAGCCACCGCCAACAACCAATGATTCATTTCTGTTCCGTTGCTAGAAAATGTTCGACCGTCTTGCGCAAGCCATCATCTACTGAGACAGGAGGCGTCCATTGCAGCCGGTCGCGGTTCTTGCCGATATCCACGCAGAGCGACCCCAGAACCCGTTGCGCGGCGGCAGTGCGCCCCAACAGCGCGGCGCCGAGATACAGTAGAGGCTGCGGCACAGGAATCAAGCGATTTGGTGCGTGCAGATGAGTCACCAGCTTGCGCGCAAGCCCGGTGGTGGACAGATCGTCGCCATCGCTGACCAGAAAAACCTGGTTGGCCGCTGCCGGATGCTCGATGCACACCTTGATGAAGTCGACCAGGTTGTCCAGTGATACCAGGCTGCGGCGATTGTCGATCGCTCCCAAGGGCAGCGGAATGCCTTTGTTCAACACGCGCATCAGTTGCAGGAAATTGGCCTTGACGCCCGGCCCGTACACCAGCACCGGCCGGATGATTACCACGTCCATGGCGCTATCGCGGGCGAGCGCGAGCAAGCCCTGCTCCGCCTCATGCTTGGATGCACCGTAATGGTCAAGGGGATTTGGCAGATCATCGGGGTGAAAACACTGCCCGCGAGCCGTGGATTCACCGTTGACCTTGATTGAACTGATGAAGATAAACCGACGCACACCGGCAGCGGCGGCCTGTCGAGCCAGATTTAGCGTGCCGGCAGTGTTGACTTCGCGGAACAGGGCGAGCGGATCGGCGGCGGTGTCGTTCATCACGTGCACGCGGGCGGCGGTGTGGATGACCACGTCGATATTACGCAATAGTTCGCAGTGGTCTGAATCAGGGCAAAGATCCAGCGATGGTCTTTGAGTTACGTCAGGAAACAGGTGCTTGTCGGCCCTCGTCGCAGCTACGAGATTCATGTTCGTAACAGTCGAAAGTTCAGCGACCAACGCACGCCCAAGAAACCCGGACGCCCCCGTAACCAGAATACTCACTGCCATTATGGCACCACCTGTTGAGAACGGGCCGGACCTTAACATAATTGGTAGATGCAGAGCCAAGAGAGCCCATCCTCATAGGCACATCACGCAACGTCTTGGTGGGTCGCACACAGTCCACATTTTGAAATGCACTTTGGTGTTCAATCGCCGACAGCCAATTCAGTTGGTGTAAATCAGCGCTGACGTTAGAATCCCCCTCCATCTATGAAGACCGGTTACTGATGCTCAGCTGATGAGTGTGCACGGAGGCGAGAGGCGTCGCGCTTTTTCCTGGAAAAAAAACCGAGTGACCCGGACGCTTAAACTGCAAGGGAGAATCATCAATGCAACAGATCAACAACCTCGCCGCCAAAATCGATGCATATCGGACACAAATCGATGCAGCCGTGCAGCGTGTCATCACCAGTGGATGGGTGGTGCTGGGGCCGGAAGTAAAAGGTTTTGAAGCAGGTTTTGCCAAGTATCTGGGCGCTGCCCACTGCGTGAGTGTTGCCAACGGTACTGATGCGATCGAGTTGGCACTCAAGGGCTTGGGCGTCCAGAAAGGCGACAAGGTGGCTACCGCGGCCAACGCTGGCATGTACACCACAACGTCAGTTCTGGCGCTCGGCGGCGAACCAATCTTTATGGACGTAGGCCTAGAAACTCAAGTCGTGACGCTGGCGGATGTCAAGAAAGCCGTTGCGCAAGGCGCTAAGTTCGTCGTCGTCACACATCTTTACGGATTGGCCGTTCCAGAGATTCGCGAAATTGCTGAGTATTGTGCTGCGCAGGCAGTGCCCTTGCTTGAGGATTGCGCCCAAGCCCATGGCGCACTGAAACACGGTAAACGCGTCGGTACGTTTGGCAACGTTGCGAGTTTCAGCTTCTATCCGACCAAAAACCTGGGCGCGCTGGGTGACGGCGGTGCAGTGGTCACCAATGATGCGCATACCGCTCAACTGGTAGCGCAACTGCGGCAGTACGGCTGGTCATCCAAATACCGCGTTGAGCTCGCAGGTGCAAGAAACAGCCGCCTTGACGAAATGCAGGCCGCTATACTGGCTGAGTTTCTGCCGCATCTGGACGCCTGTAACACCAGACGCCGCGAGATCAATGATCGCTACCGCAGCGAAATAAAGCAGACAGATATTCTGCATCCTGAAGCAAGCGGTGACGCCAGTGTCGGCCACTTGTATGTCATCCGTTGCGCAAGGCGCGATGCATTGCAGCAGCACCTGCGCAGTCAACAAATAGCTTCCGACGTGCATTACCCGGTACCTGATCACCAGCAGCCGGTCTTTGGAGATCAGTACGCTTCAATCACTCTGCCCAATACCGAACGCCTTGCCGCAGAAATTTTGACGTTGCCGTGCTACCCAGAAATGACAGACGGCGAAGTCCGCAATGTCATCGCTGCGGTGAACGGGTGGGAGGCATGAAGTATTCTGTCATCATCCCGGTCTACAAGAATGCTCAGTCCATTCCACGACTGATCATTGCCCTGACCGAGATCAACCAGCGGCTGAACAACGAAATGGAAGCCGTGTTCGTGGTCGATGGTAGCCCGGACGCGTCATTTTCCATGCTTCAGGCCGAACTGCCGAACTTGCCGTTCACTGCCCAGCTGTTGGCTCACGCCCGGAACTTCGGCTCTTTCCCGGCGATAAGAACTGGATTGATGGCTGCTACGGGGCAGTATTTCGGCGTAATGGCGGCAGACTTGCAAGAACCACCGGAGTTGCTTATCAGCTTTTTCGAGGCGCTGTCGGCTGGCGAATGCGATGTGGCCATCGGCACTCGCAATGCTCGCCAAGACCCCTTCGCGAGTCGCATGGCATCTTCGGTTTTCTGGGGGTTGTATCGTAAACTCGTGGTACACGATATGCCGCCAGGGGGCGTAGACATATTCGGTTGTAATCTCATCTTTCGCGACCAACTACTGAAGCTGGAAGAGTCACGCTCGTCGCTGATTGCGTTGATTTTCTGGCTAGGATTTCGCCGCAAATTCGTCAGCTACGATCGCCAGGTCCGTCAGGAGGGCAAGTCGGCCTGGACGTTCAAGAAGAAAGTCGAGTACATGATGGACAGTGTATTTGCATTCACCGACTACCCGATCCGACTTCTCATCAGGATGGGCACCATTGGCTCACTGGTATCACTCGCTATTGGCTTGATGGTTGTCATTGCAAAAATCAGCGGCGCCATCGCCGTACCAGGTTACGCGGCCACCATGATCGTCGTCCTCCTGCTGGGCACTCTCAACCTTCTGGGCCTGGGCCTTGTTGGCGACTATGCCTGGCGAGCCTACGAAAACACCAAGCAGCGCCCGTTAGCGGTCGTCAGCATGCAGCTCGATAACAGGGAGAGGAAACAACCATGACCAAGAACTTCATTCATCCATCCGCCGACGTACAAAGCGACAAGATCGGGGAAAATACACGCGTCTGGCAGTACGTGGTAATTCTTCCTGAGGCGACTATCGGGTCTGATGTAAATGTTTGCTCCCATTGCCTGATCGAAAACGATGTCGTCATCGGAGATCGCAGTACCATCAAATCCGGTGTGTATGTCTGGGATGGCCTGCGAATCGGTAATGATGTTTTCGTTGGTCCGAATGTGACGTTCACCAATGACAAGTTTCCGCGCTCTAAAGTTTTCCCCGAAACCTTTTTGCAAACGATCATTCAAGATGGTGCTTCGATCGGTGGCGGCGCGGTGATCCTTCCTGGCATCACCATCGGTACTGGTGCGATGGTGGGGGCTGGTGCAGTCGTCACTAAATCAGTGCCGCCTTACGCAATCGTCGCTGGCTCCCCGGCCAGGATCACAGGCTACGTGGAAAATGCGGGCTCCAGTGATTTGGAGACTTCGGAGCCAGCACTCACCGGTCCGCACAAGGAGTCGATTTTCAGGGTTGGAGTAGGCGACGTTACGCTGCACAACTTCAAACTCGTCCCCGACATGCGCGGTGACCTTTCGGTCGGCGAATTCGAGAAGGAAATCCCATTTACGCCCAAGCGTTATTTCCTTGTCTTTAACGTTCCAAGCCAGAAGACGCGTGGCGAACACGCCCATCACAAGTGCCATCAGTTCCTGATTTGCGTCAAAGGGAGCTGCGCGGTGGTGGTGGACGACGGGAAGAACCGCGCTGAAGTCATGCTCGATGCGCCAAACAAGGGCATCTACCTGCCGCCCATGACGTGGGGCATTCAGTACAAATATTCCGAAGATGCCGTTCTGCTGGTGTTCACATCCGACTATTACGACGCAGGCGACTACATTCGTAACTATACCGACTTCACAAATCTGACGTCGACACCTGGCTGAAATGGACAAAACAACCTTCAAGGCCTCGCTGAAACGCTGGGCCTATTTTCTCGTCGGAGGCGGTCTGAACACTGCCCTCACCTATGTCATATACCTGATGCTGAACCTGATCGTCAGCTATCAGGTTGCCTATGCGATCGCCTACGCGTGCGGGATAGTGTTTTCTTATCTTTTCAATTCAGCGATAGTTTTCAAGATTACCCAATCGTGGAAAAGTTTCTTACTTTATCCACTTGTATATCTTGCACAATACATTGTGGCTGCTTGGTCGCTTAACGTACTGGTCGCAAGAGTGCATTTAGACGAGCGAATAGCGCCTCTTGCAGTAATCGTCTTGCTCATTCCGGTAACTTACCTGTTGAGTAAATTAGTCTTAAGCAGAAGCCATTTACCCGAAACGCCCACGGACAGCCGTTCCCATGACAACTAAGATCCTTCCAACTCAACGACCAAGCTCTACTTTCGAAATACCCATCTCCCTGAATGAAGTTGCGCTACACCTATTACCGTCTATTCTACTCGTCTTAGCATTATGGTTGCCTTTCGGTTTCTCCCTTGTAGGAAACATCGAAGAATGGAATATCCTGGGAATGTTCGTGAACCATGGGTTATTTTTCATCACCGATGCATCGAGCCCACTACCCGCACATGCACTACGGCCGTTGACCATACTACCTCAAGCCATAGCGTACTATTTAAACAGTGAGTCATTCCTTTACTGGAATTTGCTCTCTGCCCTCTCGCTAATTCTGAAAGGGGCATGCGTCAGCCTGCTGACAAAAAAAATATTCAATTCTCAGAAATGGTCAATTTTCGCGGCGATACTGATTATTGTCTACCCTGCAGATACAATGCAGTTGTCATTCCGGTCGATACACATCAACTGGGCTCTTAGCCTGCTGCTGCTCGCGACGGTATTGCAACTCAAAGCGCTAAGCGAGGCAAGCAAGGGGTGGGGGTATGCAATTGTTGCATCAGCATTTCTCTTGGCTGCCTGCAGTATGTATGAAGCATCCATTTTACTTTCTCCGCTACCGGTACTGGTGCTTTATGCTTCGACAGGATTAAAAAATACGTATCGTGAAGCTCGCACTCAAATATTGAAGCATATCCTATGGGCCGTAGGCGTGTGCGTTTATGTCACTTATGTGATTTATACCGCACCCCATGTCAAAAGCTATCAAAGCAATATTTCAGGCCAAGATACCCTGGCCACATTGACGCATTCCTTTCCGCACTTATTCTCAATCGGCCTATTGAGAACAGTTCTAGGTGGCTGGTTCGATGCAGTGAGCATTACTTACAGTGAATTCTCCAATTACTGGTATGCAGCACTCGTCACAATCAGTCTTGTGGTGGCAGCCACCTTCATCGCCAAAGCAACTAAGCCTCGTAAAAATGATACTACTGTGTCAGATCATGCCGTCGCCTTGCGGACGATGGTGGTCGGGGCATTGCTGACATTGTTGGGGTACGCTCCATTCCTGCTTTCACTTTCCCATCAAAGCATCAGCCAAAGAACATTCCTGTTTGCGAGTTTGGGTGGTGTTCTAATCACGTCATCGGCCCTGATTCTCATATATCGCCATTCAAAAACACTCAGCAGATCAGCAGCGGTAGCACTTCTATTTGTGGGCCTTTGCACCCAAATTTTTCAATTCCAACACTACGCAAATTTAGGAAACCGTGAAAAACAAATTCTTTCAAGCATTATTTCGAAGCTGGTCGAGCAACCGAGCAGCAAACAACTTGTCATCTTGGACAAAACCAACGAACTGAATGACACATGGATGTTTTTGGCATCAAACTTGCGAGCCGCACTAACTTACGTGTACGGGCACGACTTTGCTGGAATTCAAATTTGTCGCATGCCAAGCAAGGAATGGCAGCAACCGGATAATCTCGCACGAAAAGGGAACTGTGAAGAAACGTCGGAAGAATGGGTATTTCATTACCCAGAAGCCGTCACTGGCCCCTACGTACCCCTGCGAGAGGAGCTTCCCGATCTGCACATAAGCAAATTGACCGCAATTGCTATCGTTGTTGATCCCGATAATGAAGCAGACTTGCCACAAAACCGAACGCTGATTCAACTGTCTTCTCCACACAATACAAGCCGTCTAGCGAAGGTTTATCGGAACGTGCTGAAAAATAGCACTCCCTCCTACTGGATGACAGGATTGGCGGACCATCAAGCGAAAAGCAGCTATCACTGGAACTTCGGCGATTGGTGGAGCATGGAGCTTCCTATCGCAGGCACTGGTTGGCGACCAGCGGAATGGACCGTCAACAACTTTCACCACGATGCGGTTGCATGGATTACAAGTGACATTGCAACACTAAATTTTAAGTTCACACCTAACGATCGAATCTATAGGCTGTCGGGTGAATTTACAGACTTTATCAATAGCCATGTACGAGAAGGATTGACCATGTCAATAAATGGCGAAAATGTCCCTATTACATGGACAGCCCCAGGCGAGTTTTCTGGCGCAGTACCTGTAGGCGCATTGCGGTCAGGAGTTAACACCCTTTCAATTTACAGCAAGACCGACAAAAACCAATATGGCCTCTCCGGCAGGCTGACCCGATTTAGTATAGATAACACAAACTGATCGTCCGCCGGTGGCATTTCTAGCGCCGGCGTACAGCTAAGCTGCAATGCATGCAAAAGTTTTTCTAAAAAGCGAACCGGCAGCACCTCGCTGCCACCTATGTCACCAGCACCGCGCTGTTTTCAGGTAAAGAGTAGTGATGGACAAGCAGCACATAAAATATATGCCGCACATCGATGGATTAAGAGCTATCGCAGTGCTGAGTGTGATTTTTTACCACTTAAATATTCAGAGTTTCCAAGGTGGTTTTGTTGGTGTCGATGTTTTCTTTGTGATATCAGGGTACCTGATATCGAAAATAATCTACCAAGGACTGAACAGCGGCACATTCTCCATATCAGTTTTTTACGTAAGAAGAGCAAAGCGGAACCAGCCTTCATGGCTACGATTCTCTTTACTGCGATACTCTCCTCGTTTTTTATGTACTCACAGGAGCTCGCAGGTGTCGCAAAGTCGGCTTTTGCAGCCTCTCTATTTTCCGCGAACATTTACTACTTTCTGACATCAAACTACTTCGCAGCTACCGCGGCCGAGATTCCTCTACTACACCTTTGGTCCTTAGGAGTAGAAGAACAGTTCTATATATTTTTCCCATTATTGGCCATACTACTTGCCAAAGCAAATAAAAGGGTCTTTGTCGGAACCCTAATCGCATTGTTAGATGTGTTAATTGTGCTCTCAGAGTGGGCACTTAACCATAGTCCGTCTTCGGCGTTTTACTTATTACCATTCCGGGCCTTCGAGCTATTGATCGGATGTGCAATAGCATTTCCGCAACGAGCGTACCCTCAGACCCCCATTATCAATAATGTGCTCTTAGGACTGGCTTTCTTAGTACTATTTTTTTGTATATGCTGCTACACCTCAGACATGAGCTTTCCCGGTTTCAACGCCTTGCTCCCATGCCTCGCCACCGCCATTCTGCTGCTCGTTGGGTCGGGCAAAAGCGCATTGTCTATAAGGCTCCTCGAGAACGAGCCTGCTCGATACATTGGAAAGCTTTCGTATTCACTATATTTGTTAAACTGGCCAGTTATTGTTTTCGGCAAACGCCTGTTTCCAAACGCCACTGCGTTTCATTTTAACGTATCGGTGTTGGTGGCCACCTTCATCTTGGCGGCCATTTGCTACAGACTCGTTGAGACTCCATTTCGCGCCACGAAACGATCGAGCTCTCCGTTGCGCATCTACGGAAACTCATTAGCATCACTGTGCTGCATCATGGCCATTTCGGGATTAACTATATACAAAAATGGCTTTACCGAAAGCCCTGACGAGCGCGTGGCTAAAGCCATGTCTTATCTTCAATACGATCCAAAGCCTGCATTTCGTACTGGCGAATGTTTTTTTTGAGGCCAGACATATTCATGAAGGGATTGACTTCACACCCTGCTTACCAAAAAACAATCTCAAAAAAGCCATGATTTGGGGTGACAGTCATGCTGCTCAGTATTACCTCGGACTGAAACCTCTTTTCGAAAAGCATGGCTACTCTCTTCGTCTGATTTCTGCATCGGCGTGCCCGCCTATAGAAAACATAGTGGTCCGCGCCAATCCGAACTGCACGGAGATTAACGCGCAAGCATTGCCGGAGATACTTAACTACAAGCCTGACCTATTAATTCTTGGAGCTAATTGGGGAGCGAGTAGTGAGACCATGAACCTATTTGAATTAACCATCCAAAAACTCAAAAAAATGGGTAGCAAACTGGTTATTCTCGGGGAGTCCCCTCTCTATAAGAGGAGTGTGCCAATCATTCTCGCTGAGCATATCAAGTCGGGCGGAGATATGTATTCTGCAGCGGATCTGGAGCAACAATTTGTGGACAATTCGGAAACAGTGCTGTCAGGCCGGTTTCTTGGTCGTGAGGATATCACTTACATCCCTACCATGAAGCTCTTATGTCCGACAGCGGCCTGCTCGCTGGTGGCAGACGACGGCGCGCCTGCTCAGTTTAACATCGCGCACCTTACGGACAGCGGCTCCAAGACATTTTCCAAAATTTTAGCCCCTGCCATATTGGAAAAGTCATTCGAGAAAAGGTCTAGCGCGCCTCTGCATTTCCTTCATCAAGAGCCCGCCCAGCGCGGGCTCTCACATTCCAGGCGTAAATCGTCGGTTTCTCTTATTCGCTGCCTTGCCAGCGCACAACCCAATCGAGTGAATCCAGCCAATTTTTACGCGACAGTTCGGCCTCATATCGATAAGGACTGACGCTGCCCCTCGCCTCAAGGTTCATCTTTGTTTAATGAGATGTCTGTATTTTCAACAGCATAGCCTGTAGCCAGCATGGCAAACTGCCGTTACAATCTGGTTTTAGTTTATTTCGCCGTATTTCAGGAGTAAAAAATGAACGACATGGACTTCAGCTATGGGTTACATGACTCGAAGTACCCGTCTCATTACGACGAGCCACTGCCCGTCAAGAAACGCCGAGTTACGATAGTCGCACGACCTACTTTCCTGCAGAAACTCGCCTCGCTCTGGTGGTCTGCGCGCAGCTATCTTGGCCGCTTGCGCCGCCCACGCCGCTGATCCAGGACGTTTATATACAGTGATTCCCCAGATCTGCCACGTTTAAAACAGCGTCTCAATACCGAGGCGCCATTCCCTCCCTGCACGTACTCAATCACTCTGGCGGCCCGCAAGCAGCTTCAGAATCTGTTCCAGGCACTCGTTGACCGAGCTCTCACTGGCATCCAAGTTCAACGCTGGGGCCTCAGGAGCCTCATACTGAGCGCTGATACCAGTAAAATCCTTGATCAACCCTGCCCTGGCTTTGCGATACAAGCCCTTGGGGTCCTGCTTTTCGCAGGCTACCAACGGGGTGCTGAGGTAGATTTCAACAAATTTGTGAGCTCCGATCACTTCGCGCGCAGCCTCGCGATCGCGCTTCAGCGGTGAGATGCAGGCCACGATGGTAATCATCCCGGCCTCGCACATCAATCGTGCCACCTCCGCAACTCTACGAATGTTCTCGGCGCGATCACGTGCAGAGAAAGCAAGATCACGACACAGACCATGCCTCACATTATCGCCATCGAGTGTGTAGGCAAGCTTATTGGCTTTGAACAGCGCACTTTCCAGCGCGTAGGCCAGTGTGGATTTTCCAGCGCCACTGAGCCCGGTAAACCAGACAACCAAAGGCCTTTGCCCCAGACGCATCTCTCGATCAGAGGCGGTTACTGTGCCTTTTGCCGGTACAATGTTTTCGTTCAAGTCCACACTTATGGTCCTTGTTTTACAGGGCGCGGGTCAGTTTGTTGCTGGAGAGATCGAGGCGCCAATCCAGCGAATGCCCATCGAGCCCGCCATCATCGGCAACTGCTCGGCCGTTAGAGTCAACAATAAGCGTCCGTTCAAGACGATTTTCAAGGTATCGTGCTCTCTGATGGCCTGAATATGCCCCCGGAGTGGAAGGTCGGGAACTCGCACCTCAAGATCAGCGCTCCACTGGACACCATCGTTGCTCCACATACCCAGCGATGCATGATCTTGATCCTGAGGCTGGAGGAGTAGCGCGTGCATCTCAGTATCACTGCCATTACCCTGATAGAGCACCACTGACACATGTGATGCTTCGTTCGTGGTGTCAAGAGTGTAGTGGAAATCCACAGACGAGGCGTCCGCACTTTTGCGGGTGATTATGCAGAGACCTTGAGGATCAGCCGTTCTGACACCGCCTTCGGATCGCGCAGGCACGCCGAGCACGCTTTCGTAATCGGTCCAGGCCTTGACCTCGAAAGCTGCGAGCTTCGACGCGTGCAGACTCGATTCGCGCTGCCTAGCGAACAGGCTTCGCTCGAGCAACTGGCTCATACCTTGGAAAACATGACCGTGGTGAGCAAGGTCGGCGACATTGAGCAATCGTACTTCGTTGACCGCCCCGTAAGGGCCCAGGCACATGTAGTCCAGCGTCTGGTAGGTATGGCGGTCAACGATCCAGAGGCCGCTCATGGAGCTGCGGCGTAAATCCCGCCCGGTCATCTGGCTTTCGCCAACCACAAGGTAATCGGTCGTCGCCGCCAGACCGCGGGTGTAAATTGGATTGCCGGCAGACCAGATCACATCATCGGAGGTCAAATCGATCAGCGAGCCGATATTGCTGTGGCACGAAATTTTCTGCCCTTCATCAGTAACCCAGATGTTGTGCAGGCCGGTTCGGTTACCGATCGTCTGCAGTTCCAGAATCTCCAAACTCGGGTAATCCATCACCGCAAGCGTCGCACCTTTGTGGTGCCCATGGGCGAGTACATAGATGCGGCCATCACGCTCAAACACCGAGTTGAGATGGTCTCCTGTGATCTGCTCGGTTGAAAGCCGATCCCATCGAGCTGACGAAATCTGCTGTTCCTGATAATGACCCGGCTTCTCGATCTGCAGCACGGTGACCGCATTTCGCCCGGTATTAGTGCACACGATTCGCCTGTCGCTGGCGCACAGAATCTGGTGTGGAGCAGACAGGATATTGCTGCTACTGAGTTCGCCGCTAGAGATGAATCCTTTTTCCGAGGTGGCGTAATCGGCGATACCCAGCATCGCGGCGTTGTCCACACCAGAATGTGACAGAATCAGATGATCCGATTGAGGCTGCCACGAAATCCCATAGTACTCAGGGCGCGCATTTTCAATTGGCGTAACGGTTTTCTTTATCAGGTCCACTAAAAGCAAATAGCCAGTAGTGGCAACCAGCGCGTAAATCGAGTCCGACGACGGGTCATTAAACATTTTCTTGGTCCAGTTTTTCCTGAGTAGAAGCCTAGCGAATGTGTGAAAGGCTCAGCACTGTAGAGCTAACGTAGCGTACTCTCCCGCCAATGTCGAACAGACGCAGAATTCTAACTATCGACTAAGGGTGAATTAACGAAAAACGGGCTTCAATACGCTCAGACAGCGGAAATCATTTCGCCAAAACTTCGTCGTACAATGATTTATAACTACCCACCATTGTATCGGCTCTGAAACATTTTTCGAACCTTATAGCAGCACGACCGCCCAATTGTGCGGCAAACAATGGGTCACCCCATAGTTGCTGCATCGCGGCAGCCAGTGCAGACGCATTGCAAGGCTCAACCACCAGACCTGTCTCACCGTGGATATTGATGTAGGTTGTACCGGTACCGATTTCGCAAGAAATCATCGGCTTACCGTACATGGCCCCTTCCAGCAGCGTGACGCCAAAGGCTTCGGAGCGCAGGTGCGACGGGAAGACCACTGCAGAACAAAGTTGCAGCAATGCCGACTTGTCTTCATCCGGCAGCCCGCCCAAAAATAGGACATTGGCAAGCCCCAGGGATCGGGCTTTGTGCTTGAGCGCTTGCTCAAGCGGGCCGCCGCCCACGATCACTACCGGTAAACCGGTCTGCTTCGCAGCGTCCAAGAGAAAGTCCAGGCCCTTGTAGTACCGCAACGCACCAACGAACAGAAAAAAACGCTGCCCGGTAACAGCACGCCATCGATCAAGTCTGGCGTCTTGCGGTGCAGGATAGGTTTCTGGATCGATACCGAGTGGAATGACACTTACTTTGTTTTCAAAACGCTGAAGTACAGGGCTGCTGGCGAGATAATTGGGCGAAGTTGCAACAATTGCATCAACACTTCTCAAAAACGAATTCATCAACGGTGAATACATTTTTACTAGCATTTTTTGCTTGACGATATCGGAATGATAAGTCAAGACCGAAGGAACTTGTACACCACTAACAAAATGCACAACATCCATGAAGGGCCACGGAAAGTGGTAATGCACAAGATCAACCTCTCGGGACAGTCGCTTGAACATCCCGAAGGCACTCAGCGAAAAGCCCGTAGATGCGAGATGCAAATCCTGCCGGGCGCGATGCACTACGTGCCCTCCCACCCGACCATCAAATTGCACGGGACCTGAGCTCAGCGAAAGCACCTGCGCTTCAACACCTACCCGCCGCCCGCCTTCGGCAAGTTGAAAGATGACTTGTTCAATGCCTCCCATCGTGTCGGGCAGGTAAGTCTTGAAGAAATGAAGGACCTTCATCGTTATGAACCCATTCGCCTAGCAGGTACACCGATGTAAACCCCCGGCTCTGTAAGGCTGTGAACGGCACAACCACCCGCGCCGAGAACGACCTCGTCCCCCACTGAAATGCCGTCGATTACAGCCGCACTTGCCCCAATAAAACATTGGTTGCCTATACGGCTACGGCCGGCCACGACTGAATTGACCGAAATGTGCGTGTAATCGCCGACTGTGCACTCATGCTCAACCACCGCGCCGGTGTTGATAATGCAAGCTTTTCCGACATTTGCCATTGGGCCAACGTGCGCATGGTGGGCGACGAAACTGCCAGCTCCTATCCTCGCACCGATCCCCAGAGTGGCACGGTCAGAAATGAGCGTAGCAACTTTGAAGCCATTCTGCTCTGCCCAAGCGATTTGCTCTCTGCGCCTGGCGTTATCTCCAGAGGCAGGTAGTGCCTGCCACTCTTCATCGGGAACGAAATCAATTGCGGCTTTAACCGGAAACGAGCAAAACTGCTCTTCCGGTCTGGCGTTCTCATCAAGAAAAAATAGCTGTTTGATACCCAGTGAGAGCGCGACATCCGCCACACTCCGCGCATGCCCCCCGAACCCCAAGACCAGTAGCCGCTTGGGTACAATCATGCTACCGCCTCTTTCAAAACTGGCTGAACTTCAGCAGAGATCGAATCAAGCACGTCGATATGTTCGTTGACCACATCAGTCCAGGTACGACTCACCAAACGCTCATATGTCTGTTTCTGCAGATCGACCAGTGCTTCCCGATTGTGGAGAGCCCACTGAATCCTTGCGGCCATATCACGCCAGTCGTATGGGTCGAAGAAAGTCTTCTCCCGCATTTCCTCATCAGTCAGGACCTCTTCGGTTACCGCGATACGGGCCATTACCACAGGAGTACCAACCGACAGCGCCTCAGTGAAGGTAAATGGGCAGCCGCCCTCACTCAGGCTTGGGTTGACAGCAACGTCTGCCAGTCGATAACAGGCGGCTAGCTCCTGAACGCTCAAACCGTAGAGGCACAAAACGTCATTCTGCAGACCATGCTCGGCAATGAATTTTTTGACCATTGGGAATTTTTCAGGATCCCCTGTAAGCACCAGCTTATGAGTGATGAATTCGTGGCGCAGCAAATACTCGTACGCCCTGAGCAACGTCAGCATGTTCTTGTTCGGCCGGAATTGACTGGCGTAGAACAGAAACTTGAACTCGGAACTCATGAATCCTACGGTGTAGTTCTTGTTCGACGATTTACGCAACGCACTGGATAGCAGTGTCGAGCAGTAGTGCGTTGACGTCGCGTCAAGGTCCTTGAATCCTCGGGTTGTCACCCACTGGCTCAGAATGTTCGGAGCGTGGTGAATGACCGTTACGCTGGAAGGGCGCACAGCATAGTGATCAACCAACGTGTCCCATTTGATGGCGTTGCTGTAAGTCACAAAGTGATCGCCGGTCTGAATCGCCTTTCGTACCGCTTCGAAGGTTTGGAGATATCGATCCCCACCCACCCTTGAAAAGCCCACCGGGAAATCAGATAGCACAACATCAGGGACGCACATCAACTTTGGCGTCTTGATCTCATTGAATGCAGGCCAAAACGCGGTCGGGCTGTACCATGCCCGAACCTTGTGCATTCGGTTGATGATTGTAAGCATTCGCTCCGACTCGACGACCTCCATCCTGCGATAGAGACGCAGTACGAATGCATCGTCTTTTGGCTCGCCCACAGCCCCTGTAAACCAGATATTGATTTTTTTGAGCGGCTTTAGCACTTTTCTCGCCAAACGCTTGCCCATACGCAAGAGCACTAGCGGCACCAGGAAAAGCAGCAACGGGCTGATCGCCACCGCCACCAGAGCGGCAATGAATGCTTCTATGAGCAACAGCAGTATTCCACCGATGCTGTTAGTCATAACCAGTCGCTGCTCTGCATGCTCAAGTAGCGCACGCTTACAACCGTAAAACTTGTCGGCTACCCAGCGCCGAACGACCGACTTGCGCCTGCGTTTTTTACGATCGAGGTAAGCCTCATATACTCTCAACAGCATTGGTTTGCTCGCAGGACTGACGATTTCGAGCTGCTCATCGCTAACGCCCTCGCTAGAAAACAGCTCGACAAGACTGTTCCGCGACCAACTGGGACAAACCAGTACGAATTTCACATCCGCACGTTCGGAAGCGCCTTTCACAAACGCTGCCAAATACCGCCCCAAGCCTTCATGGCGCAAGTCAAGACCTGGCGCATAAGCCAGGTAAATACCGTAATACTTCACAGACATTCTCTGATCTCCTCCCAATATTTGCCACCCTGCTTGTCTACGTGTTGCTCATTCAAGCGTTCGTGGCTCGGCAACAAGGCAGACTTCGACAAATGGGAGATTTCCATTTCCTTGAGTTTATGAGCCATATCCTTGTAATCACCGGAATCCATCCAGGTGAGATTCAGCGCGAATTGCTCGTCAATTTCCCGCATGGCGGGATAATCGCTACTCACGGACGGTACGTTGTAATAGGCAGCCTCGATGACGCTAAACGTCCCGTTATCGATTTTCCCGGCGTGCAACAGAAATGCCGCATTTTCCAGCCAGGCGCGATACTCGTAATCAGGCAGCTCTCCCAACCAGCGGACATGCTTCTTCAGTGTTTTGTTGCCATTGAATACCTTGATGGCCGCTTGAAGATGGTTAAGTTCGCTTTTAAGCAGTTTCTTGGTACCGATTCCAGTCACTTTGCATTCCAGCTTGCCGCCCAGCGTAGTGTAATAATACCCTAGCGCCTTGAATGCATTTTCATGATTCTTGTGCGCGCTGGCGTTGGTCGTCCACAGAAAATAGGACTTGGCCAGAGCTGGCGCAGCCAAAGCGTGTTCGGTTCCAACAGAGAAATCGGGAGCGAGCATCGGTAATTTGACCACTCGCTTTTCATCGACCCCCGCGTACTGAATGGCATCTTTGCGCGTGAATTCAGTGGTAACCATGACCTTTTGCGCTCGGCGGACTGCATGGATGAAGTGCTCATCCGCGCCAGCCAATACCTTTTCGTATCTCTGCAGATAGTCGTAAACCATGAACAGGCACGGACGCAACGGAAGCAACGGGGCATTGACCCGGTCCGACACAATGACCCAGGCATCACAGTCCAGCAACTGTTTGATACCGTCGTCGGGCACCATATAATTGCTCGACGTAGGCTCCCACCCCTCATGACCTGCGTATCGCATCGCTCGACGCGCAGTCTTCGCATCGAGCATCCGCCAACGATAGGTACGCCGTTGGATGTGTTCACTCATGTCCGAGAATTCTTCGTCCGGATAGCTGTCTGGCAAGTCCAGATGCACTAGCACGACCTCAACCGGCTCATTCCAATCACGACTGCCGGAGTACAGTGCCTGAGCCAGCAGTTTGGCCCCTCGCAAACTCCCTCCCCTATACTCTACGGGCACCACAACAGCGATCTTCTTGTTCTTGATCGCGGGCCGCTCATCCTGCTCATCGCGATAACCAGCCAGTTCAGCGACAATTTTCTCGAAGCCGATATGCCAGGCGTCAACGCAGTTTTCCGCACGCATTGCATCAAGCAAGATCCCTTGGGACCCGCGAATGCTTTGAATCAACCTCTCGTCGTCATTGAGAATTCTGCGAATCTTGTCCCTCGCCTCTGCAATGCTCACGCAACGCCCGGGTAAACCTATACCGCCCATGCGATCGAGAATGCCGCCCGCCATAAACACCAGAGGCATGCCGACCCGAATGGCTTCAAACGGGTGATAGTGAATATGGTTAGGCTCACTGGAGTGGTAGAACATGAGTCGTGACTCGGTCATGTTCCGCTCATGCTGTTCGTTGGTTACAAACCCGAGTACATCGGGATCATCCACCTCAATAGGCTGCGACCCGCCGATCTTGTATGGGAACTCACCCATGTCACGCCGGAATTCGTCGTAGACCTTTTTGTAGTAACTGCTGAAGCCGATGTCAGGGCAGACAAAGAAAATCTGCTTGTCACGTCCCTTCCACGTGTCGGTGATCGTGCAATTGCTCAGCCCCAAGGGCAGATAGACTTCCCGCTTTTGCAGGAAAAGTGGCTCGATCTGCGCGAGGTGATCGTACGCAATCCCGAACCAGAGCCGCCGCCCCAAACGCTTGACCGACTGACTACCGTAATGGAGAACCTTGACAACCTCACCGTAACTCAGACTCTTGTCGAGACCGTATGCTCGCCAAATGGCTGCTCCCTCGAACGAGCGAGCGACTTCATTCATGAAGCCCGGGGAGTGGCAGATGAAAAAGCAAATATCGAAATGCTTGTTCGCGATGGCCCACGCCTCTTTCGTTGGCGCAACGTACCAGTTCTGACCGTTCAGGATTTCCAAGTCTTCTGCCGGAATCGTCAGATTCGCGTCTTCGGAATAATCCACGCTCGCTGAGCGAAACCCGATCTCCTGCGGAAAACTCTTAGGCAGGAAAATCTCATTGATACCCACTGCCTTGAGCATTGGGAGTTCAAACTTCCGTGCCGACCCATGGTTCAGAAGCCACATCACACGCAACGGTTTAGCCGACATTATTCAATCCATTAATTCTTGCGTATTCTGCGATGGCTTGTTCAATTCCACCGTCAAACATAAGCGATCCGTGGTGGAACACGAGACCGCGGGTACAAATCGAGCGCAATGCGCTCAGGTCGTGAGACGCCAAAACCAGTATCTCAGCCTGTTCGATCAGTTCGCTGATGCGCGCCTTGGCCTTGGCCATGAAATTCGCGTCACCTGCCCCGATCACCTCATCCAGCAGCAATATGTCGCCCCCCACCGTAGTGGAAATAGCAAAAGCCAAACGCACTTGCATGCCAGCTGAATAGGTTTTGATGGGGTAGTCGATAAACTCTCCCAAACCGGCGAACTCAACGATTGCGGCTTCTTTCTCTCGCATGAAGCGTGGCGAAAGACCGAGCAGCAGCCCTCTGTAAAGAATATTTTCCCGACCCGAAGCGTCCGGCTCGAACCCCAGACTCAAATCAAACAGAGAACGTACCTGCCCAACCACTTCCAACTGCCCGGCTGAGATAGGATAAAGACCCGCCATGGTTTTGAGCAGCGTACTTTTACCCGCGCCATTGTGGCCCAGGAGGCCGACTCTCTCGCCGCTGACGATCTCCAGACTGATGTCTTTCAGCGCGTGGATATCCGCGACCTTTCGGCTGCTTTGATCGCCCCCTTTGAGTACACTCGCTAAAAGTGACTTCATCGACCGCTCTTTATAGGCGACGGAGGCGTAGTGCAGGTTCACACCGCTGAGGGTTATCCGATTCTTGTTCATAGATAAAAAATCACTTTTCGTTCGGACTTGGACCCGACAAGCAGTGCCAGCAGTGCAAAAAACAGTGCTGTACCAAAACTGAACATGTAGTTATCAAGCGTTGGCCATTCGCCCTGCAACAACGGTGCCCTGATGAGTTGCAGGATATGGTAAATGGGATTGTAGTCCACCAGCGCATGCAAACCGCCCTGTTGAAACAGTTTCGCCTCGAAATAAACAGGGGATACGAACCAGAGCGCCTGCATGACCAGTCCCAAGGCATGCGGGATATCACGAAAACGCGTAGCGAAATAGGAAAGAAGCGTCGCGACTGGCCATGCAATCAGCGCCAGCAATGGATACAGTGTCAAAACAGCCAGCCAGCACCAGCCCAGATTCTGGGGCATCACGATGAGCACCCACACGAAAAGTGAAAGGCTGGCCAACAGAAAGATGATCGAACTGCCAACAACGGTTCTCAGGGTATAGATGGCCAACGGATGGTTGCATTGCTTGATGTACGAATCCGCTTGCACGAAAGACAGAGATCCCGCCACTGTATTAGCGGAAATGAAGTCCCATACAATGATGCCCGACAGAACATAGGGAGCGTATGTCACAATCTCGGTGTTGAAGATTTTGCTAAATACCAGACTCAACAAGAGCGTCAATCCCAATGGTTGAATGATCGACCACAGAACTCCAAAAAAAGAACGCCTCCAGCGTGAGCGGAGGTCTGCAAAAGCGAGATGCACCCAAAAATATCGTGCGCCCCAAACACGGGAAAAATATGAAATCATTATTTCCTCTGGAATATTTGGCGACAACGCCAGGCATTGCCTGGCGTGTTGCTTGAAACCAAACCGAAGGTTCTACCCAGCGGCTCTTACTTAATCAGTTCGAATAGAACGCCCTGATCTCATCCGCCACCTGCTGCACCTGCTCACGCGTCAGCGTAGGGAAGCTAGGCAGGTTCACGCCACGCGAACCCAGGCTCTGCGCGATGGGGAAGTCTTCCTCGGTCTTGCAGTGTGGCATGGTGTGCGCCGGCGGAAACAGAGGACGGGTTTCGACACCCTTCTCTTTCAGGCGGTCACGCAGTGGCTGACGCTGGGCAGGGTCGTCCAGCAGGATCGAGCACATCCAGTAGGAGTGACGATAGCCTTCAGGCTCTGCGTGCAGAACCAGTGGCAGCCCCTTGAGCGCTTCACGGTACCAGTCGGCCAGTTGACGCTTCTGGGCGATGGTCTCGTCGGCACGTTCCAGCTGGGCCAGGCCGATAGCCGCACAGATGTTGGTCATGCGGTAGTTATAGGCCAGCTCGTCATGCCAGTACTCACGGGTCTTGGACACGCCCTGACTCTTGAGGTGACAGGCTCGGTCATGCACGGCCTTGTCCTTGCACACAACCATTCCGCCTTCGCCGGTGGTGATGGTCTTGTTCCCGAAAAAGCTGAATGTCGCCACGTCGCCGAACGTACCGACATGTTGCCCCTTGTAAAGGGAGCCGAACGCTTCAGCGCAGTCTTCGATCAGGAGCAGGTTGTGCTCCTTGCACAAGGCCACGATGGCGTCCATGTCACAGGAAAGGCCATACAGGTGAACGACCATCACGGCACGGGTCTTGGGTGTGATCCGCGCCTTGATGTCAGCGACACTCACGTTCCAGGTATCAGCCAGGGACTCGGCGTACACCACGGCCGCGCCGGTCTGCATGATGGTGTTGACGGATGCAATGTAGGTCAGCGTCGGGACGATGACCTCATCGCCAGCACCAATCTCTAGTGCAGCCATGGCCAAATGCAGCGCGACAGTACCATTGCTGACGGTAGTCGCGTGCTCAGAACCGATGTACTCGGCAAAGCCGGTCTCGAAGCGGGAGATGAACTCGCCACGCGAGGAAATCCACGTCGAATCGAGGCACTGATTGACGTACTCTTTTTCACGGCCACCCAAATGGGGCTGGTATACGGGAATCATTGAGGACCCCAATTATTCTTGAGTGTTGAAATACTTGTAGCCGTGCTGCTTGACCAGTTGGTCGCGCTCGGCTTCACGCAGGTCTTCACGAGCCATTTCCTCAACCAGTTCGGCGAAAGAAGTGGTCGGCACCCAGCCCAGCTTGTTCTTGGCGTTGGATGGATCACCCAGCAGGGTTTCCACTTCGGCAGGACGGAAGTAGCGAGGGTCTACAGCAACGATGCACTTGTTGGTTGCAACGTCGTAGCCTTTCTCTTCAATGCCAGTGCCTTCCCAGCGAACTGCGATACCCATTTCCTTGGCTGCCAGCTCGACGAATTCACGCACCGAGTGCTGCTCGCCAGTTGCAATGACGAAATCTTCCGGCACTTCCTGTTGCAGCATCAGCCACTGCATCTCGACGTAGTCGCGGGCGTGGCCCCAGTCGCGCAGAGCGTTCATGTTGCCCAGATACAGGCACTCTTGCAGACCCAGCTTGATACGGGCCAGTGCGCGAGTAATTTTGCGGGTTACGAAAGTTTCGCCACGGATCGGCGACTCGTGGTTGAACAGGATGCCGTTGCAGGCGTAGATCCCATAAGACTCGCGGTAGTTGACCGTGATCCAGTAGGCGTACAGCTTGGCAACTGCGTACGGAGAGCGCGGGTAGAAAGGCGTGGTTTCTTTCTGCGGGATTTCCTGAACCAGACCGTACAGCTCGGATGTCGAAGCCTGATAGAACTTGGTTTTCTTTTCCAGGCCGGCAATGCGGATGGCTTCCAGCAGGCGCAAGGCACCCAGGGCGTCGGAGTTGGCGGTATATTCCGGCTCTTCGAACGATACGGCTACGTGGCTCTGTGCTGCCAGGTTGTAGATTTCGTCCGGTTGAACTTCCTGCACGATGCGGATCAGGCTGCTGGAGTCAGTCAGGTCACCGTGGTGCAGGGTCAGATCGTAGCCTTGAGCGTTTGGATCATGGTACAGATGGTCGATACGCGCGGTATTGAACAGCGAGCTACGACGCTTGATGCCATGTACCGAGTAGCCTTTCTTGAGAAGGAACTCAGCCAGATAGGCACCATCCTGCCCCGTGATACCGGTAATCAACGCTACTTTCTTGTCACTCATCTTCTTCACCATTCAAATTGGGCATGCAACAGTACATTTTCGTCCTGCGATGGGACGGCTCCTAAGCCCCTGATCTCTAGATCAGAGGCTGTGTGTCAAATCCTTCTATTTACTGTTCAACAACCCCTCGATTTCCTTGACCTTCGCCGCGACCAGTTGCGGATCACGGCGGCTTTCGACGTTCAGGCGCAGCAGCGGCTCTGTGTTCGAACCACGCAGGTTGAAACGCCATTGGGCGAACTCAAGGCTTATGCCGTCGGTCTTGTCGATGTTCGAGCAAGTCGAGGCGTAATGGTCGTAGACCTTGCCCAGCACAGCCTTAACGTCGTCGACCTTGTAGTTGATTTCACCGCTGCATGGATAGGCGGCGATGCGCTCATCGACCAGCTGGGACAGGGTTTTGCCGGAAACCGACATCAGCGCAGTCACCAGAAGCCATGGGATCATGCCGCTGTCGCAGTAGGCGAAATCGCGGAAATAGTGGTGAGCGCTCATCTCGCCACCGTAGACCGCATCTTCCTTGCGCATGCGTTCCTTGATGAAGGCATGGCCGGTCTTGCATAGCACGGGCGTACCGCCTGCCTCATTGACCTGATCGATAGTGTTCCAGGTCAGGCGCGGATCATGAATGATCTTCGAGCCAGGGTGCTGTTTGAGCAGCATCTCTGCCAGCAGGCCCACCAGGTAATAACCCTCTACGAAGCGGCCCTTCTCATCGAAGAAGAAGCAGCGGTCGAAGTCACCATCCCAGGCCAGGCCCAGGTCGCAACCATGCTTGAGCAAGGCGTCCTGGGTGATGCTGCGGTTTTCCGGCAGCAGCGGATTGGGCACGCCATTTGGGAAGTTGCCATCGGGTTCGGCGTTGATGATCACCCATTCGAACGGCAGCTTGTCCTTGATCGCCTGCAAAGCCGGGCCAACGGCACCGTTGCCCGGATCGGCAAGGATCTTCAGCGGACGCAGATCCGCGCCGTCGACATAACCCAGCAAATGCTGGATGTAAGCAGTCTTGTCAGGAGCCGGCTTCACACCACCCTGCTGCATGGCGACTTCACCGAAGTCACCGGCATCGACACGCTGGCGAATGGCGTCAAGGCCGGTATCGCCGCTGATTGGACGCGACTCACGCTGTACCAGCTTCATGCCGTTATAACCCTTGGGGTTATGACTGGCGGTGACCATCACGCCGCCATCGGCAACATAATGACTGGTTGCGAAATAAACTTCCTCGGTACCGCATAGGCCAATGTCGATGACATCCGCGCCGGCATCCCGAATGCCCTGGATCAGAGCCTGGGCGAGTGAAGGACTTTCGAGACGCATGTCTCTGCCGACCACGACATTTTTGGCGCTCAGTTCCACGACCATCGAGCGACCAATGCGATAGGCAATGTCGGCATCCAGATCATTGGGGACCTGGCCGCGGATATCGTAGGCTTTGAAGCAGCGTGTCTGAATAGCGGGATAGACGGAATTCATGTGTAAAAACCTATGCGACAAAAAACCCGAAGGTTTCTTTGTTCAGTATGAAGCAGCCCGCAAGGCAGACTGCACGCAACCCTCGCGCATCATGCCCGAGGCGAGGGTTAGGCACTGAAAATGAAGATTAGTTATCCACGCGACCGTAATTATCTTCGAAACGGACGATGTCGTCCTCACCCAGGTAGTCGCCGCTCTGCACTTCGATCAGAACCAGATCGATCACACCCGGGTTCTGCAGGCGGTGCTTGTGACCGGCACGAATGAAGGTCGATTCGTTGGTGTTCAGCATCAATTCCTGCTGATCGTTGATCACCACGGCCATGCCGCTGACCACGATCCAGTGTTCGCTGCGATGATGGTGCATCTGCAGCGACAACGAGGCCTTGGGCTTGACCACGATACGTTTGATCTTGAAGCGCTCACCGTTTTCCAGGGTCGTGTAGGTGCCCCACGGACGATGCACTGTGCGGTGCAGCAAGTGTGCAGTATGGCCACCGGACTTGAGCTGCTGGACGATGTGCTTCACGTCCTGGGCATGCTCTTTGTTGGTGATCAACAACGCATCCGGCGTATCGACCACCAGCAGATCGGAAACACCGACCAAGGCGGTCAGGCGCTCTTCGCTGTTGACGTAGTTATTTCGCGAGCCGTGGGACAGCACTTCGCCTTCGAACCGGTTTCCGTTTTCATCTTCACCGGTCAACTCGCTGACGGCATTCCACGAACCAATGTCACTCCAGCCGATATCACAAGGAATGGTGGCGACCTTGGCTGAGCGCTCCATCAGGGCGTAATCAATGGAAATATCCGGCACCCTGGCGAACGCGTCGGCATCGAGCGCACGGCAGGCGTACCCCTTGGCAGTCGACAGGCGCGAGCCCTCGATTGTCTGGACAACCGCATCCACGACATCCGGCGCATGGGCGCGCAGTTCATCCAGCACTGTACCGACACGGAAACAGAACATGCCGGAGTTCCAGTAGTAGTTACCGGCACTCACGTAGCTCCTGGCAGTTTCCAGATTGGGTTTTTCAACGAAACGGGCGACTTTTTGGCCAGCGTCCAGGCGGGTTCCAGCGTCGGCTTCGATATAGCCAAAACCGGTTTCCGGATAGGTCGGCTGAATGCCAAACGTCACCAGCCAACCTTGAGTCGCCAGAGACACGGCGTTGTTCACGGCTGCTGCGAATGCCGCCTGATCCTGAATCAGATGATCCGCCGCGAGCACCAGCATGCAAGCGTCGTCGCCGCGGGTTTCCTGCAACTGCAAGGCTGCTGCCGCAACCGCCGCAGCGGTGTTGCGGCCAAACGGCTCAAGAATGTAGCTTTGCGCGTGGTGCGCACGATCGACTACCCGGTATTCGTCTTCGGTCTTGAACAACAGTTCGCGGTTGGTGACGGTAAGGATCTCGACAACGCTGTCCAGGGCAGAGGCACGCAGGAAGGTTTTCTGAATCAGATTCTGCCCGTCCGGCAGTTGCATGAACGGCTTGGGATGCGTCTCGCGGGAAACAGGCCACAACCGGCTACCAACGCCGCCAGACATGATTACGGGAATCAATTCCATTCTAAAATCCTTGGTCCTTTTCTGGCGAAGCTGGCCAGAGAAGGTATTAGTAGTGTTACAAACCGCAATCAGAGCTCGATGTCCCGCAATCGATAAAGCCGGTGCAAGGGATCCATGAAATGCGCCTGTACGCGAGCAGGTCATTATTCTACAGCTCGCGGCGGATTTTACGACTGCTCGCGGCGGTGAAACCCAACATTTTCAATGTTTTCAGATAAATAACGTTACCTGACGACATCATAAGGGCATTAGTCACCGACGCCAAGGCGCGAACCAGAGGGCTCTAGCTCCATCTTGACCAGCCAATGACCTTTCGATCAGCGCTCGCCAGCGACTCATTGTACAGGAGGGGACTGGAATTCCAGCCGAGGAATGGAGGGGGCAACTCAGTCAAAGAAGATAACACTCACGCCACGCGAGATGCCTTGGGTCTGCCACGCAATCGCGCACCCCAGGCCAACACAGGCCCGATCATCATCCCCACCAACAACGCCAGTATCACCGGTACAGCCACCGAAAACTCGGGCGCCGACCAGCCAAAGAACACCAACGCCACCGGCTGCTGGTTTTCAAGCATGAATACTACCGTCGCCGAGACGATCAGCACGACGACTATAAAAAAAACCAGGCGTTTGAGATTTCGCATTCAGCACTCCTTTAGAACGCTATTGGAGCTCATGCTCCTCCTCTTCGTTCACCCGATCACGCAATTCCTTGCCGGGCTTGAAGTGCGGGACGAACTTGCCGTCCAGACTGACCGACTGTCCGGTCTTTGGATTGCGGCCTACACGAGGCGCGCGGTAATGCAGGGAAAAGCTGCCAAAGCCCCGTATCTCGATACGGTCGCCTGTGGCGAGGCATTGCGACATCTGCTCAAGCATGGTCTTGATGGCCAACTCCACATCCTTGGATGAGAGCAGTCCTTGATGGGTGACAATTCGTTCGATCAACTCCGACTTCGTCATATTTTTCCCTTCTTTTTCAAGCAGCTAGGTAAAGCGCTTTGAAGGTTTTAGCATGACCGAATGGATTTGAACAGCCCCACTGCCCCACTTATGTGATCACTTGCGCCTGGTGATTGCCGAAAAAAACACCGCCCACAAAAAAGGGCGACCGAAGTCGCCCTTTTTCAATGGTCAGACAGAACTCAGTTCTGTTTTTCCATTTGAGCACGCAGCAGGTCACCCAGAGTGGTAGGACCAGTGTTTTCTGCGGTTTCAGGCTTGCTACGCAGGCTCTGAATAGCTTCTTTCTCGTCTTCAACGTCTTTCGACTTGATGGACAGAGAAATCACGCGGCTCTTGCGGTCAACGCTGATGATCTTGGCTTCGATCTCTTCGCCTTCTTTCAGAACGTTACGCGCGTCTTCAACGCGGTCACGGCTGATTTCGGAGGCTTTGAGGGTAGCTTCGATGTCGTCGGCCAGAGTGATGATGGCGCCTTTGGCGTCAACTTCTTTAACGGTACCGCGAACGATAGCGCCTTTGTCATTGACAGTGACGTACTCGGAGAACGGATCGCTTTCCAGCTGCTTGATACCCAGCGAGATGCGCTCACGCTCTGGATCAACAGACAGGATCACGGTGTCGAGCTCGTCGCCCTTCTTGAAGCGACGTACGGCTTCTTCGCCCACTTCGTTCCAGGAGATGTCGGACAGGTGAACCAGACCGTCGATGCCGCCGTCCAGACCAATGAAGATACCGAAATCGGTGATCGACTTGATGGTGCCGGAGATCTTGTCGCCCTTGTTGAACTGGCCAGAGAAATCTTCCCATGGGTTAGATTTGCACTGCTTGATGCCCAGGGAGATACGACGACGCTCTTCGTCGATGTCCAGAACCATGACTTCCACTTCGTCGCCAACCTGAACGACTTTCGATGGGTGGATGTTCTTGTTGGTCCAGTCCATTTCGGAAACGTGTACCAGGCCTTCCACGCCTTCTTCCAGCTCTGCGAAGCAGCCGTAGTCGGTCAGGTTGGTTACACGCGCGGTAACGCGGGTGCTTTCCGGGTAGCGAGCCTTGATAGCAACCCATGGGTCTTCACCCAGTTGCTTCAGACCCAGGGAAACACGATTGCGCTCGCGATCGTACTTCAGGACTTTTACATCGATCTCATCGCCAACGTTGACGATTTCCGATGGATGCTTGATGCGCTTCCAGGCCATGTCGGTGATGTGCAGCAGGCCATCGACGCCGCCCAGGTCGACGAATGCGCCGTAGTCGGTGAGGTTCTTGACGATACCCTTGACTTGCTGACCTTCCTGCAGGGATTCCAGCAGAGCTTCGCGCTCGGCGCTGTTCTCGGCTTCCAGGACACTGCGACGGGAAACGACAACGTTGTTGCGCTTCTGGTCCAGCTTGATGACCTTGAATTCCAGCTCTTTGCCTTCCAGGTGCGTGGTGACGCGCACTGGACGCACGTCAACCAGAGAACCAGGCAGGAACGCACCGAACACGATAACG